>CAXTRT010000016.1:0-80852 GCA_964246835.1 uncultured Acidobacteriaceae bacterium | reverse complement strand
GGGTGATGGTGTAGAGGGCGGAGGCGGGGGTGAGGAAGTCGGCGGAGGAGAAGCCGCGGGAGAGGTTGGAGACGGCGCCTGGAGTGCCGGAGTCCTCGGTCGCGCCGGTGGCGAGGCCGGTGACGACGCGATGGGTGGGGAGGATGGTGATGCCGGGGGCATCCATGTTGACGAAGGTCATCATCATGGCGGCTTCGGGGAAGGGCGGGGCGGCGAGGTTGGGACGATGGTCGGCGTCAACGAGGTTGGAGGGGGACTCGTCGTTTTCGTCGGAGCGGTGGCCGAAGGGGAGGTTGAGCTGGGCGGAGCGCTCGCGGGCGTAGGCGACGGAGGTCTCATAGCGGTGGTGGCCGTCGGCGATGATGAGCTTCTTGTCGGCCATGGCGGTGACGATGAGGTTGATGAGGGTGGGATCGGTGAGGCGCCAGAGGCGATGGACGACCTGGTACTCGTCGGTGATGGTGAGGTCGGGGGCGTTCTGGGCGTGGCCAACGGCATGCTGGGCGCTGCCGCTGTCGGCGCCGAAGAGGAGTTTCTCGGCGGTGAAGGCGGGGTCGGAGTAGAGCATGTAGATCTGCTCGCAGTAGGCGCGGGTGGCTTTGAAGAGGGCGAGGCGGTCGGACTTGTGTTTGGGGAAGGTCTGCTCGTGGCGATATACGACCTTGTCGGCGTAGTCGTAGAGGTGGCCAAGGGCGATGAAGCCGCGGCGCTCGCGAATCTCTGAGGTGCCGGGGACGATGTAGGTCTGGGAGTAGCCGTAGAGGGCGGGCTCGGACTCTTCGCGGAGGATGTTTTCCTTGCGCCAGCTGGAGAGGTAGTTGGCGGCGCGGGTATAGACGTTGTGGGCGCGCTCGCCGGCGGGAAGGAGGTCCTGGGGCTCGGTGTCGGATGGCTCGTGCTTGCCGAGGATGACGCGGATGAGGTTGTAGGGGCTGAGCTCGTAGTAGCGCTGCTGCATGGCGGGCGAGATCTTGTCGTAGGGCTGGGTGACGACGTCTTCCATGCGGACGCGGCTGGGGTCGTAGCGGAGGGCGCGGAAGGGGTAGATCTGAGCCATTTATGCGTGAGTCCTGTGAGCTAGGTGCCTTTTGGGATTGTACGGGGTGGATTTGAGGTTGAACGATTGTTCCCGGGTAGGCCGGTGTTCCTGGTAGAGCAGCAGGTTCCTCGTTGTGGCTCGGAATGACAAGCGAAGAAGGTTGGAATGACAAGCAAGAAGGGCAAAGACCTTGAGAGGATGACGGTGGAGGGAAAGAAAAGCATCCGGGATAAGCGATGGGTCGTCTATTCAGGAACAGAGCTTCAGATGAGCGTGTGTCGCGGGAGACGCTACCGTGTTTGCGCCTGTGACAGAGTTTAGCCGGGAGACGCACGTTGGCAGATGATCATGCGGAGTGGAAACCTCAGTTCAACCCCTGGCTGATCGCGGCGACGGTGGCGCTGGCGGCGTTTATGGAGGTGCTGGACACCTCCATTGCGAACGTCGCTCTGCCGCACATCTCGGGAAACCTGGGGGCCAGCCAGGACCAGGGAACGTGGGTGCTGACGAGCTATCTGGTGTCGAACGCGATTGTGCTGCCGCTGGGTGGGTGGGCCTCGAGCGTGATTGGGCGGCGAAACTTCTTTCAGCTCTGCATTGTGATCTTTACGGTTTCGAGCTTTCTTTGCGCGGTTGCGCCGAGTCTGCCGCTGCTGCTGCTGGCGCGGGTGTTTCAAGGCATTGGCGGCGGCGGATTGCAGCCGATGGCGCAGGCCATTATGGCGGACTCGTTCGAGCCGAAGAAGCGCGGTCAGGCGTTTGCGCTGTATGGGCTGGTGGCGGTGCTGGCACCCTCGATCGGGCCGACGCTGGGCGGGTGGATCACCGATAACTACTCGTGGCGATGGATCTTTTACATCAACATTCCGATCGGCGTGCTGGCGCTGATTCTGGTGCAGCGGATGGTGCAGGATCCGCCCTGGATCAAGGCTGACCGATCAAACCTGTTCCGGGTCGATTACATTGGCCTCGGATTTCTGACACTGGCGATGGGCGGGCTGCAGATTGCGCTTGATAAGGGTGAAGAGAATGACTGGTTTGCCAGCAACTTCATCCGCACCTTTGCCATCATGTTTGTCTTCGGCATTATCGGGTTTGTCTACTGGGAGTGGAAGGCTAAGAGTCCGTTGATGAACTTGAAGCTGTTCAAGTTCAGGAACTTTGCTATCTGCTGCTTTCTGATGAGCCTGGTGGGCGGCGTGTTGAATGCGTCGACGGTGCTGCAGCCACAGTTCCTGCAAGCGCTGCTGGGGTACACGGCGACGAACGCGGGCAAGGCCCTGACGGCGGGCGGCATTGCGCTGGTTGTCGTCATGCCGCTGGCGGGGATTTTGACGGGCAAGTTCAGCGCGCGAAACCTGGCGGTTGCGGGATTCGGGTTCTTCGCCTGCTCGTTCTATTACGCCGCGACACACACGACGCTGCAGATGAGCTTCGGGTTCGCGTCGTTTCTACGGGTGCTGCAGATGCTGCCGATCCCCTTTGCGTTTATCTCCATTACGAATGCGGCCTATGTGGGGCTGCCGCGCGAGGCAAGCAATCAGGTCTCGGGCATTATCAACTTCATGCGCAACGTGGGCGGCAGCATCATGATTGCGATTACCGGGGCCATGGTGACAAATCGGGGGCTGTTCCATCAGGCGCGTCTGCAGGAGTCCATGCGGATGACGAACCCGGTCTTCGCGGAGCGGGCACAGGGTCTTGCCGGAGCGCTCGACATGAGCGGCCGCGGGGCGCAGGGGATGGGCGCGGCGCAGGCCACGATCTACCAGCAGCTGCAGCAGCAGGCGGGCGCGCTGGGCTACTCGGATATCTACATGGCGCTGTGCTGGATGAGCTGCGGGATGATTGTGCTGGCGTTTCTGCTCAATAAAAACAGGCCGGGCGATGCACCGAAGGATGTGGCGGCGCACTGATCGGGCGTGCGTATTTCTGGCCAGCCAAGGTCAGACCATGGCGAAAGCTATTTAGCTAAGCCAGACGAAAAGCAGGTTCCTCGCGTTGCTCGGAATGGAAGCAAGAAAAGCAAGGACTAGCTCAGCCTTCCTTAAAGAGAAGGTTTGGTGGTGAGTGCTGTGTAGTCGCTGATTTGGCTGAGAGTGAAGGCTTGCATGTCCTCGCCTGCGATCGCGGCCTTGTACCAGCGGACGAGCCACTCAAGAGCCGTTTCCAGGCGAAGGCGCGGCTTCCAACCCAACTCAGAACGCGCGCGTGAGGCGTCGAGCTTGAGGTAGCCCGCCTCGTGCACGGAGGGATCGGGGTCGAGCATCCATGTGGCGCCGTCGCCCCAGAACTGGGTCATGCGTTCGACGATCCACTGTACCGGCTGCGCGTCGTCGTCGTGCGGCCCGAAGTTGAAGGCTGTGGCGAAGCGGGCGGCGTCTGAGGAGAGAAGCTTCTCGGCGAGCAGCAGATAGCCGTAGACGGGCTCGAGCACATGCTGCCACGGCCGGATGGAATGCGGCCGGCGTATGCGTACCGGAGCGCCTGCCTCAAAGCCGCGGATGAGATCCGGGATGAGCCGGTCGAGCGACCAATCGCCGCCGCCGATGACGTTCCCGGCACGGCCGGTGGAGACGGCCGTGGTGTGGCCGCCCGGCCGGTTGAGCTTGTCGGGATGGAAGTAGGACTGGCGGAAGGCCGCGGCGACGATCTCCGCGCAGGCCTTGGAGGAGGAGTAGGGGTCATAGCCGCCCAGCGGATCGGTCTCGCGGTAACCCCACAGCCATTCCTTGTTCTCGTAGCACTTGTCGGTGGTGATGGAGACGACGGCGCGCACCGATGGACACCGGCGAACTGCGTCGAGCACGCGCGCGGTCCCGATGACGTTGGTCTCGTAGGTGCCGATTGGGTCCTCGTAGGAATAGCGCACCAGGGGCTGGGCCGCGAGATGAAAGACCACCTCCGGCTTGAAGCTGTGCATAGCGTGCTCGAGCGCGGCGGCGTCGCGAATGTCGCCGCGCACGTCGTCGATCACGGAGGAGAGCCGGGCCTCTGTGAGCAGGTTCGGAGTAGTTGCCGGGTCGAGCGAAAAGCCGCGAACCTCCGCGCCTAGCTGCGTGAGCCAGAGCGCAAGCCAGCCGCCTTTGAAGCCTGTGTGCCCGGTTAGAAAGACTTTGCGTCCGCGCCAGGCAGAGCTCAGAGGAGCGAGTGCGGCGGTAATCTCCGCACTGAAAGTTATGTTGGGATTTGCGTCGGGAGTCATAGCCATTACCAGGTCTTCCAGGGCGCCTTGCCCTTGCTCCACAGGTCTTCAAGGTGCTGCTTGTCGCGCAGCGTGTCCATCGCCTGCCAGAAGCCGTGATGGAAGAAGGCATGCACCTGGCCCGCGGAGACGAGCGTCTCGATCGGCTCGCGCTCGAACATCTGCGCGTCGTCGGTGACGGCCTCAATGGCCTTTGGCTCGAGCACGAAGAAGCCGCCGTTGATCCATCCACCCTCGTCCGTGGGCTTCTCCTGAAAGGAGTAGATCTGCGTGTCCTTGAGGCCCAGAGCGCCGAAACGGGCGACGGGCTGGACGCTGGTGAGCGTGACCAGCTTGCCGTGCTGCTTGTGGAAGGCGATGGACCGGGTGATGTCCACGTCCGCGACGCCATCGCCGTAGGTCATGCAGAAAGGTTCGCCCGGGGTCAGATACCTGGCGATCTTGTGCAGCCGGCCTCCGGTGCCAGTGGCGTCGCCGGTGTCGACGAGCGTCACGCGCCAAGGCTCCGCGATGGAGTTATGGACCTGCATCTGGTTGGTCGTCATATCGAACGTGACGTCGGATGTGTGCAGGAAGTAATTGGCGAAGTACTCCTTGATGACGTAGCCCTTGTAGCCGCAGCAGATGATGAAGTCGTTGATGCCGTGCTGCGAGTAGAGCTTGAGGATGTGCCACAGAATCGGCCGGCCGCCGATCTCAACCATCGGCTTGGGCCGAAGAGAGGTTTCTTCGCTGATGCGTGTGCCGAGTCCGCCAGCGAGGATAACTGCTTTCATTCCGGATCCTGGTACAGAGAAGTTGGGGAGCTGAATCTTTTCCATCATACCCGGCTGGCAGGCATCTGTTGATGGTCCGAAGCTGCTCGGTTTGAGGGCGTGGCCGCAGGACTGCGAGGCGAGGCAGCCGTGTATTCTTGAGGAGATATGAGTGAGCGGGCAGAGCAGCTGAAGCAGAAGATTCTCGACCTAACAGCGCAGTACCACGCCGAGGCTTTTCCTGAGCGGCCGTTTCAGCCGGGCACCTCGGCCGTGCCGGTTTCGGGCAAGGTGATTCGCGCCGACGACATCAGCGCGGTGGTGGAATCCGCGCTCGATGGATGGTTTACGACCGGTCGCTGGGCGAAGGACTTCGAGCGCAAGCTGGCGCGTTTCTTCGGCCTGCGCTCGGCCTCTCTGGTGAACTCCGGATCGAGCGCGAATCTGGTTGCGTTAAGCGCGCTGACCTCGCCGAAGCTGGGGGATCGTCAGCTCAAGCCCGGCGATGAAGTCATCACAGTCGCTGCCGGCTTTCCGACGACCGTCAATCCGATCTTTCAGAACAAGCTGGTGCCGGTGTTCGTCGATGTCATCCTGCCGACGTATGAGATCGATGTGACGCAGCTTGAGGCCGCGCGCAGCGAGAAGACCAAGGCCGTGATGATCGCGCACACGCTAGGGAACGTGTTCAATCTCGCGGCGGTCAGTGAGTTCTGCAAGAAGTACAACCTGTGGCTGGTGGAAGACTGCTGCGACGCGCTTGGCGCGACGTACAACGGGCAGAAGGTTGGGACGTGGGGCGATATTGCCACGGTCAGCTTCTATCCCGCGCACCACATCACCATGGGCGAAGGCGGCGCGGTGTTGACGAATAAGCCTGCGCTGCAGGTGCTGATCGACAGCTTCCGCGACTGGGGCCGCGACTGCTGGTGCGAGCCTGGAGTCGACAACACATGCGGCAAGCGCTTCGACTGGCAGCTGGGGACGCTGCCGTGCGGGTACGATCACAAGTACACGTACTCGCATGTGGGCTACAACCTGAAGGCGACGGACATGCAGGCTGCGCTGGGTGTCTCGCAGATCGCGAAGCTGCCCGAATTCATCGAGAAACGCAAGGCTAACTTCGCCTATCTGCACGAGCGTCTGGCGGATCTCGAACAGTATCTGCAGCTACCGGTTGCGGGCGACAACTGCGATCCGAGCTGGTTCGGATTTACGCTGGGCGTCAAGGAAGGCGCACCGTTCACGCGCGATCAGCTTACGCGTCATCTCGATACAAACAAGATCGGAACGCGGCTGATCTTCGCGGGAAATCTTACGCGGCAGCCCGCGTATGACGGCTGGGAGTATCGCGTGGTGGGCGAGCTGACCAACACCGATTATGTGATGAACAATGTCTTTTGGATCGGGCTCTATCCGGGTCTGACGCACGAGATGCTGGACTATACGGTCAAGACGATTCATGAGTTCGTTGTGCTGGCGAAGAGTGGGCTCAAGGTCGCCTGAACGCGTGCGCGTAACTCTCCGAGCTGTACATCTGTTGTACGGTTACATCCGAAAGCCGTGCCATGCCGCGGTGCGGCGCAGAGCTTCCGGCAGGTTGATGGTCTCGCGCAGGCCAAGCTCGACACGGGCGCGCTCGGTTGAGGGGACGTAGGAGTTCATCGGCGCGCCTGGACGAGCGGTGCCGGCGATCGTCACAGGCAGATCGGCGCGCAGGGTTGCCGCAGTCAGATGCGCCACGTCCGCAATGGAGTAGGACCTCTCCGCGCCGACATTATACGCGCGATTGCGCTCACCCCGCACGAGCAGGGTCCACATCCACACCGCGAGATCCGCCATGTACATCCAGGAACGCAGCGGTGTGCCATCACCTTTGATCACGATCGGAGTTCCGGCAATCGCCGCGCCGATGAAGTTGCCGATGGCAAAGTGCTGATTGAGCGGAAGGTGCGGACCGACGAAGGCGAAGGGCCGGGCGATCACCGCCTCCATTGCCGTTCCGTGCGTGTAGGCGACGCACAGGTGCTCACTCATGCGCTTTGCTTCGTCGTAGGAGGACTGCAGGAGAAGCGGGTCGGGCGCGGTGCGGCTGGTCTCTAGAGTGTGCGTCTCGGTCGCGGAGCTTCGGCCGTATACGGCGCCGGTGGAGGTGTAAAGAAAGCGCCGCACGCCGCTGGTTAGACCGAACGCGAGGGTTCGGCGGGTGCCGTCGAGGATGGCCTCCGCAAGCTCATATGCCGGCCGCTGCGATTGCTGTCCGCCGGACTCTGTCGCCGCGTGCACGATATGCGTATGCGGCTCGGCGGGGAAGCGGACGCTCCGAATGTCTCCTTCAAGCAGGCTGATCGAGGGGTCGCCGGCGATGTGCGGAGAGTGGCGACCGAACCGGTCCGAATCGCGCGTCAAGACGGTTGCGCGAAGCGAGAGGCCCAGCTCGCGATTCGCACGGAGCAGGGACTCGAGCAGCCAATGGCCGAAGAAGCCGGTGCCCCCGGTAAGGAAGATGCGGGCTCCGCGTAGATCCGTGATCGCATCGCGTATCTGCATAAGAACTTCGTCCAGGTCGAGGGCGGGGAGGGGTTTGTTCGGCATGCTCGCTGCCATTCTTACATTGATCTGTCGAGGAAGGGGTTGGAGCGCCGCAGCAGAACGCGAAAGGGCTGCGCCGAAGCGCAACCCTTGTAGTCGACCTCTTCAAGAACTTAGGACGCGAACTGATCGCGCAAGGCTTTGACCTTGTCGTGCGACGCCAGGATATGGGTCTGCTGCCTGAGCAGGATGGTGCGCAGTGCGCCGCTGATGGAGGTGTCTCCTAATGCTGCGGCGTAGGCCTTTTTCGCGGCATCCTCACCCTGTTCCGCTGTCTCGAGCAAAGTGTGATCGCCGCCGCCCAGATTGGCCTTCAGATCGCCCCAGAGCCGATGCAGCGGAGCCGCCGCAGTGCCGCCGATGTCTTCGCTCTCTCCTGTAGTGGATCCATATTCCGCGTAGAGTTCGCGCGCGAAGGAGCCGCGTGTCTGCGCCTCCTGCATAAAGAACGCTTTGGCTTGCGGATCCTTGAGGTGCTCGCCGATATCGGGGAAACCTTTTTCGCCGTCGTGCAGGACCTGAATCACTGTCTTCACATACTCATTCTGATTGGCCATAAAAATCCTCTGTTTGCTAGGAGCCACCTCGCCGGTATGTGGTTGGCTGGATGGCGCGACCAGTGTTGCAGCTCTATAAAAATGCTGCTTCCCTGTGAGAATGAGCGAGCTATTCGGCCAGTTGCTGCGGCTTCGATCCGAAGTCCGGTCCAAAGTAGTACCGTTCCACCACCATGCAGTAGATGTGCTCAAGTGCCAGATGCGACTCCTGGATATTCATCGTGGTGTTCGACGGAATAACCACGTTGATCTCCGCATGCTCCTTCATCGTGCCGCCAGCGTTGCCGGTGTAGGCGACAGTGTGAATCCCCATCTGCCTGGCCAGCTTCAAGGCCTTGACGCAGTTCTTCGAGTTGCCGGAGGTCGAGATCGCCAGCAGCACGTCTCCCTTGATTCCCAGCGCCTCCACCTGCCGTTCAAAGATGTTGTTGTAGTCGTAGTCGTTCCCGATCGCCGTCAGGATGGATGTATCAGTTGTCAGGGCGATCGCGCGCAGGGCCGGCCGGTCGACGGTGAGCCGTGAGACAAACTCCGCCACCAGATGCTGCGAGTCGGCCGCGGAGCCACCGTTGCCGCACACCATCAGCTTGCGTCCATCCTTCATCGCCGCCGCGGTAATCTCGCCGGCGCGCACGACCGCGTCATGGATGGCCTCATCCGCCAGCACCTTCTGCATGGTTGCAATCGACTGCGACAGCTGCTTTTTGACCAAATCCTGCATGACCTCTCCCTCTACCGTTTCGTTTGAGCGAACGCGCTCAGGTTACATACGCGCCGAAGCCGGAAGATCCGACGGCGGCGGGATCGTGATGGTTTGAATCGGCAGCGCCACCGGCCCGGTCTTCGGGTCGCCAAAGCCGTTCTCGAAGTTGATTCGCTCGAGTTCTACCGCGTACGGCCGCTTTTGCACCTGGGTGTAGATCGCGCCAACGTACTCCCCCATGACACCCAGAAAGACCAGCTGGATCGACGCGATAAAGAAGATGCCGATCAGCATCGGCGCGACGCCCACAGAGAACGTTGACCAGAATACGAGCTTCAACAGGAGATAGAAGAACGCGATCAGAAAGCTCAGCGCCGCCCCTGCGAAGCCGGCGAAGGTCGCCAGCCGCAGCGGCACCTTAGAGTGATTGATGATGCCCAGCATGCCGATGTCGTAGAGCGTGTACCAGTTGTTCTTGGTGATGCCGAACTTGCGCGAGGGCTGGTCGTAGAGCAGCTTAACTGTCGGCAGACCGATCTCGGCGATCATGCCGCGGAAGTACGGATACGGATCGTCGAAGGACCGCACCAGATCCACAACCTTGCGGTCATAGAGGCCGAAGCCCGTGTAGTTCTGGATCGTCTCGATCGAGCTCAGGCGCTCGGCGATCCTGTAGTACTGCTTGCGCGCCCAGAACATCAATGACGCCTCTTCGCTCGTGCGCTTGATGCCGAGGACGCAGTACGCGCCGTTCTCCCACTCACGGATCAGATCGGCGATCATCGGCGGCGGATCCTGCAGGTCAGCCACGATGCCGAGGACCGCGTCTCCCCTGGCTTGAAAGAGCGCATGAATGGGCGACCGGATATGCCCGAAGTTACGCGAGTTGACGATGACCTTGACGTTCGGATCCTGCGCGGCGATCTGCTTTAGGATGGTCACCGTTGCGTCACGTGAGCTGTTATCGATGAAGATGTGCTCGTACTGGTACTTGCCGATGCCGGCCATCACATCCCGAACCTGGGTGTAAAGATTCAGGACATTATCCTGCTCGTTGTAGCACGGAGTCACGATGCTGATGGTCTTCAACAGGGCCTCTGGATGGTGTGACGTCTCAAACTCTGAATGAGTCTAGCAAAGCGAAGCACAGCGCCGGTATGCGTGGCCTGCGGTACACCCTCTGGAATAGCTTTAGCTGGCGGGGGACTTTGCCGGCTTGAACGAGAACTTGCGATGCCCAACGAATCCGGAGACGGTCGTGAACCCCATAACGATTGCACCGGCGATGTATCCCGCGGCAGCCTTTGAGTTCGACGCGTGCGCCAGGATGGAGACCAGCGCATCATGGCCCGCGACGGCGTCCTGCGCTTGGTGCAGCATGCCCACCAGCGGCGCGCGATGCGTGTGGAGCAGGGTCTGCAGGAGCCGCGTGAGTGCCGACAGAATCAGCAGCCCCGGCAGCATGCCCAAACCATATACCGCGAAGCAGCGCAGCCACTCCATCAGGTAGTTGCCCTTGGTCCGGAAGACGAAGAACTTATAGCAGAAGTACGCCATCGTGATGTTCAGCGGCGTGCAGATCAGCGATGCGACGACGACCGCGAGATAAAGAAACCGCTGCGGGAGAAGGTGCGAGAACAGAAAGAGCGACGCCGCAAACGAGGCATAGCCAAAGACTGTGTTCCATATGCCGACCGAGACGTAGCGGACAAACTGCCGCTTGGGAAACTTCTGCACCAGCCTGGCGAGCCGGCGCGTGGGGATGTCGGGATTTTGCGCGATGGGCACCACGGGCGGGTGCCTGGGGTGAACCTCGATCTCGGGGAGTGGGAGCTCGGTCGACATGCACGGCTAGTATCGCAGATGAGGCGCGGCCCCCTGCCTCGCAGGTCGCCCATTAGTACCGTAGAGGACGGGCTGGAGAGCGAAGAATCTCTCCAGCCGCCGCGCTCACTCCGGCAACGGAGCCACGATCATGTTTGCGAGAAATTCCTCACGCTCGAGAAAGGGGAATAGATCCTCGAGCGGCTTCGACACAAACGATCCATCCGGCTTCTGGTAGGACTGCAGCCGCGGTGCGCGTACCTCATCCGGCAGCACGTTGACGTCGCACAGCACCGGTCCCGGGATAGCGAGTACCTTGCGCACCTCGGCCCGCAGATCCGTCTGATCTTTGAGAACATAGGTGGCCAGCCCATAGCTCGCGCCTACCTTGCTGAGATTGGGAATCGTCAGCCCTGTGCGCTCGTCCGCGCCGATGGACGCTTTGCCAAAGTACGCAGCCTGCGAGGCCCGGATCGACGAGTAGCCATCGTTATTCAGCACGAAGAACTTGATCGGAAGCTGCAGGCGGTGAATCGTTTCGAGCTCCTGGATGTTGAACTGGAAGCCGCCGTCGCCATCGACCGCGATGACCTCGCGGCCGGGATTCGCGATTGCGACCGCAATGGCCATGGGGATGGCGTAGCCCATCGATCCAAGACCGGCCGTATGATACAGCCGCTGCGAGTGCAGTGTGGGGCAGGCAAGCAGGTAGATCTCGATGCCAGAGCCGGAGTTGCCGACGACCAGCCGGTCTTCGGGCTTCACTTCGGTTCCGAGCACCTCGGCCAGGTTGAAGATCGAGACCAGGCCCTCGGGCTTGCGGTGTTCGTTCGTGACGACTGGATAGCGCGTCTTCCAGTCCGCGCAGCGATCGAGCCACGGCTTGAGATTGCGCGGCTTCAGCTTGTCCTTATGCTTCAGCAGTTCGGTGAGGAACACTTTCGCATCCGCGCAGATGGGCTGCTGCAGGTAGGGGAAGAGCTTCTGTAACTCCGCCGGGTCGATATCGACTGCAACCTTGTGGGCCTCGCGCGCCAGATTCTGCGGTGCGTAGCCGGTGATGGCGAAGTCCAGCCGCACCCCGATCGCCAGCAGAAAATCTGAGTTCTGCAGCGCAAAGTTCGCTCCGCGCGCGGCGACCGATCCCGGCCGGCCGACGTAGGTCGGATCGTCGGACGGCACCAGATCCGCCGCACACCAGGTCGCAACCGTGGGCACGCCCAGGTACTGCCGCAGCTCTTCGAACTCCGCCTCCGCACGTGCCAGCCGGATGCCATTGCCGGCAAAGAGCAGCGGCCGCTCGCAGCGATTAAAGGCTTCAATCATCGCGGCTACGTCCGCCGGCACGTCCGCGGTCCCGGTGATGTTGCCCAGCGAGGCCTTCTCCGCGGGATCGCTAGGATCAAACGCGCGCAGCTTGGACTCGTCGATTGGCGAGGCCTGGACGTCCAGCGGGATATCGATCCAAACCGGTCCTGGCCGCCCGTGCATGGCCAGGTAGACCGCCTTCTCCAAGTGGTAGCGAATATCTTTCGGCTCCAAGATTGTCTCCGCATATTTGGTGATTGGCCGAATGATGGAGCAGATGTCGATCTCCTGCACACCGAGCTGCCGCATGCCGAGCGGCTTGCCGGTCTGTGCGTCGAACATGCGATCCGGTCGCTTCACCTGGCCGGAGATGTAGAGGGTCGGCGTCGAATCCAGCCACGCGCCCGCGACGCCCGTCACCGCATTGGTTCCGCCCGGCCCTGTCGTCACCATGCAGACGCCCAGGCCATTCGTCGCCTTGGCATAGCCTTCGGCACAGATGGCCGAGGCCTGCTCGTGCGAGTTACAGATCGGACGGATGCGCGTCTCCGCACCGAGAGAGGCGTTCAGGTGCATCGCACCGCCGCCGGTTACAAGAAAGAGATCTTTGATGCCGAGATCGGCAACAAACGTCAGCACGTAATCAGAGAGCTTCATGTCAGTCTCTATCTTATGACGGCGATTCATTGTGCGGAGGCTTTGGCTGAGCCAGCCTGAGCAGGTCTTCTGAAAAGACACGCACGCTAACGATCGGTATTTGATGGAATTGACCAAGCGAGAGCAGATCCTGGTCGCCCGTGACGATGACGTCCGCCTGACCCGCAACGGCACACTCCAAAATACGATTGTCATCGGGATCGCGCGGCACTGCGATAAAGCGGACATTCGGAGACACGATCTGCGCTGCTTGCAGGATATTAGCCAAGACAGCACGAGTGGTCGCGGGAGTAAAGCGGAACTTCTGTGTCAACTTTCGTTCCAGCTCATCAAGTATTGGTAAAGAAACGACGAGTCGGAATCGTCCCTGAACCGCCTGTGTGAAGACGCGCGAGGCGCGACCATCTGAGATAACAGCAGAGATCAATACGTTGGTATCGAGAACAACTCGCTGCATTCTTAGAGGGCGGTCCGCTGTTCTGCCCGCCACTCATCAGCCATACGCTCAACATCGCTGTCGGAGTTGATGCCGAGGGAACGACCGTACTCGTGACCCCAGCGAACTAAGGCCTCATGATTGTCCTGTGCATGAAGATATCGCTTCACCGCAGCCGCGACGAGTTCATTGACCGAGCGACGCTCTGTCTGCGCTGTCGCCGCAACCTTCGCCATCAATTCAGGGGTAAGAGCAATCGCGCTTGTTTCCATCTCTGCCATGCTGGAAAGTTTACATTACTTCGTCGCAATTTTACTCCGGTGGCCGCAGGAGAAAGACGTCGCGCCCGCGCAGTCCGCGCGCCTTCAGGATGGCATCGACGAACTCGCGCACGGCACCGTGTCCGCCATGCTGCGACGCGACGAAGCCGCGTTGGCCGACGTACTCCAGAACCTCTTCGGCGGCGTTCTTCGGGCACGCGCACATGCCAGCGATCTCCATGGCGAAGAGGTCGTTGACGTCATCGCCGAAGAAGCAGACGTCCGCGAATGGCACCTTGAACTTAGCCGCAAACTCACCGAGCGCCGTGGCTTTGTCGCGGCAGCCCATCACGACGTGGTGCATCTTCAGCTTCTCGGCGTAGCGGGTCACGTGCGGCGAGTTCTCACCCGAGATCAGTGCGAGTTTGATTCCAAGCCTGCGCGCCAGCGAGATGCCCATGATGTCCGAGAAGGCGAAGGTCTTTGACTCCTCGCCGTTCGGTCCCCAGGTCAGCTTGCCATCGGTCAGTACGCCATCGACATCAAAGGCGATGGCCTGGAGTGTCTCCAGGCCATCGAGGGTTCGGGTAGGAGAGGGCATGCGTTAAACAGCCGCTCCCACACGCCGAAGCTTCTTCATCACCGGCACCTCTTCTTCGTAGACGCGCTTCACGCCGTCACCGAGCGACTGCTCGACCAGGCGAATGTCGCGAACCAGCCGGCTGATGCCGTTCGGCTCGAGCGAGGCCGACTGATCCGAGCCCCACATAGCGCGGTCCATGGTGATGTGGCGCTCGACCGCGCAGGCACCCAGAACCGCAGCCGCCACCGTCGTCGGAATGCCGGTCTCATGGCCCGAGTAGCCGATCGGCACGTTGTACCGGGCGTGCATCTCGGGAATCGCCCGCAGGTTCAGCTGCTCGTACTTGGCGGGATAGGTCGATGTGGTGTGCATCAGGATCAGGTCCTTCTTGCCCAGCACCTGCACCGCGTGGTCAATCTCGTCGTACGTGCTCATGCCGGTGGAGGCAAAGATCGGCTTGCCGGTCGAGCGCACGTGCTTCAGCAGGTTGTCATCCGTGAGCGAGGCCGACGCGATCTTGTAGACGGGCGTGTCGAACTTCTCCATGAAGTCCACCGACTGCTCGTCCCAGGGAGAGACCAGCCATGGAATCTTCAGCGACTTGCAGAAGCTAGCGATCTCTTCGTAGTCCTCCTGGCCGAATTCGAGTCCTCGCTTCAGGTCGCCATTCGTCTCGCCAAATGGGTTTGCCCGTGGCGTCGCCAGCTCCTTTTCGGTGTAGACGACCTCCACTGTGCGCTTCTGGAACTTGACGGCATCGCAACCCGCGGCGGCCGCGACAGAGATCAATCGCTTGGCAAGATCGATGTCGCCATTGTGATTAATGCCGACCTCGGCGATGACGTAACAGGGCTGACCATCGCCAACCTGCCTGCTTCCAATTTGTACTGTGCTCATGAACGCTCCAGGGGAGAACTTCGTTTCGCGGCTCGCACGCACATGCCGCGCGAGCCGACTGCTCGTTTATTGTGGCAGACCGGGGCCGAAGGCGTCCATACAGTCCCTCGGTTGCAACCGGATCTTAACAGCCTCGCCTGCAAGCCTGAGCGACAGGCGTAACCTCTTTACGGACAGGCACTCAGGCTGCCGGTCGCCTCGAAAATCCCGACGGAAGGTGAGAGGATTAAAGGCGCATGCTTCCAGACCTCCACATCCTGCTCGGCCTTCTTGAAGGCGGCTTCTACGACCTCCGCATCCTTGTCATCGGCGATGTCATGCTGGACCGCTACATCCAGGGCGAGGTCGACCGTATCTCTCCCGAGGCTCCCGTTCCCGTCCTGCGCCATGCGCAGCGCTATGACCGTGCCGGCGGTGCCGCCAATGTCGCCCTCAACCTCGCCGGCCTTGGCTGCCAGACCTTTCTCGCCGGCCTGTGGGGCGACGATGCCGAGCAGGCGCAGCTGGCCAGCCTGCTTGAAGCCGCTCACGTCGACACGCTCGGCATGGTCTCGTCATCCCGTCCTACGGCGTCCAAGACCCGCATCATTGGCCGCCGTCAGCAACTTCTGCGGCTGGATATTGAGTCTTCCGACCCGATCCCCGCCGTCGAGCTCGACCGCCTCCGCCAGCGCGCCGTTGACCTGACCGCCAAGGTCCACGCCGTGGTGCTCTCTGACTACGCCAAGGGCGCGCTTACCCCGGAGCTCTGCGCGGCAGTTATCGGAGCGGCGCGCGCACGCGGTATTCCCGTGCTTGCCGACCCGAAGACTCACGACTTCTCGAAGTACAGCGGCGCGACCACCGTCTGCCCTAACCTGGCCGAGCTCTCGGCCGCCACACAGCTTCCTGTCGCAGATACCCCCGCGCTGCTCGCGGCTGGCCAGGCCCTCGTCGCCGAGCATGAACTCCAGTTCCTCACGGTTACTCGATCGGAGAAGGGAATAGCGATCCTGCGCGCGCCTGTCGGCGGCATCACACCCGCAATCGAGGAGCACTCCGCCCGCGCCCGCGAGGTCTTCGACGTCTCCGGAGCCGGCGATACTGTTATCGCGACGCTGGCGGCCTGCCTCGCCGCGGCTGTGCCGGTCAGCACATCGGTCGAGCTCGCTAATCTGGCGGCCGGTATCGTCGTCGGCAAGATGGGCACCGTGCCGGTCTCCGCCGCCGAGCTCGTTGCGGTGCTGACCCCCAGCTCCGGCGTTGTCTCCGCCGAAAAGATCCTCACGCTTGAGGGCGCCCGTGCCCGCGTGGCCGAGTGGCGGGCGACAGGCGAGACGATCATCTTCACCAACGGCTGCTTCGACCTGCTGCATGTCGGTCACATCACCCTGCTTGAGGACTGCCACCGCTTCGGATCGAAGCTCATCCTCGGTCTCAACGCCGACGCATCCGTCTGCCGCCTAAAGGGCCCGACTCGGCCGATCGTTGGTGAGCGCGAGCGCGCCCGCGTCATGGCCGCCCTCGCCTCGGTCGATGCTGTCGTCCTCTTCGAGCAGGACACGCCGCTCGAGCTCATCCAAACGCTTCGCCCCGACGTATTGGTAAAAGGCGGCGATTACACCGTCGAGACGGTCGTCGGCCACGAACTTGTGCTTGCCGTCGGCGGCCGGGTGGAGATCATTCCTACCGTGGAAGGATTCTCTACGACCAACATCGTGAAGAAGCTGACGGCGCCGGCCTCTTCCGTAATCATCTAAGACGCGCGCTTTCACCGCTGCAAAGTATCGCCGGGGGAATGCAGCATACTCAAGCGGCACCCGGTTTGCGTTTCCGGAAGCCGGAATCGATGCGATAGTTGCACATCATTCCCCTCAAGAGAAGCGCTTCGTGGAGGAAGTCAGGTGCATGCCCCATATCGATCTGCAGGCCGTCAGTGACATCTCAAGCGTCGGTGACACCTCACGCCTCGAGTGCGACGTCTGCATTGTCGGAACAGGTCCCGCAGGCTCTACGGTGGCCCGCGAGCTCTCCGGAACCGCGCTTCGGGTGTTGCTGCTCGAGAGCGGCGGCTTTGATCGCCAGGAGCGTGCGGACTCCCTTAACGAGATCGAGAGTGTAGGACGCAGCCGTGTTCTCAATCAATGGCAGGTTCGGAATCGCATTGTGGGCGGCAGCTCGCATACGTGGACTGGCCGCTGCGCTCCCTTTGACGAGATCGACTTTGAGCGCCGGGAGTGGCTGCCCCACAGCGGCTGGCCCTTCCCCCTGGACCACCTGACGCCCTATCTCGAGCGATCGCGGGAGTACCTGGGCCTGGGCGTCGGCACAGGCTTTAGCGACGACCGCTTCTGGAAGCTGGCGGGCCGGTCTGTACCGGCGCAACGTGCCGATCCGAAGTACCTGCTCCCATTCTTCTGGCAGCTGAGCCGGGATGAGATCTCGCGACGTGACTTCATGCGCTTTGGCAGGCATCTCCTGCGGCGACTCGGCACGAACGTCACGCTGGTCACCCATGCGACCGTGCTTCGCCTTCACACCAACGCCGCGGGCTCGGCAGTGTCGGGCTTGGACGTTGTCGCTCCCGAGGGGCGAGTGCATCGAGTGCAAGCCAGAACGGTTCTTGTCTGCGCCGGTGGAATTGAAAACGCGCGCCTGCTGCTGGCGTCCGACCAACTCGTGCAGGGCGGCCTTGGAAATGCAAACGATCTCGTCGGCCGCTTTCTGATGGATCATCCGCGTGACACCGTCGGCGTCTTTCCGCGGGTCTCGCGACCTCTGCGCAAGCAGTTCCTCTCCTACCGCGTCAAAAGCGCTACCGGCGAGAATCGGTTCCTGCGCGGATTCCGCCTCAGCCCGGCGCTGCAGCGAGCAGAGCGCCTGGTTAACTGCTCCGCTTTTGTCCGGGAGATCATTGCGCCGGACGATCCATGGAGCGCCTTCACGCGTTTGCTCAATGACCGGAGCACCGTGCGGCGGGACTCTCTTCTGATTGCACTCCACCCGCGCCTGTTTACCCGCGGTTTGTACAACTATTTTCTTGCTCGCAAGGGAACGCCGCACAAGCTCAAGCGCCTGGAGCTGGTCTGCATGTGCGAGCAGGCACCCGACCCAAACAGCCGCGTCCGGCTCTCCGATCAGCGCGATCGTCACGGAAAGCGGATCTCCCAGATAGATTGGCGCACGCACGAGGTGGAGGCGCGCACGATCCGCCGCATGGCGACGCTGGTGGCGGCGCACTTCAGCAGCATCGGAAAGGTCGCGCCGCAGCTGGCGGAGTGGATCGGCAAAGGGGAGGGTTTCCCGCCGGGCACATTTCCCGATGTAGCCCACCCGATGGGGACAACGCGGATGGCGGACAGCCCGCAGTATGGCGTGGTCGATCGCCACGGCGCGGTGCACGGGATACACGGCCTCTACATCGCAGGGAGCTCCACCTTCCCGACGGGCGGTCACTGCAACCCGACCCAGATGATCGTGGCTCTTGCGATCCGGCTGGCCGACACGTTAAAACAGCGCCTCAATGGGCGCCTTCCCGTCGCGATCGACAGCGCAACCGGCACTGACGGCTAGGGCATTTCACTCTCCGCCATTCACCATCCATGGCACCCCGAAGCGGTCCGTGAACATGCCGAATCGTTTCGCCCAGAAGGTCTCGCCCAGCGGCATGGTGATGCGCTGCGCGCCCTCGCTGAGGCCGGCGAAGACTCGCTCCGCCTCCGCGACCGACGCCACGGAGAGCGATACATTGAAGCCGGCGGGCGTATCCTGGCGTCCCGGAGGTGCGTCTGACGCCATGATCGCCTGTCCGTCGATCACCATCCGGGCATGCATGATTTTGCTCTTCCACTCGTCTGAAACCTGCGCATCGGTGGGGGAGTCTCCGTAGGGAAACATCGCTTCGATCGTGCCTCCCAGAACGGAGTGGTAGAACTCGAAGGCCTCCCGGCAGTCGCCTTTAAACATCAGATACGTCTCGATCGTCATTGCCTACCTCCATCCGCAAACCTTCTACACTCCCCGAGCACTCGCTGCAAGAGCTTTTTCGGGGACGCAGGTCTAAAGACTTTGGGGGATCTCCAGGGATCTTGGGCTCACGCGGGGTCACGACTCCGACTAAACTAAGTCTGGAGAACCAGACACGTGATCATCGTTACCGGCGGCGCAGGCTTTATCGGCTCCAATCTCGTCCACGAGCTCAACCGCGCAGGCCACACCGACATCCTTGTTGTCGACAATCTCGCTCCGGCGCCGAACCTCTCCGGCCCAAAGTTCCTCAACCTGCAGGGCGCAGTCTACGCAGACTATATGGACAAGCTCGACTTTCTCGAGTTCCTCATTGAGGGCGACTTCGATGAGGAGCCAGTCGAGGCCATTCTGCACCAGGGCGCCTGCTCCAACACCCTCGAAGACGACGGCCAGTACATGATGCGGAACAACTTCGACTACTCGAAGGTGCTGCTGCACTTTGCTACCGAGCGCGAGATCCCCTTCATCTATGCCTCGACCGCCGCGACCTATGGCGCGTCGACCAGCTTCGCGGTAGATCCGGCCAACGAGCGGCCGCTCAATGTCTATGGCTTCTCGAAGCTGGTGTTCGATAACTACGTCCGCCGTCTGGCGCCAACGTTTCAATCGACCGTCCTTGGCCTGCGCTACTTCAACGTCTACGGTCCGCGCGAGCAGCATAAGGGCCGCATGGCCTCGGTCATTCACCACTTCACCCGGCAACTCGTCGAGACTGGAAGCATCCGCATGTTCGAGGGCTCGGGTGGTTACGCGGATGGCGAGCAGCGCCGCGACTTCGTCTTCGTGAAGGATCTGGCGCGGATCAACATGTTCTTCGGCGGCCTGCTGCCCGACTCCCCCAAGAAGCCGGTTCAGGCCGTCGTGAACGCCGGCACCGGCCATGCCCGCACCTTTAAGGCTGTAGCCGAGTCGCTGATGGCCGTTCACGGGGCTGGAACGATCGAGTTCATTCCGTTTCCGGGCGACCTCAAGGATCGCTACCAGCACTTCACCGAGGCCGAGATCTCGGGGTTGCGGTCTGCCGGGTATACGGCGCCGTTCACGGAGCTCGAAGAGGGTGTTCGCGCAACCTTTGCCGAGGAGCCGGTCACCCACTCCTAAAATCTAGCTGGCCTGCAATCAGGCACGGCCGCTGAGACCCTACGCGCATTGCATGGGTCTCGGCGGACGTTGCTCTTTGAGCGGCTCTACGAAGAGGGAGTGGTGAGCCCGCTGGGGCTCGAACCCAGGACCAACGCCTTAAAAGGGCGATGCTCTACCGACTGAGCTACAGGCTCTCACCTGTCTACAACGTTAGCATACTGAAGCACTTGGCGGGTCTAACTCCTGCATCGCCCGCCACTTGCAGTTGTATTAGATGACACTAAAGTGTCATGCCACATCCATTGACTCCCCACCACCCCCCCGGTAGCCTCTGCTTATTGCACGGAATAGAGTGCAGAGTTACTCCCTTTTGCCCTTGCATGGATCCAGACGTAACCAGGAATCAGTAGTTACCAGTGACTACAGGACCCCTTTATGGATAGCCGTAACTCCGAACAATTCGACGAGATCCCGAGTGTGGAAACCCCCGAGGATGTCGCCGTTCTTTACTCCTGGGCTAACCTTCACGGAGCAAAGTATCGTGATTTTTCCGCCTCGCGCCGGGAGTACCGCGCCCAGCTGCGTCACCGTGCGGCCGAACAGGTTCGTGAGGTAGAGCTGCGTGCCCAGGCGGACGCCGAGGCCGCGGCGACGGTTGCGGAGCAGAGCGCGAAGCGCGCCGGGCAGGTTGCCGAGGCGCAGGAGACGAACGGCAAGGCACAGCACCTGCAGGCGCTGCACGAGGCGGAGCAGGCAGCCCAGATGGCGGCTGCGGAACGCATTGAAGCAGCGCGACGCGCGGAGGCCGCGGCACAAGCCGAGGTGGCCGCTCGACAGGAAGAGTACGAGATTGCTCAGGCGAACGCCTCCGCGCGGCGACAGGCAGCGCTCTACGCCGAAGCGGACTCCCGCGGCCGGCGTGCCCATGCGACCTATCCGGATGATGCGGACGTGCCGGGAAAAATCTCAGACCCGTATACGCCGGAGATTCGATCGGCTGCTGTCGCAGAGGACGGAAGAGACGCTCCGGAGCTTGTGGAGACGCCCCGTGAGCCGTCTGTGGAACTGCATCCGAATCGCCACCGGGCCGACCGGGGACGGCCTTCTTTCCTTCCTGAGCGGCCTTCCTTCCTTTCTGAAAAGGACCATCGCGCTCCAGCTCCCGATCCGCAGCCTGAAGCCGAACTCTCCGCTATGCCCACACCTATGCCCATGTCGCGACCCGCTGCACCCCGCCGCCCTCAAGGTTATCGGCCGGACGATGCGTCCGGCGTGCGGCAGATCTACCGTCCTGAGTCCGACTCATCCGCTGAGATGACGCCGGCCCCCCGGGAGCCAATCTCGTCCATCTCCCGTTCTGCACCGCGGCCGGTCCCTCCCTATGCGACGCGGGAGACCACGCTTCCGCGACTGGAGGCGAGAGTGGAGGAGGTCAGGCCGGAGACGGCCCCACGAATCTGGACACCCGGCCCCACGACTCCGCCCGCGGTCGCCGCCGCACCCCGGCAGATGCTCTGGGCGAGTTCGGCTCCGGCCGGATCACAGTCGTCGCGGCTGAGCGAGGCAGGGGAGACTCCACGGCGCGCGCCCTCGCCAAGTCCTGTTCCGGAGCGGAGAGTGTCCGTGCCGCAGCCGCGGGAAGAGACGGCCGGGCAGCTTGAGGATCCAACGCCAAAGCGCCGGCGCCAGGACCTGGCGGGCTATCGCCCGACGGACTCCGATCGCGCCATCGCCGCCTACCGCCGGGAGCAGGCGCAGCCGATTGCCTATGCGAATGCTCCAACGGCACGTACGACGCCGGAGGCGAGGCCAACGCGATCGGAGGAAGCGGCGCCAGCGAAAGCATCGCGGGCTGCCGATCCGGTCGGTCCGGCGTGGATTTATGCCAACGAGGGGGCCAAAGAGGGCTCCAAGAATGGAGCCAAGGACGGAGCAAGGGACGGGGCGCAGGAGACCCGGAAGACGGGAGAGATGTCCGCGCCCAGATCCACGCCGGCCCCGAAGCAGGAACACTCTGAGGCGCAGCAGTCTGTTGCTGATACGCTGCAGCGGTCGCGCGAGCGCGTGGCCTCGCGCTGGTATGCACTGAAGGGAGTCTTTGAGCAGACAGGGCAGGAGCGTCAGGAGGCCGCGCCGGTCCGGCAGAAGGAGACGCGCACGCCGGTGCTCGCGGTGTTCTCGCTGGCGGGCGGCGTCGGCAAGACATCGCTCGTTGCCACGCTGGGCCGATCGCTCTCCTCTCTCGGCGAGAAGGTGCTGCTGACCGATACGACCTCGCACGGGCTGCTGCCGTACTACTTTGGTGCGAGCGAGCTGCGGCAGGGCACCGTGCGCACGTTCTCTCCTCCGAGCGGCAGTACAGATGCGCCGATTTACCTGGTCAATTATGGAGTCGATCAGGATCCCGGCGATGAAGCCGCGCAGGAGGCGCTGGTCGAAGAGATTGCGGGCAGCGGCCGGGGTACACACCGCATCGTGCTGGACCTGACGTCCAGCACCAGCTGGGTGATCCGCCGCATGGCGCGCCTGAACCCGACGGTGCTGGTGCCGGTCGCGCCGGATATGAACTCGGTCATAAGCCTGCAGGCGATCGAGAAGTTCTTCCACGGCGTGAATGGCGCGGATGGCACACCGCTGAAGTTCTTCTATGTCCTCAACCAATTCGATACCGCACTTCCACTGCATCTGGATGTACGCGAGGTGCTGCGGAGACAGCTCGGCGAGCGTCTGCTGCCGTTCGTCATTCGGCGCGCGCCGGCGGTAAGTGAGGCGCTTGCCGAGGGCATGACGATCATCGACTACTCGCCCGATGCGCCGGTTGCCGAGGACTACATGAACCTGGCGACCTGGCTACGCGCGCAGTCCGCGCCGGCTACGGCCGGCTTTCGCAACGTGCGATGGAGTGAACGATGAGCCGCGCTTCTTTATGGCAGGAGTTTGAGTCGGGCGATGGTGCTCTGCTCAAGCTGCTTCGCTTTGTCATCATCGCCGGCGGTCTCTCATTTCTTGTCTTCTCGGGGATTCTTGAGCTGACGTGGCCGCAGCAGATCATCCTCGATGCGCTGATCGTCCCGCTGGCCATCTGGATGGATCGAAGCTCGAGCTCGTACCTGGTCACGCTGACCCTAATGCTGGTGTCGATGTTCTCGACCTTCCGGTACGGATACTGGCGCATGGCGACCACGGTAAAGTTTTTCGCGGACCCCGGCACTACGTGGAGTCTGCTGGACGCATTCTTCATCTCGCTGTTGGTGCTGGCGGAGGCGTACGCGTTCATCATTCTGTTCCTGGGCTATCTGCAGACGCTGTGGCCGCTTCGCCGCACGCCTGTGCCGCTGCCGGATGATCCGGAGACGTGGCCCGCGGTCGACCTGCTGATACCGACATATAACGAGCCGCTGAGCGTGGTGCGCTACACCGCACTGGCCGCGATGAATATCGATTGGCCGGCGGAGAAGCTCAACGTGTACATCCTCGACGACGGCAAGCGCCCGGAGTTCCGCGCGTTTGCCGAAGAGGCCGGCATCGGCTATATGACGCGGGACGACAACAACCATGCCAAGGCCGGCAACATCAATCGCGCGCTAGCCAGGCTGGACTCGCCCTACGTCGCGATCTTCGACTGCGACCACGTGCCGACGCGCTCCTTCATGCAGGTGACGCTGGGCTGGTTTCTGCGCGACTCCAAGCTGGGCATGCTGCAAACGCCGCATCACTTTTACTCGCCCGATCCGTTCGAGCGTAATCTTGGCCAATTCCGAACTATTCCGAACGAGGGCGAGCTGTTCTACGGCATCGTGCAGGATGGTAACGACTTCTGGAATGCGACGTTCTTCTGCGGCTCCTGCGCGGTGCTGCGACGCTCGGCGCTCGATGAGATCGGCGGCATTGCGGTCGAGACAGTGACCGAAGATGCGCACACCTCGCTGCGCATGCAGATGAACGGATGGAATACGGCGTACATCAATATTCCGCAGGCAGCGGGCCTCGCGACGGAGCGTCTGTCGGGCCACGTGAAGCAGCGAATTCGCTGGGCGCGCGGCATGATTCAGATCATGCGGACGGATAATCCGCTGTTTGCACGGGGGCTGAAGCCAGCCCAGCGGCTGTGCTACTTCAACGCCATGTCGCACTTCCTGTATGCCTTTCCGCGGCTGATCTTTCTTACGGCGCCATTGATCTATCTATTGCTCGGCCACACAAACGTTCCGGGCTACTGGGCGGCGATTTTGGCGTATGCGTTTCCCCACCTTGTGCTCTCGAACATCACGAACTCCCGCATTCAAGGGGCGCATCGCCACTCCTTTTGGAACGAGATCTACGAGACCGTGCTCGCACCTTATATCTTTCTTCCGACGATGCTCGCCCTGGTCAACCCCAAGCTGGGCAGCTTCAACGTGACCGCGAAGGGCGGCGTCGTGAACAAGAGCTTCTTCGATTCGCGCATTGCGCAGCCGTTCCTGTTGATGATGTCGCTGAACCTTCTCGGCATCCTGGCTGCTCTGCCGCGCTACTTTCACTTTCCCGGCGCCGGCTTGCCGTTCCCGCTGAGCTTTCTTGCCGGCATGTACGACCCGGACCATCTCGGCACGATCCTGATGAACCTGCTCTGGACCTGCTTCAACATGATCATTCTTGGAGTGTGCGTGGGCGTGGCGTGGGAGGGACAGCAGAGGCGGCAGACAGTGCGCGTGACCATGGAGGTTCCAGGACAGGTGGTGCTGCCGAACGGCACGATCGTCCACGGCGTGACGGCCGATATGTCGAGCGGCGGCGTGATGATGCGCGTGGAGCGTGAGCTGGGTGTCGAGCCTGGGCAGCCGATCCAGCTGATCTTTCCGGTGCTCGACGGCAATGCAACGCTGCCCGCAACGGTGGTCCAGGCGCAGGGTATCGTGCTGCGCGCGCAGTATGATCCGCTGACGCTGCAGGAAGAAGAGGCGCTGACGATGGTGCTCTACTCGCGGGCCGACACATGGCTGGGATGGGGCGAATCGCGTGAACCGGACCGTCCGCTGCGCAGCCTGCGACGGATCTTCTCGCTCTCCATGCGCGGTCTCTCGATGACAGCCCAGGAGCTGTTCTGGAAGCCGAATAAGACGGCAGCCGTGCCCAAGGGGCGGCTCGCTACCAGCATTGCGCCGCTCATTCTGCTGGCTGTCTTTGGGGCGACGATGGCAAAGTCCGCGCAGGCGCCTACTGGAGCGCAGGCGCTGCAACAGAGCGCCGAGCCGCAGGGCGCCGGTGCGGGCGCTGTGATCGATGGCGGAGTGCAGGCGCGATCGACCGCGGCGGGAAGCTTTGACAACCGCTTCACACTGGCGGATGTCGGCGTGCAAGACACCATTGTTCTGCGCGGTGTGGATGCCTATCACTCCGTGTATTTCTCCGTGCCACAGACGCAGGTGGTAAAGACGGCGACGATGCACATCCGGTATCACTTCTCTCCGGCGCTGTTGCCCTCTCTGAGCCACCTGAAGGTCTCGCTCAATGGAACCCTCTTTGCGACGCTGCCGGTCTCGATGCAGCCGACGGTGAACGGCGCGAAGGAGGTCGCGGCGGACCAGGCTGGATCCGGACAGAGCTCCGTAAGCGTGACGCGCAACGAATCGAGCGCCATGCTTGAGGCAACGCTGACGATGCCGGCGGAGATGCTGGTTCATCAGAACGAACTGAACTTTGAGTTTGTCGGCCATTACACGACGCAATGCGAAGACCCGTCGAGCTCGACGTTGTGGAGCCACGTCGATACGAACTCGACGATCGAGATCGCGGGCGCGCTGCTGCCGCTGCAGAACGATCTGAAGCTGCTGCCGCTGCCGTTCTATGACGCGGCCGTGAATCTGCACCCCGTCGTACCGATCATCTTTCTCGCGCAGCCTTCGCCGAAGGCCATGCAGGCGGCCGGTATTGTGGCGTCGTGGTTCGGCATCATGACGGACTTTCGCCCGGCTCGCTTCCCGGTCTCGTTCGGGACGATTCCGGCGGGCAACGCGATCGTGATCAGTGAGAACTCCGCCGAGCTGCCGACCAGCTTCAACATCACGGGAAGCTCAGGGCCGACGGTTGCCATGCGGACCAATCCTTCGGACCCGTACTCGAAGCTGCTGGTGTTGACGGGCGACAATCCGGACGATCTGGTCACGGCGGCCATGGCGCTCACGCTGCAGCGCGGCCTCTTTCAGGGCGACCAGGTGCGTATTCCCAGCCTGAAAGCGCCTGCACCACGCGAGCCGGACGACGCGCCGCGCTGGCTGCGCACCGACAAGGTGGTGCATCTCGGTGACATCGCGCAGACAGGCGATCTGCAAGGTGACGGCGCGGTGCCGATCCGCGGCTACATGCGGCTGCCGCCCGATCTCTTCTACGGCAACAAGCAGGACCTGTCGTTCCACATGGGCTATCGGTACAACAGCATTCCGATCTCGAACGACAGCACCATTCAGGTTTATATGAATGACGGCTACGTGAGTTCGACGCCTATGCCGCACACGGAGAAGGCCTCGGCGAAGCTGGATCAAGTTATCTCCATTCCGGTTGCGAACATGCGGCCGTTCTCAAACTCGCTGATGATGCGGTTCATCTTTCTCTTGCCGAAGAAGGGCCGCTGCCAGGACACAGCGCCCTATAATCTGCAAGGCGCTGTGCTGAAGGACTCGTATCTGGACATCACGGATATTCCGCACTGGGCGCCCATGCCGAATCTGGAACTCTTTGCAAACGCCGGTTATCCCTTCACGCGCAAGGCCGATCTAGCCGATACCGCAGTGGTTCTCCCGGACACACCTACGGCCGATGAGATCGAGATGTATCTCACGTTCATGGGGCACTTTGGAGCGCAGACCGGCTACCCCGTTCTCAACGTGTCCGTCACGAACAACGACGGCATGAAAAGCGACAGCGGCAAGGACTATCTGGTAATGGGCACGGTCGAGGATCAGGCGGCGCTGAGCCGTCTCAACCAGAACCTGCCGGTCGTCATCGACGGCAGCGGCCTTCACATCCAGGACACGCAGGGCTTCTTCGCGCAGATCGAGCATGCATGGTGGAAGGTGCGGAGCTCCGATCATGTGCAGTCCGGGCAGCTGGAGACGGCAGGTGGTCTGCCGGATGCGTTGATGGAGGGCATTGAGTGGCCGAGCGGATCGGGCAAATCCGTGGTGGTGATGGTGGTTCGCGATCATGCAACGATTCCCAACTTCCTCGCTACATTTCTCAAGACCTCGCAGTCGTCTGATGTATCGCAGTCTGTGAGCGTGCTGCATGGGACGCGCTTCGTCTCCTATCGCATCGGCAATGATATCTACAACGTCGGGTCGCTCTCTACATGGACCTACCTGAACATCCTGTTCTCGCGCTTTCCCTGGCTCATGGTTGTAACCGCCGTTGTGATCTGCTTTCTCATGGCAACGCTGCTGCGTGCGGTTCTGCGTCGACGGGCACGGGCGCGGCTGCAGGGTAACGAGTAGAGCGGCGATGACGACCCAACGATCTACAACCCGCGCGGCGAACGGGCGCCGGCTCGCGCTGCGCTGCGCCGGCCTGCTGCTGACGCTTTCAGTCTGCTTAAGCAATGGATGTCGCGCGGAGCAGCCGTGGCCGCTGTGGAACAGCTACGCCGATCGCATGGTCGACGGACAGGGGCGGGTTGTCGATCACATGGCGGCGGACCGCACCACCAGCGAGGGCCAGGCGTACGGCATGTTCTTCGCCCTGGTCGCCAACGATCGCAGCCGCTTCGACAGCCTTCTGCGGTGGACGGAGGCAAACCTGGCCGGCGGCGATATGACACTACGATTGCCGGCGTGGAGCTGGGGAAAGGCGCCAGACGGCGCGTGGAAGATACTCGACC
Organism: uncultured Acidobacteriaceae bacterium; assembly: GCA_964246835.1. GTDB lineage: Bacteria > Acidobacteriota > Terriglobia > Terriglobales > Acidobacteriaceae > Edaphobacter. The sequence goes on along the minus strand of CAXTRT010000016.1, from coordinate 53,093 downwards.
CGAACCCTGCATCAGACGCCGATCTATGGATGGCGTACACGCTTTCGGAGGCGGGCAGGCTTTGGCGCGAGCCGCGCTACGAAAAGCTTGGATCGATCCTGGCTACGCGGATCGCACAGCAGGAAGTGGCCTTCGTTCCCGGACTGGGCATCACCCTGCTGCCGGGAGCGACCGGCTTTCACCCCGATAGCGAGACATGGATCGTAAACCCCTGCTATCTTCCGCCACCGGTGCTTATGCGCCTGTCGGAGTTACAAACAGACGGGCCGTGGCGCTCCGTGCTGAACAGCCTGCAGACGATGCTGCAGAAAGGAAGCGGCGCCGGCTTCGCGATGGATTGGATTGCGGCCGGCACCACGATCCGGCCGTCTGTCTCACCCACGCAGCGAGCGGCGGGCGATCACAGTGCTGTTCCCGTCGGCTCCTATGAGGCGATCCGTGTGTATCTGTGGTTAGGCCTAACGGATCAGGCGACGCCGGGTTTGACGGCGATGCTGGCGCAGCTGCCCGGCATGGCCGCGTATCTACAGCATGAGTTGACGCCGCCTCTGGAGGTGGACGCGCAGGGTCAGGTCACAAAACGAGAGGCGTCACCGGGATTCTCTGCTGCTGTCGTTCCGTACCTGCGGTTGCTCGGCAAGCGGAATGAAGAGCGCGCGCAGCTGACTAGATTGGGCGCGACGCGTGATCCGGCGAGTGGTCTGTATGGAAAACAGGCGGCGTACTACGACCAGAACCTGGCGTTGTTCGCGACAGGCTGGACCGAGCAGCGGTACCACTTCGACCGGGGCGGCAAGCTGATCGTGGCGTGGCGGTGAGAGTGCTGACGAGCCGCCCTGAGAGAGTGCAACTTTGGGTGTAGATCCAGGTGATTCCGGCAGATAAAGCGGTACAAACTTCTGCAAACGCGGTAAGCTTCGTGAAGTAAAAGCGCACTGTTCTACTCCTATAACGATGCACTCGCAGTTGCTGAACGGACTCGAAGGTCTATGAAGAGAAAACCAGCATCCCGAACGCTTCTCGCCGCATGTCTCGGCAGCTCGCTTGCGGTCGCTCCGCTCTGTCTTCCGGCTGCCGCACAGGTGGGGCAATCGGCGACGCAGGTTCTTCTGGACAAGGCGCATACGCTTGAGGTCAAGGGCCGGATGGACATGGCGGCGCAGACCTGGCAGCAGGTGCTGCTCTCAGACCCAAACAATACGGAGGCACTGAGCGGTCTGGCGCGCGCGGCCAAGCTGAGCGGAAATGGACAGCTCTCGGCAAGTTATCTGGAGCGGCTGCGGGCCATCAATCCGAACGACCCCGGCATCCTGCGGGCGGAGAAGGTTGCGACCGACGACACACGCAGCGCGCAGCTGCAGCAGGCCGGCAAGTACGCGGAGGCGGGCCAGTACGCGCAGGCAATGGGCATCTACCGCAAGGTCTTTGGCGAGACACCGCCGCCAGGAGATTGGGCGCTGGCATACTACGAGACCGAGGCCGCAACCGAGGCCGGTCGGCCGCACGCCGTCTCCGGCCTGCATGCGCTGGTCGAGCACTACCCCGCCGACTCGCGCTATCAGATCGCGCTCGGCCGCATCCTCACCTACAACCCCAAGACCCGCGCCGAAGGCCGGAGGTATCTCGAGAAGCACCCCAGCAGTCAGCCGGCGATGGAAGCCCTGCGGCAGTCACTGGTGTGGGACTCGGCGAACCCTGCCTCGGCGGGTGAAATCCGCGCGTATCTCGCAAAGCACAACGACGCGCAGCTGGCTGCGGCTCTGCGAAATCAGCCGAAGACCGCTTCGAAGCCCGCCGCTGGCCGTGAAGCCGACGCCCCTGCCCCGGATAGCCCCGAGCTTATTGCAAGCCGGGCACGCGGACAGGAGGTTGAGGGCGCCTACAAGGCACTTAACGCGAAGCAGCTGGAGGAGGCGGAGACGCGCTTCAAGGCGATTCTCGCGACTGATCCCGAGAACGCTCGGGCGCTGGCGGGCCTGGGCTACATCCGCATGCAGCAGTCGAACTTCGGCGCGGCGATCAGCTTTCTCGACCAGGCTAAACAGAACGGCGCGAAGGATGCCGGTCTCGATCCGGCGCTGACGACCGCCCGTTTCTGGTTCACCATGGGCGAAGCATCCACGTCTCTGAAGGAGAACGATCTGACGACCGCGGAGCAGCAGTACCAGGCTGCTTTAGCGATGCGGCCGACCAGTCCGGAGGCGCTCGAAGGGCTCGGTGGAACGCTGCTGAAGGCGCAGCAATCGGATGCGGCGACGCAGGTGTTTGAACAGCTGGTGAAGCTTAAGCCGAACGCGCCGGGTGGCTGGCGCGGGCTCTTCCAGAGCTACTACAGCGCGGGCAACTCTCCGCAGGCCTTGCTGACGGAGCGCCGCATTCCACCGGCGGTGCACGCGCAACTGATGCGCGACCCCGACTTCCTGCGGAACCTGGCATCAGCGTACTCCGCCGTCGGGCGTGATGCGGATGCACAGCGGGTGCTTCGCAGTGCGCTCGATCTGCCGTTTCCGGCCGATGCAAGCCGGCTGAAGATCGAGACGCAGCTTCAGTTTGCGGCGCTGCTGCAGCAGGCGAACCACGTCGATCAGGCGGCTGGCCTCTACCGGCAGGTGCTTGCCGCTGATATGTCGAACACGGGCGCGTGGCAGGGCCTGGTGCGCGCGGAGCATGCGATGAAGAGCGACGAGCAGGCGCTCCAGACGCTCGAGAGTATGCCGCCCGCAACGCACGAGGCAGCTATGCGCGACGTCGGATTCCAGTCCACGGTGGCCTCTGTCTACCAGGGCGCGAACAAGCTCGAAATGGCGCAGCAGGTGCTTGAGCACGCCGTGACGCAGCAGACGGCAGCGAACCAGAAGCCTTCAGTCGGCCTGGAGTTGCAGCTTGCGGGCATCTATCTCTCGCGCAACAACACGCAGCAGGCCTATCCGATCTACCGGCAGGTGCTGGCGGAGAACTCCGACCGGCCGGACGCCTGGAAGGGCATTCTGGCGGCGCTGCACGGGTCCGGCCACGACCAGGAGGCGCTGGCGCAGGCACAGCAGATTCCTGCTGGACTGAAGCGCCAACTGGAAGCGGACCCGGAGTATCTGCAGACGGTCGGTGCGATCTACAACGGGCTCGGCCAGCCGCGGCAGGCGATGGCCTTCATCAATCGCGTGCAGCAGCACTACACCGCGCAGAACGCGGCGCCGCCGAGCGATATCGACGTGCAGGATGCGTGGCTGCTCTTCAACAGCGGCAACGATGCGGGACTCTACCGGCAGCTCATGCTGCTGGGCGGCCGGCCGGATCTCTCGGATGAGCAGCGCCGGACGGTGCAGACAATCTGGACCAACTGGGCGGTGCGCCGGGCGAACCAGGCAGCGGGTGCGGGCGACCAGAAACGCTCGCTGGCCATCCTCAATGCAGCGGCGAAGGCGTTCCCAGATAATCCTGGCGTGCTGCGCGCTCTGGCGGCCGGGTACGCGCGCGCCGGACTGCCGAAGCAGGCGGTCCTGATCTACAAATCGCAGGATATGACCGCGGCGACGGCCTCGGACTATAAGTCCGCAGTGGGCGCGGCGCTGGCCTCGGCCGATCAGAAGGATGCAGAAACCTGGCTGCGGTTCGGTCTCGACGCGTACCCGAAGGATGCGCAGATGTTGACGCTGGGTGCAAAATTCGAGCAGGCTCATGGAAACAGCGGCCGCGCGGCCGACTACTTCCGCGCCTCACTGGCGGCGCTGCCTCCGGGCGATCCGGGCGCCGAACTGGCAGGCGAGCTGAGCCAGCCGATGCCGGCAGTCCGTCTGCCCAGCGCCACGCAGTCGCAGGATTTGGCGACTCTGCTGAGCACCGGCGGCGATACGACGCTGAACGGCGGCGCACAGGCTCAGAATGCACAGGTAGACCGGCCATATCTGCCGAACTACGGCAATCTGAGTGGGCAGCCGCCAGTCACATTGGGCTCGGAGCCAAGCCCGGGGCAGGGTGTCGTCCCCTCGTACATGGCGAATCCGGCGTACCGCGCCAGTCCGCCCGCGGGAGGCCGCGGCACTCTGAAGGATTATGTTCCGACAGCGAAGCTAGAGGACCGGGCTCTCCCCGGAGTGACGAATACCGGAGAGACGGCCTCTCCGCCGCCTTCAACGTTCGCTGACGTGCGAAAGCCGATCTTTACGCCCGTGCCCGCGTCGGGCACATCGCCATTTACAGGGGAAGTTGCGCCTGCGACGCCGCGGCAGATGGCCGTCATCCCAACCCGCGACATCTACGGCCCGTATGTGCCATACACGGCGCCGGCCGGAAGCTTCGGGTACACGCCGGCTCCGGTACCGGTACAGCTTGGCAACGCCGCTCCGGAGATCGGGCCTGCGCAGCGTGAGGTGACGGATGTTCTGCCGACACCGCGGTATCTGCCGAACGCACCCTACACCCCTGGGCGCACCGCAGTGTCTGGTGGAAGCCAGCCGCCAACCGAGAACGCGCAGTTCGTCGCTCCGCGGCAGACCGGCGATAGCTTCGGGCAGCAGTACCCGCAACCAGATGTTGCAGCCGGAGGCAGCGGTACGCGGCGTCGCCGGTCGTCGACCGGAACGGCTACATCGTCCGCGTACACACCGGCACCGGCCCAGCCTCTGAGCTATCCGAACGTTGCCTCGCCGCTCTCATCGGGCTCGTATCCCTCTCTGCCGGCTGCTGCTTCCGAAGGTGTGCCGCCGACCGATGCGGAGCTCACGGCGAAGAACGTTCCGCCCCTGCGCGGCTCCTACGATCCTGGCGGAGGCGTTGTGCCTGCCGGCAAATCGCAGCGCGAGCAGACCGAGCTCGAGCTGGCGACGCTCGAGGCCTCATACAGCGGCTGGATTGGCGGTACCGGCGTCGCGCGCTATCGCAGCGGAACCCCGGGCTTCGATCGCCTGATCGATATTGAAGCACCGATCGAGGCATCCGCTGTGCTTGGAAAGACGGTTCGTGCGACTGTCGTTCCGCGGCCTGTATTTTTGAACTCCGGCGTCATCGACACAGCCGGCTTTCAGAACAACACGGGAACGATTCCGATCCTGGGTACGCTGAGCGGGAACGCAACTGTCGCTCCGGCCCAGCAGTTCTCCAGCGGCATCGGTGGCGAGTTTCAGCTGACAACAACGAACCTGGGCGTTGCCGCCGGCTATACGCCCTATAACTTCCTGGTTTCGAACATCACCGCCCGCGCGCAGTGGCGGCCATTTGGCGGGCACATCACACTCTTCGGCGATCGCGACAGCGTAAAAGATACGCAGCTCTCGTATGCCGGCCTGCGCGATCCGGGATCGATCTCGAATGTCTTCGCCGGAAATATTTGGGGCGGCGTGATCTCCACAACCGGCGGCCTGCGCATCGATGTTGGCGGAGAGAAGTCTGGACTCTACATCTCGGGCGATGGCGGAGTGATCGAGGGATACCACGTCCTCGACAACAAGAAGTACGAAGGCACGATGGGCGCGTACTTCCGGGCGCATCGCTGGCCGGGGTACGGCACGCTCAACGTCGGCGGCAACTTCTTCGCGATGCACTACGACCAGAACGAGCGGGGAATGACGTACGGGCAGGGCGGCTACTTTAGTCCGAACGTATACTTTCTCGCCTCGGTTCCCGTGACCTATACGGGCTACTACAAGAGCGACTTTCATTACTCGATCAACGGGAGCGTCGGTGTACAGACCTTTCAGGAGGCGTCCGCTCCCTACTATCCGCTGGATCAGCCGCTGCAGCTGGGAGCAGGGAACGCGTACTACGGCCAGAACAGCAGTACAGGATTGAACTACGGCCTGAACGCCGAGGGGTCGTACCGCATCGCGGATCACTGGTACGTCGGCGGCTTTGCCTCCGCGAACAACTCGCGCAACTACAACACAGTCAACGGCGGCTTCTTTGTACGCTACTTGTTCAAACAGCAGGTGTCCACCGAGGACTACCCGACGGGCCTCTTCCCGGTCTCCGGCTTCCGGCCCTTGCGTGTTCCGTAAGCTCCTTCAGCGACGGCGAGGCAACAGCGCGACAGCTTGCACGATCTCCAGCTGACAGACCTTGACCGTACCGTTGTCGTACGGGCAGATCTCTGCTGTCTTCGCACTGCTCTTCAGCACCATCCAAGTCACTCCCAGGGTATCGAGCGCCTTGTGACGGGCCGCATCGTCCTCGGTCGAGAGCCTCTGCTGCGCATCCACGCCGCGCACCCAGTCTTCGCTGAGCTCGGAGTTGACGGCCGTCTCTCCCCCATCCTTGGAATAGTCGGGCAGGGAACTCCGGCCGGCAATCGCGCGGAAGCACTGTGCGTCCTCGTCAGGATTCGAGATGTAATCGGCGTCGAGCGCGAACAGAGCATCCGTCGGGGTGCTGCGGCGAATCCAGCGGAAGGCATCGACCCAGCGGTTGGAGCCGGTCTGGTCCGCGGTGTGAAGCGGAAGCTCCACGTGGGCCGAATTAGGGAAGACCCTCCATGCAGGCACGAGTACAGGAAACCCGAGAAGAAGAATCGCAACTCCCCAGCGCCACCACACATCTTGTAGGACGGTTCTGGCCAGCCATGCTCCGAGAGCGAGAAGCAGCACGAAATAGATGACCTGGAAGACGCGCAGGGGCTGAAGGTGCGCTACGCCGAAGGAGCGCATGTGCGGTCGTGCAAAGCAGAGTGAGATAAGGATCGATGTAACCCCAACCGCTGTTGTCGCCCGCACAAGAGGCATCAGACTGCGGAAGTGACGCGACCAGCTGAATGTGGCCAGAAGCAGCAGAGGCGCGGCGAGGCCCATGACTTCAAACCACTCCCATTGCGCCATAAACCAGTAGCTGCGCGTCATGCCCACGCGTACGACAGCTGGCGGAGGGATGGGTGAAAGGACCTGCGTCGCAGCCGCCACAATCAGACCGGCTGCGAGCAGGCACAGGGTCTTATGCCGCATCGATTGCGGCCGCGGCGCCTCCATCCAAAGAGCAGAGAGAACAAAGGCCGCGCCATAGCCGGCCATCAGCGGGTGAAAGACTACCGCAAGGGCAATCCATAGTGCTGCAAGTGCGAGATGGCGTCGATAGGCGGGCCGGTCGGCCGATCGCCGCGCGGCAAGCGATCGGAGCGTCGCCGCGACCGCAAAGAGCACCAGCGGCGTCGAAAGACTGCGTGCCGTAAGGTACGGGTCAATCAGCATGAGCGACGTGCCAGCAACGGGCAGGCTGAGCCAGAGCGCCACCAGCAGTGTGGCGCCGATCTGCTCGCGCGCGTCTCGAAAGCACACCCGGGCGATCGTCCAGGCAGCGAAGAGGGTTGCCCAGAGGCAAAGCAGGAAAATAGCAAAGATCGTGCTCTCAAACGAGAGGCCGCCATGACGGACAAGGAAGGCGACCGAGGGGGAGAAAGCCGAGTAGTGCAGGGGGGCGGTGACAAACTGCCGCAGATGGGGAAATAGGGTGGGATTGAGAAGATACTCCACGCCCGCCAGATACAGGCCGCCATCTTCCGCATAGGGATGGTAGCCGAGGATCAGCAGCGACAAAAGCGTCAGCAGGAGGGAGAGAAGAACTCCGAACGGCGCTGATTGCGAAGGAAGCAGTGCAGATGAGGGTCTCTGGACCGCAGGTAGGGTTGTAACGATCGACAAAGAGTGGGTCTCCCAAGCAACTGCGACGAACAATCGTAACCGACTTTTCAACGTTCAGCCGCAAGACTTCTGTGCGGTCACCTGATGGCAAACTCCAAGGGTCAAGCATGAAAGCCCGCTGCGTCGCTGGCGTCCTGCTGCATCAAGAACTCTCGACGATACAATATCTTACATGGCGCAGAACGCTTTCAAGCAGGATCAATACACTACGCTCAAGGGTCAACGACGGTGAGGAAACGCGGTAGTACGTTGTTTCGAACGCTTCCAGGCCTCCTAATCAGCGGGTTTTTTCTCTGGTACACGTTTCGCGGGATCTCGGTCGCGCAGATCCGCAGCCTGAAGTTCACGCATCCTCTGTGGATTGCGGGTGTGCTCGGGTTCACCTGCGTCAGCTACAGCTTGCGCTGCGTGCGTTGGACGCGCATGATGCGCTCAACGGGAGCAGGATTTAGAGTATGTGCCCGGGTTTTATTGACGTCGCTTGCGGCAAACAACATTCTGCCGCTGCGTATTGGCGACATCATGCGGGTATTTACCTATGCGGGTGATCTCGGCGCGAGTCCGTCGGTCATTCTGAGCACCGTGATTCTTGAAAAGCTTCTGGATGTCTTCGTTCTTGTGCTGCTGTTTGTTGTCTTCATGGGCAGAAACGTTTCGCCGCATTCGCGCGCTCTGGCTGAGTTGATGCTGGGCATCTCCAGCGCCGGTCTGCTTACACTGCTGCTGGGCGCACGGTTCCTACAAGCGCCGCTGGCAAGACTATTTCGCGCCTTGCCGCAGAAAACCCTTCTCGGGAAGGTGGAGCACTGGCTGACGCTGGCGCTCGACTGCATTCGCCAGATCGGTATCGCCGGATCGATCCTCTTACTTGTTCAATCCGGGTTTATCTGGGCGGCGGAGGGGATGATCTTCGTCTCCGGGGTACGATTGATCGGATTGACGGTGGATGCCATTGGCCCGTGGCAGGCGGTCTCCGTCGCCAATCTGTCGTACCTCATTCCCAGCTCGCCCGGTGCCATCGGAACCTTCGAGTGGGCGGTGAAGACGGCGCTTGTCAGCCACGGCGCGCTTGAAAGCCTCGCGGCTGTCTTCGCGCTCTCGCTGCACGCCTGGCTGCTGGTCTCGGTGACCGGGGCGGGAGGCCTACTCTTCCTGGCGCATCGCTTTCAGACACCGCCGCATCAGCCCCTACTCGAAGAGATTGAGGTTCTTCCCGACAAGATGCCCTAACGTTGCTCCTCCCTCAAATAGACTTGCAGTACGTCCCGGCAAGCCCAGCCCATGAGTGACTTAAACGTATGTTTCGCACCGTCCAGCAGATCGTTGTCGCACGTCTTCAAAGCATCCTTCGGCAGCAGTTCGAGCTCCAAGGCCAGCCGATTGTTGTAGAGCAGCCGCCGTCGATCGCTCTCGGAGAGCTGGCGACGCCGCTCGCCTTTGAGCTGGCCAAGCGCCTGCGCAAGGCTCCCCGTGTGATCGCGCAGACGGTGGTGGAGGCTCTCCGTGCGGAGATGGCGGCAGGCACTCTGCCGGAGTTGGCATCGGTCGAGATGGCGGGCGCCGGTTATCTCAACTTTAAGTTCACACGCGCCGCCCTGGTGCACGCGACGGCGGAAGATCGTCACGCCGATATCGGCGGTCCGGGCTTTCGGCTGGTGGAGCACACCAGCATCAATCCCAACAAAGCCGCCCACATCGGGCATCTGCGGAATGCCATTCTCGGCGATACCTTCCAGCGCCTGCTGCGTCCGGATGCCTTCAAGAGTGGCTACCAGGTTGGCGTGCAGAACTACATCGACAACACCGGCGTGCAGGTCGCGGATGTCGTGGTCGGCTTCGTGCACCTGGAGCAGATGAGCCTGTCTCGCGTGCGTGAGCTAGTGACGGAGTTGATCGAGAGCAATCGGCGCATCGACTTCTACTGCTGGGATCTGTATGCGCGGGTCTCGCAGTGGTACACGGCCGATCCGGAGCAGATCGCGCCGCGCAAGGCGATTCGTCTGGCAACCCTGCACGCGCTCGAAGAAGGTGGAAACGAGATCGCCGAGATCGCCGATCTGATTGCAACCTCCGTGCTGCGGCGGCACCTCGAGACCATGCAGCGGCTCGGCATCGCCTACGATTTTCTACCGCGTGAGAGCGAAATCCTGTCGCTGCACTTCTGGGAGGCGGCGCGGCTGCTGATGCTCGAGAAGGGCGTTCTCTATCTCGAGACCGAAGGCAAGAACAAGGGGTGCTATGTCATGCGCCGGGCCGGCACCGCTGCAGACGAGACTGAGGAGACGGCCGGGCCCGATGAGGAGGCCAAGGTCATCGTCCGCTCGAACGGAACCGTGACCTACGTGGGCAAGGACATCGCCTATCACCTTTGGAAGTTCAATCTGCTGCCGAACAAGGACTTCGGCTACCGGCAGTTTCATCAGTACCCGACCCATACCTGCTGGATCTCCACCGTCGCCGGCGAGGACCCGCACCCAAGCTTCGGGCACGCGGACGCGATCTACAACGTGATCGATTCGCGGCAGAACGACCCGCAGAATAACGTGGTGCAGGCGCTCCGCGGCATGGGGTACACCGCGGCTGCCGACCGCTATACCCATTTCAGCTATGAGATGGTGGCTCTGACGCCGCGCTGCGCGATGGACATGGGCTACACGGTCAGTGAGGACGATCAGAAAAAATCCTACCTTGAAGTGAGCGGGCGCAAGGGCTTCGGCGTCAAGGCAGACGACCTGATCGATCGGCTGATTGCCGCGGCCCTGGCCGAGGTCGACCAACGCCACCCGGAGATCGCCGCCGACGATCGTGCGGCGATCGCGCGGCAGATCGCCGTGGGCGCGCTGCGGTTCTTCATGCTGCGCTTCACCCGCAATACCGTGATCGCCTTTGACTTTCGCGATGCGCTCAGTTTTGAGGGCGAGACCGGCCCCTATATCCAGTACGCCGTGGTGCGGGCGGCAAACATCCTGCGCAAGGCCGGTACCGATCCTGAGCAGGCGCAACGGGCTCTCGTCGAACTCCCAGCGGATCGGCTCGCTTCGTTTCTGGAGTCTGAGGAAGGCACGAGTCTATGGGAGACATGGCTGCTGACCTCACGGCTGACCACGGTGATCGAACAGGCTATCGCCACGTCCGAGCCGGCCCATCTGGCGCGCTTTGCCTTCCAGCTCGCGCAGCAGTTCAACACCTTCTATCACCGCCATCACGTTCTGAACGAGACGGACCCGGACCGCCGCATTCTGCTGCTGGCGACGGCGGCGGTCGCGCAGCGTGAGCTGACACGAACGCTGGGGTTGCTAGGGATCGAGGTTCCGCCTGTGATGTAGACCGGCAGCAAGACCTGTTTGCCGTACGCAAACGGATGCCGGGAACTGACAACGCTCCGCTTCAGCTGAGACTCATACCTCTAAGTGTTTGAAGGAGTGAGTGATGAGCATCTTTGGTTCAGACGAGCAGAAGCAAGGTCCCCTCAGCGGACAAAAAATCGCGATTCTGGCAACGGAAGGCTTTGAAGAAGCTGAGCTTATCAAGCCTAAGAAGGCGCTTGAGGACGCGGGAGCCACGGTCCATGTGATCGCGCCTGAGGCGGGTATCAAGTCCGGCGAGATCCGGGCATGGGACATGACGGACTGGGGCAAGAAGGTCGATGTCGATGTGAAGCTGAGCGAGGCAAATGCGGCGAGCTACTCGGCCCTTGTGCTGCCGGGCGGTGCCATGAACCCCGACAAGCTGCGCATGATTCCGGAGGCGGTCGCGTTTGCGAAGAGCTTTACCGACGCCGGCAAGCCGGTCGGTGCAATCTGCCATGCCTCCTGGACGTTGATCGAGGCCGGCGTGGTTCGGGGCCGAACGATGACCTCGTGGCCTTCCCTGCGGACAGATCTTCGGAACGCCGGGGCGAACTGGGTGGATCGCGAGGTGGTGGAAGATGGCAACCTCATCACGAGCCGGAACCCCGACGACATTCCCGCGTTCAATCAGAAGCTGATCGAGGTGTTCTCACACAGTACGCAGACGGTCGCGTAGAGATCAACCAATAAAGCAGGAAGAGGCCGCACAGAGCTCCGTGCGGCCTCTTTTTTAGGCTGAGTGAAGGCCGGTGGCCCATTCCACAATGGAGCGAACCGCGATGCCGGTCGGACCCTTGGCGGTCCAGCTCTTGGCATCGTCGTCCCAGGCGCAGCCGGCGATATCCAGATGAATCCACGGGGTATCACCGACGAACTCCTTCAGGAACATAGCTGCTGAAATAGCGCCGCCCCAGCGGGTGCCGCCGGTATTCATAATGTCGGCGATCTTGCTCTTGATCTGCTCGCGGTAGTCCTCGGTGCAGGGAAGCCGCCAGAATTGCTCGCCGGCGCGACGCATGGCATCCTGAAAGTGCCCGGCCTCGCTGTCGCTGTTTGAGAACAGGCCGGCGTTCAAAATGCCGAGGGCGACAACACACGCGCCCGTCAATGTGGCGGCATTGATGAGGTGTGTGCAGCCAAGCGTCTTCGCGTAATGGAGCCCGTCGGCCAGAACCAGCCGGCCTTCGGCGTCCGTGTTGATAATCTCGATGGTCTTGCCGCTCATCGCGGTTACGACGTCGCCCGGCTTGTAGGCCCGGCCGTCTGGCATGTTCTCCGCCGAGCAGATGACGCCGATGACCTTGATCGCCGGCTTAAGCTCGGCAATAGCACGCATGGCCCCAATCATGGCCGCGGCCCCGGCCATGTCGTACTTCATCTTCTCCATGCCGTCGGCGGGCTTGATGGAGATGCCGCCGGTATCGAAGGTGATGCCCTTTCCCACCAGACCGAGCACCGGCGCGTCCGCCGCCGGCGTGGTCGCGGGCTCGTAGGTCATGGTGATCAACGCGGGCGGCTGCTCGGAGCCCTGTGCGACCGCGAGGAAGGCGCCCATCTTGAGCTCCCGCAGCTTGTCGGTCGAGTGCACCTCGCAGCGCAGCCCCACCTCGGCGCACATGGTCGCGGTGCGAGCCGCCAACTCGGTCGGCGTGAGAACGTTTCCCGGTTCATTCACCAGCGACCGTGCGAAGTTCTGCGCCTGCGCGACGATCAGCCCCTCGCGCAGACCGTCTTCCATCTCGGTGCGGGTGGATCGCTCAGAGCTGCGCGCGAGTATAGAGACCGAGCGGACTGTCTTGTCTTTTCGATCGCTCTTGTAGGTGTCATAGTCCGGATCGGCAAGGTTGAGCCCCTCGGTGATCGCGCGCATCGTGGCCTCGCACGGAAGTTCGTCGAGGCTCTCATCGCTGAGCGACCGGTCCTCGGGGAAGGCGACCGCTATCTCCCGGATGCCGCGCGGCTTGGCCGCCCGAAGCGCACTGCCCGCGCCCTTTCTGGCCTGCGCCGGTGTCAGGCTCTTTGCCTTGCCGAGACCGACGACCAGCAGCCGCTCCGGGCGAACGCCGGCCGGCGCATGCAGCAGAAGCGTTTCGCCCAGCGCCGCTTTAAACTCGCCGGTTGCCAGCACGCGCGAGGCTGCATTGGTGAGCGCGTCCGACGTTGTGAGCAGCACCGGATGCGCCTCGGCAGCCTCGCCCGTCGCAATATCGACCGCAAAGACTGCAAGCAGTGGCGTCTGAAAGGAGGCTGCATCCTGAACCAAGAGCGTGATGTCCATAGACCTTCATCCTACAGCGCGTGCCCGCGTGGAAAGATGGCTTCTGGCGCGTCGGTGAATCCTTTCAGCGCCGTTGGCTTCGTGCGATCGCGGCGCGCGCCTCGCTGTCGGCCTCGCGCTTTCGCTCGGTCTCGCGCTTGTCCCAGTCCTGCTTTCCCTTAGCGACGGCGAGCTCGCATTTGACCCGGCCATTCTTAAAGTAGAGCCGAACCGGAATCAGCGTGAAGCCTTTCTGGCGTACCAGGGCATCAAGCTTACGGATCTCGGTCCCGTGCAGCAGCAGCTTGCGTGTGCGCAGAGCATCATGGTTCATTGAGTTGCCGTGCGAGAACGGGCCGATGTGCGCGTTCAGCAGAAAGCATTCGCCGTCCTTGAGCAGGCCATAGGCGTCCTTCAGGTTGGCTTTACCTTCGCGGATCGATTTCACCTCTGTGCCGCGAAGCGCGACGCCCGCTTCGAAGCGGTCAGTCAAAAAATAGTTGTAGGCGGCAGAGCGGTTGAAGGAGGCATCGCGCCGGCCCGCGGCAACAGGATCGCGATCCTTCTCCTTCGGAGCCGGTTTTGCGGAAGCGGCCTGCGTCGGATTGGAGAGGGATCGCGGCATCGGACCCTCTACTTTAACACGGATCGTCTGAACACCGATCGTCGCTAGCACAGATCGTCGCGGCGGGCACTCCCCCGAAAGAGTGACATCCCCCATTTTCCTACGCTCACGCAATCAAAGAGCCTTCGTCGAACCAGAGAACTGAAGGCGTGGCGGCGAACACTCCGCGGCTGAGAGCGGATTTTCTGGTCAGAGTCGCGGCCGTCGTGTGGGGTTAGGTTGTAACACTGTGAATGCTATACTCACGCGGAGCGCACGGAGGTTGGTCCGTTTCGCGGAGACAAGAACCAGAGCCTGGCGAGTGTTTCCGTCAGAGTCGCCACCCCATGAAATTGAGGAAGCAGATCCGAGCATGGCAAGCAAGCGGAACAGTCTGAGCAGGTCCATGAGCACGGTTCCGCTGCTTGCCCTCCTTTCTCTTCTGGTCTGTTTCGACGGCACCCTATGGGCGCAGTCAGCCGGCACATGGAATAAGCGCGGCCAGAACGCGGAGGTTCGCGAGGACTATGACGCGGCGTTCGAGGCGTACCGGCAGGCGCACATCAAAAAGCCCGCGGATATCCGGTTCAAGGAGCGCTTCGAGCGGCTGCGCTTTCAAGCTGCGGTAGCCCACATCGATCGTGGCCGGGTTCTGAAGCAGAGCGGCGACCTGGGGGGCGCGCTGCAGGAGTTTATCCGTGCCCATGAGATCGATCCCGGCAACCAAACGGCCGATCAGGAGATTCAGATCCTGCAGACGCCCGGTCAGGGCTATGTTCCGCAGCAGCCGATGCAGCCAGGCCGTGCCTCCGCGGCGACGCCGGCCGGTTCTCCGGAGAGTGAGGCGCCGCCGCCCGGCGCACTGGCGGAGACTGGACCACAGTTTGGCGATGTCGCCGGGCCTATCACGCTACAGCCGATCTCGAGTGAGCCGATCACCATCCACAGCGTGGCGGATACACGCGACATCTATCAGGCGATCGGAAAACTGGCCGGTCTCAACGTTCTCTTTGATCCGAACTACAGCTCGAAGCGAATTCCCATTGAGCTGACCAACGTATCGCTCGCGGACGCGTTGCGCATCGTCGGCATTCAGGCTGGCACCTTCTACAAGCCGGTCACGCCCAACACCATCTTTATCGCGCAGAATACGCGGACGAACCGGACCGATCTCGACGACCTTGCCGTCCAGACCTTCTATCTTACGAACGCAAGTCAGCAGAACGACGCCAACGAGATCCTGAACGCGATCCCGAACCTGCTAGATCAGAGCGTCAAGATCTATCTGGTGCCGTCGCAGATCGCGATCGTCAAGCGCGCCACGCCGGATCAGCTCCTGCTGGCGCAGAAGCTGCTCAATGACCTCGATCGTGCGCGGTCCGAGGTCGTGGTGGACGTGGCCATTCTGTCGGTCAACCGCGACAAGGTTCGCAACCTGGGCATCACACTGCCGCAGTCCTTTGGTCTGACGCCCACGACCACCAGCACAAGCTCATCGAACACCACGACCGCAACCGGAACCTCCGGCACAACGACAACGGGAACGACGACCGGCACCAACACAACCTCCAGCAATCTGACTCTCAACAACCTATCCAACCTAAATGCCAACAACTTTGCCGTCTCGGTGACGGGCGGAACCGTCAATGCTCTGCTGACCGATGCCGACACTCGCATCCTGCAGAACCCCCGCGTGCGCGCCACCGATGGGCAGAAGGCGACGCTCAAGATGGGCACTCGTGTGCCGATCGCCACCGGCAGCTATAACGCCGGCGTCTCAACCGGCATCGCCTCGATCGGCGTGCAGACGCAATTCACCTATATCGATGTCGGCGTCAACGTCGATATGACGCCCACCGTGCACTACGATCGCCAGGTCACCCTCAAGATGAGGATTGAAGTCTCCGCCGTGCAGTCGAACGTGACGATCTCAAACGTGAGCGAACCGATTATCGGACAGAACATCGTCGAACAGACCATTCAGCTGCGTGAGGGCGAGCCATCCATCCTGGCCGGCATGGTCCAGAAGCAGGATCTCAAGAACGTGACCGGGACGCCTGGACTCGGTGAGATTCCGATCATAAAGTACTTCTTCTCGTCCCAAAATAAGGAAGCGCAGCAGAGCGAGATCGTCTTCCTGCTGGTCCCGCATATCGTCCGGGAGTCGGTTCTGACGCGCATGAACACGCGTGCCATCGATACCGGCAGCGGGCAGTCGATTGAGCTTCGTCACGATCCGAACGCGGTTGGCTTGAACGTGCCGGTCATTCCGCGGCCGCGCCCCGCCGATTCCGGCCAGACCTCCGCAGCCGTTGCGGCCTCGGCCATGGTCGGCCAGCTGAGCAAGCAGGCGCAGATGCCGACGCCGGGTAATCCGACACCGGGCTTCAGCACCGGTGCAGAGGGAGCAGCGCCCGCAACCCTGCCCGGAGCCGCTCCTGTGGGCTTGACCATCGTTCCACCCTCGGCGGTCCAGGCCGTGGGCAGCACCTTCCAGGTTGCCGTGATGGCGAACAATGCCAAAGATCTCTACTCGCTTCCGCTGCAGCTGAAGTTCAATTCGCAGGTGCTGCAGCTGGTCAATGTTGACTCCGGCGATCTGCTCTCACGCGATGGCCAGGCCGTAGCTACCGTGCATCGCGACGAAGGTGACGGCCTGGTCAACGTATCCACCTCGCGGCCGCCGGGTGTGAAGGGTGTCGACGGACAGGGAAGTGTTTGCGTACTCACCTTCAAGGCGCTGGCCGCGGGCGACTCCACCATCTCGCTGCCAAAAGTCGGAGCGCGCAACAGCTCGCAGGCAACGCTTCCGGCAGTGGGATCGACCGCAGTGATCCACGTGAAGTAAGGCAGTGTGACGTGATGCAGCTCGACCAGCAAAGCGCGGAGGAGGGGATGACAGGCCAACGGGGAGCTTTTGCGAGTTCAGACGCGGGCCTCACCTTGGTCGAGCTGATCATCACGGTCGCGATCGTCGCTATTCTGGCGTCAGCCGCTCTCCCGATCGCTCGCTTCCAGGTCAAACGCGAGAAAGAGCGGGAGCTCCGCCGGGATCTGTGGGAGATGCGGGATGCGATCGATCATTATAAAGACGCGGCAGAGAAGGGCGGCATGGTGACTAAGGCCGACAGCATGAACTACCCGCCAGACCTGCAGACGCTGGTTGACGGCGTTGAGATTCAGAGTAAGAAGGTGCGTTTTCTGCGCCGGATCCCAACGGATCCCATGATGAACAACACCGAGTGGGGGCTGCGCTCGAACCAGGACGATCCGGACAGCGACTCCTGGGGCGGCCAGAACGTCTTTGATGTGCACAGCAAGAGTCAGGGAACCGCGCTTGACGGAACGAAGTACGCGACATGGTGACGAACTCTAAAATCCGGACAACCGCAGCTCCAGGGCAGGACGGCTTTACCCTGATCGAGCTCATGATCGTGATGATCGTGATCGGTCTGCTCGCCGCTATTGCGATTCCGTCCTACACCAACAACGTCCGGAACGCGAAGGAAGCCGTCCTGCGAGAGGACTTGCGGACCATGCGCGGCGCGATCGACTCCTACACGATTGACAAGCAGAAGGCACCGCAGTCGCTCGACGACCTGGTGCAGTCCGGCTATCTCAAGTCCATGCCGGTGGATCCGTTCACCAAGCGATCGGACACCTGGGTTCCGGCGCAGTCCGATGTGCTCTCCACGATCGATCAGACCGACTCAGGCGGGATCAGCGACCTGCACTCCGGCGCGCAGATGACTGCGGCAGATGGAAGCTCCTACAACACCTGGTAGCGCCGTCAAGCAGGCTGCGGAGAGCATGTGCCGAAAAGCGACGAAAAGGCGCATACTACGTCCAAGCAGTACGGGGATTTGTGTCCGCGGAGCGCAACACTCTCTCGCGGGGGGCAACATTCCCGGCCTCAGCCAGGAGAGATCTCTCTATGCGTCCGTTTGCTCCCCTCTCACTTGCAGCCTTGCTGTCGGTAGCCTCGTGCGTGTCTGCTCAGACACCAGCCGGCACACCGGTTCCGACTCCGACATCGACGCCCGTTCCAGTGCAGACTCCTACTCCCGGTCCGATCCCGAAGGATCCCGGGACGGACAAGCAGCCGACGCCGGCGGAGAACAAGTCAGCCGCCGATGCAGCCAAGCAGAAGACCGACTCACTGCCGTCGCCCGGCGAGTCGCTCGACCCTAACATCAAGAAGGGCTCCGAGGAGGACGTGAACGCCGTTGGAACGCGTAACATCGGCGGCCGCGGTCTTGGCAACTGGTACTCGACCGACTGGGAGATTCGCAACGGTAAGTCGTACGCGATGGAGATCGAAAAGTCCGCTCATCTGGTCACAGACCCGGTCATCGTGGAATACGTTAATCGCATCGGGCAGAATCTGGTCAAGAACTCCGACGCCAAGGTCCCCTTCACCATCAAGGTCATCGACTCGGATGAGATCAACGCCTTTGCCCTGCCGGGTGGCTTCTTTTACGTCAACTCCGGTCTTATTCTTGCCGCTGATGAAGAAGCGGAGCTCGCCGGCGTGATGGCGCATGAGATCTCGCACGTCGTCGCCCACCACGCCGCGCGGCAGATGACGAAGATGAACATGGCGCAGATCGCCAGCGTTCCACTGATCATCATGACGCAGGGCTCCTACACCGGGTATGGCATTTATGAGGCGACCCAGCTCGCGATTCCGGTCGCCTTTCTGAAGTTCTCACGCATGGATGAGTCGGAGGCGGACTTCCTCGGGCTGCAATACATGTACCGTGCCGGCTACGATCCTCAGGCGTTCATCCAGTTCTTTGAGAAGATCGACGCGCTTGAAAAGCACAAGCCGGGCGCCGTGGCGAAGCTCTTCTCCGACCATCCGCAGACGCCGGACCGCATCGGCCGCTCAGAGGATGAGATTGCCACGATCCTTCCCGCCAAGCCGGACTATATCGTGACGACGAGCGAGTTCGACGACGTCAAGGCGCGTCTGGCGCGTATCGAGAACAAGCGCAAGCTCAACAATAAGAACGACGGCAATAAACCGACCCTGCGGCGGACGGGCGGGTCGAACAACGATCCCAATAACCCAAGCTCCACAACAAACTCAGGCGACGATCGACCGACACTCGGCCGGCGCAACTAAGTGAGATCGCCTTTGCTTAGGGAGAGGCCTTCCGGGTCTCCCCTTTGGCTTTCGCCGTAAACTAGAGACATGGCTACGTATACAACCGGCTACACAGACGACCACGCCAAGGCTGGTCTTGACACGAACTTTCCTGCGATTGAGACCTGGGAGAACCAGTTTCAGTCGTACGAGATCCTCATCGACGACCCGGAGTTTACCTCCGTCTGCCCCAAGACCGGCCTGCCCGACTTCGGTGTTCTGACAATCCGCTACATGCCCCGCAAGACCTGTCTCGAGCTCAAAAGCCTGAAGGAATATCTCTTCTGCTATCGCAACCTGGGTATCTTCCAGGAGAACATCGCGAATCAGGTGCTGAATGACATCGTGAAGGCGACCGACCCCGTCTGGTGCGAGATCAAGGGTGACTTCCGTCCCCGCGGCGGAATCTCCACCGTCGTTACGGCGTACTACCCGCGCAGCGAAGCCGATGTTCGCCGCTAGTTTGCCGGCTCTTCGGTTCGCACATTCGTCTCCGCAATCTTAAAGGATCTCCCGCCTTAGCCTCTCCCGTCCACTCGCTCGCAACCGCAGCATCGGCGCCACCCGCGGCAGCTCGCGCGCCTCCAAACACCGCCGCACATCTTCCACCCTCCACCCTAGCGCATCCCGCGCCGAACTTGTTACCGTGTAGTAGCCCCGCCCCGGCCGCCGTCGCTCCGCGTTGACCACCAGCGCCGGCAGCGGTGGCCAGTCGTTCTCCGCGCACCACGCCCCCACTCCGCGCAGCACTCGCCCCATCTGCACCGGGATCAGCGCCAGCGGCCCAAACTCGATCAGACCCTTATACGAGATCAGAAATCCTGCCGGGAACATCTCCGCTCTCTCCGGCGCACCCACATCGCGGCACCGCCACACATGGCATAGCAGCGCCTGCGCAGTCGCCTGCACACTCTCGACCCTAACCATTGCATCAGCCTACGACGGCAGCCACAAACAGCGGAGAAGAAAGAGCTCCACTTCATGGCAAGCCCGTCCTGCTATTCTCGGCCCAGCATGAGTGCCTCCGCTGCAAGCTCCGCCAAGTCAGTGTCGAAAGCCGCCGTCGCGGGTGCGACGACCGCGCTCGTCCTTCTCACCGCACTCAATTTCGTCAACTATATCGACCGTTACATTCTGCCCGGCGTGCAGGAGCAGGTGAAGGGCGAGTTCCGCATCAGCGACGAGCAGATCGGCTCGCTGACGCTCTGGTTCATGCTTGCCTACATGCTTACCTCGCCGATCACCGGCTGGCTCGGCGACCGCTTCCCGCGAAAGCCTATGATCGTCGTGGCCGCGCTCTTCTGGGGCGGCATCAACCTGCTCACCGCAACCGTTCACTCCTACGACTCGCTCAACCTGCGGCACGCGGCGCTCGGTATCGGCGAGGCATCCTTCGGCATCTTCGCCCCCGCCATGCTTGCGGATTTCTACCCTGAAGATCAGCACAACCGCGTGCTGACGATCTTCAACGTGGCCATTCCCGTAGGCGCCGCTCTGGGCTACCTGGTCGGCGGTACCGTAGGAGAACACTTCGGCTGGCGCATGTCCTTTATTGTCTCGGCGGTGCCGGCCATCCTGATCGCCGTCCTAATCGCCTTCTTTATGAAAGAGCCGCCGCGCTCCATCAGCAAGGATCCGAGAGCGAAGCTCGAAAAGGGAGCGGTTGTATCCCTGCTGAACAATCCTGCGTATCTCTGCTCCGTTCTGGGCTATGCCGCGGTCACGTTCTCGCTCGGCGGCATCTCCTGGTGGATGCCATCCTTTTTGCAGCGAGTTGACGGCCGCCCGCAGAGCTCAGCCGCCTTCCTGATGGGAGCGATCACGGTTGTGACCGGACTCGCCGGAACCATCGTCGGCGGCGCAATCGCACAGAGATGGTCGAAGCGAACCTCGAAGGCGCTCTATCTCGTACCGGGCATCGCCGCCGCGCTGGCAACGCCTCCCGCTCTCGTCTGCTTCTTCGGCCCGAGGTCGCTCACCCTACCGAGCCTGGCCGTAGCGATCTTCCTCATCTTTCTCGGAACGGGGCCGGTGAATGCAGCGACCATCAATGCCGTGCGGCCGGAGATTCGCGCCACCGCGCTTGCCGGCCAGCTCTTTCTCATCCACGCTCTCGGAGATGCGATCAGCCCGCGCATCATCGGCGCCGTCTCTGATCGCTCCACGCTGTCGGTCGGGCTCGGCTCCACGCTGATCACACTTGTAGTCGCAGCCGTTATCTTCTTTGTAGGCGCTCGTTTTGCGCCGCCGCTGCACCCGGCTTCAAGCGCCGTCACAGCCTAACCCGGTGCTTCTCAAAATTCCCTGGGCAACCCCGTAAAAACTCCCACGAAGAGTACCCGTAAAATGATAAGGATCGGCAGTGTCTCTGGTTTCTTTTCTCCCTGTTGCTTTCATAGGTTTGGCATGGACGCTGGCGCTGGCCTGGAGCGCGCAGCTGGTGACTGTGGCCATCGGGCTCAGGCGCTTGCCGTCCCTGCTCGATCCCGCCTGCCCGTCGCATCCGCCGCCGGGCACCTCTATAGCCGTGATCGTTCCAGGCTGCAACGAGCAGCAGGCGATCGCGGACTGTCTTCAGTCGCTGCTGGCGCAGGACTGGCCCAACCTGCACATCGTCGCTGTCAACGATCGCTCGACCGATGCAACCGGCGAGATCATGGAGTCGCTCGCGAGCCGCCATCCCGGCCGGCTCTCCGTGCTTCAGGTGACGGAGCTACCCGAGGGCTGGCTCGGCAAGACGCACGCCATGGCTCTTGCGGCGCGGCACGCACGCTCTCTCTTCGCGCCGCGATGGCTGCTCTTCACGGATGGCGATGTGATCTTTCATCCGGAGTGCCTTCGCCGCTCGCTTGCACTGGCCGAGGCGGAGCAGGCGGACCACTCCGTCACGCTTCCAACCGCGGTCATTCGGACGGCCGGGGAAGGCATGCTGATGGCGTTTCTTCAGGTCCTCGGCCTGTGGGGAGCGCGTCTCTGGCGGGTCAAGGATCCTGCGGCCCGCGATGCGATCGGCATCGGTGCCTTTAACCTCATACGCGTCTCGGCCTATGAGCAGGTAGGTGGCTTTGAACGGCTTCGGTTGCAGGTTCTTGAGGACCTGGCACTCGGACGAATGGTCAAAGATGCGGGTCTGCGGCAGCGAGTCGCTCTGGCGCCGCGCTTTGTGCAAGTGCACTGGGCGCCCGGAGTGCAGGGTGTGCTCAACACCATGACGAAGAACCTCTTCGCGATCTTTCAGTTCCGCATGGTTCCGATGATTGCGGCCTGCTCTGGCCTTGCGCTGTTGTGTCTTGGCCCGGTCGCCGGCATCGTCTGGCAGCCGACACGCCTGCCCTGCGTGATTGCCCTCGCCGCCGTCGCCGGTGTGTATTGGATCGCAGGCCATCGCCTGAGCAGGTTGCGCGTGGTGAACTGTCTTGGCTTTCCGCTGAGCACCGTGCTGTTTCTCTATGCCATCCTGCGATCCACTGTCGTCACACTGGGCAACGGCGGCGTCTCCTGGCGAGGCACGTTCTATCCGCTGAAAGAACTTCGCAGCGCCGCGATTAAGCTGCGCTAGCTGGGCACGCCCTAAACCTCAATCAGACGTCTGCCGTACCGCTTGTCCACATACTCATCGAGAATCACCTGAAACTCCTCGACGATGCGGTCTCCCTTGAGCGTCGTAAACAACTTTCCGTCAACGTAGACCGGCGCCTTGGGCTCCTCAAAGGTTCCCGGAAGCGAGATGCCGATATTGGCATGCTTCGACTCCCCCGGCCCGTTCACAATGCAGCCCATCACAGCCAGCTTCAGCTCCTCGACGCCGGCGTATTGCTGCTTCCACTCCGGCATCTGCTCGACCAGGTAGTTCTGAATGCGCTCCGCCAGCTCCTGGAAGTAGGTGGAGGTCGTCCGTCCGCAACCCGGGCAGCTCGTCACTTGCGGCATGAAGCTGCGAATGCCCAGCGACTGCAGAATCTGCTGGCCGCAGCGAACCTCCTCCGACCGATCGCCGCCCGGCGTTGGCGTCAGGCTCACGCGAATCGTATCGCCGATTCCCGCCAGCAGCAGCGGCGCCAGGCCTGCCGTCGACGCCACGATCCCCTTCATTCCCATGCCCGCCTCGGTAAGGCCAAGGTGCAGCGCATAGTCCGATCGCCGCGCCAGCTCGGTATACACATCCAGCAGATCGCGAACGTTGGAGACCTTGGCGCTGAGGATGATCTGGTCCCGCCGCAGGCCGTACCGCTCCGCCGCCGCCGCGTTATCGAGCGCGGAGACCACCATCGCCTCCATCATCACGTCGCGTGCATCCTGCGGCCGCGGGCTCTTCGAGTTCTCATCCATCATGCGCGTTAGCAGAGCCTGATCGAGCGACCCCCAGTTCACACCGATCCGCACCGGCTTCTGGTTGTCGACAGCACACTCCACCATGGTGCGAAAGTTGTCGTCATCCTTGCGCCCGATCGAGACGTTGCCCGGATTGATGCGGTACTTTGCCAGCGCGCGCGCACACTCCGGATACTTCCGCAGCAGCAGATGGCCGTTGTAGTGGAAGTCGCCAATGATCGGCGTGGTCCATCCCTTCCTGTCCAGCTCGTCGACGATGTACGGAACGGCCTTTGCCGCGTCATCGTTGTTAACCGTGATGCGCACCATCTCCGAGCCGGCTCGTGCCAGTGCTGCTACCTGCTGCACAGTGCTTTCGATATCAGCCGTGTCCGTGTTGGTCATTGATTGCACCACCACCGGCGCGCTTGATCCCACACGCACATTCCCAACCATCACCGTGACAGCCTGTCGACGAACGATCTGAGGCATAAACGCTCCAAGGTCCAGTTTACCAGCCCTGTACCCGGCCTCTTATCCCGCCCGGACCCAAGCGGGTACACTAAGCGAACGTGGCCCGGTAGCTCAGTTGCATAGAGCAGCGCACTCCTAACGCGAAGGTCGCAGGTTGGACTCCTGCCCGGGCCACCAAAACAGGTTCCTCCGCGATAGATCTCTCACTCTGCGCCGCATTATGGAGCGAGATTACTTCAGCGGAGAAATGTGTTCTTCCTACGGCAGATGTACCTTCACGTCTTTCCCCGAATACGCAATCTCTTTGAACGCCGTAGCTGCCTCGGGGCCTGCTCCAACCCCCGACGCCGCGAGAGCGACGCGAAAGGTGATGCTTGGCTTCATTCCCGGGAAGGAGCCTGCACGCGATCCAAGCGCAAGAGTCCGGCTGGCGTCATCCCAGTGCATGCGGATCGTCGCATGCTGTCCCTTTTCATAGTCGTAGGAGTCGCCGCTATCGTTGTACAACTCAAAGTCTGCATCGGCTCCGGCATAGATGCGGAGTTCTATGGGTGCATTAGAACCCGCCTCTGCAAACTCACTGGCCGGCCCGAGCGGAATGATAGATCCGGCTTTGACATAGATCGGAATGCGATGGAGTGGCGCATTTGACTCGATCTGCTGATCACCGCCGGTGCGTTCGCCGGTCCAGAAGTCGTACCAGCCTTTGGCCGGAGGCAGATACACCGTTCGTGTCGAAATCCCTGCCTTCGTCACCGGGCTGACAAGAAAGGACGGACCAAACATAAACTCGTCGCCCATATCGCGCACCTTCTCTTCGGTCCGCCAATCCATCACGAGCGGCCGCTGCATTGTGTAGTCGTCGTGCGTGACCTTCCATGCCAAAGAGTAGGTGTACGGTAGAAGCCGCGAGCGAAGCTTGTCATAGGCGATGAGCGTCGGTGTCTGCGCGCCATAGGAGAAGAGTTCGTTCGAGCTGCGGTGCCCGTGCGTCCGCAGGATCGGGCAAAATGTCCCAAACTCAAACCAGCGCGTGTAGAGCTCCTGGTACTCCGGATTGTTTGGCTCGTCGGTAAAGGGAGAGGTGTAGCCCGCGATGTCGGTCGTCCAGTACGGCATGCCGGAGAGCGCGAAGTTCAGGCCTGCCGTGATCTGGCGGCGGAGCGTCGGAAAGGTCCCGAAGATATCGCCCGACCACTCCACGGTTGCATTGCGCTGCTGGCCCGCGAACGCCGACCGCGTCAGCAGAAAAACCCGCTTTCGATCGGTAGCTCTGCGCCAGTGATCGTACACATTGCCTGTATGCAGCAGCGGAAACACATTCAGGTACTCGGCTCCCGGCCCGATGGAGAGCTGGCGATCCTCAAGCACCGCATTGCTTTCGCCCTTCCATGTCTCCGGCTCCGAGCTGTCCAGCCAGAAGCCGTCCCATCCCTGCGCAAAGAGTTTGCCTATGAGGTGATCCCAGTAGAAGTCGCGAGCCGCCGCATTGGTGGCGTCGTAGTCCGGCGTTCCAGGAATCAGGAGATGCTGCGTGAGCATCTGCTTGTAGGCATCGGAGGCTGGATCGAGAACCGCCCAGGTCGAGAGAATGGTGTGCACGTTCTCGTCGTGCAGTGTGCGGATTGCGCCTGGAACATCAGGATTGGGCTGCAGATACTTTTGGGAAAACTCCGGATCTCCCTGCGTCTTCCACCAGAACCAGTCCTGCACGATGACATCGAGCGGCACGTGCTCTGCGCGGTACTTTCCGGCAACATCGAGCAGCTCCTGCGCCGATGTGTAGCGATCCTTCGACTGGATAAAGCCATAGGCCCATCGCCCAAACAACGGCGCGTGTCCGGTAAGGTCGCGATAGTGGTGGATGACGGCATCGAAGTCGGGACCATAGAAGAAGTAGTAGTCGATACCAGCCGAGCAGTCCGCGCTCAGCATCATCTCGCGCGCGAAGCGGTTGTCGAAGCGTGTGCGCGAGGCCGTGTTCCAGAGAATGCCGTAGCCCTTCGTCGAGAGCAGCAAAGGCACAGCGATGTCGCTGTTCACCTGTGCCAGTTCTACCTCGCTGCCACGATAGTTCAACACGCCGCCCTGGTGCTGTCCCAACCCGTAGAAGCCTTCACGGATCTCAGGCGAGAAACTGTCAGTGACCTTGTAAAACTGCTGGCCACCGTAGCTGACCGGCGTATAGCGCCGGGGACGGAGAGTGCCTTCCTGAAGCAGCACCTTTCCGGCGGCATCCTCAACGCGGATAGCTCCCGTCGCAAGTTCGATCGATGCGGTAATGCTGCCGTTCCGCAAGCGGGCGTGTCCGCCGGTCTCGCTGAAGGAAGAGGCAGACCGGCTGCAAGGGTTCAGAATCCACGGCTCGGGACCAGAGACACTGCTGCTGACCGCCGGCCGTGCCGTTACGTGGAAGATGCCTTCTCCGCACGCATCAATCTGTACTGTCTCTTCCGCGCCTCTCGCCAGAAGTCCACCATGACTGGCCTCGGCCTTCATCGGGGCTGGTGCATCCGGCTGAGCATGAAGCTGTATCGGACCAAAGAAGGGAAACAGGAGTCCGCCCCCGAGCACGAACAGTCGAGCGGCATGGATCGTAGCAGACAAGCAAAAGCCTCCAGGAAACGAGAGCGAAGTATAGAGCACACGGGAAATCGTCGGCAGCGCGAAGCGGCCACACATCCAAGCAGGCGGCCGCGCATGCAAAGGCTCATCCCAGACATCGGCCTTCAGCCAGAACGGGTCAGACTATGGTCGGCCGCGACCGCCCTCTGCGTCTGGACCGCGGCCCTGGCAGCGTTGCAGCCGCACGACCGCCGCAGCACCAACTCCACCGGCAGCACAATTGGCTCTCCCGGTTCAGGGCTCGGCTGAGACGCCAGGCGCGTAAACAGAAGTTCGGCGGCTACTCGTCCCAGCTCCTGTGCTGGCTGCCGGACGACGGTCAGTGAAGGCTCGAAGATATCGCCCAGCTCCAGATCGTCAAACCCCGCGATCGCAACCGTGTCCGGAACCTTGATGTGCAGCTGAGAGAGCGCATGAAGCATATGCCGCATCACCAGGTTGTTCGCGGCAAACAGGGCAGTAGGCGCATGTGGACTTTGCATCAGCTCCCCGAGGATCGTCATCGTCTCCTCCGGGGTCGCACAGCCGAACCTCTGTTGCGGCTCGAGGCCTGCATCGCGCATCGCCCTCCGGTAGCCGCTAAGCCGCGTCCGCATCGTATAAAGCTTGTCCGAAAGGCCGAGAAAACAGATGCGGGTATGCCCGTGTCCGATCAGGTGTTCGACCGCGCAGGTCGACCCAAGCTCGTTTTCCACCAGCACCGTGCCGACGCTTTTGCCCTTCATCGGACGATCAAAAGACACGATCTGCGTCGAGGCAAACTCCGGCTGGTCCAGCATGGATCGGCCAATCGCGGCGGGAATGATCGCCATGCCTTCAACGTTGTGCAGCACCATCCGGCACGCCTCGGAGAACTCAATGCTCGCCTGCTCATCGGAGGTGGTGACGATCACCGAGTAGCCGCGCTTCTTGGCCACCACACTGATAGCGTGGGCGCAGGTGGCGAAGAACGGATCATAGAAGTTCGGCACGATGATCCCGATCGAGTTGGAGCGCGCCTGGCGCAGCGAGCGCGCCACAGGATTGGGCTGATAGTTCAACTGCTTGATCGCTAGGCGAACGCGCTTGCGGGTCTCCTCTGTGACCAGCGCGCTATCGTTGACGACGCGGGACACGGTCATCGTCCCAACCCCCGCCAACTTCGCCACATCGCTCATCTTCGCTTTGCGGTTCAAAACACACCTCGGCAGAACACTTGCATCCAGTCCATCATGAGAGATCCACGGTCTTACAGAGCAAAAATATGCGGCAGGTCAGACGATTTTCTGAAGTATACGGAATGAAACACGGCCCGGGATTTTAGGTTTCGTTACGGCATCCCTGTCCAGGCAAACGGGCGTGCAGCATCGCTACGTTGCAAGGACCGGGCGAATGCAGGCTCAGCCCCGGGAAGGCGTTGATGAGAAGAGCGCTCCAGGAGAGATGCACGTGCTGCATGATATTCTGCGAATCTAAAATTCAGGCGATGGGGTTCGCCGAGAGCGCATGCGTCCTAGGACGCTGCTGATGACTCCTACATTCCGTAGGAGGGTTCCGTGTCTTCTTCGCCGCATCCGACCACATCTGCTGCCGAGTTTCTTCTGGTCATTCGCTATCTGCTTCGCTGGACTCCGATTGCCGCTCTGACAGGTGTGCTCGGCGGATCCGCATCCGCGCTTCTGCTCGTCTCGCTCGCGTGGGCTACTGAGACGCGCGAAGCGCATCGCTGGCTCATCGCTTTGCTGCCGCTCGCCGGCCTTTTCGTCGGCTGCCTCTACCTGTATCTCGGCACCGCGGTGGAGGCGGGCAACAATCTCATCCTCGATGAAATCCACGACCCGAAGCGGACACTTCCTCTTCGCATGACTCCGCTGATTCTGCTGGGCACATTTCTGACCCACCTCTGCGGCGGCTCGGCAGGCCGGGAGGGAACTGCCTTTCAGACCGGCGCGTCTTTGGCCGACCAACTCGCGCGGCCCTTCGGCCTCGGCCCGCGCGATCGCCGCATCCTGCTCATGGCCGGCATCAGCGCAGGCTTCGCGTCTGTCTTTGGCACACCGCTCGCCGGCGCGATCTTTGGTTTTGAGGTGCTGTCGATCGGCGCGCTCAGCTACGACGCGATCGTTCCATGCCTGCTCGCAGCCTTCGTCGGCGACCTCACAACGCGTACCTGGGGCGTTCACCACACCCTGTATCGAGTCACTGAAGCTCCGCCGATGAGTCTTCGCGGCATGCTGGTCGCAGCCGCCGCGGGCGCTGTCTTCGGCCTGGTCGGCATGGCCTTCGCCAAGGCAACGCACGCCCTAAGCCATCTCTTCAAGAGATACATCGCCTGGCCGCCTCTTCGACAGTTTCTTGGAGGCACTCTCGTCGCGCTCGCTGTCTTTGCACTCGGCACGACGAAGTACATCGGGCTCGGCATTCCGACCATCGTCGCGGCATTCGGCGGCCGGCAGCCTGCGACCGAGTGGTTCGCAAAGTTTGCCTTTACCGCGCTGACCCTCGGGGCCGGTTTCAAAGGAGGCGAAGTGACCCCGCTCTTCTTCATCGGAGCCACGCTCGGCAACGCTCTCTCCTACATCCTTCCGCTGCCGCCATCGCTTCTGGCCGGCATGGGCTTTGTAGCCGTCTTTGCAGGAGCGGCGAACACTCCGATCGCCTCCGCCTTCATGGCCATGGAGCTCTTCGGGGCCGAAGCCGGCGCCTACGCCGCAATCGCCTGCGTGCTCAGCTATCTCTTCTCCGGACACGCTGGAATCTATCAGGCACAGCAGGTCGGCCGGGGCAAGCACCACACCCACGCCGCACGCGAAGAAGCACCTGTAGCTGACCGCTAGCCATACAGGGAACAGGCTGCCATTACGCGCCCGCGTGCTCCTTCTCACCGTCTGAGACGACGTCCTTGCTGAACCACGGATAAAGAATCGGCAACACGTACAACGTCAGCACAGTCGCGGTAATCAGGCCGCCGATTACAACGGTCGCCAGCGGCCGCTCAATCTCCGCGCCCCGCGAGGTCGAGAGCGCCATCGGAATAAATCCAAGGCTGGCGACCAAAGCCGTAATCAGCACCGGACGAAGACGATCCGCGGCTCCTTGGTGCACCGCATCCTCCATCTCCTTGCCTTCTTTGCGCAGTGAGTTGATGTGGCTCACCATCACGATGCCGTTAAGCACAGCAATGCCGAAGAGTGCGATAAAGCCGACGCACGCCGAAAGGTTGAGATTGATGCCGCGCAGCCACAGCGCCGCGATACCACCGACCAACGCGAGTGGAACAATCAGCAGAATAAGCGCCATCTGCTTGCTGTTCTGGAACGTGGCATAGAGCAGCGCCGAGATGATGAGCAGCGAGACGGGAAATACGATCAGCAGCCGGGCCTGTGCGCGCTTCTGGTTCTCATACTGGCCGCCCCACTCCAGCCGGTAGCCCGGCGGCAGATTGATCTGCTGCTCGACCTGCGCCTGGCAGTCCTTCACAAAGCTTCCCAGATCGCGGCCGCTGACGTTCGACATCACCACTGCGCGGCGATGCGCCTGCTCCCGATTGATCAGGATCGGTCCGCCCACGTCGTGGATCTCCGCCAGCTGATCCAGCCGCACCAGCTCGCCCTGCGGCGTCTTGATCTGCAGCGATCGCAGCTGCTCAGGGTCGTTGCGAAGGTTTGCCGGAAGCCGGACAGCGATAGGGAAGCGTTCCTCCCCAAGCAGCATCTCCGAGAGCTGCTTCGAGCCGTAGAGCGTTTCGATCACCTCCTGGATGTCCGACACATTCACCCCATACCGGGCCGCGGCGCGGCGATCGACCCGCACCTGCAGCTCCTGCGCGCCGGAGATGATCTCCATCTGCGTCTCGGAGGCCCCGCTCACGCCGGAGATGATCTTCTCCGCCTGATGCGCGAGCTGCTCGAGCGTGTCGAGATCCTGGCCGAAGATCTTCAGCGCTACATCGCCGCGCGTCCCCGTAATGGTCTCGTCCATGCGCATCTGCATCGGCTGCGTGAACTCATAGGTAACGCCCGGTATCTGGTTCAGCGACTTTTCAAGATCGTCCGAGAACTGCTTCTTCTGCTTCGTGTTCGCGTTGCGCATCTTCGGCGTGAAGTTCAGGTAAGAGTCCGACTCATACTCGCCCATGGCCTCAGTCGCGAGATCGGGCCGGCCAAGTTTCGTCACGATGCTGTCCACACCGGAGGCACCCTTAATCGTCTTCTCGATTTGCTTGCCGATACCCACCGACTCCGTGAGCGAGATGCCCGGCAGCCGCTTCGACGTCACCACCATCGAGCCCTCATCGAGCGTCGGCATAAACTCCGTTCCGATAAACTTGATCGAGCCGAGCGCGAGCACAATCAGCACGAGCGAGACGATAAGAATCAGCCGCCGGTGTCGCTCACTCCGCCGCAGGGAATTGCTGTAGCGATCGCGCAGTCTGTCGAACCAGGAGGCCTTCTTCTCTTCACCCTTCGGCTCCGACTGTTGTGCGTCTGATTGCCTCTGATTCCCGACCTCCTGCGCCAGCCGCTTCGCGCGGTGCCGCAGGGCCACTGTGCAGAGCGTCGGCACAACAAACAACGCCAGCAGCAGGGAACCGGTCAGCGCCGAAACCACCGTCACCGCCATCGGCCGGAACATGCGGCCTTCCAGGCTCTGCAGCGTGAGCACAGGCAGATAGACCGCGATGATGATCAGCACGCCGAAGATCACCGGCCGCGACACCTCATGCGCTGCCTCACGAATGATGTCGAGGAGCGGTCGGTGCGGATCGCCGGTCTCAAGCCGGTGCATGCAGTTCTCGACCATCACCACCGAGCCGTCGACAATCGTGCCGAAGTCAATCGCGCCCAGGCTCATCAGGTTCACCGAAATCCCGAAGAGATCCATGCCGATAAAGCCGAACAGCAGCGAGAGCGGAATCGTAAACGCGACCACCAGCGCCGCACGCCAGTCGCCAAGAAAGATCAGCAGGATCACCAGCACCAGGCATGCGGCCTCAATCAGGTTGCGCCGCACCGTCGCCGTCGTCGCATTGATCACATCCGATTGATCGTAGAAAGGGATGATCTTCGCGCCGTTTGGCAGCTTCAGGCCGGCAATCTTCTGCTTGATCTCCTTGATGATCTTCTGGCCGTTCTCGCCGCGAAGGATGATCACCATGCCGGAGACGGTCTCGCCCTGGCCGTTCTTCATCACCGCCCCGTGGCGCGGCAGCGGCTCCGTCGCAATCCGTGCCACCTGGTTCAGCAGGACAGGGATACCGTTAGTCGTCGAAACAACAATATTGCCAAGATCGTCGATGCCCTCGGCCCGGCCCAGCCCACGCACCGTGTACTGCTGCTCGGCGTGCTCAATGTAGCTGCCGCCGAAGTTTGCATTATTGTTCGTCACCGCCGCAACTACGTCGTGCAGCGTCAAGTTGAATCGGCGCAGACCCTCGGGATCAACCTCGATCGTGTACTGCTTGGTCTCGCCGCCCCAGGAGTTGATCTCGCTCACTCCGGGCACGGTCAGCAGCGCATAGCGGATCACCCAGTCGTGCAGCGTCTTCACCTGCATCAGCGACATGCCCGGCGCCGACACCGTGTACTGATAGACCTCGCCGAACGCCGTGGACATCGGCATCATCTGCGGCGAGAGACCCGCGGGAATCCGACCCTGTACCTGGTTGATCCGCTCCGCGACCAGCTGCCGCACCAGGTACTTGTCCATCGAGTCGTCGAAGATCACCGTCACCATCGACAGGTCGAGCTTCGACGTGGACCGCACCATCTGCAGCTTGGGCATCCCCATCATCGAGGTCTCGATCGGGTACGTCACCAGCTGCTCAACCTCGACCGGCGACATACCTGGGCACTGCACCGTCACCACCACCTGATTGTTCGTCAGGTCGGGAAACGCCTCCAGCGGCAACTGAAACATGACCGCAATGCCGCCGATGATCAACACGACCAGTAGCGCCAGAACCAGCCAGCGGTTCGAGAGAAAAAAATCAACCAGCTTGCGCATGCCTAGCCGTCTCCCATGGTGCCCTTGAGCATCTCGGATTTGACGATGAACGCGCCGTTCACCACGATCTTGTCGCCGGGCTCTAGGCCGTTCAGGATCTCCGTCTTGCCCTGCGATTGCGTGCCGATGTTGACGGTGATCGCGCGAAAGGTCTGCCCGTCCCGCGTCGCGAAGACGACCTTCATGCCGTTGATGTCCTGAAGCGCGTCCTCGGGAACAAAGAGGGCGTTGCGCGTCTTCGGCTCCGCGATGTGCGCCGAGGCAAACATGCCTGGCCGCAGGCGTGTGCCGGGATTGGGAACCACGATGCGCACAGGAATCGTGCGCGTCATCGGATCCAGCGTGTCGCCCAGCATGGCGACCGTACCGTTGAAGGTCTGGTCCGGAAAGCCCGAGGTCACAACCTCCACCGCAGCTCCTTTGTGGATGAGCGAAAGATCCTGCTGATTGACCGCGGCAGATACCCAAACCGTCGAAAGATTCGAGATATCGAAGGCGTCAAAGCCGGTCGTCACCACCTGACCGACGCTCACATTGCGCGCGATGATCACGCCATCGATCGGCGACCGCATCGGAATCAGCTCGCGATCGTAGAGGTTGCTGGGGTTCAGCGACTCGGGCGAGACCTGCAGCAGCTCTGACAGATGCTCGCGCTCCATATGCACGCTGGCCTCGCCATCCACCAGCATCTTCTCGGCCTGCAGCAGGTCCTGATCGGAGCGCTGCTGCTCTTCGAGCGAAGCTGCCTGGATCGAAAACAGATGATGGTAGCGGTCCTGCGCCTGCTTGGCGAAGACCACGGCCCCGCGTTGCCGGTCGGTCGCCGCGTACGCCTGCATCAGCGCGCCGACCGTCTCATGCACGGAGTGGCTATGCAGCGCGCCCAGCGTCTCGCCCCGCCGCACCAGAGCGCCGGGAAGCACGTTCACCGCCGTAATCCGGCCGTCCGCCAGCGTGCCGAGATGCGACGTATGCTGCTCGTCCATCTGCACCTGTCCGGCTACTGAGAGCGATTGTGGCACGCGCTCGACGACCACGTACGCCGTCTGAATGCCCGCCTTGCGCTGGTCCTCCGGCGCGATCTTGACCGTGTCGTTCGGTTGCGCTCCGCCTTCACTGCTCTTGTCCGGCTTGCCCTGGCTGTCGGAGGACTGCGCGGAGGAGCCACCACCCGAGCCGCTGCCCGACTGCTTCGAGCTGCTCGACTTCGACGAAGAGCCGCCCGAGCCGCCGGCGCCGGCCGATGACGCACCGCTCTTCGAGTCCTTGCCTGAGCAGCCTGCCAGCAGGACAGTAAAAACTATAGCCGTAAGTGAAACAGAGAATCGATTCATGGGCGCACTCCATAGGCCAGCTGCAGGCGAAGGCCGGCCTGCTGGAACTCGGCCAGCGTATGCAAAGCCGTAACCTCAATGTCGAACGCAGTCCGTTCCGCATCGAGGTAGCGCAGCAGATCGACCCCACCCGTGCGGTAGGCGTCATCCATGATGGCGAGGTTCTGCTTCGCGCGCGACCTCATGTCGGGCAGAACAGTCTGCACAACCTGTTGTTGCAGCGTATAGGTCTCCTCGGCTGCCGTTACATCGGCACGAACCACCAGCTCCAGCTGCAGCAGGCGATCCTGCGCAAGCCGCACAGTCGCCTTCGCCCGCTCGATCTCTCCCTGGTTGCGGTTCGAGAAAGGCAGAGGAATCTGTATCGCCGTATACAGCGTGTTCGTTCCGTTGTTGCGCTTGTAGCCGCCGAAGATATCGAGATCCGGAACGCCCTGCGCGTGCTGCAGCTTTACCTCAGCCGTGGCCACGCCCACAGCCTCCCGCGCCACCGCAACATCGGCCCGGTTTGTAAGAACGGCGGCGATCGCCTGCGTCTCGATCGGCTGATACGCATCGAGCGCGTCCGTCAGCTTGATCTCTTTATTTGGTTCGCGGCCCATCTGCTTGAAGAGTTCGATGCGCGTCAGCAGCACGTCGCGGCGCGCCGCTGCCAGGGCGAGCTGCAAGCGGTCCCGTTCGATCTGCACGCGCAGCAGATCCACACCGCGCATGGCGCCGGCCTGCACGCGCTCCTTGTTATAGCCGACGATCGCATCGACCGCCTGCATGTCATCTTCAAGCAGGCGGGCGACTCCCTCGCTTACCACCGCGGACCAGTACGCGGCCGCAACCTGGCCGGCTATCTGCTGCAACAGCAGCGTGCGCTCCGCCTCTGTCTGCTGCAGGCTCGCGCGTGCCACCGCAAGCCGTCCGGACCGCTTACCGCCCAGCTCAAACAGCTGCGCGAGCTCACCATAGTCTTCCGTCTGGTTGGCAAAGCTGAAGTTGTCGGCCCACGGCCGGATGTCCTCCGATTGAAGATAGACCCGAGGATTCGGCCGCAGTCCAGCCTGCGTTACTCCGCCCTGATAGGCATCCACGCGATCCTGCGCCTCACGAGCCTGCGGACTCGACTGCGCCTGCTCGATCGCGGCATGAAGGCTGAGCCCCGCGGCGCTCTGACCTTGCGCCGGCCGGTGAAGCCCGGTCAGCAGAAGCAGAAGCAACAGCCTTCGATAGGGCCGAGGCAGGCCTGCACCGCATTGTGGGTGACGACAGTAAATCTTGAACTCCCTCCGGCTGACCGGACAGCCGGTGCGATCAGCCGTACATCAAGAAGGATGCAACTCGAAGGCCAAACTCGCCAAGCAGGAACGGCGAAAGCATTTCTCCTGAAGGTGTAGAGAAGGCCGCTCCCGTCAATGCCATTCTCTCTCAAGGAAAATGGCCTCCCTTGCCCTTGAACAACGCCATAGCATCAGGAAAAAGCAGCTAAAGAACGGCATGAACTTCGCCCTGTCGTGTCTCCTCAGCATAAAGTGTCTGAGTTTTCGCACATCGTGTATGAAACTTCAGACAAGGGACTGTCTAGTCTGGGCAAAGATTCACCGCAGCCTGTGCTTTGTGATGGAGTTCAGATTGCATACATCGATCGCATACAGTTGTGTACGGACTCGCCCGCGCCTCAGGGCGGCGTCTCGCAGAAGGAGAGAGCCACGAACACCTCGCACATCCGTCGCGTGCCTGAGTCCGCGGTGAGCCGCCCCATCATCGCAGCGGTGAACCTCGCCGTTCTGCTCGTGTTCACGCTGGTCGAGCTGGCGTTCTCCCACTACCACTTTCGAACGCCGGTTGGCATGATGGTCATCGCCGGGCTCGCCATACTCATGCGAGTTCTCGAACTCGTGTTCACGAGTCGGCATGCACCTGCCTCGCCGGATGTCGCGCGATCCTTTGCCGCGGCCTCTATCGTCTCCGGCCTCGTCATTCCCTTTCTTCTCGCCGCCTCCACGCGTCAGTTCCACACGCACTACTTCGGCCTTCTCATCCTGCCCGTGCTGGAAGCGGCGCTTTACCTCAGCCTGGTAGCCACGCTCTCGGTCGTGGCTGTGTCGAGCGCCAGCAGCTTCTTCTGGGTCGCATACGCGGCAGACTTCCGGCCGCCGTTTCAGCTGGGCGAGCTGCTCGAAGCGACGACGCTCGTCCTGGTCTTCTTTATCGTCGGTCCGCTCGTCTGGTCTCTGCTCGATCTTCTCGGCAAGCGCGAGACCCAGCTGGAGCGCCACGTGCGCGATCTCGAAGCAACCCGCGCGCAGCTGGTTGAAGAAGAGAAGATGGCCGCCATCGGCCGCCTGGCCAGCGCCGTCGCGCATGAGATTCGCAACCCTGTCGCGATCATCTCGAGTGCCATCGAGGCTGCCGGCTCGCCCGCGTTCTCGCACGAGGACCGTGAAGAGATGTCGCGAATCGCCGTCACTGAAGCGCGCAGACTTGAGAAGCTGACTACCGACTTTCTCACCTATGCGCAGCCTGGCGATGCCCCACGAAAGGAGGTCGATGCGGCCGCGCTCTCCGGCTATCTCGGCTCGATCGCACGCGCACAGGCCCTCAGCAAGCATGTTCATGTCGAGATCGACGCAGCAGAGGGCTGCCTCGTGCTCGGCAACGAAGACCAATTGCAGCAGGCGCTGCTCAACCTCATGCGCAACGCCATTGACGCCTCGCCCGAGTCGGGACGCGTCTCGGTCGTTGTGGGTCACGCAAAGAACACGGTCAAGATCTCGATCGAGAACGGCGGTCCAGCCATCCCGGAGTACGCTGTCTCCAGAATCTTTGAACCCTTCTTCACCGCCAAACGCGGCGGAACCGGCCTTGGCCTCTCCATCGCGCAGAAGGTCGTCGAAGCCCACCACGGGGAGCTGAAGCTGGAATGCAACCGGGAGGAGCGGATCGTCTTCGCCCTGCTTCTCCCCGAGTATCCTGCCGCCTGACCCCGGCTTGAGCGCACACCCCGGAGATCCATGGCACGCATCCTGATCGTCGAAGATGAACCGAACATGCGCAAGCTGATCAGCCTGCACCTGCGCTCGGAGACGGATGTTCTCGTCACCGTCGAAACCCTGAAGGAGGCTCTCGCCGCGCTTCAGACCAGGGACTTCGACGTGATCGTGACCGACCAGCGGCTACCTGACGGCGAAGGTCTGGAGATCCTGAATGTGCTCGCGCAGGCCGGCTCCGCCACCGCGGTCGTCGTCCTCACCGCCTACGGCAGCGTGGAGCTTGCCGTCGAAACCATGCGCAAGGGCGCCTTTGACTTCTTAACCAAGCCCTTCTCCGCGGACAATCTTCGCGCCGTCATCGGGCGCGCCGCCCAGCACACCGCGCTTCGCCGCGAGAACGCCCTGTTGCGAAGCGCGGTCGGCACGCTCGAGGGAGAAAGCCAGATCCGGGGGAGCGGTCCGAAGATGGCGCGCGTTCGCGACTTGATTCGCCGCGTCGGCCCGACCGAGGCAACCGTCCTCATCACCGGCGAGACCGGAACCGGCAAGGAGCTGGTCGCCCGGGCGCTCCATAAGGCAAGCGCACGCGCCAACAAACCCATGCTGAGCGTGAACTGCGCGGCCCTCTCGGACACCCTGCTTGAAAGCGAGCTCTTCGGCCACGAAAAAGGCTCCTTCACCGGAGCAGATCGCGTGCGCTACGGTCTTTTTGAAACTGCGCATCAGGGAACCCTCTTCCTTGATGAGGCAGGCGAGATGTCCCCGGCGGCGCAGGCCAAGCTGTTGCGTGTCCTCGCCGAAGGCAAGATCACGCGCGTCGGCTCTACAGTCTCGCGCGAGGTCGACGTACGTGTGCTCGTGGCCACGCATCGCAATCTGCTTGATGAAGTCGAAAAAGGCCGCTTCCGGCAGGATCTCTACTACCGCCTCGCGATCGTTCCCATCGAGGTTCCCTCGCTGCGCGAGCGCGTTGAAGACCTGCCCGAGCTCAGCCTTTACCTGCTCGCGCAGATCGCCGCCGAACTCAAGATCAGCCCCCGCTCACTCGATCCGCACGCGCTTGAGCAGCTCACGAACTACAGCTTCCCCGGCAACGTCCGCGAGCTTCGCAATCTCCTTGAGCGCGCCTGCATTCTCTCCAGCGGACCCGAGATTGACTGGGTCGATCTTCCCGTTCGAAACGGAGACTCGTCTTCGCGCCACGGCTTGCCCTCCACCCTCGCTCAGCCCATCTTCCCCGACTCCTTCAACCTGCGCGAGACCCTCGCCAGCTGGGAGCGCAGCGCCATCGAACAGACCCTGATCAAAACCGCGGGAGCCAAATCCGAGGCCGCCCGCCGTCTCGGCTTATCCAAGAGCGACATTACCTACAAACTCGCAAAGTTTGCCGCAAGCAAAACACCCGAGTAGCGGGACATCTTGATATCTCTGAGAACCTGTCCAACAACTCAAACTCAAGAAATGCCGTCATCTTGACCGGAATCGTGCGGTTCTATCGCACGACGGAGTGGAGAGAATCCCGTATTTCGCCGTTGCCGTTGTTTATTCCTTTCCCTGAATCGGAGCTACCGGCAGACCTCCACAGCCTCTTTCACCCGGCTCCACTCCTCGTTTCGGCCGAACATCTTCACTCCCACATAGCCGCGCAGCTTAAGCACGTCGCCGTCCGCGGTGAGCGATCCCCGGTAGGTCCTGCCTGACTTCGGGTCGTACAGCGAGCCGCCCTCAGCGCTCCTTCCATCCTCCGCCGGCTTAAAGCCGCTGCCAATCTCCAACCCGCACAGCGGCTGCGTCTGCAGCTTGGGATCGGGGTTCTTTCCGTCCACACCGGAGGGAGCGTCTTTCTCCACCTGCATGATCTTCAGGCACTCCGTCTCTGCGCAGCGATATACCTTGATGACAGAGCCCGTCGGGCTTCTCCAGTTGCCCTCGATCGGCCTTGTCTGCGCCCTGCCCACTCTCGCTCCCAACAGCACACACGCTCCCAGCACCAACAGCTTTGCCCGCACACATCCTCCTATCGACTCTTCACTCTGATGCGTTCTCCGTGCAAACGCCGGCTCGACTCCGCGTCATCTACCCTGGGCTGCACCACTCTCTTTGACCGGCCCCAGCCCCAGCCGTCACACCGCCCGCGCACGAAGACTTCGTACAATGAACGCTGTCATGCCGCATATCCTGCGAGATCGCCGCATTCTCGTCACCCGGGCTCGCACGCAGGCCTCGCATCTCGCCGGGGAGCTGGAGCGGCTCGGCGCCGTTCCCATCCTGGTCCCCGCCATTGAGATCGCCCCGCCCCTCTCCTTCTCTCCGCTTGATGTCGCGATCGACTCCCTCGATCAATTTGACTGGCTCCTCTTTACCAGCGCCAACGCCGTCCATGCCTTCGCCCGGCGCTCCCGCGAGCTCGGCAGATCGCCCCGCCCCGTGCGCCTCGCAGCCATCGGACCCTCGACCGCGCAGGCACTCGCTGCCGCGCGTCTGGAACCCCTGTACCCACCCGTTCTCTTGCCCCCGACCGCCGTTGCCGAGTCGCTCGCCGCGGCGCTTATCGCGCCGATCAACTCGCTTCGCGCGACGAAGGGCTCGGCACACCTCGCTCTCATCCGCGCCGAGACAGCCCGCGATATCCTCACTGAAACTCTTGAAGCCGCGGGCGCCATCGTCGCCATCATCCCCGCCTATCGAACCATCCTGCCGCCGTCCTCCATCGCTGCTCTGCGATCGACCATCGCCGACCCGGCCCACGCGCCGCAGGCGGCGACCTTCACCAGCTCCTCCACCGTCACCAACCTGCAAACCCTGCTGCAGGCAGCCAGAGTCGAGCTTCCACCTACGCTGCTGCGCGTCTCTATCGGTCCAATAACCAGTGCAACCCTGCGCGAGCTCCATCTTCCCATCCACTCTGAGGCCGCGCAGCCAAACATCGCGTCGCTGATCGAAGCCCTTGCAGAAGCCTTCAGCCGGCAGCGCCCGGTATCGTCCGCGGAGTAGCCGCCGGTCCCGCCAGCGTCCATCGTTCCCCCGAACTCCAGGTCTTGTCCTTCGCCCGGCAGATCGTCTCGAGTCCGCACTCCGCGCATCGCGGCTTGCGCGCCACGCACACCTGGCGCCCATGGAAGATAATCCGATGGCTCGTGTTGATCCACTCCGCCTCCGGAATCACCCGTTGCAGATCGCGCTCCACCTTCTCGGGCGTTGTCTCTTTCGTCAGTTCCAGCCGGTGTGAGATCCGCAGCACATGCGTATCCACCACCACTCCCACTGCGATCCCGTACCAGCTCCCCAGCACCACGTTCGCCGTCTTGCGCGCCACACCCGGCAGCCGCAGCAGCTCGTCCATCGTCTGCGGCACCGCTCCGCCAAACTCTTGCGTCACCACGCGCGCCGCACCCTGGATCGACCTCGCCTTCGCCCGGAAGAACCCCGTCGTCCGGATCGCCTCTTCAAGCGCCGGCAGCGTTGCCTCCACCATCGCCTGCGGAGTAGGAAAGAGCCGGAACAGCTCCGGCGTCACCAGATTCACACGCGCATCCGTGCACTGCGCTGAAAGAATCGTCGCAACCGTCAGCTCCCACGCGTCGCGATGGTTAAGCGCACACACCGCATCCGGATACATCGCACCGAGACGCCTCAGAATCTCTGCAACTCGCGCCGGATCGTTTGCCCGCAGGGCACGAGGCTTTCCGCTCGTCGTCGCCATGCACTATCCCAGCCGCTTCAACATCTCTTCCGGCTGCAGCCGAACGCACGAAAAAATCGGCGTGTCCTGCAGCGTATACAGGCTGATCTCCGTCTCGCGCAGCTGCTGCACCAGATCCAAAAAGTCCTCGGGAAAGTTTGTCTCGAACGCCACAACCCACTCCTGGTCGTCGATTCCGAAGGAGTACGTTGTGTTCAGCTTGACCCGCGGGTAAAGCAGCCCAATGCGGATGTGCTCGTCCATCAGCCGCTTGCGTTCAGCCGCACTCAACAAAAACCAGGGCCGCGTCTTCCAAAACGGATAGATGAAGATATACTTCTGCCCGCCCGGCCGTATCGCCCCGCGGCCTTCACCCTCACTCTCATCCTCGCGATCGATCTGGTACTGCGATCGCTTCGTCATCGCTAGAAAGTTATGCGGTGTGTTCAAGTAGCCGCCCAGCGGCGTCCCCATCAGCTCCGACCGCATCCGGTTCAACTCCTCCACCGCATACCCTATCGACCACACGCACATATCCACATCGCCCCGCGTGCCGATCGTCGAGTACGTCAGCGATAGGAACTCACCCGGCTTGTTCCACCGCTTCAGCACCTCGGCAAATGCCTGGCGATGCGCATCCTTCTCCTCCGTCGGCAACCGCCGCCACGCGGGCTCCACCTTATAAAAGCTGAAGCAGACGATCTGCCGCTTCACCGCCGGCTTGGCAGGATTCGTCGCCGCGACTCCGCTCTGCGGCCGCGCCCCCGCACTCGCTCCTGGTATCGCCGCCGGTGCACTCGCCGCCTCTACCTCGGTCGTCTTCAACTCTGCCGTCACTGTCTCTGCCATGTCTCTGACCCCTGCATTTAATGCTAGCAGGGAAGCCGCGCCAAAGCTGCCCGGTATACTGCACGGGGTATGTCAGAGCAAATAATTGCCGCACTCGCCGGCTTCATCACGCACTTTATTCAGGCGACACACTACGTTGGCGTAACCATACTCATGGCCATCGAATCCTCCTGCATTCCGCTGCCCTCCGAGATCATCATGCCCTTCGCCGGCTACGTGCTCGGCACCAGCACCGCCAGACTGCTCCTCGTCGCCACCGCCGGTGCCATCGGCTGCAATCTCGGCTCCATTCCGCCCTACTGGATAGGCCATCGCGGCGGCCGCCCGGCCATCGAGCGCTTCGGCCGCTACATCCTGCTCAACACCCACGACCTTGACCTCGCCGAGCGGTTCTTCGCCCGCTATGGTGGCGGCGCCGTCCTCGTTGGCCGCCTCCTCCCCGTGGTCCGCACCTTCATCGCGCTTCCCGCCGGCATCGCCCGCATGCCCCAGCTCCGCTTCCATCTCTACACCTTCATCGGCTCCTGGCCCTGGTGCTTCGCCCTCGCCTACATCGGCATGAAGCTTGGCAACCGCTGGGACTCGGACCCACGCTTCAAGGCGATCTTTCACCGCTTTCATCTCAGCGTAGAGCTCGTCCTCGTCGCAGCCATCGTCTGGTTCATCTGGACGCACTGGAAGAACCGCGCCAGCGCTCAACCCGCCTAGATAGCCTATCTTGCAGCAGCGTCCCGACGTTCCGGAATCTGCGGAAGCGAAGCCAGCAGAACCCCCAGATCCCGCTTTAGAAAGGAGATTTTCGCCCGAAGATCCTCAAGCATCGCCGCCCGATCTTCAAAGTCATCTAGACTCAGAAGCAGCGACTCGCTCGGCTGACTGGTCAGGTGCTCTATCTTCTTCGAATCCCTCGCGGACTCGATGCGTTTCACCTCCACCCAGGTCTGAATCAACTGCTGCTTTCGGCTAAGATCTCCCGCTCCAGTCGCTGGGATTAGGTTGAGAAAGATCGTAATCGCTGCCGGGTAATGGCTGTCCGGCAGGGCGGCTCGGTCGAAAATCTCCGCCAGCATATTCGAGTTGAAAGTAAATCGGCTGCTCTCCCCTCGCTGCGCGCGAATGCCCACAATGCCAAAACCGGTCGATAGGGCGCCGGCGCCGATCCCGACCGCAGCCGCGGGTCGCGTTAGTGTCGAAGAGAGCTGCAGTCCAGAACTCGTCGCTCCCAACCCGCCACCCACAATGATCCCCAGCAGGTTGGAACGCGTTACCGCATGATCCCGCCGGTCCGCAAGATACCCGCGCACCTCATGCACCCGCGCAATCTCATTATCGATCTGCGCAATCGTTGCATCCACCTGCAGCGACACAGCCGAAATCCGTTCATAGATATGCTGGTGCAGCCGCAGCATCTGCCAGCCATCACCCACTTCGCCGCTGTTAATCGTCTTTCTTAATGCGAGAACCTCGGCCTCTACTTCGACCAGCCGCGCTGTCTCCTCTAGCGTCTTCGAATCAGAATCGACCCGCTGCTGCGCCGGTGCGCCTCCATGCAGGACCGCCGCCAGAAGAGTAAAAACGAGCAGCTTGGACATACAAGGCACACCCTCAACCTACCAGAGGCTTTCGTCACACTCTCGTAAAAGCGCTCTTGGGTGAGTCAACATGTGTCTTCTTGAGCTACTTCCGGCTAAAACCTTCCGGGATACGATTCGGGCCGAATGTCGAAAGCAGACTCCCCTCCGTCTGGACTCGGCGCGCCTACCTCGCTTTCACTACACCTGCCAAGTTGCACCTCTCTCCTTTCACGCGCGATACTAACCTGTCCGCGCAGCCGGAAAATCCGCTCCATAGAAGGGTACGTCCAGCACAATGTCCACACCCCAAACCGCCAGCCCAACGGCGGCCAGCATCACCCCCGCAACCGGCAAACTAGGCATCATGATCCCCGGCATGGGAGCCGTCGCCACCACCCTCATCGCCGGCGTTGAAGCCGTCCGCCGCGGCCTCGCCAAACCCATCGGCTCCACCACACAGATGGGCACCATCCGCCTCGGCAAGCGCACCGACGAGCGCAGCCCCCTCATCAAGGACTTCGCCCCCATCGCCAAGCTCGACGACCTCG
This sequence comes from uncultured Acidobacteriaceae bacterium, assembly GCA_964246835.1. GTDB lineage: Bacteria > Acidobacteriota > Terriglobia > Terriglobales > Acidobacteriaceae > Edaphobacter. The sequence continues at coordinate 9,751 of CAXTRT010000016.1, read as the reverse complement.
TCTTCACTGGCTGGGACATCTTCGGCGGCAACCTCTACGACGCCGCCAAGCACGCGCAGGTCCTCGACCGCGACCAGCTCGAAGAGATCCGCCCCTTTCTCGAGTCCATCGAGCCCATGCCCGGCGTCTTCGACCAGCACTACGTCAAGCGCCTCAATGGAACCAAAATCAAAACCGGCAAGAACAAGTGCGACCTCGCCAACCAGATCCGCAACGACATCTCCGCCTTCAAAACCAAGACCGACCGCCAAGTCATGATCTGGTGCGGCTCAACCGAGATCTTCCTCGAGCAGACCCCTGCCCACCAGACCCTCGCAGCCTTTGAGAAGGCCCTGGTCGACGACGACCCCAGCATCAGCCCCTCGATGCTCTACGCGTGGGCCGCCCTCAAGGAGGGCATCCCCTTCGCCAACGGCGCTCCCAACCTCACCGTCGACATCCCCGCCCTGCGCGAGCTATCGCGCACGATGAACGCCCCCATCTGCGGCAAGGACTTCAAGACTGGCCAGACCTTCATCAAGACCGTCCTCGCCCCCGCCTTCAAGACCCGCATGCTCGGCGTCGCCGGCTGGTACTCCACCAACATCCTCGGCAACCGTGACGGCGAGGTCCTCGACGACCCCGAGAGCTTCAAGACCAAGGAAGAGTCCAAGCTCGGCGTCCTCGACATCATCCTCCAGCCCGAGCTCTACCCCGACCTCTACAAGGACCTTTACCACAAGGTCCGCATCAACTACTACCCGCCCCGCGGCGACAACAAAGAGGGCTGGGACAACATCGATATCTTCGGCTGGCTCGGCTATCCCATGCAGCTCAAGGTCGACTTTCTCTGCCGCGACTCCATCCTCGCCGCCCCGCTCGCCCTCGACCTCTGCCTCTTCCTCGATCTCGCCGCCCGCACGCCATCACTTCGCGGCATCGGCATTCAGGAGTGGCTCTCCTTCTACTTCAAAGCGCCCGACTCCGCCCCCGGCGTCTACCCCGAACACGACCTCTTCATTCAATCCATGAAGCTCAAAAACACCCTCCGCCACATCATGGGCGAAGACCTCATCACCCACCTCGGCCTCGACTACTACGGCGAGTAACCGCAACCAAATCGTAGACGGCCGAAGAGAATCTTCCTTCGACCGTCTACCTTTCTTATAGTCATTCTGAGCGCATTTGTCTTTGGTTTGTCATTCTGAGCGCAGCGAAAGAACCTGCCGTTCGCCTTATCCTTAGATTTGTCACTCTGTGCGCTTTCTTTTCGGTTCGTCATTCGAACGTAGCGGAGAACCTGCTGTGCGCTTTTTGTCTTTGGTTTGTCATTCTGAGCACAGCGAATAATCCCCTCATTTCGTTTTTACAGACGGAGCGAAGCGACGTACCACCATGCACGCGCTCACCCCTCCGCTACGGCCAGCAGTCTCCCCCAAAGCTCCTTGATCCCCATCCCCTTCTCCGCGCTCACCGCCAGCACCTCATCCACCCCATGCGCCTTCTTCAGCGCCGCAAGATTCTTCGTCAGCACATTCTTTGACACCCGATCTGCCTTTGTCCCCACTACCAGATACGGCCGGCCCATCTCCTGGAAGAAGTGGATCAGCGTTGTGTCGGAGGCCTGTGGAGGAATATTCGTATCCACCAGGCACACCCCCATCGCCAGCGTCTCCCGCTCGACTAGATACGGCTCGATGAACTTCGGCCACTCCGCCGAGATCGACTTTGAGATCTTCGCGTACCCATACCCCGGCAGATCGGCGAAGATCATCGTCGGCACCACTTTCGGCCGATCCCGCGTGCCCTCATAGAGCGCAAAGAAATTGATCGCCCGCGTCCGCCCCGGCGTCGAGGACGTGTGCGCCTGCTTCGATCCTAGCAGCGCATTGATCAACGAGGACTTGCCCACATTCGATCGTCCCAGGAACGCAATCTCGGGCGCTCCATGCGTCACAGTTGCCGGCGGAAAGTGCTCGCGATCAATCGAAGATCGCAAAAAGATCGGAACAAGCTGCATGCGGCGAGTCTATCGTGTGCTTCGCTCGCGATCTCACGAAGTCACAAAAGGGCAGCCGAAAGGGTCGCTGTAACGATCCTCCGGGCTGCCCTGCTTGTCACAGTGAGGGCCCAGCTAGCGAACCCGCATCTCCGAGGTTGTCCGAAACGTAACCACCGTCTCAGCCGGGATTACAACATCTTTATTTCCCGTATAGGCCCCCGCGGCCGTACCGCCGCCCGCACCGGCAAGACCGCCGATAAGCGCTCCCTTGCCGCCACCTGCCAGACCGCCAATCAGAGCGCCAATACCACCGCCACCGCCGATGAACGCTGCCGTCCGCTTGCCCTTGCCTTTGGAGACGTTTTCGTACTCCGTCGTGCTCACCTGCGACCCGCCGATTGATGTCAGCTCAATGCCCAGGTCGCCCGCTCCCTTGAACTTTCCGCGACCCTTCGCCGCTACAACCCGCCCCTCAACAGGAGTTCCGCGCTTGAAGAACGTGCCTCCACCGGGCGTCGCCACCCCACTCGTCAGCACACCGGAGAAGGTGTCGCCGGGATTGTTGCGGCTTGCGCTTAGAGTCTGTGAGATCGTGACCGAAACCCGGCTGCCGCTTGGAACCACCGACGGCGCTCGCGGTACGGGTGCTGCCGCCCGGGCTGGAGCCATCGCCGGAGCCGCTGCTGGGGGAGCCTCAGGCACAGGAGCTGCAGCAGCCGGAGCCACCGGCGCGGCCGCCGATCCCTGCGCCTGCTGCGATCCCTGCGGCATCGTCACCGACCCGTCCGCGTTCCGCACCGCGCCAGGTGCAAGGCTGCTCGGCTGCCCCGCTGACGTTGCCTGCTGCGATCCCGCAGGGTAGGTCACCGATCCATCCGGATTGGTGATCGATCCATCCTGATTGCGAATCGCCTGACCGCTCGGCTTGCTCTTGCATCCGGAGAGCAGCAGGGTTGCGCCCAGCGTCCACGCTGCCAGTACTCGATAGCTTTGTTTGCTCATGATGGCTGTCCATCCTCTTCCTGCATTCAGATGCTTTACAAACGTCTGGTATGCAAACTCTACAGCCAAAATCTACCTTACCGCGGAGGTGATCCGCCACGGCAATCTCGCCCAGTGGTCTTGATCCAACCCAGGCGCGGTTTCCTCCTTATCCTTCCCCCATCCGGGGTATTGACAGAACGCACCACGTAAGCAGTACACGGCAATAGGTAAATTCCTCGACACATCTAAGAAAATACTTTCCCAAATATCGATCTTCCCCATATGCTCTGTGCTGTGGGATGCAGGCACCTGCCTGTATCTCGAAGAATGCCCGGCAGTGGCCTGGCCGTCGTTCACACATGAATCTGTCGTGCGGGCGATCGCCCTTCCCACCCGACTACCTATGCGGAAACCCCGCCGCAACGCTCTTGGAGGCAACAACATGAACTCGTCCCACTTCGCCGGCCCACGTCCCCGCATCCTGATGACGCTGCTGGCATCCGCTGCTGTCGCTACAACCGGGTGCTCGAACATGACCAGCACCGCCGCCTCCGGTGGGGGCGCCGTCGCCGCCGCCAAGGTAGGTGGCAAGATCCACGGTGGAAATCAACCCGTCTCCGGCGCCGCCGTCAACCTCTACTTCGCGAGCCAGGCCACCTTCGCCGCGGGCGCCAAGCTCGTTGCCACCACAACCTCCTCCGCGGACGGCAACGGCAGCTTCAGCTTTAACAAGATCACCGGTGCTCCGAACGACGGCACGAGCAACAACTTCTCCTGTCCTACATCTGCCTCCGCCAACCCCTATGTTTACGTCGTCGCCAAGGGTGGCACCACCGTCAACACTCCCGGCGCCACCCCCAACACGGATGCGGAGTTCATCGCGCCCATGGGTCGCTGCGCCGACATCAACGCCTCGACCAGCATATATATGAGTGAGGTCGTCACCGTCGCCACCATGGCGGCCATTCATCAGTACATGAATCCGACCGCAACCTCCGCCCCGATCGAGTCCACCATCGGATCAGATGGCATCTTCGTCTCCGATCTCGGTCTCTCCCACTCCTTCGATAACGTCTCGCTCATGGCAAGCCTCTCCACCGGCCTGGGAAACACCTCCGTAACGCGCGCCGGCAACGGCCCCAGCGCCACGGCAGTCACCATGACGATCTCTCCCGAGCTCGCCAAGATCAACCAGCTCGCCAACATCCTCTCGGCCTGCATTAACCAGACGGCTGGCGGCTCCACGACCTGCGCCTCCATCTACGCAAGCGCAACGCCGCCCGCCGACGCCGGAACCACCAGCGTCAACAACGCCACATACGCGCCTGCGACCGACCTGCTGACCGCGCTCTACTACATCTTCACCAACCCGACCAACTCCGGCACGGCGAACCGGACCACTCTCTACAGCCTCTCCGCCGCGTCGGGCGCACCGTACCAGCCCACCCTCTCCGCCGTGCCCACCGATTGGTCGATCGGCATCAAGTATGTCGCCACCGGAAGCTGCGCGAACTCCACCTCGAACTTCCTCAGCAGCCCTACCTCGCTCTCGCTCGACCTCAGCGGCAACCTGTTTGTCACCAACTCCTCCACCGGCGGCAACGGCAGCCTGTCTGAGATCTCCCCGACAGGCGCTCCCGTACTGTGCGCTCCGCTCACAGCCGGCGGTGCCGGTGTAACCCCCGTCTATGCTGCCGGATCGGTCTTTGATGTGGCCGGTAACATTTGGGTCGGCAGCGCCTCCACGTCGGAGATCTTCCGCTACGCCCCTCCGAGCGTCACGCCGCTTGTGGTTCCGACCGCAAGCCCCGTGCTGCAAATCACGACCGACGGCTACGGCGATATCTTCTTCTCCACCGCCTCCGGCAACCTGTATGAGATCGTCAACGGATCCTCGGCCACCACGGTACCTACCCCGGTTCAGATCAACACCCTTCCTCTGGGGCAGGCCGATCGCATCATGATCGACACCGCCAATCGCATCTGGGCCTCGTCCGGTTCCTCCTTCATCAGCGCCTCTGCTGGTTCGCTTGATCCCACCGGCAAGTTCCTGACCAACTTCACCACCAACACCTACCTGTCAGATCCCTCGCTCGGAATCAGCTCGACCAGCTCCAACGGTTCCGGCGTCTACAGCTCCAGCAACACTGCCAACAACATCAGGTACATCAGAGGGACCGGCACCAGCTTCGCGGTTGTGAATGGCTTCCCGGCGACGGGTGGCGGCCTGAGCGGTCCGGTCGATATCGCACTCGATGGCGCGCAGAACGTCTGGGCCGCGAACAGTGGTGGCGGCCTCTCGGCCTTCAGCAAGTTCGGCGTGTCCCTTACCTCAACCACCGGCTTCCAGAAGGATCCGTCCTACCTCGGCGGCCAGAACTCCATCATCATCGACACCTCCGGGAACATCTGGCTGGGCCTCTCCGGCGGAACCTCGATCACAGAGATCGTAGGCGGCGCGGTCCCGGTCTACCAGCCGTACTCGAACGGTCTGCAGCCCGTCACCAACCGCTTCCAGACACTCCCCTAAACCCAACCAACGCACGTGTACCGCAGCGAAGCCTCGGCAACCGCCGGGGCTTCGCTGTCTCATATCGCGTTTACGATCGTTTTCTCCCCCGGCATCCTCGCCGAACTCTCTCGCGAGCAGGCAGAGGCTTTGCCGGCAGGGTACGATGCCTGCAAGTCATCTCAGCTCCGGAGCAGCTCCATGCAGGAAGCCTTTCGACTTGAGGGCAAAGTAGCCCTCGTTACAGGTGGTGCGAGCGGCATCGGCGCCGCCACCGTCCGTGAGCTCGCCCGCGCCGGCGCGCACGTCCTCATTGCCGATCTCAACCTCGCCGACGCCCATTCGCTCGCCGCCGGTCTGCCCAGCGCCAAAGCCCTCGAACTCGACGTCACCGACAGCCTCGCCGTCACACGCGCCTTCGCAGCCATCCCGCAGCTTGACATCCTCGTCAACAACGCAGGCGTCGGCAGCGTGGGCGATCTCCTCCATACGCCCGAGGACGAGTTCGACCGGCTCATGCGCGTCAACGTCCGTTCCGTCTATCTCGTCACCCGCGCAGCTCTCCCCCTGCTCCTCGAACACAAAGGAAGCATCGTCAACATCGGCTCCGTCGCCGGTCTCGTCGGCGTCAAGCAGCGTTTCGCCTACTGCGCCAGCAAAGGCGCTGTCATCGCGCTCACCCGCCAGATCGCCGTCGACTACCCGAAAGACATCCGCTGCAATTGCATCGCTCCCGGTACCGTTCAGACTCCCTTCGTCGAAGGCTACCTCGAGAAGTATCACGCGCATGAGAAAGACAAGATCCGCGAGCAGCTCGTCGAGCGCCAGCCCATCGGCCGCCTCGGCACACCCGAAGACGTCGCCTCCATGGTTCGCTATCTGTGTTCGCCCGAGGCCTCCTTCATCAATGGCGCCGTCCTTCCCCTCGATGGCGGCTGGACCGCCGCCTGACTGTTGCGAACAGGATCACGCTTATGACTGACCTCACGATCACCGCCGCCCGCGTCATCGATCTCCGTTTCCCGACATCGCGCCAGTCGATCGGCTCGGATGCCGTCAATAAGGATCCCGACTACTCCGCCGCGTACTGCATACTCGAAACCGGCACCGGCTTCGTCGGCCACGGCCTCACCTTTACCCTCGGCCGCGGCACCGACCTCGTCGTCCAGGCTATCGAGTACCTCACCCGCTACGTCGTCGGCCGCTGCCTCTCCAGCCTCACCGAGGATCTCTGCGCCTTCTCGCGCCAGCTCACCGACGACACGCAGTTTCGCTGGCTCGGCCCCGAAAAGGGCGTGATCCACCTCGCCGCCGGCGCCCTCATCAACGCCGTCTGGGATCTCTACGCCCGTGTCGAAGGCAAGCCGCTCTGGCAGCTCCTCAGCGATCTCGACCCCGAGCAGCTCCTCCACGCCGTCGACTTCCGCTACATCGACGACGCCCTCTCCCGCGAAGAGGCCCGGGACATCCTCGATCGCGCTCGCGCTGGCCAGTCCGGTCGCCGCCAGTTCCTTCTCGCCGAAGGCTACCCCGCCTACACCACCTCCGTCGGCTGGTTCGGCTACTCCGAAGAGAAGATCCGCCGCCTCAGCCGCGAAGCTCTCGCCGAGGGCTGGACCCACTTCAAGCTGAAGGTCGGCGGCGACCCGCTCGACGACCTCCGCCGCGGCCACATCGTCCGCGAAGAGATCGGCTGGCAAAACCACCTCATGCTCGACGCCAACCAGAAGTGGGGCGTCCTCGAAGCCATCGAGCGCACCACCCAGCTCGCAGAGCTCAAGCCCTGGTGGATGGAAGAGCCGACCAGCCCCGACGACATCCTCGGCCACGCCCGCATCCGCCGCGAGGTTCCCACCGTCCGCATCGCCACCGGCGAGCACTGCCACAACCGCATCATGTTCAAGCAGTTCCTCCAGGCTGGCGCCCTCGACGTTCTCCAGCTCGATAGCTGCCGCGTCGCCGGCGTCAATGAGAACCTCGCCATCCTTCTCCTCGCCGCCAAATTCAACGTCCCTGTCTGCCCCCACGCCGGCGGCGTCGGCCTCTGCGAGTACGTCCAGCACCTCTCCGCCTTTGACTTCCTGTGCGTCTCGGCCGCCATGGAGGACCGCGTCATCGAGTTCGTCGATCACCTGCACGAGCACTTCGTCACCCCCGTCACCGTCCGCGGAGGCCGCTATTGCACGCCGACTGCCCCCGGCTACTCCATAGAGATCAAACCCGAATCTCTCACGCGCTTCGCCTTCCCCAACGGCGCAGCATGGACCGAAACCCCCGCGCTTCGCTCAACCCCCGCACCCCGCGCCACACCCCGACGGATCAATTCGCCAGCCTCTTGAGAGACTCTGATCAAGTCCTTTGCTCTTCTTTCTTCCATTCCGAGCACCGCGAGGAACCTGCTTTTCGTTCGGACCAGCGAAATATTTCTCCTGAAAAAGAAAGTTCTCAGCCTTAATCAGACCTGCCTAGCTCCTTCGTGTCATTCAACCCCGCTCTCCCGGCTGCTACTGTGGCTATGCTTTAGGCGCTCTGATGTGTGCTTCTCCGTTGAGGCCATGGTTTCAGCCATGCCGAACATCCGAAACCAAGGGCAGTGCGGCTTAGCCGCTGAGGTCAGTCCGGTCATACTTCCAGGGCTAAATCAGAACGTCCCTAACGTCCGGCCCACCTCCGCCGGTCAACTCCGCGCCCCGGGTATGCCGAGCCTCCTCCGCCCACATCGCACCGTCGCCACCGCCTTTGTTCTCGTCTTGGCGGCAGCACTGCACGCGCAGACACCCGCACCCACCCCCGCCGGCGCCGTCCCGCTTCTGCAACCGCTCGGCCTCGCCTACGACGCGCAGGGCAACCTCTTCTTCGCCGAGGGCGGCAACCACGTCGTCCGCCGCCTCGATCCCTCGGGCACCCTCATCACCGTCGCCGGCACCGCCACCCAGGGCTTCTCCGGAGACAACGGCCCTGCCCCCAGCGCCCAGCTCGATTCACCCCACGCCATCGCTCTCGACGCCGCCGGAAATCTCTTTCTTGCCGACACCCACAACCACCGCATCCGTCGCGTTGACGCCGTCACCCACACCATCACCACCGTCGCCGGCGCCGGCACCCCTGGCTTCTCCGGCGACTCCGGACCCGCCGCCAGCGCCCGCCTCGCCTCACCCCTCGGCCTCGCGCTCGACCCCGCCAATCTCCTCTACATCGCCGATTCTTCCAACCACCGCATCCGCCGCGTCGATCTCGCCACCGGCCTCATCACCACCATCGCCGGCACCGGCTCACAAGGCTTCAGCGGAGACGGCACGCTCGCCACCGCCGCCGCGCTCGACACCCCCTCCGCCCTCGCCCTCGACTCCGCCGGCAACCTCTTCCTTACCGACACCGGCAATCATCGCGTTCGCCGCATCGACGCCCTCACCCACACCATCACCACTATCGCCGGCGATGGCTCCAACTCAGTCCTTCTCCGCCCCGTCAGCCTCGTCCTCGCCCCCGCCGGCCTTCTTATCGCCGACTCAGCCTTACGGCGCATCGTCAAACTCGATCCCGCCACCGGCACCCTCTCCACCGTCGCAGGGCAGGGAACCCAGGCCTTCGCCGGGGACTCCGGTCCCGCAACGGCCGCCATGCTCGATAGCCCCTCAGCCCTCGCCCTCACGCCGGCCGGCACCCTCGCCATAGCCGACACCGGCAACCAGCGCATCCGCCAGATCGTAGGCGACGGCACCATCTCCACCGTCGCCGGCCTCGGCACCCTCACCCGCGGAACCCTCAGCCTCTCCGGCGCTACCACCCAAAGCTACGGCGCCGCCACCCTCACGGCGGCACTCTCCACCGGCGCAGCCAGCCAGGGCGCCGTCTCCCTGCTCGACGTCTCCACCGGCAGCCCCGTCCTCCTCGCGCAGACCACCCTGTCAAACGGCCTCGCCCGCTTCACTCTTCCCGCCCTCACCGTCGGCCCGCACCGCCTCCTCGCCACCTTCGCCGGAGACGCCACCCACCAGGCCGCCCAGTCCCAGACTCTCGCCCTCACCGTCTCACCCATCACCGTCACCGCAACCCTGACCGCACCCGCCGCCATGCTGTATGGCCAGTCCATCCCCGCCCTCGCAGCCACTCTCACTGGCGTCCTTCCCGCCGACATCTCCCGCTTGGCAGCGACCCTCGCCACATCCGCAACGGTCACCTCCGCTCCGGGTTCCTACCCGATCCACATGGCCCTCATCGGAGACGCCGCCGCCAACTACACCCTCGCCAACCCCGACGCCACCCTCGCCATCGCC
>CAXTRT010000015.1:59013-86956 GCA_964246835.1 uncultured Acidobacteriaceae bacterium | reverse complement strand
GCACGTGCCCCATCCGCTCCGTCGCCACCCAGCACGGAGCCCCGCCCAGATCCACGCAGCGCACCCGCCCGCCGCGCACCAGCCGCTCATAGAACACCGGCCAGTGCCGCGCCTCCGCTTGATCCGCAAACCCCAACGGCATGGCAACCAGACTCAGCAGCACATCGTGCAGCTCATGCTCATCCCGCACATCGGGCCAGCACTGCGCCCGCACCGTCGCAATCGCCGCCGCATCCAGCCGCCCCGCATCCTCCGCCACGCCCGCCGGCAGACTCCGCCGCAGCGTCACCGCCCGCGCCCGCCGCTCCTCCGCCCCCGCCTCGTCGAGAAACGCATACGGCATCGCGTTGATCAGCTCATGCGCAAACTGCGACGGCACCGGCGTGTCGACGGCCAGACACCGAATCGCCCCCGAGGCAATCCCCCGCAGCAGCTCATTCAGCCCGTCGATGTCCATCGCCTCCGAGAGCGTGTCGCGCATCACCTCGCGCACCAGCGGATGATCCGGAATCTGGATGTCGCCCTCGATCGTCTCAAAGCACGCCGCCGCCTGCGGAAACACATTCGCCAGCAGATCATCCGACCGCGTCCGCTGAATCTGCGGCGCAACCCGCTTGCCCTTCTGCATCCGCAGCAGTTGGAGCGACCGCCCCGCCGCCCATCGCCATCGATTCTTGAACAGCGGCGACGGAATCGCCGCCTGCTCCAGCAGCTCGCGCGCCGTATTCTCGCTCAGGAACTGGAACACATCGCTCAACGGAAAACTGTGCTGCTCCGCCAGCGAGATGTTGATGCCATTGTCCGTCGCCGCCGCCTGCAGCTCGAAGTTGAACCCACGGCAGAAGCGCTTGCGCAGCGCCAGCCCCCACGCCTTGTTCAGCCGCCCGCCAAACGGCGCATGCAGGATTAGCTGCTGCCCGCCGCCCTCATCAAAGAAGCGCTCTGCAATGATCGTCGTGGTCGACGGCACAGCCCCCAGCACCGCCCGCCCCGCCACGATGTAGCTGATCAGCTGAAACGCCCCCGAGGCACACACCCCAGCTTCGGCCATCAGCCACGTCGTCGCCTCCACCACCTCCGGATGCGTCGGCGAACACGACCTCGGCGAAACCTCGCCTGTCCTCGACGAAATCTCCTCTCGAAGCGCTCCAACCCTATCGGAAAGCACCCCCGTTCGCTGCGGCGCCTCGCCCTCCCAGAACGGAATCGACGGCGGCGCCCCATGCGCGTCCTCCACAAACACCTTGCCCGCCGGCTCAATCCGCTGAATGCGCCAGCTCGTCGTGCCTAAAAGCACCACATCCCCCGGCGAGCTATCCACCGCAAAATGTTCATCAAGCGTGGCTATTTGTACCCCATCCGATTGCAATATTACCGAGAACAGACTTGTGTCCGGAATCGCGCCACCGTTCGCGATCGCAATCATCCGCGCCCCCCGCCGCCCATGCACCGCCCCACCCACTCGGTCCCGCATCACATACGCCCCATACCGCCCCCGCGTCGACGCGATTCCATCGTGCAGCAAACAAAGCACTTCTTCGAAGGCCTCCCGCGTCATAGCGCGGTACGGATGCGCCCGGCGCACCACTTGGTAGAGCGCCTCCTCGTCCCAGCTCTCTGCCCCGCACATCGCTGCAACCTGCTGCATCAGCACATCGATCGGCGCCTCCGGAATCTCAAGCGTGTCCAGCACACCAGCACGCATCGCCTGCACCAGAGCGGCCTGCTCCATCAGGTCATCGCGCGTCGTCGCAAACAACCTCCCCTTCGGCACCGCGCCGCGCCAATGCCCTGCACGTCCCACACGCTGCATGGCCACACCGATATTGCGCGTCGTCGCAATCTGGCACACCAGATCGATCGATCCGATATCGATGCCCAGCTCCAGCGACCCCGTTGCAATCAGAATCTTGATCTCGCCCGCTTTCAGCTTCTGCTCGGCCTCCAGCCGCAGCGAGCGGGATAACGATCCATGGTGCGCGCCAACGTGTTCCGGCCCAAGCCGCTCCGCCAGCTCGAAGCTGATCTTCTCTACCAGCCGCCGCGTATTCACAAACACTAGCGTCGAGCGATGCGCCTCCGTAAAGGCCGCGAGCCTATCGAACACCTCCGTCCACATTGATGTCGTCGTCAGCGACCCAAGCTCCTCGCTCGGCACCTCAATCGCCAGATCCAGCGTCCGCCGCTGGCCCACCTGCACAATCTCCGCCGCAGGTCGCCGCGTAGCAGAGCCGGTTAGAAACTCCGCCACCAGCGAGATCGGGTTCTGCGTCGCAGAGAGCCCGATACGCTGCGGTGGCGTATTCATGCCGGTTAGACACGCGCCTGGCGAAAGCGGATTCTCCCCGCATACCAAAGCCTCAAGCCGCTCGAGCGAGAGCGACAGATGCGAGCCGCGCTTATTGCCCGCGACCGCATGAATCTCATCGATGATCACCGTCCGCACGTGGCGAAGGTTCTCTCGCGGCTTCGCCGCCGTGAGCAGGATGTAAAGACTCTCCGGCGTTGTCACCAGAATGTGCGGTGGATGGCGCAGCATGGCCGCGCGCTCCTTCTGCAGTGTGTCCCCGGTGCGCACAGCCGTTCGAATGTCTGTCGATAAATAGCCGCGATCAAGCGCCAGTTGTTGAATCTCGCGCAGCGGCTCCTCAAGGTTCTTCTGCACATCGTTCGACAAAGCCTTCAACGGCGATACGTACACCACCTGCGTGCACGGCATCAAACGCCCATCGATCGCCTGGCGCAGCAGCAAATCGATCGCTACCAGGAAGGCAGCCAGCGTCTTTCCCGAGCCAGTCGGCGCTGAGATCAACATGGCGCAACCTGCGACGATCTTTGGCCAGCCCGCCCCCTGCGGCTCAGTGGGCGAACCGAACTTTCGCACAAACCACTCCGCCGTGACCGGGTGCGCCCACGCGAGCGATGCAGGAACTCGAAGCTCTTCCGGGGAGCAGACCATGCAACATTCTAGCGCGCAGCTTCGCGTTCCCTTCGCCTGCCTGACAGCTGTCTGACGAATCTGGCGCGCGCCGTCTTCTCAGGACTTGTCCGTGGCCGAGCGTATGCCCGAGACGTTCGGCACCACCCTGCTCTTCGGCCCGCTTACCGTTCCCGTCACGCGCACCGCGTCGCTCTGTGCAGGCTTTGGCGCGGGTGAAAGATTCGCAAAGAGGTCCATCTGGTGTCCAGAGAGAAAGCGCAGCTCGATCCATCGAAAGAGATAGTCCATGATCGACAGCGCATACGGAATCTGCTCGTTCTCTGTCGCGCCTGATGGCTCAAACCGCATCTCCGCAAACTGCCGCGCCAGCACGCGCACCGGCACGCCATGCTGGAGCGCGAGCGAGACCGCCATTGCAAAGGAGTCCAACAGACCCGCTACCGCGGAGCCTTCCTTTGTCATCCGCAAGTAGATCTCGCCCGGGCTGCCGTTTGGGTAAAGCCCGACCGTGATGGTGCCCTCATGGTCGGCAATGACAAACGCGTGCGTCACCGATGCCCGCTCGGCAGGAAGACGATGCCGCATCGCCCGCGGCGGCTCCTTCGCGTCGTAGGTCTCCCCGTTCTCGCGCGCCTTCGCCTGAATCTGTTTCAGCTGCTCTTCCAGCTCTGAGATGCGGTGCAGCTGCGTCTCCACCAGCGCAGCGCGCCCGCGTTCCATCACGGATTGCTCCGCTTCGGCAAGAGTGACGTTCTGCAGTGGCACAGCATTGGCCGCCTTCGTCTCTGCACCAAAACCGGCTGCACGCGTGCCATCCGCGGCGCGAGTCTCCGCTTCGGCCTGCGCGAAAGACGTCTCAGCGGCAACCGACCGCCCCTCATCGAGGCTCATCGATTTCTTTATGTCTGGCTCTCTGATCGCAACCTCCTCAAACGCAACTTCCTCAGTCTCCGTTGTAGGCTGCACCTCTGAGGACCTCCGCCATGGAACCACAGAGATCGCCTTCAACCCGCATCTCCATGCATCGAGCACCACGTCACGAAGCTGCTCCGGCGAGAGTCCATCCGGCGCCTCCATGCACCATGGCGCTGACGCTGTGATAAACGGCTGAGACGCCGCCCCAAGACGCACCTGCGTACGCAGAGATGGGATCAAAGACGCCGCGGCAATCTCATCCCCCGCCTGTTCGCGCCGCTGCGTCCATAACATCTCACCCTGCCCAGGTCCGGTCACTCCGAGATGACGCAGACCAAAGCGCTCCGCCTGAAGCAGAGCCCCATCCCACACGCGCCGCACAGCCGCGATCAACTCCGGTATCTGCTGTGCCAGCGGAACTGCACGTGCCGCGTTTTGCAGGCTACTCGCATCTTCCGTGCGGATGGGAATCACACTCCCCTCCGCCACAGAGCCGATCGCGGCCGCAGGCGCAGCGATGAGGTAGGCCGCCGACCGCTGCGAGCGCAGCCAGCCCAGCACCTCGTCGGTATTTTCATGGAACACCGGACAGCTGCTGTGCTCAAAGCGCATCGCAGCAGCGGTATTCGCTCGATCGTCAGCGCGCCGGCTCCGATTCGGCGGGAGAGCCGCATAGAGAGCAGGGCAGGTCTCCGCGATGCGCGCCGACTGCCACATCCCGGCACCGCCGACAAGCGCGCCAAGGCACGCCGCGATCGACTGAGCCTCCTCGGAGTTGACCTCCACGCCGCCGGCCGTCAGCGCATCGTCGATATTCGCCAAACTGATTGATAGCCTGCGCTCGTTGTGCGCGCGAGTCGCAACGTGCTCCCCAGCATAGACTCTCCTATCGATGCCGATCTCGAGCGCAGTCACCAGCAGGCCGGTAGCATGACACAGCCCGTCAAGATCGAGTCGTCCTTCGGCTGTGAAAAATTTCAGAAGATCGAGTGTGGCCGTGCCTGCGACCACCTCCTCAAACGCTCCCCGAAACTCCGCAAGCGGCACCCCAGGCGGCCCAGATCGTCGTACCGTCTCAGGAAAAATAAAGTCCATCTTCCCTCGCTGCAGCACAGCCTCAGTGATGCAGGCCAGCAGATCGCTCGCGCCGGAGCGCGATCCGTCCTGCTCTTCGCCTGTTGCATCTGCGTCCGTCTCCGCGGCCAGCAGCAGATCGTCCGGAAGCGCCAGCAGCAGGCGTGTCTCATGGGATGGAGCACCATCTCTCCCGGCCAGCAACGCCGCCAAGGCCGGATCATCGAGCGACAGGAGACGCCATACGTCCGCCTGCTCGAGGGCGGGCCTCTCGCTGCCCTCAGCGAGCGTGCCAAGAGAAGCATCCCAGCGCCAGCCCGGGCCTTTCGTCGGCTCCGATGTCATAAACCAGCGGGGCCGCCCAAGCATGGCACGGCGCGATAGCAGAAGCGTGCCCACCTCTTCGGTGAAGAGATCGGCATCCTCCTCGAACGCAAAGTAGCCAGCCTGCAGTGCGGCCGATCGCAACTCCGCAAGCAAACGGTCCATCTCCAGACGCACACTGACGATCTCGCCCGCCGCAGGTGCTGCGCGATCCCGCAGCCGCAGAAAGGAAAGAGATGCGCCGGCCGGCCACTCCGCTGGCGCCTCGACCTCCGCCAGATCAGGCGAAAGACGTTGCCGCTCCCACCTCAAATCGTGAGCCGCATGGTCATCCGTCATCGAGAAGACGCGCTGAAACGCAAGCCCAGGCGATGCGCGGCGAGGTTCCCTGGAGTGATACGCGCGAGCGGAGAGCTTCGGTGTCGGCATGGTCGTTCTGTCCTCGTTCGGCGCCATAGAGCTCCTCGTCTGCAACCTGCCTCTTGCAGATACGTTTCTCCGTTGGACCTAGATGCACTGTAGACCGTAGCTGCAGTGCAGATATGTGCCGCTTGCGAAGAAAGAAGACTCCCTTTCGCAGAGGCGCTCTCCTTCTCGCGCGTCATTCTGCAACCGTGTTCCAGCCACGTTTAAGATGGCGATCCAAGTGCCTCTATTTGGGCTCGCACGCGTCCGCAGCGGCGCTCAATCCTGCGCAGAAAAAAGTGCTCGTGCATACACGTTTTTTCTTGACACTCAAATGACGCGAATCTATACCTTCGTTAGCTGTGAGGAAGATCTCTCAGTGTCGCGTCAAAGCCGCTAGGGAGAATAGGCAACGATGACGAGAACAGGCAAAGACACACCAGCAAACTAGCCGCTACAGGACGTAAAGATCGCGGCGAAGCTGGAGTATACAAGGCAGCAGATGAGGGGACGCTCACAGCGTCCCCTTATCTGCGTTCAGCGCCTTGAGAGTACGTCCGGCGTGCCCTTCTGCGATCATCAAGACAGCTATGAAGCGTCCTGATGTTTGCATCGCCGGAGCTGGCATCATCGGCCTCACACTCGCTCTCGCGCTCGATCGCCGCAACGTCTCTGTTCTCGTTCTCAGCGCCGGCGATGCCATGGCCGAGGCCTCAACAGCTGCTGCGGGTATGCTCGCGGTTGAAGATCCCGAGAATCCACCTCAGCTGCTCGCGCTCGCACGCTTCAGCCGCAGCCTCTATCCGGCGCTGCTCGCATCGCTGAACACCACGGCTACGCAGCCAGTGTCGTTTCAGACGCATCGCACCCTGCAGGCTCTTCCATCGACCGTGATCGCATCGCCCCCGCTCTTGCAATCGCTTCTTCGAGCGGCCACCCCCAGCGATCTTCGCGTGCTCGCGCTCGAGGAACAGAGCCTGGACCCGCGCGAACTTGCGCCGGCGCTCCTCACAGCCATCGCCTCCTCCCGCGTGCATCTGCAGACCACCGCGCCGGTGCTCTCCACGCGGGAGGTCGCAGGCTCAGTGCATGTCCACACCGCCTCCGGGGAGATCCAGGCCGGCCTCTTCGTCGATTGCACCGGCGCCTGGTCGCTCTCCTCCGCGCATGTGCCCTCGCTGCGTATCGTTCCGCGTAAAGGCCAGATGCTCACCGTGCCCACCCCCCGGTCGCTCGCGGCTGGCATCGTGCTTCGCTCGCCGACGGTGTACATGGTGCCCCGCCTTCACGGGCCGCGTGCCGGAAAGACCGTGGTCGGCGCTACGATCGAAGATGCCGGCTTCGATCGGTCGATCGACCAAAAGCAGCTGCATCTGCTGCTTGAAGATGCCACGACTCTGCTTCCAGAGCTGCGCAACACACCGATACTCGAGAGCTGGTCTGGCCTGCGGCCCGCAACCGCCGACCTTCTGCCGGCACTGGGTCCTCTACCCGGCTCCGAGCGGCTCTTCATCGCCTCCGGACACTACCGCAACGGCATCCTTCTCGCGCCCGGCACCGCGGAGATCCTGGCGCAGTGCATCCTCGGCGAAGCTCCCGCACTGCCTCTCGACGCCTTCTCTCCCGGACGCTTTGCCGGTTCATAAACCCCATGAAGAAACCGGCGAGAGACAAGCCACATCGCCCATCAAAACCGATATTCGCCCAGCCCGTGTGACAACCGTTTCTTCGCTGCGCTATAACCCTAGAGTTGGAGAAACGTCATACGGAAACAGGAGAGATGCTCACTATGGCCACCATCGCCGCACCCAAAGGGCTCGAAGGCATCGTCGCCACCAATTCGTCTATCTGCTTTATCGATGGCGACGCGGGCGTTCTCTCCTATCGCGGCATCGACATTCATGAACTCGCCGAGCACTCCACCTTTGAGGAGACGACCTATCTGCTATGGTTCGGTAAGCTGCCGACCGCGGATGAGTTGAAGCACTTCTCCGCCGAGCTCGCAAAGGGTCGCTCGCTTGACGGCAAAATAATTGATCTTCTGCGCAGCGTCCCCACCTCCGCCGCTCCCATGGAAGTTCTCCGAACAGCCGTCTCGCTGCTCTCCCTCTACGACGCCGATGAGGCTGAGGTCACGCATGACGCCAACGTTCGCAAGGCCTTCCGGCTCACCTCGCAGATCAGCATGATCGTCGCGCTCTTCGATCGCGTCCGCAAGGGCAAGGATCTAATCGAGGCAGACCTCAGCCTCTCCCACGCGGCAAATTTTCTCTGGATGCTCAACGGCGAAAAGCCGTCGGACACTGCAACCCGCGCCTTCGACGTCGCACTCATTCTGCATGCCGACCACGAACTGAACGCCAGCACCTTTGCCGCGCGCGTGATCGCCGCGACACTCGCGGACATGCACTCCGCCATCACCGGCGCGATCGGCGCGCTCAAAGGCCCGCTTCATGGCGGCGCGAACGAGGCCACCATGCGTCTGCTCTACGCCATCGACGCGGCCGGTGCGGACCCGATCGAGCACGTCCGCGGCATGTTCGCCGAGAAGAAAAAAATCTCCGGCTTCGGCCACCGCGTCTACACCACCGAAGATCCGCGCGCGACGCATCTCCGCCGCATGTCTGAGGATCTCGGCCGATCCGCCGGATCCACCAAATGGTTCGACATGTCGCGAAAGATCGAGGGCTTTGTCAAGCAGGAAAAGAAACTGAACGCCAACGTCGATTTCTACTCCGCCTCAACCTACACCACTCTCGGCATCGACATCGATCTGTTCACGCCGATCTTTGCCATCAGCCGCATCGCCGGTTGGGCCGCGCATGTCATTGAGCAGCACGACGACAATCGCCTCATTCGTCCGCGCGCGGACTACATCGGCCCAGCCTATCCGTCACCGTACGTGCCGCTCGCTCAGCGATAAACTCCGTCGCAAATAGCAGGGGCTCCGCACTCTGCGGAGCCCCTTCTGCATACCGCTCAAGTCCTACTTGCGGCTTGCGGGGGGAACAACTCCGTTCATTCTCAGGTACTCCACCAGCTGCCCATAGTGATCAAAGCCATGAGCCATCAGGCCGCCGGCCAGGCTCGCCCGCGTGTCGTCTCCCTTGATGCCCTCGAACGCATTCTGTGGCGTCAGTGTTGCCATCGCCTTATGCGCAAAGTCGAAGGATCCCGCCAGCGCCGTAACAATCTCGTCCTTGGTCTTCAACGCGCCGATCGCTTTCACGTCGACTGTCGGCTTCATGCCGCTGAAGGATCCCGCATAGAAGTAGTTCGCCTGGGCAACGTGCTTCACCATCGCGCTAAATCCCCTCACCGTCTTGAAGTCGGTGCCGGCGCCATCCTTGAAGAGCTCCGCGGACGGAACAAACTCATACTTCTCCGCCGGCATCGCTTTCGCAAGACCCATCATCTCCGTCTCGAAGGCCGTCAGGTCCGCGTCAAAGCTCTTCGCCGGAGACACCATCGCGTGCGGAGTCTGCGCCTGCGCGGCTCCCATACTGCCGAGCAAAAGCCCAGCTACCAGAATTAAACCTCTCATTTCCATCCTCCTCGGAGTTGCACGGCACGCCTCGCCGGCTTTCGAGCCGATCATGAGCATAACAGACGTTGCCGCTACAGCTCGCGGCCATCCCTCACAAAGCCTAAACTCAACGTGTGACCGCTCTCTACATGGACGCGAACGCCACCACACCTCTGCTGCCGGAGGTCGTCGCGGCCATGGCCCCGTTCTGGATGGAGGTCTTCGCCAATCCCAGCTCCGTGCATCAGCCGGGTCAGCGCGCCCGTGCCGCCGTCGAGCACTCCCGTGAACAGGTGGCCGCACTCCTCAGCTGCCGGGCGTCCGAGATCATCTTCACCTCGGGTGGAACGGAGTCCAATAACCTCGCTCTCTTCGGCGCAATCGAGCCCCATCTCGGCGCAGCTTCAGCCGCCGGCAGACCGCACCTCATCACCTCGTCGATCGAGCACGACGCCGTTCTGCGCGCCGCGGAAGCTCTCGCCAAGCGGGGCGAGGTTGACGTGACGATCCTTCCCTGCGCACCGTCGGGCCGCATCGATCCCGCAGCGCTCGCAAGCGCGCTTACCCCACGCACGCGCCTCGTCAGCATCATGCTGGCAAATAACGAAACCGGCGTCATCCAGCCGGTCCGCGAGCTCGCCGCGCTCGCCCATGCCGCCGGCGCGCTCTTCCACACAGACGCCGTCCAGGCCGCCGGCAAACTTCCACTCGCAGTCGACGATCTCGGCTGCGACCTGCTGACCCTCTCCGGCCATAAGGTCTACGGACCGAAAGGCACCGGCGTGCTCTACGTTCGCCGCAAAACTTCGCTCGCGCCGCTTCACTTCGGCGGCCCGCAGGAGCGCCAGCGGCGCGCCGGTACCGAGAACGTCGCCTCGCTCGTCGGTCTCGGCCGAGCGGCGGAGCTTGCCCGCGAGTGGCTCGCCACGAACGGAGCCGGCGAGCTCGCCGGCCTGCGTGATCGCTTTGAGCAAACCGTGCTTGCAGCCACCTCACCCAGCGGCACCAACGGCGCCGGCGAAGCGCGCGCGCCCAACACCAGCAATCTTTATTTCGACGGCATTCTCGCCGAGGATCTCATGATCGCGCTCGACCTTCAGGGTCTCGCCGTCAGCGCCGGCTCTGCCTGCCAGTCCGGCGCGCTTGAGCCCTCGCACGTCCTGCGCGCCATGGGACTCTCGGAAGCCCGCGCCCGTGCCACCGTGCGCCTGTCCCTCACGCGCGGCACATCGGCACAAGACATTGATCGCGCCAGCGAGCTCGTCATCACTACCGTCGCACGTCTCCGCCAAGTCGGAGCCGGCACGCCATCCCAATCAACGGAAGCAAGCTGACGAAGTACTCCCCCTCTCAGAAACTATCTAACACTTCAAGAAATGCTGTCATCTCAACCGAAGCAAGACGGCTTCTTCGTTTTGCGTAGTGGAGAGACCCGCGGCTGTGCGGAGCGACTGCATCTCTCCCGACGACACGGTCTCTACAGGTACCAGGGAATGTTCACCACCACGATCCGCTGATTGCCCTTGAGCAGCAGCAGCAGCTTCAGCACCTGCACGCGCTGATTGTGCAGCGCGTTCTCCCACCAGTGCTGCACCACCATCTCCGGCAGAATAACGGCGATCTTCCTTCCAGGATGGCTGCCTTCAAGCTTCAGAATATAGTCCATCAGCGGCGAGATGATGAAGCGAAACGTAGACGGAATGGTGACCAGTTCCGGCATGGTCGCGCCCGCCTCGCGGATCGGTGCCGCGACCATATTCTCCCAGACATCCTCAAGCCCGGAGTCGGCCGCCTCCAGATCGTCCGAGTGGATATGCACCACCTTGATCTCCTTCGAGAGCAGCAGCCCGAAGCGCATCGCCTTCTCCGTAATAGCATCCCAGCGCGCCATCGGGATAACCACCACCGGCTGCTCCAGGTTCGTCATCTTCATGGGCCGCGGCTCCGCCATCTCGGCCTGCACGCGTCCATAGTGCTTCTTCACACCCATCATCACCAGGATCAGGAATGGCACCAGCAGCGCCGTCACCCAGGCGCCCGATGCGAACTTCGCCACCAGCACAATGACCAGCGTAATTCCCGTTGCCACCGCGCCGATGCCGTTGACGACCATATGCCACACTCGGCCGGCATGCGTCTTATCTTCCTTGCTCCAGTGGATCACCATGCCAGCTTGCGACAACGTGAACGCCAGAAATGCGCCGATGGCGTAAAGCGGGATCAGCCGGTCGGTCACGCCCTTGAACAGAATCAGGATGAGCGCCGTAAATCCCGTAAGCGCATAGATCCCGTGCGAGAACAGCAGCCGCCTGCCGCGCAGGATGAAGACGTGCGGCAGGAAATCGTGCAGCGCGATCGCGCGCGTAAGCCGTGGAAAGTCCGCGAAGGCCGTATTCGCGCTCAACGCTAGGGCCAGCAGAACGCTGCCCATCGTCAGATAGTAAAACCAGCCGCGCCCAAACACCGCTGTCACCAGCAGACTGAGCAGGCTCTGGTAGCCTGCGGCCTCCGGCTGCATCGGCATCACCTGGTAGGTCTTGGCCAGGTAAGCGATGCCGAAGAGCAGCACCATCAGAATTCCAATGATGATCGTGAGCGTTCGTTGCGCGTTCTTGGCTCGCGGCTCGCCAAACGCCATCACGCCGTTCGAAACCGCCTCTACCCCCGTCATCGCCGCGCATCCACTCGCAAAAGCCTTCAGCAGCAGCCAGATCCCGAGTGTTCCAACCGTCGCCGGCAACGCCGCTGGCATGGCATGGACCGGCACCGGATGTCCACCCGCCTGAATCGTCTTATAAAAGCCAAAGCCGATCAGCGCCAGAAGCGTACCTACAAATAAAAACGTCGGTGCGATAAAGGCCGCGCCCGTGTCCTTAACGCCGCGCATGTTGATGATGGCCAGCAGCACCAGAATCGCAAGACAGATCTCGAGCGTATAGGGCTGCAGCTTTGGCGCGGCAGAGGTCAAGGCCGTAACGCCGGCAGAGATACCAACCGCTGCCGTCAGAATGTAGTCGATCATCAGCGCGGCAGCCGCCAGAAGACCCGCCTTCTCGCCAAGATTTTCAGTGGCCACCGTGTAGGAGCCGCCGCCGTTCGGGTACGCTGCGATCGTCTGCCGATAGCTGAAGTACACAATCGTCAGCAGCACCAGGATGGCGCTGATGATCCGCCAGCCATACTCCACGCTTCCGAGTCCCAAAGGGATCAGCAGCGTAAGCGCCGCCTCCGGACCGTATGCGGCGCTGGTCAGCCCATCCAGGCCAAAGATCGGTATCCCGGCGGCAACGCCGATGTGCTCGGCTCGTTCCTCGCTCGTCGCGAGAGGTTTCCCTAGAAGAAGGTCATAGACAGACATGCGAGTTCGAGTCTACTGCCACTTGGCAGCAGCAGTGCGCACGACTTCCGTAAAGGCGTGGCCTTTATACTTGAGAGACAACTTCATTCGTATAGACCCAAGGAGACACATGTCCGCAACCACTCTCTTCGACGTTCCGCTCTCCCGCATCTCTGGCGAGCCTGTCACCCTTCAGGCCTATAGGGGCAAGGTCCTCCTCATCGTCAACGTTGCCTCCAAGTGCGGTCTTACCGGCCAATACGAAGGTCTTGAAAAGCTTTACAACACCTACAAGCACTGCGGCTTCTCCGTTCTCGGCTTTCCCGCCAACGACTTTGCTGGCCAGGAGCCAGGTTCGAACCAGGAGATCCAGAAGTTCTGCACCGACACCTACGGCGCCTCGTTTCCGCTGTTTGAGAAGATCGTTGCAACCGGCCCGGACAAGCACGAACTCTACCAGTTCCTTACCGCGACACAGCCTGTCGCCCAGATCAACGATCCCGGCTTCCGCGCCCAACTCGACGGCTTTCTCTCCAAAAACGGTGGCAAGACCAACCCGCTCCCCGACCTGCTCTGGAACTTCGAGAAGTTTCTCATTGATCGTCATGGCCGCGTCGTTGCTCGTTTTGCTCCGGACATGCTTCCCGACGACCCGCGCGTAATCCGAGCCATTGAGGCCGCCTTGCCGCCTCTTTAGACCAACGCACCCGCGCATACCTGGAGTCTCGCGAGGCTTTCTCCAAGCCGTCGATCTATCCGCGACAGCTTCGTAGCGGGTACTATGGCAGTCATCTCCAGCTATGAGTGAGGTCTTCCTGCCCATGATCCCCTGCGTTCGCCGCAGCCTGCTCTCCACCTCTCTCGTTCTTCTCGGCGCAGTCCCCTCGCTTGCGCAGAAGACCCCGATTCAGATAGCCGCCGACCTGAGCGACGGCCCGCGCAAGCTCTACCACGCGGAGATCGATCTTCCGGTCAAGCCTGGCCCGCTTACCCTGACCACGCCCAAGTGGATCCCCGGCAACCATCGCCCCACCGGCCCCGTCGACGACATCACCGGCGTAGTCTTCACCGCCGACGGCAAGCCGCTCCCTTGGCGTCGCGACGACGTCGATCTCTACCAGTTCCACCTCACCGTTCCCAAAGGCGTTACCACTCTGCACGCCCACCTGGACTGCATCGTGACCGCGCGCATCTCCGAGAAGATGGCCGTCCTCGAGTGGGAGAAGCTCCTTCTCTACCCCGCCAACATCCCCGTCAAAGACATCGCCATCCAGCCATCCGTCACCGTGCCGAAGGGCTGGGGCATCGGCACCGCGCTCACGCCGATCGACAGCTACGATCCGCAGCACCCGGTCGGCGGCACCACCAAATACGCCGCCATCACCGTCGAGCAGCTCGAAGACTCTCCCGTCATAGCCGGCGAGTTCTTCCACGAGTTCCCGCTCGCACCCGAGATCAAACCCGCCCACTTCATCGATGTCGTCTCGGACGACGCCAAGGACTCGCAGCTCCGCCCGGCTGTGCTCGCCGAGATCGCCAACCTCGTCCGCGAAGCCGGCGCCATGTACGCCTCGCACCACTACAACCAGTACCACTTTCTGCTGACTCTCTCCGACGTCGCCGGCGGCGAAGGCCTCGAGCACGGCCAGTCCTCCGACAACGGCATCGGGGAGAAGGGCTTCTCGGATGCCAAGCACCAGCTCGCCGAATCCGACCTCCTCGCCCACGAGTTCACCCACTCCTGGAACGGAAAGTATCGCCGCCCCTCCAACCTCTACCAGACCGACTTCGAGAAGGCTCAGCAGGGCTCCCTGCTATGGGTCTACGAGGGCGGCACACAGTACCTCGGCAACGTCCTCGCCGCGCGCTCCGGCCTAAAAAATCAAGAGCAGTACCGCGACATGCTCGCCATGTCCGCCGCCGAGCTCGACAACCGCCCCGGCCGCGACTGGCGCCCCACCGAGGACACCGCGATCGCCGCCAGCATCCTCCGCGGCGGCAACCCCGTCTGGGCCAACTGGAAGCGTGGCCAGGACTACTACCAGGAAGGCGAGCTCTTCTGGCTCGACGCCGACACCCTCATCCGCCAGAAGACCAACAACGCAAAGTCCCTCAACGACTTCGAGCACATCTTCCTCGGCAAAGGTGGAGACACCGGCCCCCTCATCGTTCCCTACGACCGCAAAGAGCTCATCGCCGACCTCAACCAGGTCCTCCCCTACGACTGGGCCACCTTCATGCACGAGCGCATCGACACCATCAACCCGCGCGCCGACTTGGCCGGCATCGAGCGCGGCGGCTACCGCCTCGTCTACGCCGACAAGCCCAACTCCTCCGAAAAAATCATGGCCGAGAGCGGCAGCCGTCGCGCCCGTATCCGTAACGTCTGGTTCTCTCTCGGCCTCTCCGTCAGCTCCGATGGCACCATCAATGACGTCCGCTGGGGCAGCCCCGCCGACAAAGCCCGCATCGCCCCCGGCCAGAAGCTCCTCGCCGTCAACGGGCACATCCTCTCCCCCGAGGCCATGAAGGACGCCATCGCCGCGGCCAAGAGAACTACCGAGCCCATCCACCTCATCCTCCAGTCCGACACCTTCATCCATACCGCCGACATCGACTACCACGACGGCCCGCGCTATCCGCATCTGGAGCGCATCGAAGGCACGCCCGCCTACCTCGACGACATCACCAGGCCCCTCACCACCCCGCAGGTCGTCTCCGAAAAGAAGGAAGACGACGACAACTAGAGCAAACACCCTTTCTGGCTTGTCATCCCGTAGGGATCTGCTGTTGCCTTGCTTGTCTCTCCTGCTTCACAAAGCGTATTTACTCCAGCGATCATCAACGGTTACAAATCGAAGCGGTGTGGATCCCTCCTCCACGCCGCCGTTCCTCCTCCACTCTCGCCTGCAGGAGTCTCGCCTATGCGCCCAGCCGCCCGTCGCTTCGCAGCCCTTCTCATCGTGAGCGCTCTCCCGCTCCTCGCCCAGCAGGCGCCGCTTATTCCGCCCGGACAGCCGCGGCAGCCAAGTCCCCCAGCCGCAAAAGCCATGCTTCTTGCAGCAGAAGACCACCTGTACATCATCCGAAACTTCCGCTTCGGCACCGGCGAAACCCTCCCCGAACTCAAGCTGCACTATCTCACCCTCGGCACACCTCACCGCGATCCCGCCGGCCGCATCGACAACGCCATTCTTCTCCTGCACGGCACCGGCGGCGAGCGCCATACCCTGCTCGTACCGCAGTTCTCAGGCGAGCTCTTCGGCCCCGGGCAGCCCTTCGACACCACAAAGTACTTCCTCATCCTGCCCGACGACATCGGCCACGGCGACTCCTCCAAACCATCCGACGGCCTGCATATGCGCTTCCCGCAATACGACTATGACGACATGGTGCGGTCGCAGTACGTCATGCTCACCGAAGGCCTGCACATCGATCACCTGCGCCTCATCCTCGGCACCTCCATGGGCTGCATGCAGAGCTTCGTCTGGGGCGAAACCTACCCCACCTTCGCCACCGCGCTCGCGCCCTTCGCCTGCCTGCCGACCGAGCTCGCCGGCCGCAACCGCATGATGCGCTACATGGCCATCACCAACATCAAAGCCGACCCCGCATGGAAGAACGGCGACTATATCACCGAGCCGGCACTCGGCCTGCGTACCGCCAACGAGATGCTGCTCGTCATGGGCTCAAGCCCGCTCCAGATGCAGAAGGCCGCGCCCACCCGCCAGGCTGCCGAGACCTACGTCGACCGCTATCTGGATCGAACCGGCAGCACTACCGATGCCAACAATCTCATCTACTACATCAACGCAAGCCGCAGCTATAACCCCGAACCGAAGCTCTCGACCATCACCGCGCCTGTGCTCTACATCAACTCGGCGGACGATTACATCAACCCACCGGAGCTCGGTATCGCAGAACGTCTCTCAAAGCAGATTCCGCACTGCCGCTTCATCCTGATTCCTACCTCGGACGCCACACGCGGCCACGGCACACATACCCAGGCTGCCGTCTGGAAGCAGTACCTGATCGACTTCATGCGCCAAACGGAGCCTACCCACTAGAGGAAGCCTCTAACAAGTCCCTTGCTTTTCTTTCTTCCATTCCGAGCAACGCGAGAAACCTGCTTTTTGTTCGGACCGGCCAAACACTTCTCCCAAAATATAAAGTCCTTTGACATGATCAATCTTTCCTTGGATCGCTCTTTAGTTGTTATCCCGCAGGGATCTGCTTCTATGCCTCTTGCAGAGCTCCGCATAGTCGCCTCACGAACAGCACAGAGCTAAAATAAGCATGCTGCCAAGCACCGCCATCAAAGGACATCTCTCGATGAAGCCCTCTCTCCCGTCCCTTCCTTCCAACGACCGCCGCACCTTCCTCAAAACCGGTGGCGCGATCGCAGCCGGCCTTCTCACCCCCGGCCTTGCCGCCGCCGGCACTATAGCCGGAACCCTTCCCGCCCTGCCGGTCAACCCGCGCACCGTACATGCCATGCCGACCCGCAACCTCGGCCGCACCGGCTATAAGGTCGGCATCTTCTCGCTTGACGGCCAGGCCGCGGTCGAAAAAGCCAACAACTTCGACATCGCCGTCCCCATCATCGAGCGCGCCCTCGACCTCGGCGTCAACTACATCGACACATCCTCCATCTACGGCGGTCCCGATCGCTGGAGCGAGCAGTACGTCGGCCGCGTCATGGCCCGGCGCCGCAGCGAGGCCTTCCTCGCCACCAAAACCAAGGAGCGCACCCGCGAGGGCTCGCTGCGCATGATCGAGAAGTCCCTCAAGCTGCTCAACACCGACCACGTCGATCTCTGGCAGCTGCACGACATCGGCCTGCCCGAAGATGTCGACGCCGTCTTCGCCAAGGGCGGCGCCATGGAAGCCCTTATCGAGATGCACGAGCAGAAGGTCGTCCGCAACCTCGGCGTCACCGGCCACTACCGTCCCGAAGCCCTCATCGATACCGTCAACCGCTATCCGTTTGATTGCATCCTCATGGCCATGAACGCCGCCGACTCGCACATCCACTCCTTCACCGACAAGCTGCTCCCGCTCGTGGTTGAAAAGCAGATGGGCATCATCGGCATGAAGGTCCCCTCGCGCGGCCGCCTGCTCACCAGCTGGACCCCGCCGTCGCTCAATGCGCAGCGCCACTCTTGGGAAGGCTCTGCCATCGCCACCCGCCCAGGCGTCATGACCATGCGTGACGCCATGCACTTCACCCTCACGCATCCGGTCTCGACCGTCATCGTCGGCGTCGACAACCTCGCGCAGCTCGAGGAAAACGTAAAAATCGCCCACGAGTTCACGCCCCTCTCGCACACCCAGATGGCCACCCTCAACGCCGCCGCCGCCCCCGTCGCCGAGCAGTCCCTCTTCTTCCGCTTCACAGACCGCAGCAAGGGCTGACCACACGAATGTCTTGACTCGTTAGCTTGTTTTACAAAACCAGTCATCCTACCCTGAGCCTGCCGAAGGGGAACGAACCCGCTTCTCGCCTTTGCTTTTCTTGCTTGTCATTCTGAGCGAAGCGAAGAATCCCCGTACTTGCCTTTACGTGTGAGGGGACAAGATAAGTGACAGTGGCGGGGGATGGTGGGGGAAGACGGGCGATTGTGGGATTCGGCGCGACTGGCGCGGGTTTGAGGCTGGTTTGGGTGATCGGGCGAGGGGTGCGGACGTGGACACGATAAATGACAGTTCCAAGGACACTGCCGTTGGATGCCTCCCCGTAAGTGACTGATTATGCGTAAATGCCTCGGCGGTGTCCAGCGACACTTCTGTCCTTGGATGAGACTGCCCTTTATCAGGGCGCGATTACGGCTTGGATGACGGTTCCGTTGAAGTAAATGGGCAGGTCGACGACGAGGATGCCGAGCTTGACGGTGACGTTCCCGAGGACCACGTTGACGACGGCGGGGCCGGCCTGGGTGCCGAGGATTGCGCCGGCTCCGGTGTAGCCGGTGACGCCTCCGCTGACGGGGGTGTAGGTGGCCTGCGTGGTGCAGTCCTGGGTGGTGCCGTCCGAGTAGGTGCAGACGGCTTTGGTCAGCACGACGGAGCCGGTCACAAGAGTGATGAGCGAGGGCGCTACGACCATGCTGACGACGACAGGTTGCGGCGCGGCGAGCTGCTTGCCGTCGACGATTAAGACGCTTAGATCCGTACCGCTGAGATCGAGCTCCTTCGCGGTGCCGGGGATAGGGTCGCCGAAGGTCGCATTCGACGCCGGGAAGGTTGCGGTGGCGGTGAAGGTCTTCGAGACGAAGGTTCCATTCGCACCCCAGCGGACGGTGATCGATCCACCCTGCGGAACGGTGACAGTGACGATGTCCGGGGCGGCGTAGTTCTCAGCCAGGACTTTCGTCCAGACGGCTGCTGACTGCGCCGGCGCGAGCGTAGCGAAGGAGAATACGAGAATACTAAGTCGCTTCAGAATGTTCTTCACGGTATTTCCTTGCTTGTACCCGGATGAGCTTCATACGTTGACTTCCACGCTCGGCGCGTATCTTTCTTTTTATCTTTCCGGCTTCCTGACGTTCGATATCCCCGGTTGGGATGAAACACATGGCCAACCAGCTATCTACGGTAGCTATTCTCTGCCGATATTGTTCTAACTCCGTCTGCATTTTCATGAACTCGGTGGCCGCGAGGATAAATAACTGCTTGCGTTCTTCACACCATGGGCAGTGACTTTTCTCTTCGACCATTGAGAATCCAATTACTTCTTTTCTGAAGCTGGAGCTGATTTTTTTGAGCCTGAGCCCTCAAGAACTCCAGATGGCGGTGGCGTCTTCGGGGCCGCGGCGGCGGGCTTGAAGAAGACCCCCTGCTGCGGGTTGTACTGATAGCCGGGATTTGCTTCGAGGATCTCCTTGATGGAATCATTCTTGGTTCGAAGCAGGGGCGCGGCGGCCGTGCGTGCCTGCTGCTCGAGCATGGCCAGCTTGAGCGATGTGTTTTCGAGCTGGAGCTTCTGCACATCGCAGACCTTGACGCCGCCCAGCTCGGGGTCAACCTTTGCCTCGCACTTCTGCTGTGCGGACGCTGGAAACGAGAGAAGCAGAAGAGCGAGACCTGGTAAGACGAGCAGAGATTTCATGGACACTCCTGACTGCGGTGACTGATGCGTGAGTTGCTAATTGAGGTACTGAGCGCCGGGGATGTGGCAGCTCATCACCACCGGTGTATCTGTTGCCGGCTTCGTTCCGGCGGTGAGCGTGAGCGTCCAGAGGCCGCTGTTCTGCACCCATGCCTGGCCGAGACCGTTGAAGTTGACCGGAGCTCCCAGCGTCGTCGCGCCGCCGGTGCAGACGGGCTGCGCCGCGTAGGCGGCTGCGGTGGTGTAGGTTCCCGTTCCTGTCGCCGCAGAGATGGTGATGACCGGGATGGCGTCGGGCCCGGCGTTGTACATCGGCGCGTAGATGGAGTTGAACTGCGTGTGCATGAAGCCGAAAGAGAGCGTGCTGTATAGGCTGGAGTTGGGGTTCGGCGTGAAGAGCATCTGGTTATCCAGCGTGGTGCTCGCCCCGAAGTCGAAGACCGCGATGGTGCCCCAGTGCGCGAGATCGCCGTTGGAAGGGTTGATCCGGAAGGCCGTGCCGAAGCGGTCAAGCTCTGCCGAGGCAAAGGCGCTGAAATGGCCATGCGTGACGTACTGAGCGCCTGGTACCTGATGGAAGCCGCCCCAGCCGAGATACATATCATCGCGCGTGAGGTTATCGACCTGATGGCAGACATCGCCCGCGCCCATGAAGGAGTTGTCGTCGCCGCCGATGGCGCAACCGCCACCGAGCACGGGAGCGTCCACCTGGGGAGAGAAGGTGGTCTTGATGTTCTGGTCCGCGCCGCCGTTGCCCTGCACTTCGGTATGCGTCTGGATGATGAGGTCGTTCGGGTTGAGCGGCATGACGTTATCGCCGACCACGATGTTGTTTGGATCGTGTCCGTCGATGGTCTCGGCAACAGGAACGAGGCTGAAGCTGGTGCGATCGACGGCGATCGAGGCTTGCGTGTTGGCGCTTGAATAGTCGGCCCGGCTATCGGCCGCAGTGAAGTGAGCGACGCCCGCGTTGTAGCCGCCCGGCGAGGTCATGCTGAGGGTGTAGTTCACGCCCGCGACGTTGGTGTCGTTGCCGATGACCTGCACCGTCGCGCCGCTCAGATAGTCGGGGCGGAAGCCGGTTGCGTCAAAGCTTGCCACCCCACTCGTCCGCACGAAGTTTCGCACGCTCATCGTTCCCGCG
The DNA here is from genome assembly GCA_964246835.1 of uncultured Acidobacteriaceae bacterium. Taxonomy (GTDB): domain Bacteria; phylum Acidobacteriota; class Terriglobia; order Terriglobales; family Acidobacteriaceae; genus Edaphobacter. Next base: position 66,182 of record CAXTRT010000015.1, on the reverse strand, counting down.
TACTCCGCCCGGCCGCCCGAGGTTGTGCCGAGATGTGTCGCGCTATGCGTAAGAAACTGCGTCGGCGAGATGGAAGCGTAGACGACTGCGATCGGGTGTAGCGGCATGTTGCCCTTCTCCGGCAGCAGCTGATCCCCGACGGGATCGATACCCTGACCGCACAGCCCATTGAGCGCGATCATCGCGCCTGGCGAGAGCGCGACGCGTAGGTTGAGGCGCAGGTGCGTAGCGTCGATGACCGTGTACTTCGCGCCGATCTGCCCGGCGGGACCGAGCCGATCATAGGTGCAGGCCAGACCGGAAGCGGGCACGCCCGAGGTGCTGGTCTGATAGCCGGAGGGCACCCCCGACGTGGCGATGGCCACCGTCACCAGTCCAGGTGCGGGCGAGGTCGGCGTCGAAGGAACGCCGGCGGCGGTCTGGAAGAGCTGCGACACGGGAAGCGCAACGCCCGTCACCGCATTGATTTGCAGCGTCGTGTTGGGGTCTTGGCCCTGCGAGGGAGCAAGGCGTCCCGGCGATACAACCGCCGCCGTGAGGTCGGCCATGTAGTGACCCTCGCCGAGGGTGTTGAGGTCGGAGCCGTTGGCCAGGCCGAAGATGTTTCCGCCCGCGACGCAGCCCGCTCCCGAGCAGTTTCCATAGGCTGTGTTTGGGTCTTCGAGAATGTTCGCGCGGATGCCGCCATGCACTTGCTCCGCCGCGCTCTCCAAGCCGCCGCCGTGGTGGTACTCAGTGCCTTCGCCGATGATGCAGTCGCCAACGCCCCAGCAGTTCTGCAGCAGCGGCAGCATCTGATGCTGACCTTGTCCCTGCCAGGTCCAGCTACCCGTAATCCCCGCCCAGTTCGACTTGAAGAAGTTGCTGCTTGCCGCGGGCGACGGGTTGTACTCGTTGTAGCCGCCGCGACCGTAGCCGCCGAGCACGACGCTCGCGTAGTTTGGCTGGCCCGTTCCATAGGTTGTCAAAGCCTCTTCGGGAGAGGTGGCCCAGTTCGATGTAAGCATCGATCCCGCCCAATTGTTGCCCGGCCCGAAGGGGTTGGTCGCCGTCTGCGTGAACACGCCCGCATAGCCATACGTGAAGCGGCACTGGAACTGTGTCGCCGATCCAAAGACCTCGCACTGCAGCATGGTGTGATGATCGTTCTGGCCGGCCACGTTATCGAGCACGTAGTTGCCGCTCGCGTCGGTGTGCTCGTCGTAGGCGCCGTTATGCCCTTCATCCCAGAAGAAGACGTGCGGGGTGCCGCTGCCACCGCTGTGAGCGTAGAGATAGGCATCGTTGCCGACTGGATCAAAGGCCTGAATCACCGAGTCATTCGGATGATCGACGCCATAGATCGTGGCAGGCGTGCAGGTTCCAAGTCCCAGCCGGGGATGAACGGCGGATGGATTGTTGTTGAAGAGATCGCAGTTCGTTACCCCAGTCGATCCACCTCCTAATCGCACCTGACCTATAAGACTTTCCGTTCCAATCGAGCCATCAGAATTGCGCGTCGCATACAGGACGGTGTCGCCGTCGGTGTTGTCGTCGTGCATGAGCTGTATGCGATAGCTGCCGTCGGGAAAGATGATCTGACGCGACCGCTGCAAGCCCGCCGGGGCCGCTTTGTTTTCGAGGTTGATCTGCGGGAACTGCGACCCAACGAGATTGAGGAAGCTGTTGTTCGGCCCGCCGTTCGCCGCGTCCGTGCTGTCGCCGCCGATGACAATGCCTTTGCCGCCGCTGTTGGCGTCCTCGACGTAGTAGGCGCTGCCGCCGGTCGCGCCGGTGCCGGTCTTTGACAGCAGAGAGTGCACGACACCGGTGAAGGTCACACTGCCCGAACCGCCGCCCGCGGGTGGATCGACGCAGATGGCCGCTCCTGCAGGGCTGAAGCCTGTCATGAGCTGCTGCACGCCAGACCCGTTCAGGCCGCAGGGCACGGTCGACGCAAGCGCAGCCGCGGCGGTGGCCATGGTGGCGGTGTCTGACGCAGCGGCGTGTGTCGCCTGGTCGGCAAGCGCGGCGTGCACGGCGTTGGTGGCGCTGACGGCTGTATTCGCCGTGTTCGCGGAGCTTGCCGTGCTGGCGGAGGTCGCGGAGTCGGCGGAGGTGGCGTGCGTGGCAGTGTCCGCGCTCGTCGCGTGCGTGGCGGTGGTCGCGGAGGTGGCGGTGTCGGCCAGAACCGCGTGCTGGGCGTTGGTCGCGGTCATCGCGGCGATCGAGCCGGCCGTGATGGTGCCGGTCACGGCGAGATCGCCGTTCACTTGGCCGTTGCTGAAGATGTTCGGCGGGTTCGCATAGGCGTTCGCCGGATAGCTGTAAGTGTCGATAGAGAAGAGATCGGTAGTGATCGGGACGTCAGTCGCGTCGACCAGCACGGCGCGGGTGCCGCTGGCGCTGTTGTCTGTGATGGTGAAGTGATAGCGAACGTACACCGAGGCTTTGTCACTGCGCGGAACGCAGACGGTGCCGACGAGCGAACCATTCGCGACGGCCGCTCTGACGGAGGACTTGGTGACAGTGCCTCCACCCGGAGCGGAGAAGTTCAGCGCCTGCCGTTGCGCGTCGATCCCGGTGATAGTGAACGTGCCGGAGGGGAGAAGAACTTGATTGATGTTCTGGATCTGTGTCGCAATGACCTGGGCGTAGCCGGTCTTGCAGGACTGCGCGAGGGCGGGAGCCAGGGAGGCGGCGAAGAGCGAGGCTGCAATGAAAATTGGGGCCAGTATGCGACGCATAGGCCGAAGCTATTGGAGTGGCGCTTGGGGCTGGTGCGCAGGCGTCCCACGTTGCGCAGGTTGCGTACATTACGGACAGTCAGGTACGCGGCAGAGAGTACTTCACCCGGATGCCTTCAATGTGCCGCTCGATCGAATCCTTGTTCACCCGCAGCGGGCTGTTTGATCGATTCGGGCGAAGGGGATAGGCCATGAGCTCGCCAGCCTCGATCATGTTCAGCACGGTTCGTGGGGAGCACTGCAGCATCTCGGCCGCGCGCGCGGTGCTGACCGTGCGATGGGAGCTCCACGGCATCAGGAACTGATCCTTCATGCGGAACTCCCGGACGTCGACGCGATGCTTCCTCATGCGGACCTCCTCGCGGGCAAGGGCTTCATGCCTTTGAGCGCCCAGTAGATGCGGTTCGCGTCGCCCAGCGTGCGGATCTCTTTGCGCCCGCCGTTTGGGCCGCGTGGGGAGAGCAGAAAGGCCTCCAGGCGGCCCTGATCCCAGCCGAGACGGGTGAGCTGCTGCTGGATGCGGCGGATGTCCTTGTCGCCCACCAGCGTGCTCTCTTGGGCGTGAATCTGATCGTGGCGGCCCTCGGTGCCGGCCTTTTCGCCCTCGCGGCGGGTGTAGCGGCGCGGCGGCGCCGTCTCTTTCAGGCCGAGAGCGTTCTGCAGGCCGTCGGTGAGCTCCTTGCCCTCGAGCGGCGTCAGCTGGCTGAAGGATTCGATCGGCCGGCCGAGCGTCTGGCTGGCCCAGGCGAGGCGATCCTGGCGGCCGCCGCCGACGTTGAGCGAGTGCGCCTCGTACTGGCGGTAGAGGACCTGTAGGCGGCGGAGAGCGGCGGGAGAGATAGTCTTCATCGTTTTACCTCGACATAGGGCTGTCGCAGCCGCGCCCAACGGCCGTATATCGCATGAAAGGCGAGATCGATGCAGCCGCCGCAACAGAACAGGATGTGCTGCTCACCGGTGACCTCTGGGAAGACAACCCGCAGCGTGGCGACTATGTGCAGATTGATAAAGCAGGAAGCACATCTGCCACCGGCATTTTGCTTCTTCCACTGCTCCGCGAGCTTAGCGAGCCATGCGGCTACCGACAGGTCTTCCGCGCCGGGGTTTGCAGCTTCCGTCGCAGTCGGGGCAGAGGCAGACATGGTGCTTGCGGAGGAGGGCTCGTGCAGCGGCAAGCTCTTTTGCTCGATCGTCTCGTCGGCGATCGGCGTAGTCTTCGCGTTTGTGCTCGGCTCCGCAGAACTTGGCTGTGCCTCGAACGATTTTGCTGCAGCCTGGACGCTGGCACTGCCTGGACATGGGGTGTCTTGCTCCTTCGGAAACGCGCGGTGGAAGGTTGGGTTATGCCCACCGTTGTGGCAGATCGCTGCCTTGCAGATCTTGCAGCGAAGACATCCACCGCGTTTCATCGGCTTGACACAGATGGTGCAATTCGTTCCGCCGTCCGGCGTGTATATCGGAAGCCGGGGGCGCGGCTCTGAAAACACCAGAGCCTCAGGCCGATCCTCTTGGACGACGTCAGCCATCAGCGCTTGCGCCAGATCACGGAGTGAGTTCATGCGGCACCTACCTGCAGGTTGCGCGCTGTGGTCAGGAGCGTCATCGCCTGGCCGCAGCAGCACGGCCAGATCTGCTCGAAGGCGAGCATTTGTCGCGCGTACTCAACCGACATCGTGTAGTCGCTGCGGTGACAGGCCGCGCACTGCATCTCGTGCTCGATCTGGTAGATCCCCGCAAGCGGCACGACGTAGATGCTTGGCGTGAGATCTATGGGAACCACCTTGTAGGTCATGCTGCCTCCTTTGCTGGCGCCATTCTCTGGCGACCGCTCGCCCAGGACGGGCTGAGCATCTGCTTCAGCCACCACTCCTCGCAGGAGGCAAAGCGGTAGTCCTGCATGTGCTCCCAGACGAAGCGCTCGATGGACTCGTTCGGGATGCGGTCTTCGCGGTCGACGCGGAGCCAGCCGCGGCGGATCCAGTTGGCGAGCACCTCTTGCCGGACGCCGAAGAGCTTCTGCAGCTCGCGGCGGCTGTAGCCGTCACAGACGGCGCCGCTGAGCTGCATGCGGAAGAGCTGGTGCTTGATCGCGAGCGGTGTGCGGTGCAGCTCCTTCGCGATCCGGTAGATAGAGACGGTGCCGGCCTGCTCCCGCAGGTAGCCGAGCTCCTCCTGTGTCCACAGCCGCATGGTGATCGAGCGGAGATCGAGCGCGACGGCGCGGTTGACGACGATGTACGCGGGCAGGCGGTAGCGGCTGCGGAAGGCCAGCAGCTGCGCCGACAGCGCCTTCTTGCCCTTCACGGATCGATAGATGCGGGTGAGCTCCGCATCCATTGCCGGAGTCCAGGGATACTTCTGCTGACGGCGCGTCGCCGCGCGGAGCCGACAGGTCTTGCAGAGGCCGTCCTTCGCCTGAGCGGTTTCGGCTGGGCAGTGAGCGCAGATCATGCTGCCTTCTCCAGACGGAAGTAGAAGGTCTTGCGGTCAGGGCTGTAGCTGCTCAGCAGCGTTGCGTTGTGCTTCTTGGCCAACTTACGAAGTGCGCTGCGAGCGTAGTAGCCGGTCTTCTCTTTCGAGAAGGAGACCTCAATGGCCTGATCAGCGGGAAGCGCAGCCATAGCGCTGAAGAGGTTCGCATACTTCGTGTTCATGGTTCTGTTGGTTGGTTCCGGAATCCTGTCGAGTGGAACTGTCTTGAATTTGATCTCACCTGTCATATAGACCTTCTCCTCTACCTGCTCCGGTTGTGGCGCGTTCGCTGCAGTAGCCTCCGGTGATTCGCCAGAGACGTACTTTTCGTAGGCGCGGTGTAAGTCGAAGGGCTGCTTCGACGGTGGGTCCCTTCTGAGCCTTCGCGGCGCAGCAGGCTGAGCTTTCGGCTTCTGCTTCGGCATAGCAAGGGGCTTCTTCGTCTTTTGGCCGGCCTTGAGATTGCTGCTGCGCAGCTCGCTCTTGATCGCCCAGTCGTGCTTTGCCGCGACGGGCGTTGCATCGGCCGAACGCATCTCGTCCGTGATCTCGATCGAGCGCACGGGAGAAATAAGGCTTCCGTCTGCGTCCACCTCGAACTCCTCCGGTCCGTGCTGCATCCTCGCGATCGCCTGCGCCTGGCCGCAGAGCTCGAAGCGGCTGCAGGTCAAGCAAACTGCCTCCTCCTCGTGGTAGACCTTGGCCGGGCAGAAGTGACCAACGGCCTTGCACCAGGCGCACGGCGTGCCCGCGGGTGGAACATCAGGAGGCACGGCTGCGCTCGGTGTCGCTTCGCGGCGAGTTGGTCGCTGGAGCGTCATAGCTGCACCCCTTTGTGGACCGGGCAGAGGTCGCGATCGGGGCCGACGTGCGTGGCGCACTGGCCGCAGATGAGCGCGTCACAGGTCTCACCGAAGAGGCCGGCGGGAGCGTCGCAAAGAAGGTCTGCGGCGATGCGCTTGCAGAACGGGCACTGCTTCGGCTTCGGGCGTGCGCCGCGGATGCAGACGTGGGCGGTGCCGCCGCCAGGAAGATCGATCCAGGGCATCAGCGGCCTCCTGTCCCGAGGCGCTTCTGATTACGATCTACGAAAGCCTCGAACATGGTCTGGCCGCCCTCATCCAGCGCGTAGGGCAGAAAGACTTGCTCGGTCTGCGCCTGGCCGGATTCGATCAGGGCGATCTGTGCGCCGACCCAGTCCTTGAGGATCCGCCAGGAGATCCACTCGGCTCGTTCCTTCATGAGCTTGGTCGGCTGCTTACCGTCTGCGAGCACTCGTGCGACGCCCTCAGCGTTGACCGGCAGCTGGAAGCGCAGTGGGAAGCCGCCGACCAGCATGGCGAAGGAGATCCGCGCGGGCTTGCCTTGCGAGTCATAGTCTGTGGTGACGCTCTGCGCACCCTTGCGCACGAGCAGCTGCTGGATCTCCGGGATCGTGCGATCGGGTGCAACGCGAGTTCTGTAGTTGAGGATCGGCATTAGACCATCTCCTTTCCTGTCGGTTCGTGCCATTGCGCGCGCTGAACGCTGACGCTCTCGGCTCGAGTCTTCCAGAGTTCGAAGACGCGCTTCGTGTTTGCGTCCTCGTTCGGGTTGAATTCGTTCGCTTGGTTGAAGTACTTGCTCCGCAGGATGTACCGAAGCCGGTTCGCGTCTTTGCGAGCAGTGAAGATAGCGACCGGCCAGCGACCAAAGTTCACATAACCAGACGGAGTGTTGCGAACCGGCTTGCTCTCATCGAGCACCAGGAAGCCGATGATGCGCGTGGCGGCTTTCACTCGTCACCTCGCGTGCTGTGATCCGGGCAGAGCCGTCCATCTGTCCTGCGGTCACAGGCATGGCAGAAGCGGTAGTTGTTCTCGGATCCATCTCCGTCGACCCACGGCGACGGCCCCCCCGGTAGGCGAAGCGCGAAACACGGGCCGCCCCAGAACAGACCCGTAGGCCCCCCCCGGATTACCCCCGTGAAAA
>CAXTRT010000015.1:0-59003 GCA_964246835.1 uncultured Acidobacteriaceae bacterium | reverse complement strand
CGCGCGCCCCCCGCCCCCCCCCCCCCCCGGGCCCCCCCGCCCCCCCCCCCCCCCCCCCCCCCCCCCCCCCGCCCCCCCCCGCCCGGTTCGGCGATGCTCGAAGCAGGGGCGGCCGCTGAACTGACCGTTCGGCCACGCCGTGATTCCCCGGTTGAAACGAGCGCAGATACCAGGCTGTCCCCAGATCGCAAAGGGCCACTTGATGCGATCGAACGGGAGCCGACGCAGATGGACGCAGTTATTGCAGTCGGCGTCGTGCGCCTGCAGCTCCGGCAGACCGCCTGGAAGAAGAGCGGCGAACGCCTTCGAGAGCGTGTCGTTAAGGTTACGAATCTCATGAACTCCGCGGGCAAGATCACCGCCGCCGCCGCAATTGAACTCTAAGTACTCGAAGTCGCTTTTTGCCGACATTTTTTCGGTCACTCTTCACCTCGCGTGCTGTGATTGCGGACCGCGTTGGCGGCCCCGATGAGATCGTTGCGGAGATCCTCGGGCGGAACTCCCTGCCGGTAGCTGAAGGTGGTGAGGTCGTCGTAGACGGCGACGATGACGCGAGCTCCGGTGGACTCGCGGGTGGTCTCGATGAGTCGCTGCAAACGCTCCGGCTGGCCCGGCGCGTTGGCGGCCACGGGCGCTTTGCCTTGGGCCGCGGTTGGCGCGGCTGCCGGCTTGCGGAAGTCCTTTGCCTTTGGGCAGGAGACCCAGTGCGGGCGCACGACAGAGACGTCGCTATCACCGGGCAGGATGTCGATCGGCAGCTTCTTCTTGTTGTAGGGCGTCACCCACCACTCGATGGCAGCGCCGCAGCCCTTGCACTTGGCCGTGCCGGTGAACTCGTACATGGCGCGGCGCATCTCGTAGCGTGTCTCTGGCATGCCCATCAGAGGGCCTCCTTTTCAAGGGCAATGCAGAGCTGGCCGAGCAGCTCGTGCACGCTGCTCTCCGAGCCGCGCATGGCCTGACAGACCCGAAGCATGGTGACGGCCTGGTGGAGCATGGGCGCGATCGACTCCTCGACCTCCGCGTAGGTGGCCGCGAGGAAGTAGCCGCCGGCGTTCGCGTCGCGGCTGGCACAGATGGCGACGCGGAAGTTGAGCCGGAGATCCTGCACCAGCTCCTTGATCGTGCGCGGCGTTACCCTCAGACGTTCCGCCAGCTCTCCCAGCGCCATCACGCGCTCGCGGCCCTGGTGGTAGCTCATGTACTCGAGCACGCGGCGCTGCTCGGGCGTGATCGGCCATGGGCACTCTTCATCGCACAGCACGGCTTCCAGACGGCGGCGGGCACGATCGGCGAAGGTCTCAAACAGGTTGGCGGAGCTGAGCGTGACGGCCATCGGGAATCTCCACAAGGGTCCACAGCGGTTGGGTTACAGTCAGGGCATGGCGCGACTTCGGGTATTTACGGCTGACGATCTGAGCGATACGTGCTCGGAGTGCGGGAAGCTGGTGCACCCGGCCGACATCCGCCGGCTGGATTCGGAGCGGTCGCTGTGTCCGCACTGCAAGCAGGCATACACGTACCCGGAGACGAGATGGCGGCAGCTGCAGAGTCCCCAGTCACTCGGGCGGCCGGGGGAGTAGCCAGGGCGCTCAGCAGGCGATCCGTGCGCTCAATCTCGCTCTCGGCGGCGGCGATCCGAACCAGGTGCGGGCCGAGGGGATCGGTCCTGGTCGGCTCCATATCCATCTCGGTCTCGAAGATCGCGCCCTTGATGTTCGCCGGCAGCGAGTTCCACCAGGCGTCAAGCATGGGCTCATTCATGGCGTGCACGTTGTGCTCGTCCGCGAGGATGGCGAAGATGCCGTTCGGCGTGCGGGTGCGGCCGAGCTCGGTCATGTGTGCGGTGAGGGCGTGTGCGGTATTCATTGGGTCGGGAGTCCTTTCGCGGCACAGAGTGGGCAGAGCGTGACTGATTGAGCAAGGGCTGCGCTTCGGCGAAACCAGCCTTGCGCCCGCATGATCCGGATCAGGCCGATGCGCGTGTAGATCGCGCCATCGAGCCAGTCAGAAGGGGTCTCGCAGATATCGCAGACCAGCCGTATTGCAGTTTCGAGCGGCATCAGAGTTGCGGCCTTGAGAGCTCGCTGTAGGTGGCGTTGACCATCAGCGCGTGGATCTGGGTTCCCTCTTCGCCGTGCGCCTCGGAGCAGGTGGAGGCGATCGCCCAGTTGATTCCGCTGGCGATGGTGAAGTCGGAGGTGTGCTGCTGCGGAAAGCGCGGCGTGAAGCCTGCCGGGCAGATGACGTCGACCGAATACCCGCCATCGGCCATGTCGGTCGCACGCACGAGAGGCCGCGGTACGGCAGCTGATGCGGCGGGCTTCTTTTCTTCGCAGCAGCCCAGCACGCCGGCGGTGATGAGCAGGGCGGCGACCATGCCGGCGGCCTTCTTCACCTTGGTGTCCCGCTTTGCTGCCTTCTCGGCCGCTTCCTTCTCGCGCGCTTCCACGTCGGCGCGTCGCTCCACCTTCAGGATCGGCGTGCGCTTGTTCGCGGTGAAGCAGCGGCCGTACAGATTGCGGATCTCGTCGGCCCAGCGCTTTGGCCATTTCGTATGCTCGATGATCCGACCGGCGCCGGCGACGAGCGAGTACTCAGTGCGGCGCGTAAAGAGACTCGGGAAGACCTTCGACTGACGGGCTTTCGAGAGGAGTATCTCCAGCTCGAGCGCGGCGGCGTCGTTCACCTCGATGCCGTCGCCCGTCGTGAGCGTGGCGACGAAGTCCCGGCCGTCAATGCGGCGCGACTTCTCGGCGTTGGTCGGCACCAGGCCGAATCTTTCAACGTCCGCTATGATGAGCGGCTTGAGCGCGTCGCACTGCGTCTTCGCGATCTCCAGCAGCCCGCGCTGGTGCAGGTACTGGCGGCAGTTGAACTCGAACTGGATGACGTCGAGATGCTTGTTCGAGGGGGAGGTGGGAGCGGTTGCCATGAAGGTCTCCTTTAGTGGGCGTAGTTGGTTTCAAGTTCAAGCAGCGCGGCATTCGGCGCGGCCGGCGGAGTAAAGGTGCGGGTGTGGAGATAGCGTTCGAGAAGGATGAGCGCGGAGCCCTGTCCGCAGGCGAGCACGCTGTCGCGCAGATGGAGCGGGTCGTAGATCTGCGGATCGCCGATCGACCGGGTCACGCAGGCGCCGGTGCGGTCGATCGAGAGCTCATACCAGCCGCTGTCGAACTCCTCTGCCCGGCCGCAGGCATGACACCAGCGGCGGCTCATCGGAAGCTCTCCAAGGTCTGCGGCGCGGCAACCGGGCCCTGGTTGCGGGTAAGCGCCCACAGCGTGAGGCCCACCAGGCTGACCACAAAGACGACACCGAGCACGACGGCGCGGCGGTAGGCCCGCCGGAGCTCCAGCACCAGCTCGTACTCGGTGTTGACGCCGGTCATGATGCGCGGCTGGTTGGGACGTTTGACGAGGCGCAGGGCGATCTCCTGCGTCTCCGAGTTGGTGGTTGCGATCAGGGTTTCCATGTCGGTCATCTCCGTGAGTGAACTGGGCAGAGCAGTGGTTCAGGCAGCACCGACCACGCGAGGTTTATTCGCGAGTTCGGCTTGCGTAAAGGCGATGTTCTTGAAGAGGCGGCGAACACTGAGGTACGTGCGGTGGTCGCGGCTGTAGGCATCCTGGATCCGCGAGCGATCGATTAGGCGCTTGATGCCTTCCTGCGACAGCTCCGGGATCTCGTCGTGCACGATCGTCGTTGCGCGAGCTTCACTGACGCCGCGCAGCTCAATACCGGCATCGATCCGGGAGTTCCACTGCTCGAGCTCCGCGGCGCGCTGATCGAACATCTTGCGTAGACCGTGAGAGCCGGCCAGCAGGATGCCGATCTGCGGCGGCTCGTCGTAGAGCTCCCGCAGGGCTTCGAGAGCCGGCAGCCCCAGGTGCTGCGCCTCGTCCATCACAAAGACGGAGTGCGAGTCCCGCAGCTGCTGCCGCAGGCCGCCCATGCACCGCTGCAGAGACGCTCCGCCGATAGCACCGGCTTCGGTGCACATCTTCGCGAGCAGGTCACGCGGGCGGATGTCGATGCTGCAGTAGATGTAGTACGCCCGGTTGCGCGTGCTCTCGCTGCGCAGCTCCGTCCGGTTGAAGTTGGCGACAAGGTGCTTGAGCACGAAGGTCTTCTGCGATCCCGGAGGTCCGTAGCAGAACGCGAGAGCGCGCTTGGCGTGGCAGTGCAGAAACCATTGCCGAAGATCCTGAACGTTCTCCGTCTCGTAGAGCTTGCCTTCCGCTGTCTCCGTCAGATCACCCACCGGGTTGGTGGCCATCGTCCGCTCCATCGCCTCCCGGATCGGCAGGTCAGTGCCCGCGCGGAGAGACGTGTAGCGGCCATTGAGAAAGGCGGAGACCGCGGACTTCGAGTAGCCGATCAGCTGCGCGAAGCGCGGCAGCGTCATGTCCGCCCGGGCCACGTAGGCGCGGACCCTGGCTTGCGTCTCTTCGATGGGTGGCAGCCGGGTCTCCAGCTGGGCGAGATGGTTCTTGAGATAAGGCATCTACTTCTCCTCCTGCAGAACTTCAGTTGCTACCTGGTAGGCGTACATGGGCGCGGAGCTCGCCCTGTTTCTGTCTTGGGCGAGATCGCGCACGCGCGGTGCGCGTTGGGTGATGGTGTCTTCGGCTGGGGCCGGCAGGGTCTTGTCGGCCAGCATCTCGAGCGGTGTGCGAACGCCCAGCTGGCGGCGGGCGCGGGTGAGCGACTGGATCTGCTCGCGGGCGGTGCGGGCAAGCTCGCCGCGCTGCTGCATGCTGGCGCCGATCTGGCGCTGCGTCTCCGGATCTTCGGGGGCGAAGCGGACCAGCGTCTCCGCCTCGAGCATCGTCAGCAGCCGGCCGTGCTCGTCGAGGATGGCGACCTGGCCGGGATCGATCGGATCGAACGCCACTGTGACTTTGTGGCGGTTGCGCTCGAGCATGATGTGCGAGCTGACCAAGTCGGCCGGCACGTAGCGGATCTTGTTGACCGTGACCGCGCAGGAGTCGACGGTGCGGGCGGTGTGCTCCGCCAGAAGGCAAGCAAGGTCGGCCGGGGAGGGCGTCGGCCGCTGGCCCGGGTTGCGCTCAGCCGCGAAGACCTCGGCGGGGCTGCGGCCCTGCATGCCTTCCATCGCGCGATCGCCGGCGGCGTGGTACTCCGCGAGCCAGGTACGAAAGAGCGCCATGAAGACAGTGGCGGGCGGGTGCATGGAGCGGTGCAGCTCGCCGTGGCGGATGCTCTTCCTATGCAGCTCCATCATCGCGGTCGTGGCGTCCGGCCGAGTGGAGGGCGTGCCCGATGTGTACGTCCACCACTTCGAGCAGAACTGCGCGTGCACCGTCCGGAAGAAGCGCTCGACGTGCTTGGACTGCGGATGGTGCGGGATGCAGTGCGTGACCCGCATGCCGAGACGGGCCAGAACGCCGGTCTGCCGGTCTATGAAGTCCATCTCCTCCTGCCACCAGTTCTCCGGTCCGGAGGGTTGCAGGTAGCCGGGCGTCGCGCCCTTTGCGACCTTCACGTAGTCCTTGCCGTTGTCGCAGTAGAACTGCTCGGCCGGTCCATAGGCGAGGACCGCCTGGCGCAGCGCCGTGGCGATCGAGGCGCTGGTGCCTTCGACCGCCCAGGAGTACCCGACGACGAAGCGGCTGCGGTAGTCCAGCAGGCACGTCAGCCGCAGGCGCAGCGGCGCGCCGAAGGGGAGCTCACGGAAGCAGTCGTTCTGGACCTCGACATCGGCGATCATGTGGTCCGAAACCCAGATCTGGTTCGAGGCCTCGGTGTAGCCGCGCCGGAGATACGGCAGCATGGTCTCGTTGAAGCGCTTCTTGCCTTCGCGGGCGAGCATCTTCAGGTGGTTGGGCGTCGAGTGCAGGAAGCGGCAGACCGTCTTATAGGTAGGCAGATCATCCGGCGTGAGGCCGACCAGCTGCTGCTGCGCCGTCAGGCAATCGAAGCAGGCCTGCATGCTCAGCCCCGGCGTGTAGCCATCGCCGAGATAGAGGCTGGCGACCAGGACTGCGGCCGCCTGGTGCGCGGGCTCGGCGAAGTAGCGGCTATGGTTGGCGTCGGCGCGGGGCTTGCGGGTCAGCTCGGCCGCGCCGGTGGCGTCGTACCGGCGCAGCCAGCGCCAGAGCGTGCTGGTGCTGACCGGCTTGCCGTCTACCATGCCATAGATCGATTGATAGCGGACCATCCGATCAAGCGTTGTAACCGGCTCGCCGTTTGGAAGCTTCAGCGTGACAGCGCCGGTGCCGTACTGCCGGAAGTCAAGGATGGGGTTCAGCGCCTGCATACGGCCGCTAGCCTGGGCAGGAAGATCGGACTGGGTCATGCGGCTCGCGGTGATTGTCAGAGCTTTTGAGGGGAAGAGAATCAGGGGCTGCTGGAGGCGCTCCGGCTCTCCGCCGCCCTTGGGCAGGCTGGACACGGCGTAGAGCGTCTCCGTCCGGCCGTTGCCGAGCCGCTGCTCAGTGGCTTTCGTTTCGATCGCGCCCTGCCGAAGCTTCTCTTTCAACCAGCTATCAGATCGGTTAGCCCGTGCGAGAAAGTCCGCGCGCGTAAGCCATGTCTCGGGGGCCGGAAGCTCTGAGTGGTGAAGGAGGTTCGGGCTAGCCATTCGACGCCTCCAGCTTCTGCTGAAGAGCCACAATCTTGCGTTCTAGCCGTATACGCTTGTCAGCGGCCTGAGCGATGTAACGCTCCTCTGAAGGACCCACCATCCTGTGTCCCGCTCGCTTCACCATCACCCGCAAGACTTCGTAGTCGTGGGTCACCCAGCAAAACGCGGCAACGAACTCAGCAGGTAATCGGTAGTCCTCTCTTGAATCTGCCGCATACGCACTGAGCATTCGTTCTGTGACTTCACAACCGCATGCGCTGGTCATAGCAGCAGCAACTTCAGCACGGGTCTTCTTGCACTTTTTGAGAGCCGCCACAAATGCGCGACGAATGTAAATGCCTTCAGGGGCGCTAGAGAACTGAGATGGTTTGCTCATAGCTCCATCCCTTTCAGGCGCCGCTCACGCTCGGTTATCTCTTCTTCGGACCGTTTGCGGCGGAGGTACTGACGGCCAATCTCCAATAAATCGATGTCGGGACCCGAGATGACTCTGTAGCCGGCTGCTTCAGCCTGGCATTTGAGGATGCGGTCGTCGCCGGTTGCCATGGCGAAGGCGCGCGCGAACTCTGCGGGCCAGCGGATGTCGGTTCGGGACTCGGCGCTAAATCCGTTCAGCATTACGTCAGTTACGCGAGTACCCGTGAGAAACGACATTTCGTCAGCGATCTGTGCCCTGCTTTTGCCGCAAAGGCGTATCGCTTCGCCCAAAATCACACGGATCATATGGGCATCGTTCAGGCTCCCAGGAGTAACCTGCGAGCGATCCAGCTGGAGAGGAATCTGCTCGGGAGTCCCTAATTCTTCTTCGTTCTTTGCCATAGCGCCGGGGGTGGTGCGGGCGCGAGACTGAATGCGTGATGAGTTCAAGCGCCAACCTCCGATCCCTGCAGAACCCGCCGCTGCAGCGTCTTCGCGAGAACAGTGCCGACTCGTCCATCAACCCGCTTGCAGTTCCCACTCTCGACCGAAGCCAGACGGTAGATGGCTTCTGGAGACTCTTCGAGCAGCATTGCCAAAGCCAGCCGCTCAGCTTCGGAGCGCAGGTTTGCCCGCATACTACGCGCGGAGGTGTGCGATGAGCTCAAGCCGCCTCCGCCTTGCAGGATCGCTGCTTCGCAGCCTTGTCGAGCTTTCGGGCGAACCGCTCGACGGCTCTATCGATGCGGCTAAATTCCGCCTGCAACGCCGCTTCCACCCGCGCAGACTTGCGCTCACCGAAAGCGACGCGTCGAACGGTGGAACGGCCGTTCTTCTTGAGGCCGAGCTGACGCGCGACACGGCTGTAAATGCCAGTCTGAAGATCAATCCGATAGATTTGGGGAGTTATCATTCTTTAGTAACGGGGCCACGCTGCGGCCCGGATGTTACTAGCCATAATGCGAGGTGCCATAGACCTTGTCAAGGAGATTTTGTGCGTCGCAAACCACCTGAAGTGTTGTCTGAGTTGGCAACGCGAATCAAAGTGGCGCGTACGGAGATTCTCGCCTTGAGCCAAAACGCTCTAGCTAAGCGCCTTGAGGTTGATCAAAGCAATATATCTAGGTGGGAAAAGTCGATTGCAAGCCCTGAACCAGAACATTTGCTGAAGTTAGCGATGCTTCTCCCGGGCAGAGTCGAAGGTCTGTGGTTTATAGAAGCCGCTGGGGTGCCGCAGGAGTACCTCGACGGAACGGGGGGCTTCTCCTCAACCAGAATTCCGACAGAGTTCTGGACGCTCCAGGCAGCGGAGCGTCGACGCGAGGCTTTGTATGTACCGTTACTAAGAGATGCCGCTGCTCTAGGAACTCCGCGGGCCTTGGATGATGGTGAAATCGAATCCTTCATACCAATCGATAAGACATGGGCACCTAGTCCGTCAGCCCTTATGGCCATCCGTTTCAATGGTGAATCTATGGCTCCCTTGATAGCTGACGGAGCGATCGTAATTGTTGATACAACAAGGCATGATCCACGGCGCTTGGTAGATCGGATCGTTGCAGTTCGCGATCAAGAGGGACTCACTATTAAGCGGATACGGCGACATGGCGACGCCCTGATGCTTGTTCCGCAAAACGCAGATCGTTTCCCGATCGTTGTTCTTCGGCCAAATGAGGGCTGGAGCATCGTCGGCATGGTGGTGAACTGGATAAGTTTCGCTGCGCCCGGAAAGTTGTAAGTGGAAAGGCTAGGCGTTGGATGGGTGCCAGGGTGATTTTCTTTTAGCCTTCGCTCATGGCAACTTGTACATACTGTGATCGTTGGGCTGGGTTTTTCCGAAAGGAGCATGAAGCGTGCGCGGCAGAAGCACAGTCGCGGCTTGTGATCCAGGCAGAGCAACTTGCCGAGTGTCTTATGCGAGACATCCTGGCTGAACCTACCGCTACGCCCGCCGTTGTAGCGACGCCTACGCCGGAGATTGAAGCTGACGCCGTGGGTTTCAGCTTTGATCTACAAACCAACTTCGCTGCTCCTCCCAGCGCGATGGACATCACCGTAAAGTGGCTGGAGTGGTTCCCTTGTAACGCTACGGCTGCTCAGATGGTGAGCTGGGTCACGGACTGCGCTAATAGCGGAAAGACCGAACGCGAATTCTGGAAGTTTCTCGATGCGAACGCGATCGTTCACGAGCGGGAGGCATCAGGCCTACTACTTCAAGCGATCACGATGACGATCTACGGCGAGAGCCGGCGGGCTCAGTGCTCCGACGAGGTCACGCGGGAACTCCTGCCATACTGGCAGTACTGGACCGTAGGTAATGACTCAGCGTGTTGCAAGAAGCACGAAAAGCTGGATGGCCTCGTTCTGAAAGCGGATCACCCCGCGTGGGCAGACATCTACCCTCCTAATAGTTGGGGATGCGCCTGCTCTGTCGTTCCGCTAAGCCGCGAGGAATGGCGAGCTGCGACTCGCATTCGCGTGACTGAGGCCATGCGGACCAGATGCCGCAACTGGCTTGAGACCGATCCACGCAAGCTGCTCAATTTGCTCTGATACGATCGCGCTCATGTACAAGGTCTCGCGCAAGGGCAACAGGGTGCTGATCCAGGATTGGAAGGGTGAGACGATCTATGCAGCCGATGACGACTTCTATGTGATGTATGAGACGGAGCTGGGCAAGCTTGAGTTGAAGCGTGTCGATGAGCTCACGGACGTGCAATTGCTCCGTGCTCTCGCGCAAGCGAAGCGCTTCCAGCTCTAGCCTCCGGCCCGCTCGCATCCCTCCTCAGCCACGGCCTGCGCCGTGGCTTTCGTGCGTCTGCGCCCGTGATGTACGCAAGGTGCGCAAGCTGCGCCGCCTGCGCATCCCGGAGCGCCGCTTCCGCCCTACAGTCACTCCAGACCCGGTCGGGTTGGCAGTCCCACTTCTCTTGAAAGGAAGGCGCGGACACGTATGCCAGAGCAGACGGCGCGGCGGCATGGCGGTTTCTTGACGCCGGCAGCCGCGACCGTCATCCCCTGACCCGCGGCAGGAGTGGCGATGGCGACGGAGACACAGCTGGCCTGGCTCAAGACTATGGTGACGCCTGCCCTGCTGAGCCAGCGGGAGCACGGCGTTCCCGCCTCGGTCACGCTCGCGCAGTGCATCCTCGAATCGAACTGGGGCACCTCGCAGCTCGCCCGCCGCTGCAACAACTTCTTCGGCGTCAAGGCGATCCAGGGTGAACAGTATGAGGAGTTCACCACGCGCGAGGTCGTCAGCGGCCGCAGCGTAGTGGAGCTGGCCCGCTTTGCCAAGTACCCATCGGCGATTGAGAGCTTCGAGGCGCACGCCCGTCTGCTCGCCACCTGCAGCCGCTACGCGCCGGCCATGCGCCTGCGCGACAACTCCGCGCAGTTCGCGGTCGCGCTCAAGCTCTGCGGCTACTCCACCGAGCCCACCTATCCGCAGCGGCTCGGCGAGCTGGTTGTGCAGTTCCACCTCACCCAGTACGACACCCTTCTCCCAACCCCGCCCGCCCAGGAGGCCGCGTGATCACCATTCCCATGTCTGAGCTGCAGTTCCGTGTCGCCTCCGCCAAGCTCGCCACCGAGCAGGGCATCGTCCTCTCCGGCCGCGGCGGCGAGGTGAGCAAGATGGGTGTCGAAGCCGCGTGGAGCTACGACGGCGAGCACCTGCAGATCAACGTCACCAAGACACCCTTCCTGATCTCGACAGCCGGTGCCGAGAAGCGCATCCGCGCCTGGCTCGGCGGCAGCGCGCCCGGCGTGAGCTCCACCTATGCCTCGGTAGTTGCTCTGGTGCTGTGCCTCTCGCTGCTGGCCGGGCTGACCGGCTGCACCAGCCAGCAGCAGAAGAGCATCAAGCAGGCGGTGGGGCTGATCGGCGCGGAGATCCCGAAGATCCAGCCGCTCATTACAGCCGCCAGCGCGACCGCCGATCTGATCCTGCCGGCCGACGCCCTGCTGATCACCGGCGTGACCGCGACGGTGCAGACTGGGCTCACCGCCCTTGCCTCGCTCTGCAACCAGTACGCCCAGAACCCGACCGATAGCGCGTGGCAGAGCATCGTGTACATGGTCGAGCAGCTGGAGCAGCAGGGGGCGAGCGCGATCCTGAACGCCGCGCACATCAACAACCCGACCAGCCGCGCGGAGGCTCAGGCCGTGCTGGGCGCGCTGCAGACTGCGCTTCTCATCATCGATGGCTTCGTGCAGCAGGCGCGCACGCCGGCGCAGAACCAGGCGGCGGCGCAGGCCCGGCTGATCAAGCTCGAGCAGATCGCGCCCTGGCTGGACCGGCCGATGGTCGAGCAGGCGACCGGCCATAGCTTCGGTCTGGTGGTCCGGTATGAGACGGCGCAGGGGTTCTGAGACGTGGCCGCCGATCTGGACGCCGAGGCTCGGATGGGGATGCGGCGGCAGCCGGGCTCGCCCACGGAGGCGGTCCGGTTCGAGCGGGGGTGCGAGGGCAAGGAGGCCTTCGATTCGGAGTCCGGGGCGGCCGCGGCGCTCCGTCTCTACCAGCGGCTGCGGCGGCTGCGAACCGGCGACGGACTGGTGCCGTACCCGTGCGAGTTTTGCGGCAAGTGGCACATCGGACACTCCGCCCCGCCAGGGCTTCGGCAGCGGCGGCAGGCTGGGTAGGGTGCAAATAATGTTTGTCAACGCGTGACACGAATTATGTGTGCGGGGAAATGGCATCAGGCGAGGCGAGGAGATGGAGATTGTGAGTGTGATTCGGCGGTATCGGGCGATCGCGGCGGCGCTGGTGGTCGGAATCGTGCTTCTGGCGTTCGTGTTTGCCGGCAAGCTGGAGCCCAGCCGAGCGGCTATCACCATCGGCCTCTGCTGGGTGCTGGCCATGCACTCAGCGGACAACTCGGCGGTGAAGGAGGAGTTGCGCCGGGAGATTGTGGCGGCGCACGCGGCAGGCATCACCTCGCTGCGGGCGGAGCTGCTCGACGCGGTCAAGGGCCTGGCGACCGCCGGCGTCGAGTGGCGCTGCGGCCAGAAGCAGGCGGCGGTAGGAACGCTCGAGCAGGTTGCGGACCGCATCACCCGTGACGTAAAGCTGACCCAAGCGCAGCGGGGCACCTAAGCGATGATCGGGATCAAGGGGCCAACCGAGCAGGATCTCGCCGCGGAGGAGACGGGCGACGCACGTAGCCGCGTGGAGGCGACGAAGAAGTTTTCGCTCGGCGGCGGCCTCTCGGTCGGTGCCATGGTCTGCTTCGGCTTCTTCGAGATCCTGCGCTCCAGCCCGCAGCAGGCCTTCCCGCTCCTGCAGTCCTGGGGCCCGCGGGTGCTGCTGGCCATCATCGTCATTTACGTGCTCTACGACCTGGCGAAGATGGCGATCAATGTTGCGGTGCGGCTGGTGCACGCGCTTGAAAAGCTGGCCGTCGCGCAGCAGAAGTCCGCCGACAAGGACGACCGGCAGCTGATGGAGATGCAGACGCTGACGGCGATGACGGCGCAGCGCAGCGAGCGCGCGAGCGAGACACAGCAGCGCTACCACGAGGAGAACCAGGAGGCGATCCGCAGGCTGGGCGAGAAGCAGGCTGAGGAGAGTCAGAAGACTCGGCATGAACTGCGGAACTCGATTCAGGATTTGATTGACGGACGGTACGTCCGGTTTTCTGCCACGGTCACTACGGGAGAGAAGGCGACACCATGAGCTACGGGCGGGCTGAGAAGGCAAGGCGGATGCGGGGGCAGATTCTCGAGATGCTGGCAACCAACCATGACAAGCGGCAGAGCCGGCTGGACTCCAGCCTGGTCTGGAGCATCCTGGTGCGTAGCGGCTTCGACGTGTCGAAGGACGAGGTCACCACGCTCTGCGAGGATCTTGAAGCGCGCGGCTACATCAAGTACCAGCTCAACAAGAGGCTCTACGAAAAGACGGGCGACCGGCTGTACATGCAGATGGAGCTCTGCCCCAAGGGACGCGATCTGCTCGAAGCTACCTTCGACGATCCCGCCGTGGAGGTGTAGACGGTGGCGACGAAGAAGCGACCCGGAACCGGCGACCGCCGGAAGACCAACCAGCCCGTGAAGATCGATCGCCTCTCGCCCAAGGTGCATGAGGCAATCGTGCAGCTGCGCAACCAGTACGGAAAGACGTGGCAGGAGATCGAGGACCTCTCGGCCGAGCCGATCGGGAACAAGACCGGCGGCTTCGTGGACTGGATGAACCTGCCCACCGCGGTGCTGGAGCTCTTCCCGAACATGCGCCTGCCGCACACGAATCTGCAGCGCTGGTACGACCTCCGCGTCGCGCAGGTGCAGAAGGACGTGATGCACACCTCTGCGAAGGCGCGTGAGATCACGCAAGCCTTCGCCAAGGCGGGCATCGTTGCGGACGATGAAGCGGTCATCAACGCCTCGCGCGACACGCTTATGGGGATCCTCTCGGAAGACGGCAGCGTGGGCGGCCGCGCGAACGTGGCCAAGTCGCTCATCAAGCTCGGGGACCTGATGCAGAAAGCGAAGACGAATCGCATCCGCGAGCGCAAGGTGACGGTCGATGAAGGCACCCTGCAGATGAAGCTCGACGAGATCAAGCGGCGTGCGGAGAAGCTGATCAAAGCGGTCGAGAAGGGCGATCCGGCAGCGGGCATGCAGCTCACACGCGAAGAGCTGCTCGGACAGATCAGGGGTCTCTATGGCGTCGCCTGATCTTCTCCTGCCGTACCAGCGCCGCTGGATTCAGGACACCTCGCAGCTGCGCATCTTCAACAAGAGCCGGCAGATCGGCTTCTCATTCGTCGTAACTCTGGACGGAGCGCTCGACTGCATCGCCCGCAAGCGGTTGAAGATTTATCTCTCGCGCGGGCAGCGGCAGTCAATCGAGCTGGGCCGCAAGGCAAAAGAGCACATGGACGCGCTCGCGCTGATCGAGCGCAACGCCGGCGGCGCCACGCTGGAGTTTGAGAAACCCGGCGGACTGTTCGATGGCGTGGAGATCACCCAGACCAACATCACCATCCCCTCCACCGGCGCGCGCATGATCTTCCTGCCCGCCAACCCAGACACCGCTCGCGGCTACTCCGGCGATGTAACCCTCGATGAGTTCGCCTTCCATCAAAACCCAAAGGCGATCTATGCGGCCGTCTACCCGTCAATCACGCGCGGGTACGGAATCGGCATCGGCTCCACGCCCTTTGGCGAGTCGGGCATGTTCTACGAGCTCTGTGAGAAAGACTCCGGCTACTCGAAGCACAAAGTCTCGATCTATGACGCGGTCGAGCAGGGGCTGGCAACCTCGGTCGGGGACACAGACGAGCACTTTATCCAGGTGCTGCGCGATGGCTGTCCTGACGAGGACGTGTGGCAGCAGGAGTACTGCTGCCAGTTCATCTCGGACGCGACCAGCTTCATTCCCTGGGATC
Source organism: uncultured Acidobacteriaceae bacterium (assembly GCA_964246835.1). Taxonomy (GTDB): domain Bacteria; phylum Acidobacteriota; class Terriglobia; order Terriglobales; family Acidobacteriaceae; genus Edaphobacter. The sequence continues at coordinate 44,584 of CAXTRT010000015.1, read as the reverse complement.
TGATCACGGCGGCCGAGTCGATCGATGCCACCGCCACACTGCCGCCCATTTTTATGCCGCGCGGAGAGCTCTCACTCGGCGGCGACATCGGCCGGGTCAAGGACCTTACCGTCTTCGTGCTTCTTGAGAAGCTGGGCGATGTGTCTTGGATGCGCGGCATCTGGCGGCTGCGCGGGGCCAAGTTCGCGCAGCAGCGTGCCCTCGTCGAGCAGCTGATGGACACCTTCCCGATTCGCCGGTTGTGCCAGGATGCAAGCGGACTTGGCATGCAGCTGGCTGAGGAACTCACGACCAGGTACGGCACCTCGCGGGTCGAAGGCGTCACCTTCAACATGGCCGTGAAGGAAGACCTGGCCGTTCGGACGCGCCGCAACTTCGAGCAGTCCACCATCCGCATCCCGGAGGATCGCGGACTGCGCTCGGCGATCCATGCCATTCGCCGCATCCCCACCGCCGCCGGTCACTTCCGCTTCGATGCCGAGCGATCGGAAGCCGGCCACGCGGACGAGTTCTGGGCGCTTGCGCTCGCCCTCATGGCAGCTGACGGCGCGAAGGTCTCGACCGACTACACCGCACCCTCCCGGCCCTCCACCTACTCTTCATCCCGAGGCTATGTCTGATGTCGACACCCGGCACGATCGAGCAGCTCCTGGCTCCGCCCGTCAACGATCCGAACCCGGCGCCCCCGCCCGCCGGCGAACTGGTCACGCCGCGCATCCAGTTCCTGAACATGGGCAACCGGGCGCGGCTGGCGGCCGCCTTCGCCGGCACCGCCAACCCCACCGCCGTCTGGCAGCAGATGATTGACGACTCCCCGCAGGCCTTCAGCTACTACCGCGAGCTCGAGGAGAAGGATGACGACGTCGGCTCCGCGATCGCCGAGATGAAGCTGAGCGTCACCGGCCGCGACCTGCAGGTGCTGCCGGGCGATGACTCGCAGCTGGCGCTCGACGCCGCCACCTTCATCCAGGCGCAGCTGGACGGGCTCCCGGACTTCGGCAACAGCTTCGACGCCATCCTGGACGCGCCCTTCTACGGCTACAGCATCTCGGAGATGATCTTCGACCTCAGCTCAGGCCAGGTCGCGCTGCTCGACATTCGCGACCGGCCGCAGGAGCTCTTCTGCTTCGCGCCCATGAGCTATCCGCAGATCGGCAAGCTGCGGCTGAAGGAGTACTACGGCGCCTACGACGGCACGCTGGTGCCGGAGCAGAAGTTCATCACCTTCACCAGCCGCTCGCGCGCGGGCAACCGCATGGGCCGGGCGCTGTTGCGATCGGTGTACTGGCCCAGCTGGTTCAAGCGCAACGTGCAGACCTTCTGGATGCGCCTGGCGGAGCGCGGCCCTGGCACCGCTGTGGTCAAGCATGCGCAGGGTGCCTCCGACAGCGAGAAGCAGGAGGCGCTCGCCGCAGCGGAGGCTCTGGTCGAGTCGATCGCCATGGCGGTACCCGAGAACTTCGAGGTGATGGAGGAGCTGCTCAAGGGCGCTCGCTCGGCCGACCCCGCAACCTACGAGAAGCTCTACGGCATGCTCGAAAGCAAGATCTACCGCCGCATCGTCGGATCCACGCTCACCAGCCATGGGTCAGACGGCGGCAAGGGCACACAGGCGCTGGGCAACGTGCACGCAGCAGCGAAGGATCAGCGCTCGGTGGAGTTGACCATGCAGGTCGACGCCGTGCTCAATCGCCAGCTGGTGCGGCCGCTCACCCTCTGGAACTTCGGCCCGGCCTGCCCGATGCCGAAGCTGCAGCACGACATCTCGAACGAAGAAGATCTCGGCAAGCTCATCACCGTTTATGACACGGCGCAGCAGATGGGGCTGCCGATCGGCAAGAAGCACTTCTACTCGCGCTTCGGGATCGACACGCCCGAGAAGAACGAAGAGACGCTCGACCGGCCGCAGGCGCCGGCGCCTCCGATCGCCACACCGGCCGGGCCGCCGGACCGTCCACAGTTTGCCGCGGGCGCTCCGCAGTTCTCGGCCGAGCGGGAGGCGCAGGTGCAGCAGGAGATCACCGCCTTCGACACGCTCTTCGCCCAGTTCAAGGGCGAGTCACAGAAGGAGTACCGCGACCGCATCAAGCAGGTGGCCGATGCGGCGCTGAAGACAAACGTGAGGCCCGGGCACCTATGAACTGTATCTGCGACTTCGACCATGTCTGTGATGGCTTAGGTCAGGTGCATTGCTCAGGCTGCGGCGGCGACCTATGCGTTTGTAAGTGCGGCGGAACTATGCCGTGCGCCGGCTGCGCGATGTGCGAGATCACCAGTTATGAGCAGATCGACGATGAATACCGCAGAGTTGGTCCGGAAAGCCAAGATACACCTCGGCAGGCCGATACCGCCGCAGCTCGCCACACAGCAGACAGCGCACCACCAGGTTGTCGCGCGGAAACTCGTCCGCTCCCGAGGGGATCGTGCGCTGGCAGCGTTTACAGGTGACCACGTAGGTGGTCGCTTTCAAGGTTCCACGGCTCAAGAAGCTCATAGGTAGAAGCGAATGAAAAGCGAAGAACAGAGTAGCCCAGCCCACTGCCGCTGGCAAGCGCCCGTCGCTCCGCCTACCTTCGACTCAGGCCGCGCAGCGATGCTCGTACTTCAGTTCCCGCGCTCCGCAAAGGGCGCCGCACTTCGGGCACGGCCGGAGCACCGCCTTGCGGCCGCGGTTTCCGCCAACGATGCGGCGAGCGTCTATGCGGCGCACGTATGGTCGTACTTCAGCTCGCGGGCACCACAAAGCTGGCCGCAACGCGGGCACGGCCGCAGCACCTTCTTGCGTGCAGGCTCTGGGCGTTCTGCCGCCAGCCTGCGGGAGCGTTCCGAGAGGAAGAGGGCGCGCGGAATGGTTGAAAGGTCCCAATGCTTCGTCCACTTCATTTCGTCACCTCCGCCACGAACTGCGCCCGCATCTCCGGCGTGTTGTCACGCTCTCCGAGCCATTGTTGATACTCGCCCAGGCTCACGGCCCGCAACGACACCTTGGCGCCGCGACCGCTCAGCAAGCGCAGCGCGGCACGGGTCACCATCTGGTGATAGGCCAACGGCCAGCTATTCGCCGGCTGCATCAGGTCCAGCGCGTCCTGGCTTTCGTACCAGGCAAGGCCGATCGGCAAACCGTTTACGTCGATGGATGGTGGCAGAGCGGCCAGCAGCCGCTCTGCGTCCCGCCGTGCGCTCGCCCAAGTCATCGGGCCACCTCGAGCTGCTGGCAGTTGAGCACATGCCGCCGTCCTTCAAGCCACACGACCTTTGTGAAATCCGCGTAGCGGCAGAAGCCGCCAACATGCTGATAGAACTCGTCCATCACGAAGGTTTCCGTTTTCAGGTACCAGTCGCAGCTCTTGATCCCCGGTCCCCAATGGTCGGACGCGCGGATCACGCCGTCGGGCTCGGCCCAGTACATCGATCCGCCAAGCGAGATGAAATCAGGGGTACGCGTCGGGATGGAGCACGGCTCGAAGACGGCGATCGTGCCGTTATGGAAGTTGTCCCAGCCGACGGGACGCAGCTGTATCTGGCGGCGAAGGTGGGTAATGGCGTTGCGCACGCGGCTGCTGCGCTGGTTGGCGTTCTCGAGGATTGCGACGGCTTGGTTGAGGGCGGTCAATGTCATTGTTCTTGCTCCTTTTTGTCGGGTAGCGCCCCGATGAATTGAATATAGCACATCTCTGGTGATGTGCAAGGTAAAATAATCATGAAACAAAAAATAAATATTGGCGATCGCCTCGCGGAGTACCAGGCCGGCTTCAACCTCCTCGGACGCCTGACGGTGCTGCAGGCCGCGCACCGGAAGACCGGCAAGCGCATCCACCTGGCGACCGGATCAAAGCTCTTCGCGTCCGACGATCGGACAGACTCCGCGGCGGTCGACTACAGCTTCGATCTGCCGCCCACAGGCGCGCTCGAGTATCTGCGCAACCTCACGCCGGTCACGCGCGAGATCTTCGACGGCCTGACCACGCAGTATAAGCAGGACGCCTTTACCGTTGCCGGCGTCAACGACGCTCGGCTGCTCGACAAAATCCGCGACGCGCTTGCGCTCACCGTCACCGAGGGCGGCACGGCCGACGACTTCCGCGCCATCGTCAACCACATCACCAGCGAGGCCGGCGCCGCCCAGCTCAGCGCCTTCGAGGTCGATACCGTCTTCAACACCAACGTGCAGAAGGCGTACAGCCAGGGCCGCGCCGAGCAGATGATGGATGAGACCGTGATGGAGCTGCTGCCCTTCTGGCAGTACTGGACGGTAGGCGACGACCGTGTGCGACCGGAGCATAGCGTGCTCGATGGCTTCACCGCGCGCGCGATCGATCCGGTGTGGGCGAAGATCTACCCGCCGTGCGGCTTCAACTGCCGCTGCTCCGCCGTGCCGCTCAGCGAGGAAGAGGCGCTCGCGGCCGACAAGGATGCCGGCGAAGGCGGCCTGCTACGATTGCCACTGCTCGCGCAGCTGAAGGTGCCGCAGCCCGGCTTCACCACCGTCCTGAAAGCCTGATGTGTACGTGTGGTACACCCTTGCACAACGCCAGATTCGCAGCGGAATAGCTGATCCGGCCGCCTGAGTCAGCTTGCGGCTGCGTGATGTACGCAACGTGCGCGACGTAGGCAGGCTGCGCAGTCTGCGCAGCAGGCAGCCGCCAGGCGGCCCTACTCTCGCATCTGTGAGCACCCTCAACGGACAGTGGCTGCAGATCTTCCGCGCCGGCGACTACGGCAGCAAGGGCACGTACACCGTGCCGCAGCTGGCGGCGCTGGTGGCGAGCTACGATCCCGCGAAGGATGAAGCGCCCATCTGCATCGGGCACCCCGAACACAATGCACCCGCCTTCGGCTCGATCAAAGCGCTGCGCCTGGATGGCGACGTGCTGATGGCCATGCCCGGCGAAGTTCCGCCCGTGGTCGATGCGGCCGTGCAGGCAGGCGCCTACAAGAAGCGGTCGACCGCCTTCTTTGTGAAGAAGGATGGATCGCTGCGGCTCCGCCACCTGGGCCTGCTGGGGGCTGTGCCGCCCGAGGTGACGGGGCTGCGCGATGCGCAGTTCAGCGCCGAGGCATTCCAGGAAGTCGAGTTTTCGGCAGATTCTCAAGGAGAAGAGATGGATCAGGCAGCGATTGATAAGACAGTCGGGGAGCGTATCACGGCGTTCTTCGCGGATCGTTTCGGCACGAAACCCGAGACCGGCACGCTGACGCAGGCGGACATCAGCCGCGCTGCCCAGGAAGCCGCAACGGCTGCGACTGCAGCAGCGCGTACCGAGTTCGCGGCCCAGCTGCAGACCGAGCGGTCGGCCCGCGAGGCTCTCGAAGTCCGCTTCGCCGCCACTAGCGCCACCGGCCTTGCCGATCGCTTGATGGCGCAGCTGAAGGTCAACAAGCGCTGGCTGCCGGCCTATGACCACATGGGTGTGCCGCAGCTCTTCGCGCAGCTCGCCGCGCCGGGCACGGTCGAGATCGAGTTCAGCGCGGACGGCAAGGTGCAGAAGAAGGCTCCCGCCGACGTGCTTTTTGACTTCCTGAACGGCATTGGCCAGGTCGTTCCCGAGGGCGTGATGTTCAGCGCGGATAAGGGTCTCACCGCGCCGAAGCCAGCCTCCGTGCCGAACGTCGAAGGTGTCGAGGTGGACTCGGCCTCCGTCACCTTCAACGCGCAGGTCACGGCCTACGCCACGGAGAAGAACATCCCCTTCAACGAAGCATTCACGACTTTGACCAAGCAGGGTAAGCGACCCGCAATGGGCGCGGCCGCAGCCGGCGCGGTCTAGCGAATAACCCACGCGACGAACAGCAATGGGTAATAGGGGCTGGTGAAGGTACCCACCAGCCCCACAGGTACAACGATCTCGCACCACCAGGAAGGACACCACAATGGCGCTTCGCAAGGTTGGACCCGTAGGCGATCAGGCTCAGAAGACGTACCCCGTAGAGGCACCCGTGCTTCGCGGCTATGGCGTAGGTCCGGGCGTGGCCGAAGGCAACTGTGCGCCGGTCGCTGCTGCCGGCGGCCGCGGCATCGGCATCGCGAGTGAGGCGCAGCCGACCATCGGCGGTGCGCTCGCCGTCACCCGCGCCGGCGATGAGATCGCGATCGCGGGCGCAGCCGCCACCGCCGGCCAGTACGCCAAGTTCAACGCCGCCGGCCAGGTCATCCCGGTTGCGGGCGCACCCGGCAGCGGCGAGGAGGTCATCGGCCGCTTCGAGTCGAACCCCACGCAGGCCGGCGACGAGTGCGTCATCTTCGTGCACCCCTTCGTTCTCTAGGCCTTATCGCGCAAGAGCGATCCGCTTCTTTCTTTATCCCTGACCCCGGAGGTCAACCGCAATGCGAGTAGTGCCACCTCTTACCGGCCGATTGGACATGGCCCTCTCCAACTTCGTGAAGGGCTATCGCCAGGCGCCGCTGGTGGGCGATCTACTCTTTCCGCGTCTCCCCGTTCTTCGCCAGACCGACAAGTACTGGGTCTTCGGCCGTGAAAACCAGGAGCTCACCGAGCAGACGCTTCGCGCCTTCGGCACCTCGCCGGCGGAGACCCGCTTCCAGCTCTCGCTCGACAGCTACCAGGTCCTCTCGCACGCGCTGAAAGCGCGCATCCCCGACGAGGATCGCGACACCTACACCGTCGGCGATCTCGACACCGAGACGGTCAGCCTGCTGCAGGACAAGATCCTGCTTGATCGCGAGGTTCGCATTCGCGCGCTCGCTGCCAACCCCGCCAGCTACGCCGGCTCCAACTCGCTCGCGCTGGCCGGCACCTCGCAGTGGTCGGACTACGTGAACTCGGACCCGCTCGGCGATGTGGAGAAGGCCAAGCGGCAGATCCGGCTTACCGGCAGCTCCGCGAACATGCTGCTTCTGTCGGACGATGTGGCGACCATCGTCAGCTCGCACCCCAAGATCATCGAGCGCTTCAAGTACACCGTGCTCACCGGCGCGCTGGACGCTGCGCAGCTCTCCACCGTCTTCAAGGTTCCCGTGACGATCGCGTCGAGTGTGGAGTACGACGGCGTCAACCCGGGCTTTGTCTGGTCGAACTTCGCAGGCCTCTACTTCGTCTCGCCGACGGTCGGCGCGCCCGGCGTGCTGGGCGGCATCGGAGTGGAGGGCACGGTCGGTCCGCGCCAGCTCAGCTTCGGCAAGAGCTTCACCTGGACCACGGCACCCGGCACGGTCGACGGCTACGGCGTCATCATTGCGCGCGATCCGGACGCGCTGGCGAAGGCCGATGTGCTCGGCGTCGACTGGTACTCCGATGAGCGCGTCACCGGACCGGACTGCGGCTTCCTCTGGACCACGCCAGTCAACCCGGCGGCGCTGGCCGGCTAACGAGAACCCATAAACGAATGCTTGGGGCGGTGATGAGCCGCCTCAGCGCAGCACCACAACGCAGGAGCAATCCATGGCCAACGTCATCAAGTCTTTCTTCCGCGCTCTTCGCCCCATCAAGCATGACGGCAAGACCTACGCGGCCGGTACCAAGGTCGAGCTCACCGAAGAGCAGGCCAACCATCTCGGCGCGTCCGCGGTCGTGCCGCACGTAGCGCCGCTTACCGAGATGTCGGCTGACGAGCTCGCGGCGGCCACCAAAGACGCGCGCGAGCGCGAGAAGGCCGCAGCCGCCGCAAAGACTGCTGCCGAGAAAGCCGCTGCTGACAAGGCGGCTACTGACAAGGCTGCTGGAACCCAGAGCTAAGGAGCGGCCGTGCCCTACGCCACGCAGGATGACCTGGTACCGCTCCGCATGACGCTCGCCGACCTGGTGGAGCTCACGGACGATACCGAGTCTGACGACGAGGCGGGCGCGGGCGAGGTCAATACGGCCACGATCGACGCGGCGCTTACCGAGGCCTCAGCCCGCGTCGACAGCTACTGCCGCCAGCGCTACACCACACCGCTGCAGCCGAGCGACACGATCAAGGGGATCACGCTCGACATCACGCAGTACCTGCTCTTCACTCGCCGCCGTACCACGAAACCGAACGAGACCGTCGGCCAGCGTTACGACCAGGCGATCGCGTTTCTTAAGGATGTCGCAGCCGGTAAAGCCTCGCTCGACCAACCGGCCAGCGCCGCCGAGCCGCAACAAGGCTCAGGCGACGCGACGGTCACACGCAGGCGGCAAGCCTTCAGCCACCGCAACCTCGGTGGATGGGACAGATAGAAAAGTAAGCAGAAAGCATTTGGTTTTTGGAGATCCAGTGAGCACGGAGATCGTACAAGTCGACAGCGGCCGCGTGGTGCTGGCTCTCGGGCGCTTCCAGCTCGGGATCCGGCAGAACGAGGAGCTGATGCGAACGATCGGCGCGGGCCAGCTGAGGAGCGTGCGCCGCACCTTTCGTGAGTCCGGATCTCCGGCCGGCTCCTGGGTGCCGCTCGCGCCCGCGACCATCCGCCGCGATCCGCGCAAGTACGGTGCCGGCCACAAGCTGCTCATCGACAAGGGCCGCCTGCTGAACTCGATCTCCTTCGCCGTCTTCTCGGGTGGCGTCACCATCGGCACCAACCTCATCTACGCCCGCGTGCAGCAGGAGGGCTCCGCCGATCGCCGCGGCGCCGGCATCGGTCCGCAGGCACGCATCGCCGGCCGCAGCGTGCGTGTCGGCCGCAGCAGCTACACCTTCGCCAGGCACGACGCCGAGAACGATACCTTCGGCAAGGTCGATCGCAAGACCTCGGAAGGCTTCAAGATCAAGGGCCGCCGCCGCAAACTCTCCTCCGGCCTCAAGATCGAGAGCCGCGACGTGCGCGAGCATGAGCGCTTCCAGAACATCCCGGCGCGGCCGTATCTGGTCATACGGCCCGAGGATCCCGCGCGCATCCGCAGCACGGTCGTCCGGTACGTCAATCGCGAAGCGCGAGCCGCAGGCCTGCAGGCGGGAGGCGGAGCGTAATGGCCGGCCGCGTCCAGATCGATCTTGTCGAGGCAGCCCTGCTCGACCTGCTGCCCGGCCAGCTCGCCGCCAACTATGGCGTCAACGTCGCCGTTGAGGCTCTCGGCAAAGCCGACTTCGACGATGACGGTCAGCTCATCCTGAAGTCGCCGGCCGTGCGCATCAGCTTCGGTGAGGCGATGTACGGCGCGGTCCGCGATACGACCAAGACGACGCTCAGCGCGGACCTCACCTTCTCCTGCTTCTGCTTTCACGAGTCGCTGCGCTCGAAGTCCAAGGAGCGCACCAAGACGCTGCAGCTTGTCGCGGCCGTGCAGGATGAGCTGGCGGGCGCGCGGCTCGAGCTCTCGCCCGGCGTGTACACCGAGCCCATCCTGCTGCGCGCCGTCACCCAGGCGGCCGACGCGCTCGGCCCCGTCGACCAGGTCTTCGCCGTCGTCTTCACGGTGCCCGGCCTGGCACAGTTTTCCGGTAAGAACGCGAACTTTGGAGCCAAAGCATGAGCGATCCAAACGTCATCAACAGCAAAGCCGTCGTGCCGGACTTCGTCAACGTCCGCCTCTCCGCCGCGGGCAAGGCCTTCGCCGGCCCCTCCGGCAAGGTGCGCATCGCGACCGCGCACATGCACTACATCTTCGAGGGCGATGCACCGCAGCGCGTGGTCTACCGCGGCGACTGGACGAAGTCGCTCGCGAGCACCAAGCACGGCACCGACTGCCTCTTCGAGCTGGTGCCCGACGCTACGGCCGCATCGACCACGACCAGCAGTGAACCGGCAGCGACGCCGGCCTCCACCACGCAGGCTGACACCCACTAAACGCGAGAGGACACCATCGCCATGCCTTTGAACTTCGAACCGCAAAGCAAGCTCCTCCGCGAACTCGTTCTCTCGGTCAATCGCCAGGCCGCCTGGAACGGCGCTCTGCCCGATACCGCGCTCACCCGCATCCAGCGCTTCGACGGCGGCGCCGTGCTTGACTTCACCACCAACCGCCGCTCCGACAAGGAGTACTCGGGCAAGGGGAGCTGGTTCGCTACCAACGGCCAGATCACGGATCTGGAGATCAAGATCACCGGCATCAAGTCTGAGCTCACGCCCTGGCTCGCCGCCTGGCTCTTCTCCTTCGGCATGGGCCTCGACGTTGTGACCGGCGCCGCCGCGCCTTTCGCCCACACCTGCACCTTCGACCAGACCACGCGCCAGGCGGTGCCCACCACGGCCTACCTGAAGGACACCGACGACCTGCTCTACAAGGTGCAGGACCTCGCGGTCTCGGACTTCACCCTCACCATCTCCGACAAGGGCGCGATCATGGTGGACTTCAGCCTGATGGGTACGGGCCGGTACACGCCGGGCGCGATCGCCTCCGTGCCGGTAGTGCCGGATGAGACGTACCTGCTGGGCTCGGATACGGACTTCCTTTGGGGCGATGTGGGCGCGCCGGTCTCGAAGCTGGGCCGCCACATGACGACCACCTTCAAGCTCGATCACCAGCTGATCGACCACCGCGCCACCGGCATCGGACTGACCGGCGCGTTCATCCGCAAGGGCGATCCGAAGTTCAGCTTCAGCTCCACCATCGCGGCCGCCGGCGCGGACGACATTTTCAACCGCTACATCAACAACGTCCAGACCGCGATCCGGCTTTTCTGCAACTCCGGCGCGGACGCCCAGCTCACGCTCGATGTGCCGAAGGTCAATCTGAAGACGACCAAGATGGGCTTCGATGGCGATATGACGGTCTGGAACGTGGAGTTCGACGAGACCACCTGCTACCAGGCGGCCGGCGTGCAGCCCGTCACCGCCACCATCCTCAACGACGTGCCCAGCTATCTCGCGGTGCCCGCCTAAAGTTTCGCAGCCGGAGCGTGTCAAGGCCGCGCTCCGGCATTTTTTGACTGGGTTACAGTTTGTAACCGTTTCAGTTCCGCTCATGCAATGCCCCGCCGCACCCCTTCGCGGCGGTGAAGCTCCGCACCTCCTACGCGGGCTTCCAGATGGTCCGGGCTCCTTCAGCCTGAGCAGTGCCAGTCAACCTCACTATTTCACCCTTGAAGGAAGCCTATGCTCATCGACCTCGCCGCACCCCGCATCATCCCCATCCCCGATCGCGGGCACCTGTACACCCTCACTCTCGCGCCCATCTCGAAGAAGCAGTGGCTGGAGTACTTCGCAGCCTTCGAATCCACCAGCGAGACCATCGACGGCAAGGTCCAGAACTCGTATGAGTCCAGTTCCGCGCGTCTTGAGCTGCTGGGCAAAGTGCTGATCGATGCGCAAGGCTATCGCACGCCGGGGAACAAGCCCCTGACCGAGCTGCCGGAGTGGAAGTCCCTAATCCCGAACGCGCATCGCCTTGCAGCGGGCAGCATGCTTACAGAGGTCGAACGTTCAACAGCGAACTCGCAAGAACCTCTCATGCTCGGCTTCGAGACGGTCTCGCTTGACGCTACCTGGGGTTGGAACGGCACGAATGCGATGGTGCGGTCGATCGGCCTGCTGCACGTCTTCGGCTCGCCCACTGTAGAGCAGCAGCGCCGCTACAGCCGTGACATGAGCCGGTCGCAGATCATCGGCGGCAGCCGTACCGGCAAGACGCGCTGGCTGGGCGCGCAGGCCACCCTGGTCGCGCTCTACGACGAGCTGATCACGGCCGTCGCGGGCTACGCCGGCCTTGACGTCGACAACCCCGATCGCGAGGCCATCGTGCGATCGATGGACACCTACCACAAGGTGGCGGCGGCTGAGGCGCTCTTCTCGCCGGCGACGCCCGGGATAGCGGAGGCGAAGTAGCGATGTCCGATCACAACAGGTTTGCGTGCAGTCGCACGGACGAGGTTGGAGCAAACGAGCGCTCCGCCCTGGAGCTGGTACTGGATCTCCTCGAAGAGATCTACAGCGAGCTGCAGGAACTACGAAATGAGGTAAAGGCAATGGCAGACAATGGAAAGACACTCGACCAGGCCGTAGACGACCTGGGCGGCGCGGTAGCAGGCAAGCTCAACGAGGATGCTGTGCTGCGCGGGCAGGCAGCGACAGGACGGAACGACGCGGCCGACATTCAGAAGGTCGAGGACCTTGTGACGAAGCTGAACGATGAGGTCGCGGCCGAGAAGGCTGAGGACGGTTCGGCAACGCCGTCACCGGCACCCACGCCGGCACCGGCACCAGCTCCCACACCGGACCCAGCACCGGCACCTGCACCAGCTCCGGCGCCAGCCACCAGCAACGTGACGGTCACGGGCGAGACCGCCTCCGGCCAGACCGTGCCGGATGCACCGGTCAACAACGCACCCGACGCGCCCACCACCCAGCAGGTGCCGACCACAACCACGAACTAACAACGAAGAACCAGATGATCGACGTGGTGCGGGACACGGAGGGCTTACGCATGGCGATGGCCGAGATCTTCGAGCAGGACCTGGACCGGGCGCGCATCCTGCGCTCGGCGGGCGATGCCACCGAAGAGACGCGCGCCAGGCTGCTCGCCTCCGTGTCCTCGCTCACGCTTTCACCCGGCTATCACCGCTTCACCGCGCACCTGCTGCAGCTCGAGGCCGAGCGCGACGCCGGGCTTCCTCTTTCTGGCCTCACCACCTGGGAGGGCGCCGGGCTGATCACGCTGAAGCAGGCACGCACCGCGCATGAGATCAAGCATCCGGCCTGCGGCGCCTGCGGCATCCGCCAGGCGCATCGCTTCCTGCCGCAGTGTGAGAGCTGCGGCGTGAAGTTCCGGGGGAAGAAGTGAACGAAACAACTCGCATGGCGTTTGCGTTCGGTCTCGTCTTTGGCGGCGTCTTCGCGCTGTGCTTCGGTCTGCTGCTATGCAGCCTGATAGGTCTTTTGCTGATTCGGAGGCATGATGGGCCATAAGGTTATCGAGGTCACGATCTACTGCTCCATCCTGTTCGGCGTCGGCGTGCTCCTTGGCCTCGGCCAGGTGCTCGGTGAGTTCTGGGGCAAGAGCGTGGCGCTATGGATGGTGCGGCGATGGCTGAAGGTACAGGGCCGATCCTGGCGGAGGTCTGAGTAGCCCATGCCGGCCACCGATACCTCCGCGGTCCAGATCACCATCAACGTCGTCGACGGCAACTCCGGCGAGGTGGTCAGCCGCGTCTCCAAGTCGCTCAACTCGCTGGGCGATGCGGGCGCAGGCAGCGGCAAGAAGGTCGCCTCAGGCATGAACGATGCCGGCGAGGCGGGAACACGGGCGGGCAAGAACATCAGCAAAGGCATGGATGAGGCGGGCGGCCACTCGCTCAACGCGCTCGATAACGTGCGCCTGGTGCGCGACGACCTCGGCATCCATATCCCACGCGCGATGGAGAAGGTCATCTCGCAAAGCAAGCTGGCGATGGGCGCGATCGGCGCACTCGGGTCGGGCCTCATCGCCCTGGGAGCCGCTGAGGTTCTCTACCATCTCGTTGAGCAGGCCTATCAGCTCTATAAAACCATGGGGGACGTGAACTCCGAAACAATCAAGTATGCCCAGAACGCCGGACGCGCCGCTCAGGGCAAGCTATTCGACACGGCTTCACTGGAAACCGCTCGCAAATTAGTGAGTGATACTTCAGGCGAGATAGATAAGCTCACCAAAAAGCGAAACGAAGCAGGCGTCAGAGAAGACAACAGCGGAAGCCTCATCCAGAATTTGGGCTATCTCTACATCAAAGACTTCAAACGGTACAACAAGGACGACGATCGGAAGAACGCCGAAACCAGCACGCAACGCGACGTAGCAAATGATCGCGTTCGTTTGCTGGAGCAACAAGCCCAGATTGAGCGGCTGCAAGCGAAGGCTGCGGCGGACAGTACAGCCCTGGTGGGCGCGGCGGCTAGAAACGCAAAACAATCAAACGCTGACGCGATCGCGGCTCTACAGATGGCGCAAAAGCAGACGAACGAGCAGTATCTTTACCACGAGAGCATCGAAAAGCGGAACCAGCTGCAGCGTGCTGGCATACATCGTGAAGCGAACCTTCCTTCGATCTATCAACCAGCGATGAATGCTGGAAGAGAGGCGTACCAACAAGATGTCGCGAAAAATGCCCTCGAAGCGGGGGCGGCCAACACCGCCGACCAGCGGAAGCAGCTGCAGGAAACGCTCCACGCCCAGGCCGAAGCCCGCAACGCACGGTTACAAGGCGAGGCGCAGTACCGCGCTCAGGTCGATGAGGGCGAGCGCCAGCTGCTCGAAAAGTATGTAACCTCGGAGCTTACAAAGCAGAGCTATATCCGCCAGCGAGCGGCCATGGAAGATAAGTACGCCGCGGACCGCGCAAAGCGGCTGCGAGAGGAGCAGGCCGAGACCGAGCAGCTCCGTCTGCAGGCCAACACGGGCGGTCTTACTGGCTTGGCGAAGATCGACGCGCAGACGCAGACACGCATCGCCGGTATCGACAAGCAGGCTCCAACCTTCAGCGATCCCGGTACCGCTTCTGCTCGGAAGGGTGCGGTCAACCAGGAGGCGCTCACCGAGGCGACCCAGGCGCAGAAGCAGTTCACCGATCGCCTCACGGAGCTTGACGCCGCCCGCTCCGATCGCTTCGAGAGCGAGAGCGCGAAGATTGCCGGCTCCGCGCAGCGCACCGTCGCCGAGATCACCAAGGCCTGGACCGAGACCTACGGCCAGCTGGGCGCGATGGACGCGCGGCGCGTGCAGAGCTACGGCGCACTGCAAGGCGAGATCCAGAAGATCAACGCCGATACGGCCGAGCAGCAGCAGAAGGTGCGCCAGCGCATCACCGACGACACCGTGAAGGCCGAGCGCAGCGGCGCGCGCGGCGGCGGCAACCCGGAGCGCGAGCGCACGCAGGCCATTGTCAATGAGTACGCCGACCGCTACGCGAAGCTCGAGGAGTTGCGCGCGAACGATGCCGCCAACGCCGACCTCTACCGCCGGCAGGAGATCGCCGCCGACCAGGAGAAGAACAACAAGCTGCTGGACCAGCAGAAGCAGCTGCGCGACAAGCTCGCGGGCGAGCTGAAGGGCTTCTTCTCAAATCCGCTTGAGGCGCTGCGCAGCCAGGGCGAGGAGGCCGCGTCCAAGATCGCCGCGAGCTACCTGCTGAAGCTGCGCGGGCCGCAGGCGGGCACGGCGCCCACCGGCGGCGGCGGCGCGCTGGGCTCGGCGATGCCGCACTCCTGGAAGGACGTAGGCGGGCTCTTCCATCGCCAGCAGGGCGGCGCGTTGCGGCCGGGTCCGCTTACGGCCGCGCCCGCCGGTGCCGTTGCCGGCGCCGCGACCGTCTCGGCCGCAAGCTCCACGCTCAACGCCTCGACCGCGACGATCCACGTCCAGAGCGCCACCATAACCGGGATGGGCGGGGGCAGCAGTTCCAGCCCGCTGCGGCCTGCCAGCTATGGCGGCGGCAGCCTCGCGGACCTTTCGGGTACAACCGGCGGTGGGATCGCCGGCAGCATGGTCGCCGCGGACTCGTCGTCGTCGAACGGCGGCTTCTCGGGCGGCGGTACGACAGGCGGCTCCGGCTCGGGCATTCCCTACGCGATTGCCGCGCCGGAGACCGGGGCAGGCGGCGTCCGCTCGGGTGGGTTGGTGGGTTTGCCGCAGCAGGCCGGCGGCGGCCCCGGGGCGGGCGCGTCCGTCACCGGCACGCTGAACACGCTGCCGGGCATGGGACAGAACCTCAACGATCTCACGAAGACGCTCGGCATGAAGGACGGCATCGCGAGCAAGGTGCCGGGCCTGGCTGGAGCCAACTCCAAGCTGGGCGCCTTCGCCACCAAGTACGGCGGCGCAATCGGAGGCGCCACCTCGCTCTTCGGCGCGGTGGAGGGCGGCGGCGGCGTGGGCGGTGCGCTGCAAGGGGCGCTCGGCGGCGCGCAGCTGGGTGCTGAGTTTGCCGGGCCGGCCGGTGCGGCCGTGGGCGCGCTCGCCGGCGCGGTGGTCGGACTGATCGGCTTTGGCGCGCGATCGAAGGCCGAGACCTACGACAAGCACCAGGTCAAGCCGCGCATCAAAGATGACCTGCAAGCCTTCGAGTCCGGCACGACCGACTACCAGACCGTGTACGACGACATGGACACCATGAGCCGCGACGCGAAGACCGCGACCAAGGCCTTCGGGTCGGGCGGCCTCGCGTACTACAACGACACCATCAAGGGCGAGATCCAGGCGGCGCAGGCGAGGCTGACGCGCGAGAACAAGGCCGGCCGCTCGAGCTTCGGCTTCACCGCCGCGCAGTTCCATGAGGGCGGCCGCATCTCCGGCTTCGGATCACTGGCCACGACGGGCGACCAGGGCTTCATCCACGCGCAGAAGGATGAGTTCATGGTGCGGCAGCAGCCGGCGATGGAGCACTCGGCCGCGCTGCAGTACATCAACGCCGGAGCCTCGCACAGCGACATGGCGAGCTACTACGGCGGCGGCGGTGCAACCTCGCAGGCACCTGCGAACGACGGGCCGGACGTGCACCTGCACTTCCACACGCCGGACCCCAAGTCCGCCCACCGCTTCCTGATGGATAACCAGCACAGCATCCGCGCCGCGCTGAACAACAGCTACGCAGAAAACTCGGGAGGAGCCGACTTTGCTTAGAAAGGACAACCCCGGTGCCTGAAACGGTCATCCTGAACCCGACCACCGTCTGGGACGAAGAGATCCAGGACTGCATGATGCCGGACTATGGCTTCACGGTGGACCGGCCGCAGACGCGCGCGGTGGTCAAGCCAGCGGGCGGCCGGCCGTACTCGCGTGAGACCGCGAACACCGGGCACACCTTCCAGCTCTCCTGGCTCAACCGCAGCTTCAAGTGCGTGCAGCGGCTGAAGCGCTTCTTCGAGCAGTATGAGGACGGCTTCTTCACCATCATCGACTGGGATGGCGGCGGCCGGCACTACGTGGGCCGCTTCACCGGCAACTTCCCGCGCGTGCAGCTCGGCAACGATCGCTACCAAGTGCAGGGGCTTACCTTCGAGGAGATCCCCGGCGTGCCTATGCTCGAATATCCGAGCGACTGGGATAACGACTCCGTGCTGCTGAAGCCGCTGAACGACTTTGGCGACATCCAGGTGGGCATCCTGGGCGCGTGGGCGCAGCAGATCCAGACCGATCCTGAGACCGGCGCCACCAACGAGTGGCTGCTGAGCAACGGCACGGCCGGCGACATGGTTGCAGTCGAGTACCGCGGCTACGGCTGCCGGCTCTACATGGGGCTGGGGCCGAACGCCGGCACCGTGGAGGTCTTCTTCGACGGCGTCAGCCAGGGGATCATCGACCTCTATCAGCCTGTCGACGAGATCCTGCAGGTGGTGCTTGAGCTTGGCCAGGTAAGCCTGGACTTCCATCGCGTGAAGGTGGTGACGACGGGAAACAACAATGTCGCCTCCGGCGGGGCAACTGCGAAGTATGGCTACCTTGAGGTGATGCGATGATCCAGTTCCCCGGCCAGCTGATGACGATGGGCAGCGCCCGCACCGGCGTCGCGCCCGCCTCGCTGCTCGACATTCAGACGGTCGACGGCTATCTCTACTACTGGGCTGATCGCGCTCTCTCAAACATCCCAGCCGTCATCACCGCCGACGGCGAGCCTGCCAGCGTGAGCTATCAACCGTTCCTGATGTCCGCGCCCAGCTTCACCTTTTACAAGTCGCTGCAGACTGATGTCGGCACCTTCTCCATCCAGAACACGGGCGGCGATACCTTCGGCCCTGACTATGAGCGCGTCACGCGCTTCGATGCCCTCGAAGGGGCGCAGTTCGTCTACCGCTACTGGCAGGTGGCTGCGGAGGCCGCGTGGCTCGAGGTACACGGAACGCTTAGCATCTCCGACACAGTGCGGCCGGTGGCTGAGCTGACCGGCTACCAGCTCCTCCGCGGAGAAGACGACACGCCGGCCGGCACCTGGTCCGAGAGCTGCCAGCTGGTGTGGGGCGAGAAGCGCTGCGACGCGACGGGCCCGGTCGAGTGCCTGTACAGCTATAAGACCTGCCAGGTGACAGAGCACTATCAGGGCCTGCTGATCAACTACGAGAAGAACTACGCGGAGGCGATCGCGGCCGTGCCGCTGCAGACGATCAACCGGCGGAGGGCGCTCTGATGCCGGCGACCGGCGCGGCGATCGCGCTGCTTTACGGCTACAACTGGGTGAGCGGCCAGCGCCTGCAATATCGCACGCTCACAAACACCAATAACGATCATCTGGACTACACGCGCGTCGGGATGTGGGGCCTGGGCGAGGGCGAGGTCGACGGCTGCAGCGAGCTGTGGGACTCCGGCCTGCAGCGCCTGCTGTTCACCAGCGAGTTCGCCGATCCCTCCGCGTTCCACTTCCACTCCGGCTGCGACGCGGTCATAGGCAGCGGCACCGCTCCGGTCTCGCCCGGCGGCGACCAGAACGTCGATAGCTTCTGGCCCTTCTTCCCGCCAGGCGTGCAGCCGCTGCACTACCATCGCATCGCCTACTACGCGCTCTTCCTCAAGATCCTCATCAACAACCCGCCGAACTCGATCCACCAGAACGATCCGACGATCTGGGCGGACCTGAACCCGGTGGGTCTGTGGCGCGGCATCCGCTGCCGGCTCTTCGATGCCTCCGGCGCGATGATCGGCTACGGCTTCACCACCAATCCTGCCTGGCACTTCGTCGATGTGCAGCTGCGCCGCAAGATCATGCCGGAGTACTACCTGAGCGTGCAGACCGGCCCGGACGATCTGACGCCGGCGGTGCGCAACCGCTTCGACTGGCCTTCGATCGCCGCGGCCGCCGCCTACTTTGACGAGATCCTGGCGAATGGCTCGCGCCGCTTCACCGGCAGCTACGCCTTCGCGCAGCAGACCTCGCTGCAGGCCGTGCTCTCGCAGATCCTGCAGTGCTGCCGCAGCTTCATGCGTGAATCCAGCGGGCAGATCGGCCTGCGCTCGGACACCGTCCGCGACACC
Source organism: uncultured Acidobacteriaceae bacterium (assembly GCA_964246835.1). Lineage (GTDB taxonomy): Bacteria > Acidobacteriota > Terriglobia > Terriglobales > Acidobacteriaceae > Edaphobacter. Next base: position 25,790 of record CAXTRT010000015.1, on the reverse strand, counting down.
GTCTTCACACTCACGCGTGCGAATACGACCAGCTTCAGCACAAACGAGGTGGACCTTCACTCGTCGCCGAATCGCATCGTCGGCAAGTTCCGCGACCTGCAGCTGCCGAGCGCGGCCGATGTCGTGTCGATCTCCGCCCCGGACCACACCAGCCCCACCGTGACGACGCTCAATCCGCACCCATTTGCGCCGCTCGATCGCATCTTCATCGGCGGAACGAATACGCGCTACGACGGCAGCTGGATCGTCTCGACGGTTCCGGGTCCGGACGCAAACGGCAACGTCTACACGATGATCCTTCAAAGCAAAGGCTCGAACTATCCGCAGGGTGTGGGCGCCGGCGGTAAGATCGGCCTGCTCGATACGCGCTTCAAGGAGCGTGCACCGGAGTGGAACCACCATCGCAACCAGTACGCGCGCGGCGCGGTAGGTGTCGGCATCCCGCGCCAGCGCAACAAGGTGAAGGTCGAGATGGACTTTGCGTCATCGACCTTCGACCAGGTCAGCCGGCTCGCGCGCTGGCAGCGCGACCGCACGCTCGGGCCGGACATCGCTCCCTATGAGCCGGCCTTCAGCGCGGAGGCCGAGCTGCCGCTCTTCGCCGTATCCTCCGACGACACCGGCAATCTCGCTGCAGGAATCGAGCCTGGCGATACGCTCTTCGTCGATCACGATCTCAGCGACACCTACTCCGGCACCTACGAGGTGACGAAGATGACCGTGCAACTCGCGGCGGTAACAGGCTCCGGCAGCAACAGCCTGCAGCGCCAGCAGCAGCCCGGTCTCGTGAAGCTCTCGCTGGCGCTCTACAACCAGGCAGCGCTCTATGACAGCAGCAACCCGATCGAGGCGGGCTGGGACATCGTGCCCGGATCGCTGCCGGGGAACGAATCAAACTTTACGGAGATCCCGCTCGCAGATGGTGGAGCGCTGGCCTTCTTTTCAGGAAGTGCGGCGTCTGGAACTACCATCGAAGTACCTTCGACCGGCTATAACTCGGCTAACTGCCTGGCCTGGGTCTCGCCGCAGGGCTTCATCGAAGGCAACTCCCACCTACACTACATCTTCGATTGCAGCGTAAGTCCGCAGCGCCTTATGAACCTGACCTATAGCGACGGATCTGGAGATAGCTGGGCCGGCGACCTGAATTGGGCGGCAATTACCTGGCGAGCTCTGAATTCGGTCAACAATTTCAACTACGGCAGCCTTGCCTTCAAGGAGTTCACCCTATTGGGCGGAGAGAAGATATGCTTCGGCCAGGGAGCTGTGGCCACTGGAGACGTCGTTCCGTTTCCACCTGGCTACAACCGCGCCCAGGCCTTCCTCTTCGCCTACCCGCTAAACGCCAGGGACAGCGGCAACGATGCGCACGGCTTCCGGGCGGTGGTTGGTGCGGATGGCGTCGCGCATCACGACTACTACGACGGCGAGAACAATCACTGGACTGGCCCCTGCGTCGCCTTCGTGTGCGCCGTGCAGAACAATCGAGGCACGGTGAGCGGACCCGTAAACGGCTATATGAGCATCCCGATTCCGGGCGGCAAAACACTCTGGTTGGGTGGCTTCAACATCCTCGATCAAAGCCTGAACGGACAGCGGCCGACGGTCGACCATGACGCCCCTCTGTTCACGGTCGCCACGGGTGGCAAAGTGCCAATGCCACCCGGCTTCTCGGCCACCACGCTGCAGACCATGACTGGCGCTAACGGCTTCCAGATCGTCGATCACCCGGCGCACGGCCAGAAGGCCTGCTACGTCGACGGCGACCTGAATGCGCAATGCACGTTTGAGGACGGGGAGGGCAATACCTGGTTCGGCTCCTCGGGGGTCTTCGCCCTGCTCTACGACGCACCCGGATGAGGGTCCGAAAACGCGGCCCGGACCCGCTATGGTCTACGCTATTTGACAGCTACTGTCATTTATCGTGTCCAGCTACTGTCAAATAGCGAGTCCGGCCACATTACGACGGAGCGAAGCGACGCGAACCCGCTTCTCGCCTTTGCTTTCTTTCTTCCATTCCGACCCTAAGCGCAGCCGAAGGGGAGGAACCTGCTTTCGCTTGAACCGATCAATACTTCTTCAACTTGATCGCACCTTCAGTCATAGCGCAGAAACACTGATCCTCACCGCACCATCGCCAGCAGCTCATGCGGATACCCCAGCCGGATCGCGCTCGCCTGATCGAGCCGTCGTATCTGCTCAATCCCAAGAGCCACCTCCGTCATACCGATATTCCTGATTAAGTGCGCTGCCGTCCGAGCACCCAGGATCGGGATCACCCCCTTCGCCGCCACCCACGCCAAAGCCACCTTCGCAGGATCGATTCCCAACTCCTTTGTGATCGCGCCCACTTCCGCGAGCACCGGCTCTAGCTCAACCTCAGGCGGGATTGGCGGCCGCCTTCGTCCCATCACTCCCGGGCCGCCACTCGCGTCCCGTCCGGACAGCGCCCCGCCGGCCAGAGCTGAGTACGCCATCACACCGAAGCCGGCGTCCCGCGCCAACGGCAGGATCTCCCGCTCAATCCCACGCTGCAGCAGGCTGTACTCCACTTCGATCGCTGCCAGCGGAGCCCATCCGCGTAGCTCGGCCAGTGTCGCCGCCTGCGCCATGCGCCAGGCCGGAAAGTTCGATAAGCCTGCATAGATGATCTTGCCCGCGCGCACGAGATCATCGAGGCCGCGCATGATCTCTTCAATCGGCGTCACGCCGTCGTCAAGGTGCACGAAGTAGAGATCGATGCGATCGGTCCGCAGCCGTTGCAGGCTGCCCTCGACTGATTGCACCATCGCCTTACGATGACTGCCGACGCGTCCAAACGACGCGCTCCGCGTTGTCGATCGGCCGTACTTCGACACCAGCACCATATCCTCTCTTCGCCCTCCGAGAAACTCCCCGATCATCTCTTCGGACCGGCCGCCCTGGTACGCCTCGGCCGCGTCGATCAGGTTACCTCCGGCATCGAGGTATGCTCCCAGCACGGCCTGCGCCTGCGCCTCATCGATCCTGCCATCCTCGGTGGCGCCTAACATGCCAGTCCCTAAAGCGATCTCTGAGACCCTCATACCCGTTCTGCCAAACGCCGTGTAGCGCATCGTATCCGCCTCGTGACTTAGCCTAGAGGCGGAGCGAACGAATGAGAAGAACGCACAAAATCGTTAGCAGCGGACGTGAAAGTAACTCACCCGCGGAAGCACCGTCGCAGGAATCCGAGTCTGCCTGCTCGCCAAACCAGGCTGAGCGTGCCTTCGCGCTCCTCGAAGGACGATGGAAGCTGGCTATTCTGTACCATCTCTTCCAAACCGATCCACTCCGCTTCTCCGATCTCGAACGCCTCATTCCCCGAATCTCACAACGCATGCTGTCGCAGCAGCTGCGGGCTCTCGAACGCGATGCCATCCTTTTACGCACGGTCTACCCTGAGGTGCCCCCGCGCGTTGACTACCGCCTGACGTCCTTCGGCCGTGCCCTTCGCCCTATCCTTCACAATCTTCTTGAATGGGCAGCTAAAGCTCCTGTCGCGCATGCGACCGGATCATAAAGCTGGATCCTGGAAACGATAGGACCACAGTCTTCGACCGCGCTGCACCGGAAGCGAACCAAACCAACATCAAAGGACGTATGGTCCTCGGTCTTCCGTCGCAATACGCCGAGATCGCCCGCTTCAAGCACCTCACCGAAGTCGCGCTGCCCACGCGGGCACGGGAGCAGCGCTGGCCCATCCGCCTCGATCACTGCTTCAAGCGCATCTGCCTGGATGCCGCCTTCGGAGACGTCTGGTACAACCACCTCCCCCGTCCCGCCGAGCGCCACCTGTCTGGCGAGCCCCTCACCCGCGCCATCGCATGTGCCGAAGCCCTCCTCGCCGGCGGCCTCCCCGTTCTCACCCTGCGCAACGCGGAAAGCCTCCGCTACCGCGGCAAGCACGGTCCACGATCGGCGCGTAGCTGAGCACCTCCGCCTCCAGGCCGCGCAGCGCGATGGCTTGTGGCGTAGTTGTCCCCGCGCAGGCGTTACTCTGGAGAAGTGTTCCACCACTGTAGATCTGTCATAAGGGAGACTCTGATCAAGTCCTTTGCTTTTCTTTATTCCATTCCGAGCAACGCGAGGAACCTGCTTTCTGTTCGGACCAGCTAAGGCATTTTCCTGAAGGTGTAGAGCAAGTCACTCCCGTGCGTGCCATTTTCTCTCAAGGAAAATGGCCTCCACTGCACTCAAGCAACGCCATAGCATCAGGAAAAATGCTCTAAGACACGTCTTCCGAAAGATAAGGTTCTTTGACTCAATCAGGCCTTCCCTACAAGTCATGCAGCCCTGGTTCCATCAGTCCCTTGTAGCCAGGCATCCAATACCGCACTCTAAGCGCAGGTGTGCGAAGACTTTACGAGCAAAGTAGGGGGAGGGGAGACCTAACCTCAGCCTCCTGTGCATCGAAAGGAGGTGCAATCCTGGAAGGAGCATCGCAATGCCTGAAGTCCGTCTGTCCGGAGCCGCTACCCTGAAGCCCGGCGAAAAGAAAGTTGTAAAGGCCGGCGAGTCCGAGATCCTACTCATTCAGCTGGCCGCTAAGCTCGTCGCCGTTCAGTCCAAATGCCCGCACGCCGGCGCACCGCTGGAGCAGGGAGCGATCTGCAACGATCGCCTCATCTGTCCGTGGCACATGGGCACCTTCGCCCTGCCCTCCGGAGACCTACTCGAGCCGCCGCCGCTCGCGGGCCTGGATACCTTCGCGGTCCGCGTTGAGGGAGAGGATGTGCTGCTCGACCCTGAGCCGAAGCAGCATAGCCTTCCCGCACCGCATCAGGCGAGCAACTCCCGAACCTTTCTGCTCGTCGGAGCCGGCGCCGCAAGCACGATGGCTGCGATCACCCTCCGCAATCGAGGCTTCGAAGGTCACATCGTCGCTGTCGATCCGGTCCCGGACGAACCCATCGACCGCACCCAGCTCTCCAAACAAGCGCTTGCCGGCAAGATGCCGCTTGAGAAAACTCGTCTCGAATCACTCGAGCGCTTCGGCGTTGAGCGCATCGTTGCATCTGTAACGCAACTGAGTGCAAATCCTCCGGAGGCGCGGCTCAGCAATGGCGCCACCATCGCGTTCGACGCAGCTCTCGTCGCTACCGGCGGCGTTCCCAAACGGCTCGACATCCCCGGCGCGGATCGCGCCTTCACGCTCCGCCACTCTGCCGATATCAAAGCCATCCTCGATATCGCTTCCTCCGGCAAACATGCCGTCGTCCTGGGCAACAGCTTCATCGGTCTGGAAGCCGCTTCAGCCCTCACCCAGAAGGGTTTTCGCGTCACCGTCATCGGAAAAGACAAAGACCTGCCATTTGCAAACAAGTTCGGTGATCGCGTCGCCAACGCCATTGTCGGCCTGCACGAGAAGAATGGCGTTCAGTTCCGACTGGATACGGAAACCGTCGCCATCACCAGCCAGGGCCTTACTCTCAGGGCCGGCGGCCAGCCGCAGGAGCAACTCGCCGCCGATCTGGTCCTCTTTGGCGTTGGCGTCTCTCCCGCTCTCTCCTTCGATCACGATCTCCCGCTGGCCAAACAAGGCGGCGGCATCGCTGTCGACGATACCCTGCGCGCAGCCGATAACGTCTTCGTGGCCGGCGACATCGCCAGCGTCAACGGCACACGGATCGAGCACTGGCGGCTGGCCGAACAGCACGGTACCCTCGCCGCCCACAATATGCTCGGCTTTGGCGAGCACTATGAAAGCGTCCCTTTCTTCTGGACCTTTCACTTCGGCAAGCGCTTCGGCTATCTGGGCCACGCCAAAGAGTGGGACGAGGTCGTCTACGACGGCGATGTCGAAGGGCTTACCTTCCTCGCCTTCTATGTGAAAGATGGAAAGGTCGCCGCCGTGCTCTCCTGCGGCCGCGATCACGATACGGCAGCCCTCGCGGAGCCCATGCGAGAGCCGCTATCACTCGCCGATCTGCGGGGCCACCTCGATCCCATGACCTAGAAAGCAAAGCTCACAGCCGCTACGCATGGAGGAGAGACCGGAACTTTGGCCATGGCAACACAACGTCAGGTTCCCTCTGCATCCTCACGCTGGCAGCTGAACAAGTCTGTGGAAACCTGCGAAAATAGAGGCTGCGGACCATGCAGCCTCTTCCCTCCAACTCGACCATCGCCGTCGCCATGTCCGGCGGCGTGGACTCCTCAGCTGTCGCCGCTCTGCTGAAAGAGCAGGGCTATTCGCTCATCGGCCTCACCCTGCAGCTCTGGAACCAGCGTCGCCTCTCCGGCCGCGAGGGCATGCCAGAGTCAGTCCAGGGCCGCTGTTGCTCCATTGACGACGTCCATGACGCACGTCGCGTTGCCGACCAGCTCGGCATCCCGTACTACCTCGTCAACCAGCAGCAGCGCTTTGAATCTGATGTGATTCAGCCCTTCGTGGCCGAGTATCTGGCCGGCCGCACGCCCATTCCATGCACCCTTTGCAATAACCACCTCAAGTTCGATCAGCTGCTCACCACCGCACGCGGCATCGGCGCCACCTATATCGCCACCGGCCACTACGCGCGCAACCGCTTCGATGAAGCCAGCGGACGCTGGATCCTCTCACGCCCCGCCGATCGCAGCAAAGATCAAACTTATTTTCTATTCGGTTTGACTCAGGACCAGCTCGCCCACACCCTCTTCCCGCTCGGCGAGATGCAGAAGCCCGTCGTCCGCGAGCTCGCCTCGACCGCGGGTCTCGCCATCGCTACCAAGCCCGATTCGCAGGAGATCTGCTTCATCCCCGGCGGCAACTACTCTGCGTTCCTAAGCGCTTATCTCGACGAGCAGGAGCGCGCGATGCCCGATACCGCCGGCGAACTCGTCTCCACAACGGGCGAGGTCCTCGGCGAGCACAGCGGCATCCATAACTTTACTGTCGGCCAGCGCAAAGGTCTCGGCATTTCGAGCTCCAATCCGCTTTACGTTCTCAATATCGATCCCGCGACGAACCGCGTCACCGCCGGGGCCGATACCGATCTTCTCAGTCGCGACCTTGTCGCTGAACGTATTAACTGGGTCGCTCTCCCGGAACTCACAACTCCACGTCGCGTTCACATCAAGATCCGCCATCGTCATGAGCCTGCAGCAGCAACTCTTTCACCTATGCCGAACAGCATGGTTTACGCGCGTTTTGACAACCCGCAGCGGGCCATCACACCGGGCCAGTCCGCCGTCTTCTACGATGGAGATGATGTTGTCGGTGGCGGCTGGATCACCGCACTCTCAGCTTAAAAACCTGACAAAGTAAACTCTGCTCAACGCCTACGGGGTCGTCCGCCGATGAGGCACTTCCCCTGCAAGGCTGTGCGGCGCAGGCTTCAAACTCTCAACACCTGCCGCCTGGCTCTCGACGGCAATCTCCTCACCCGCCTCAACCATGGACCGTGCCGGGCTTGCAGTCGCACTTGGTGCTGACCCCGCGTATGCGGGGCTCACTCCAGGAACCTGATTGACTTGCGCCGCACGAGCGGCATCGTGGACCACTTCGTCCTCCCAGCTTTCCACATGCCGAGCTGCCCGCCGCACCTCGCTTCTTGCGGAAGGCGTACCGGGCCGCGTCAAAACCTCCCACCCGGTCCTCAGTCCTGCAAGAATCCCGGCGATCTCGCGGATCGGCACCTTGACGCCTTTTTCGACAGAACTCACCACGTGCGAGGTCGTATTCAACGTCGAGCTCACCATCCCGTTCACCCGATCCGCCTGCGCCCGTGCCTTCGCCGTCACACTGGACAGCGTTGAATCGATGTCCGTAACTTGTGCTCGTACTGTGTGGCTGATCTCCGCCGCATTCTCCGTTATAGTCCTGATATGAGGCGTTAGATCCTTAATCAGCCCCTGCGTACTCGCAACTACCGGATAGGCCTTCTCCTGCACAGTGCTCTTTACCGCATCAATCGCCTTCAATACATCCCGCTTCAGCTTCAGAGCATAAAGAGCAGCGATGCCAAGGCCTGCAATAAGAGCAAGGAAGAAGAAAGCAATGATGCCAACGAAGATCACCAACAACGTCTCCCGGTCAACAGAGCCCGGGCTCTGCACCTGAAGCGCGAGAAGTGAAACGTGCAGATTCAACATGGGATTCGCCTCAAACATCGGAGTAAACGTGCGTGTGGGATCCGCTCCGGCCAAGATTTGCCCGTACGACGGATCCCACCTACCACCATAGAGGAAACAGTATAGAGTCCAGGGCAGGCACCCTTCCGCTTCTATTTAGCCCATCGATTAGCTCTTGCTGGTGACGTCCGCATAGGTCTCTTTACCAGCCTCAACCGCGGCATTCAGCTTCTCTTGCTGATCGGAGAGAGCATCCTTGCCCTTCTCCACGTATTGCGACCACTGGGTACGACCCTTCTCATAGTACTCGCGCCCACGATCCACATAGTCGTTGGCCTGCTGCTTGCCCTGTGACGCCAGGTCTGTAGCCCTATCGCGTCCCTGCTGCGCCAGCGCTGCTGCTTTGTCTTTTGCCTCAAGTGAAGCTGAAAGCAAGTCGTCCCGCGTGTCCCTGCCGGACTTCGGTGCATACAATACGCCAACCAGAGCTCCCACGCCGAGACCTGCCAGGAACCAACCAAATCCGCTTACACCGCTCTCGTTATCCGACATACAGCCTCCTTATTCCTTCGAATCTTTTCGTCACTAGGTAATGCCGACAAGCTATCCGCACCCGCAACTCAGGTCTGCAACCATCGCGATCCGGTTCGACCAAGACGTGACAGGCGAAACCGGAAGAAAGTCGCAACCGGCAATCAATACTACAGCGCACACGGGCGTAGGGATTACTCCCAGGTATGCCTTGTCAGTTGATGCCTGGCTGCTCCAGCGGGTTGCGCCATCTCCTCGGCCTGTCGGTACCATCTTCTCTTCCTCGTACTTCGCGCGTAACTTACAGCGCGTACTTCACATCCACTACGATGAGTCTCAGCCGTAGCTTTGCTGGTCTTTCTCAAACCTCTCGCCGGAACCCGCTGCAGCCACTCTGCCGCAGTATTTGCCGCGAGCGCCGATGATACACACGCTTTACCGCAACATCCGAACCCAACTGGCGTCTACTTCCTCAGGAGCTTCACGATGATGAAACAGCCTCGTTCGATCGCCTTCCTCGCCGTCCCTGTTCTCGGTCTCTCGCTCGTCGCGGGCTGCAAGCGCGCGGCTCCGATGACTGACGAGAGCCTCGCCTCCGCCGTGCAAACCCGGCTCTCGGGCGATAGCGCCATCGCCAGCGAACCCATCCAAAGCTCCGTTCAGAACGCCATCGCTACCCTCAACGGCACCGTTTCAAGCGACGCTGCCCGCGCCCTGGCCGCCAACGACGCTGCCCAGGTCAACGGCATCAAGACCGTGATCAATAATCTCTCTGTGCAGACCGCGGCTGCCGCGATCCCACCGCCGATCACCGCTCCGGCCCCGCCACCAGATGCTATCGCGCCACGTCCTGTCACGCGGCGCGAGATCCCCGCTCCGGCTCCAAAGGCACCCCGCCGCAGCGCACCATCCGCAGCCCCAGATAGGGATGCAAATGGAGTCCCAGACAGCCAAACCGCCGCGATCGCGACGCCTTCTGCGGCTGTTGCGCCGCCGCCACCCGCACCCGCTGCGCCGGTCTTCCGCAATGTCACCATTCCCTCCGGCAGCATCCTTCCCGTGCGTATTACACAGACCCTCGATAGCGCCACCACCCAGCAGGGCCAGACCTTTTCCGGGACCATTGCGTCGGATGTGGTGATCGAAGGAGCAACCGTGCTCCGCCAGGGTGCTAACGTCTCCGGAAGTGTCACTGCCGTGCAGGAGGCCGCGCACTTCAAGGGAAGCTCTCTGCTCACCATCCAGCTCACGAGCCTTACACGTCGCGGCGACCAGATCGCCCTCAGCACCGACCCGTACAGTACCGAAGGCAAAGGCCGCGGGAAGAATACGGCCCTCAAAACCGGCGGTGGAGCCGCCGTGGGCGCTGTCCTCGGCGGCATCTTCGGAGGCGGAAAGGGCGCGGCTATCGGCGCCGGCGCGGGCGGCGGTCTAGGTGCGGGAGCCAATGCCATCACGCGCGGCCAGCAGGTTCAGATCCCCGCTGAGTCTCTCATCCGCTTCCGCCTCGCCACTCCCATCACCGTCCGCGTCTCGAATGCAGATGCCAACTCCGGTAGCGGGAGCGCTCAGCCCGCCACCGACACTGGGCGGCGTCCTATCAACTGATGCATCGTTATTCCGATCACGGCATCCTACTTAGCACAGCAGCGGCGAGCCTCCCTCGCCGCTGCTGTGTGTTTGGGCTCGCCCCGTTAATCCCGCGCACGCTGACCTCGAACTCTGCCCCCGCGCTTGTCTCTATTGATCGCCTCATGTCACTCTGCGGATCGGCTCGATCCGTTTCAGCGCAAACAGCCAGACCTCCCCCGAACCTCTCCAGGAGCGCATCGTGACGCAGGCTTCCGTTCCACCAACCTCCTTTCTCACCTTCACCCTGCACGCGCATCTGCCATATGTGGTCAACCACGGCACCTGGCCGCACGGCATGGAGTGGCTCCATGAGGCTGCTGCCGAGACCTATCTGCCGCTCCTTCGCATTCTCCGCAACCTCGAGCGCGACGGCATCCGCTTTCATTGCAACCTCAACCTCTCCCCCATCCTGCTCGAGCAGCTCGCGCATCCCGTCTTTCTCGCCGAGTTCCCAAAGTACCTCCAGCGCAAGATCGTTGCCGCGCAAGAAGACGAGGCCTTTTTTCGGCAGTCCGGCGAAGCTCACTACGCGGAGCTTTCGCAGTTCTGGCGGAGCTTCTTTGAGCAGGCACTCGAAGACTTTCACGCGCTGGACGGCAGCCTGATCGGCGGCTTCCGCCACTTCAATGACACCGGCCTTATCAGCATCATCACCTGCTGCGCCACGCACGGCTACCTGCCGCTGCTCGGCACCGATGAGAGCGTCCGTGCGCAGATCCGCCTCGCCGTTCAAACCCATCATCGCCACTTCGGCCGAGCCCCCCGCGGCATCTGGTCGCCCGAGTGCGGCTATCGACCCGCTGGCGAGTGGGTCTGCCCCGTCTCCGACCCCGACGGCTGCCCCGCCCTACCCACCGCCAACCGCATCGGCCTCGAGCAGGCGTTCTCGGAGTCCGGCCTCGACTTCTTCTTCGTAGACACCCACCTCATCGAGAGCTCACGCCGCTTCGCCGGCGTCTATGAACTACGCGACGACCATGCCGACGCCACCCTCGTCAACACACCCTCCTCGGCAGCCCTCTCTTCTACGGACGCCCGCTCCGTCTACCAGCCTTACCTGGTCGACGGACCTTACCTGTCCTCGCTCTCGGGTGAGCACCCAGCCGGTCCTGCCGTAGCGGCCCTTCCCCGTGATCCCCGCACCGGCCTGCAGGTCTGGTCCGGTGACTCCGGCTACCCAGGCGACGCCTGCTACCTCGACTTCCATAAGAAACGCTGGCCCGGCGGCCATCGCTACTGGCGCGTCAGCGGACCACGCGTGGATATGAATGATAAAGAGCCCTATCGCCCTGCCGAGGCTCGCGCCCGCGTCCAGGCCCACGCCGATCACTTCACCAACCTCGTCCACCAGGCACTCTCCTCCGCTCCCGCCACCGGCGCTCCGCCGATTCTCTGCGCGCCCTTTGACGCCGAGCTCTTCGGTCACTGGTGGTTTGAAGGACCTCAGTGGCTAGAAGCCGTAGCGCGCAATCTGCACGATCTGCGCGGCCGACTCGGCATAGACCTTATCAGCGCCGCCGAGTATCTCGATCAGTTTCCCGCAACCAGCCTGGTCTCCTTACCTGCCGGTTCCTGGGGCTCTGCCGGGAACGATCAGGTCTGGCTCAACCATGAAACCAGCTGGACCTGGGCACACATCTACCCGGCCGAGCGGTACGTCCGCGAGCTCGTCACCGGCAGCCACTGGCGCGAGTCCGCCATCGGCATCGCCATCGCCCAGCAGCTCTGCCGCGAACTCCTCCTGCTCGAGTCCTCTGACTGGCAGTTCCTCATCACCACCGGAGCCGCTCGCGACTACGCTGAAGCCCGCTTCCGCACGCACGTGGATCAATTCAACGAAGTTCGCGCTTTCTGGCAGACTTTTGCCTCCACCGGCTTGCTCACCCCCGAGCAGCACGTGCGCCTGAACGAGATCACCACGCGCGACGGCATCTTCCCTGACCTCGACCCCTCCCTTTGGACCGAGGGCGCCCACGCCATTCCAACTCAATCCCCACATTTATCCTAAGAACGGCTGCATGCACTTTCTTTTCTTGTTGTTATTCCGAGCGTAGCGAAGAACCTGCTTCTCGCTTTCCCGCGGAGCGAAGCGACGTACCGAGAAAAGCTCCCTTCCGCACATTGACCATCTCATCGTTAGATGCTCTCTACGGACCTCCTGAAACCGCCGCACCAGGTACCCTCATCCGCCGGCCTTCGACCCGCGTCTTTCCTCCGCCTGCTCCATCTCTGGCACCTTCTCTCGCTTGACGCTCCTACCGTTGCTACGCTCTGGACTGCCTTCATCGCCCATGCGGCCGCTCTCTGTCTTCCGACCCTCAGTCTTGCCGCCATGTTCCTCGCCGTGTGGGTGCTGTATGCCGCTGATCGCCTTCTCGACGCACAGCAACTCCATCGTCACCCTATAGCCGCCGCCGACCTTGAACTCCGCCATATCTTCCACCATCGCCACAAATATGTGTTTCTCTCAGCCCTCGGTCTCGTCACGGTCCTTCTCGCCATCCTTATACCCCAGCTCGCGCCCGCGGTGATCAAGCCCTTTCTGATCCTCGGCACCCTTCTCGCCGGTTACTTCGTTCTCATTCACGCCAGCTCCGGCGCCCACCGACTCCCTAAAGAGTTCGCCGTCGGCCTCTTCTTTTCTGCCGCTGTCTTCATTCCGACAGCTGCACGGCTCTCACCGCTTGCGCTCCGCACGATCGCTCCACTCACTCTCCTCTTCGCCGCGCTCTGCTTCCTTAATTGCGTCTGCATCTACTCCTGGGAGCACCCCGATTCCACCCGACCCGATTCCACCGCAGTGCCTCAACCGCTCACAGAGACCGCCAGCCGTCATCGCCGTTCTTTGGCTGCCATCATTCTTGTAGCGTCTTTCTTCTGCGCCTTCGCCACGCAACTTTCCGCCATCGCCATTGCAGTGGCGCTCTCCTCCTGTGCGTTGCTTCTTTTGGACAGCTTTCGGTCGCGGCTCTCCGCGCTCACCCTCCGCGTCGCCGCCGACCTCGCCCTCACGACTCCGGCGCTCTTCCTTCTCTGGAATCTTCGCAACTAATGCCACGATCGCCCGTAACAGCAATCCCCAGAGAAGCAGTAGCAAACCTACGCGCATCCGGCAGCAGACCTAACTTCGACCGCATTGCACGTCCGTATCGCTTTCTGGAGTACCTGATGCTCGGCCGTGCTCTTACCCGCACCCGCACGACCCATCTCCTTGCCCTTTCCGCCTGCCGCAGCGCTCTCGTCCTCGGCGACGGCGACGGCCGAGCGCTTGCCAGGCTTCTCCGCGCCAATCCGCATCTTCGCGCAACTGCCGTCGACTCCAGCCGCGCCATGCTTCGCCTCCTCGCTGCCCGCTGCGCCTTCGCCAGTCACCGCCTCACCGCTCTCCACGCCGACGCCCTCGCCTTCCTGACAGAAACGACGCCCACCGATCCGCCGTTCGATCTCGTCACCACGCACTTCTTCCTGGACTGCTTCTCAGAGCCCGAGCTAGCCCGGCTTATTCCCGCCATCCGCGATCGCCTCGCTCCTGGCGGACTTTGGGCTGTCTCGGAGTTTCGCATCCCCTCTGCCGGTCCGCTCCGTCTTCCAGCCCGCATCCTAGTCCGTACTCTCTATCTGGCCTTTCGCCTTCTCACGGGCCTTCGGCCCACCCGTCTGCCTGACTTCGCCACTCTGCTGCACCGCGCCGGCTTGGTTCGCATCCGTACCCAACACTCTCTCGGCGGCCTCCTCACCGCCGAGCTCTGGCGGCGGCGCGAGAACCCGTCCGTGGCAGATCCTCAGTAAACTAAGAAGCTATGAATCTGTTCATCCTCCGGCATGCCAGCGCCGGCATTAAACGCCCCAACCCGCTGATCGACGTCAAACGCCCGCTCGACCGCGACGGCAAGCAGCATTGTCTTCGCCTCGCCCACGTCCTGAGCGCCACTAAAATCCAGTTCGACCTCATCGTCTCGAGCCCGCTCAAGCGCGCCCTTCAAACCGCCTCGCTCGTTGGTACAGAGATGGGCTACGAGAATCAGATCCTGCTTTCAAACGCACTCGCCCCCACCGCCGGCTTTGCCGACTTTCAGAAGCTGCTGCACGAATGCGAGTCGCACGAGAATGTCCTCGTCGTCGGCCACAGCCCCAACCTGGTCAACTTTCTCGGCTCGCTGCTTGTGCCGCACAGCGCCCGCACCGTCGCTCAGGTTCGACTGCGCAAGGGCGCCATCGCCCGGCTCTCGCTTGCCCGCGGGCCCGCCACGCTGCAGAGCCTGCTTGAGCCCCGGCTCGTCCGCGCCCTCTACAGCACCTCGGTAAAGAGCTCCCGCCGGAAGACCTCGCGGAAGTAGCCGGCCTCGCGCTTCAGCGCCCACGCCTCCAGCTCCGCACCTGCCCGGCTCGGCCCCAGCTCCAGCACCACCCGCTTCGGATACACGACTACTCCCAGCCGCAGCGTTGCGGTCGCCCGGTCGCGGTTCAGCGCTGCCGCCAATCGCAGCAGCGCCACCGCCTTTGGAATGTGCGGCTGCTCGGCCAGCGGTATCGCCCGCATCACTCTGTCCATCGGGTCCGGCCGCGATTTTCCGCCATAGCGCGCGATTGCGCTCACGATCATCCGCTGTTCCGGCGAAAATCCGAAGATCTCCGAGTTCGCAAGGATGTACTGCGTGTGCCGATAGTGGCCCTGGTGATTCATGAACTTGCCCACCTCCTGCAGCATCGCCGCCGTCTCCAGCCACAGCTCATACTCCGGCGGCAGCCCGTGCACCGCCTGCATGGCTTTGAAGAGTTGCTGCGCATGCGCCCGCACCGGCTCAGCCTTTTTCAGGTCAACCCCGTAGCGCCGGCAGACCTCAAGCACCCCCGCCCATCGCTCGTCCTCAAGCGCCTTGTGCGCCGGCGCCCGCTGGTCCGCCTCCGCCAGCATCTGCGCCAGCATGCCGTCCCGCAGTCCCAGCGGCGAGTACCGAAACCCACCCAACCCCAGCCGCTCCAGCAGGCTTGCATAGACCAGCGCGCCGCCCACAATAATCTCCGACCGCTTCGGCCCAATCCCCGGCACCGCCTCGCGCTGTGCATTCGACATCGTCACCAGCTTGTCCGCCAGACCGCGTACTCCCTCCGCCGATGCCTCCTCTGGCTTCAGCCGCACAAAGGTCTTGGTCGCGCCTCCCGGCTTGCCCTTGCTGCCCACCTTGAGCGATTTCCGAACCGGCAGCTTACCCGCCGCCACGGCCACGCTCGCCTCCGCCAGCGCCGCCGCCGTCCCGCTCGTCGCAATCACCACCGTTACCCTCGGCCGCCCCAGCTTGGTCTCTCCCAGCGCCAGCTCGCGATCGATAAATTGCTTCAGCCGCGCTACATCTTCCCTGCTGGGAGGATCGCTCTCCAGGAATCCCTGCAGCCGCACCGCTCCCAGCGGCAGGCTCACCATCGACTGCACCCGGCCCTTGTCCGAGACCGTCACCTCGCAGCTTCCGCCGCCGAGATCGATCAACAGACATCTCCCGCGCGCTCCCGGCTCCGTCTGCACAACTCCGAGATGAATCAGCCGCCCCTCTTCGAGCCCCGAGATCACCTCCACATCCCACCCCGTCTCACTCTTCACCCACTCCACAAACGCCGCTGCGTTTCGCGCATCGCGCATCGCGCTCGTAGCAACCACGCGCACCCGATCCACCACGTACGTCTGCACGGCCTTATGGAAGCGCCGCAGCGCCTTGATCGTCCGCTCCATCGCCTCCGGGCTCAGCACGCCGGTCTGGAAGACACTCTCACCCAGCCGGTTCACCTCACGATCTTCGTAAAGCGTCTTCAGCCCGTGATCCTCAATGCACGCGATCTTCAGGCGGCACGAGTTCGACCCAATATCAATCGCCGCAAACGTTGGCATCCGCCCTTAGTCCTCCGCATCCTCGGATCTCTGCTCGAAGTGATTTCGCGCAGAAGATCCAACACCTGGACGATACACGGCCAGCTCCGTCGCATTGTCCTCTCGGCCACGGCCATTGAGAGACGGCGCATCTGAGTGTGGATTGATAAGTCTCAGGAGGAACAATGGCGAAGGCAGGAAGCAAGACGGGAGCGAAGAGGGCCAAGGCGGGTCGAAAGAGGGCTGCGACGGCCTCGCACCTGCAGGTTGCCCATCGGATTGAAGTGTTACTGCGCACGATGAGGGCGATCGAGCGGCATGAAGAGCAGTTGTGCGTGGTGATGACGGAGATCCGAAGCGCAGGGACGCTGAGCGCGGGAGTGCAGAAAGAGCTTCAGGTGCTGCTGGAGGAGTTGCCCGGCGACGTCTTTCAGGCCGATCTCAATGCGGTTGAAAGAGCTCTCGCAGCGGCAGCGGAGAGAACGGTCAAGGCGATACCTGCCGGCGGTAAGGAGAAGAAGCGCGTACCCATGCAGACGAAGCAGCGCCGGGCATGAGCAAGAGGCGCTTGCTGCTCGCGGAGCCGTGGGTCACAGTACAATTCAGGGGACGATGTGTCGCCGAAAGGCTGCACATTGCCGTTCCAACCCATGCGAAAGTGGCGAAATTGGCAGACGCACCAGACTTAGGATCTGGCGGAGCAATCCGTGGGGGTTCAAGTCCCCCCTTTCGCACCAACTTTAGTTTTGCCCTCCCGGCAGCCATGGAGCCGGGACGATGAGGACGGATGAGCCAGCCGACACGACCCGCAGGAGAACCCGCACTTAAGCTGGTTCAGAGTCAGACGTATCGCGAAGGGTATGCCAACAGCGTGCAGGTGCGAATGAGCGTGTGGGACTTCTTTCTTGGCTTCGGCACCATGAGCCAAAGCACGCCGGAAGAGGTCGTTCTCGAAAGCTTTCAAGGTGTGTACCTCAGTCCGCAGCAGGCAAAAGCGCTTTGCACTCTGCTTCAGAACAACCTGAAGCAGTACGAGCAGACCTTTGGCGCAATCACGATCGAGCCGGTGCCGGTCGTGGACGGATCGGTCAACTAGCTAAATAAAAGCGCAACGAAACGGGAGATCGCCATTCCGGCAAGCGGGCCAGCGGCAACAGCAAAGAATGATCTCCCCGGCGCGCGGGAGATGCCCCTCTTCCTGCTCTATCCGCTCTTCTTCGTTGTTGTGTATGGCAGCCATCTCACGCTGTTGCGGCTTCCCTACTTCTGGGATGAGGGCGGCTACTACGTTCCTGCGGCGTACGACTTCTTTCGCACCGGCACACTGATTCCTCACTCCACCCTGACCAACGCGCATCCGCCGATGCCGTCGCTGCTGCTGGCGGCCTGGTGGCATCTGTCGGGGTTTGTTACCAGCGGGACGCGCACGCTGGTGTGCCTGGTGAGCGCGGCGGCGCTTCTCGCCGTATACCGCATAGGCCGGCGCATGGCGGGCGAGCTGGTAGGTTGGCTGGCGGCGCTGCTGACAGCGGTCTATCCAATCTGGTTTGCGCAGAGCACGCTGGCGCACGCGGACATCTTTGCCGCCGCGTTCACGCTCTGGGGACTCTCGTTTTATCTCACGCCGGACGGCGACGCATGCGGCGGCACCCCGGAGCGGGCGTGGGCCGCAGGCCTGTTCTCGTTGGCGGCGCTCTCTAAAGAGACAGCGATCGTCACGCCGCTGGCACTTGCATGTTTTGAGGGCTGGGGTGCCTGGCGGCAACGGGCGGCAAAGGATGGATCCAGTGCGGCCGCGTGGAGCTGGGCGGCGGCGCTGGCAGCTCCGGCCCTGCCGCTCGCGGCGTGGTACGGCTACCACTATGCAAAGACGGGCTATGTCTTCGGCAACCCGGAGTATCTGCGCTACAACGCGACGGCAAACCTGACGGCATACCGAATCGCGCTGTGCCTGTGGCACCGGCTGCTGCACCTGACCGCGCATATGAACCTGTTTGTGGCCACGCTATGCACCATCGCGGCATCCCTGATGCCGGTGCGTGCGGGAAAGGAGCGGCAGGGAGTTCCATGGCGGATCGGCGAGCGCATTCTGGTCATAGTCCTTGCGAACTGGTTGGCGTTTTCCGTATTGGGAGGAGCCTTGCTGACGCGCTATCTGTTGCCGCTGTACCCGCTGCTCCTGGTAGTGTGCGTGACCGTGTGGATGCAACGGATGGCGTGGTGGCCGGCAGTCGCGGCGCTCACCTTCGCGGCCTTCGTCGCTGGCATTTTTCTCAACCCACCGTATGCCTTCGCGCCCGAGGACAATCTGACCTATCGCGACATGATCCTGCTGCACCAGCGGGCAGCGGCGGTCATTGCGAGGCGGTTCCCCCAAGCGACTGTGCTGACGGCGTGGCCGGCCACTGCAGAGCTGCAGCGGCCGGAGCTGGGGTACGTGCGTGCGCCGATCAAGGTCACGGGAGTCGACAACTTCTCTTCCGCGCAGATAGCAAAAGCGGCGGCGGACCCGGGATTGTATGACGTGGCGCTGCTGTTTTCGACGAAGTGGGAGCCGGCGGCTGGCACCCTAGATATGGCGCGCGGGCACGAGCAGGCGGACGCGCGCTACTTTGACTTTCATCACGACCTTTCGCCCGAGGAGGCGGCAGCGGTGTTGCATGGCGATGTGATTTGGGAACAACGGCGCAAGGGCGAATGGGCAGCGGTGCTGCACTTTCCACGCGTGGTGAATGCGCGGCTGAAGCCTTAAGGCGACGACTATACTCAAGGCTGTGATGAGGTTGAGGCGAGCTCGGGTTTGGCTGCTGCTCTCGATAGCGATCGGGCTGCATGAAGGAGCCTGGGGACAGGGCTCCGCGGCGCCGGCAGAGGCTGCTTCGGCCACACCGCCAGGACGATTGATCCTGGTGCTGCCGTTTGACAATCACTCTGGCAACGCGGCGCTGGACTGGGTCGGGGATTCGTTCCCGGACACTCTAAACCAGCGGCTGGGCACCTCCGGATTTCTGACAATCACGCGTGAAGACCGCGAATACGCGCTCGACCATCTCGGCCTTCCGCCCGGCTTTCGGCCCACGCGCGCGACCACGCTGCGGATCGCGCAGACGCTCGATGCGGACTACGTGGTGGTGGGCAGCTACACAGTCGCTAGCAGCAAGCTGCAGGTGCAGGCGCAGGTGGTGCGGGTGAATCAGCTCCAAATGTCCGCGCCGCTTGCGGACGCCAGCGACCTCGCACGCCTCTATGACGTGGAGAACGCGACAGCCTGGAAGGTGGCGCGGGAGATCGATCCACACTTCGCCGTGGCGGAGGGAATCTTCCTGTCGGCCTCGGCCGGTGTGCCGCTGAGCGCTTTTGAGAACTACATCCGCGGCGTCGAGGCGACGTCGCAGGCGGAGCGGCTGAAGCGTCTCTCTGCCGCCGTGGCGGAGAGTCCGACGTATACGCAAGCCATGCTGGCGTTAGGTAAGGCACAGTTTGCGGCGCGCGACTATGACCATGCGGCGATGACGCTGGCGAAGGTGCCGCTGGCCGACCGGCAGGCGCTTGAGGCCAGGTTCTATCTGGGACTGGCGCGCTTCAACTCGGCCAGGTATGCGGATGCGGAGCAGGCCTTCGGCTTGGTGGCCACACGTCTGCCATTGCCCGAGGTCGTCAACAACCAGGCCGTGGCGATCAGCCGGCAGGGACGGGACGCCTCGGCATTGTTCCAACGAGCCGTAACGGCGGACCCGAACGATGCGGACTACCACTACAACCTCGCAGTCTCGCTGCTGCGCCGGCACGATGCGGCAGGGGCGAAGCGGGAGATCGATGCGGCGCTGCGGCTGCGTAAAGTCGATGCCGAGGCGCAGCAACTGCGCGATCAGATCGCGCGCGGCGGAGCGATCGTGCAGGTGAGCGCGGGGACGGGGGACGCGGGCTTTGCGCCGCTCGAGCGTATTCGGCGAACTTACTCCGAGGCCTCGTTCCGGCAGGCGGCGTTTCAGCTTGACCAGATGCGGCAGATGCGGATGGCAACGATGAAGCCGGCGGCGCGGGCGGTCGAGTACATCGAGCAGGGCCGTACCTACCTTGCGCAAGGCCTGCTGCCCGAGGCGGAGCAGGAGTTCCAGCAGGCCTTAACCGCTGATAGTGCAAGTGCGCCGGCTAGGTTGGGTTTGGCGCAGGTACGGGAGCAGAGCGGCGACGAGGCGCAGGCGAGACGTGAGGCGGAGAGCTCGCTTCGGCTGCAGCCCGGTGCCGATGTCCATGTTCTGCTGGCGCGGCTCAATCTAAAGGCAAATCGGCTTGCGGACGCGGCGAACGAGGTCAAGCAGGCGCTCGCGCTCGATCCGAAGAGTACCGCGGCCCTCGGTCTGCGGCAGGCGCTTGCAGCCCGCGGACAGACGACTCCGTGAATGCATCGATCGCTCTCGGTCTGGTCACCGTCGGAGCTTTGCTGCTCTTCATGGAATGCAACCGGCCGGGACGTATTCTTCCCGGCGCGTGCGGTCTGCTGCTGCTGCTTTTGGGGATCAATCGCCTGCGCGTCTTCATCAGCTGGGATGATGCGGCGCTCTGGAGTGCGCTTGCGGGCCTCGTGCTTATCGCTCTGCTGCGGTGGCGGCCGCTGTTCGGGGCTCCTGCACTTCTCGGAACAGGCTTTCTGCTCGGGGCGCTCGCGCATCTGGCGAAGCACTCTGGAGGCGAGCTTGGCCGGCCCTGGGCGCTTGCCTGCGGTCTGCTGCTGGGTAGCGTTTCCTCCTTGCTGATGCTGCTTGCCGGCCAGGCATGGCGGGCAAAGGCGGGTCACTCTCGTGCGTCTGCGGAGACCGCGCGAACGGGCGTGGTGGAGCGCTGGGGAGTAGACTGAAGGTAGTCCTTGCGACCTGCAGTTGAAGGAGATGTGTCTTTGATGTTGAACGAGTCTCGCCGTGTTTTGCGCTGGGCGCTGCCGCTCTGCTTTGCCGCCAGTCTGCTGGCACGTACCGCCCAGGGTCAGGCCCAGGTCGAAACGAAGCTGAATCATCAACTGCACCGCTTGGATCTCGGCGTCTCCGTGGTGGAAGTAATCTCCGGAAACACATCGGGTCGGAGCTTCGCAAACTCAAGTCCGACGCCAGCGGAGGCGCAGACCCTGTCGACCAACTCCACCAACGGCACCGGCGGGCTTGTCACACTGCGCTATACGAAATCGCCTCTCCTAGGCGCGGAGTTCAACTACAGCTTTGCGCGATACACCACGAACTTTACTCCGCCCGCAGGCGGAACACCAGTCGCTCCGGGCGGCATTCAGTCCAACGCCAATGAGGTGACGCTCGGCTATGTCGCGCATGGGCCGGTGCTGACCGGCTTTGGTGTGCAACCATTCGGCGCGGTCGGGGCCGGCTCGACGATCTTTACACCGACCCTGAACGGCGGCGGCCAGGGCTTCTACAAGCAGGCACGCGCCACCTACTATTACGCCGTCGGCGTGGAAGCGCCGCTGTTGAGCTCGCACTTCGGGCTGCGCGCGCAGTTCCGCCAATCGTTCTACCTGCTGCCGGACTTCTCCGCCAACTTTCTGACAATCAAGCAGCGCACGAACAGCGTCGAGCCATCGATTGGGTTCTACCTGCACTACTGAAGTGACCCCAGCATGTACCGCAAAGGTTCGGTCGGCTGCTGAGCCGGACCTATGGGCATCGCTTGCACTACTCTGAAGAGCGGAGCCCCGCGAGAGCTCCGTGGTGCGTGGACACAAAAGGGGCGCCCATGAAGAGCCAAGAGCGATGAGCATTCGATACGAGCACTACGACAACGACGATGGCTTCGACGACGGAAGCGATGCCGGCAGTCCGGATCGCGAGATTTCCCTGGGAACCGCGACTGTTCTGGGAATCTTTCTCGCGCTGGCGCTGGTGTGCGCGCTCTTCTTCGGCTTCGGCTACAGCATGGGCCGGCGATCGGTGCCGTCCGCGCTGGCCAATGTGAATACAGGAATCTCCGCGCCGTTGCCGGAGAGCAAGCTCACTCCCGGCAGCCTCGCGCCACCCCGCGCAAGCTACGCCGCGCCGGCCGAGAACTCCGCCGAGCCCGTCGACACCAGTGATAGCGCCTACGGGGGAAAGGCGCCTACAGGACAGAAGACCAAGCCGGGTGCCGCGACCGTTACCATCGACGAGCCCGCTGCCGGAACGCCGCAGGCCGTGCAGCACCAGTCCGTCACGCGAGCCGTGGCGCAGGCGACCGAACAAAAGCCTCTTCCTGTAAAGTCAGGGGACACCTCGCCGGCAGCTCTCCCGTCCATCACCGCGGGCGGAACAAGCTACGTGCAGGTGGCGGCAATCTCCGTAACGCACAAGGAAGATGCCGAGATGCTGAAAGGATCGCTGCTGCGCCGCGGCTATGCGGTGGCCATTCACCAGGGTACGCAGGACCAGCTTCTTCATGTCCAGATCGGGCCGCTGGCAACCAGAAAGGATGCCGAGGCGATGAAGGCGCGGCTTCTCTCGGACGGCTACAACGCCATCGTCAAGTAGGCTGGGCGATTGGCAGCGGCCGCAGCTCTGGCGGAAGAGCCTGCGCGATCGCGGCGTGCACAGCCTCCATCAGCGCCTCGCGGGTCGCTATGTGGGCTGGATCGATCATCGGCAGATAGGTCAGTGTAACGGTGCCGGGATGGATAGCCGCGCTTCCCTTTCGCAGCAGCTGCTCCGTGCCTGCAATAGCCACGGGGATGATGGGCGCGTGGGTCTGCTCGGCAAGAAAGAACGGACCTTTTTTGAAGGTCGCGAGCCGGCCGTCGCGGGAACGTGTGCCCTCCGGGAAGACGACCAGGTGTAAACCGGAACGGACGGCCTCCGCGGCAGCATTAACACTGCGACGCGCCGCCTCGCGGGAGCCGCCGCGTTCGACGGGAACAAACTTCCCCATGCGCATAGCCGTACCAAGAATCGGAATACGCATCAGCGAGCTCTTGAGCAGGACCGAGGTATGGCCCGGAACGAGTGGCAGCAAAACCGGTGGATCGAGGTTGGACACATGATTCGCCATGAAGATGCACGCGCGATCAGCGGGGACGTGCTCAAGACCATGCACCACGATGCGAATGCCGGCAGCGCGCAGACCACGGTGCGCAATGCCCATACCGACTTTATAGAGCAGGTTGATATTGCCACGCAGCAGTGAGTACGGAATGCCGAAAATGCCGGCGAGAGGCCCGAGGGTGAGATAGACGAGAGCGAGTTTGAGCGTGGAGAACATTGGTCTTCTGGACTGACTGGCGGCTGTGATTCCGATGACTATTAGTCTAATGTCTGGTGCTTGCCTCGATCGCCGCGGGAAGTTTCTCGTAGATGTTGCCGAAGCCGCCGTTCGACAAGATGGCGATCACGTCACCCGAGACGAGCTCAGGCACGATGCTGGCGGTTATGGCGTCGGCGTCGGACAGGGTTCGCGCATCAATGCCGCGGAGTTGCAGCTTGGTGACGACGTTTTCCGGTTTCAGGCGTTCAGTGGCAGGGATGTTTTCACTTTTGAAGACTCCGGCAAGCACGACGCGGTCGGCGAGCGAGAGGGCGTCGATGAGGGCGAGCTCAAAGACGTTGCGGCGAAGGGTGTTTGAGCGCGGTTCGAGGATCGCCCAGAGACGGCGGTTGGGGTAGCTCTCCCGCAACGCACGCAGGGTCTCACGGATCGCCGTGGGGTGGTGCGCGAAGTCGTCGATTACAGTGATGCCGGCGACCTCCGCGCGAATTTCGAGACGGCGCTTCACCGAGCGAAAGGTGCCAATCGCTTCGGCAATGGCTTCGGCACCGACACCCCACCCCGCGGCAAGTGCTGCGGCTGCGGAGGCGTTGAGGGCGTTGTGCTCGCCGGCGAGAGGCAGTGTCAGGTCAACGAAGGGCTCACCCGCGCGGAGAAGCCGCCAGTGGCTGGTGCCGCCTTCATGGCGCAGCCCACTCAGTTGCCAGTACGAATCAGGAGCAAAGCCGTAGCGCTCCACGGGGCAAAAAGATTTTGCAACGCATTCTGTTACAGTACCCGACCCGTCAAACGCGATAACGCGACCGCGCTGCGGAAGGAGGTTGATGAGGCGCTTGAATGCGGTCTTGACGGCGCTAAGATCCGCGTAGATGTCGGCGTGATCGAACTCGACGTGCGTCAGGATGACAGAGTCGGGAAAGTAATGGAGGAACTTCGGACCTTTATCGAAGAAGGCGGTGTCGTACTCGTCGCCTTCGAGAATAAAGGGGCGGGTGGGGCAGACGCGAAAGGAGGTGCCGAAGTTTTCGGCGATGCCACCGATGAGGAAAGACGGGGCAAGCTCCGGTCGCGTGCGGGAGGCGACCTCATAGATCCATGCGAGCATGCTGGTCGTGGTGGTCTTGCCATGGGTGCCGGCGACGACGAGCGACTCGCGGTCGCGAAGGAACTCGTCGTGCAAGATGGCAGCCATCGAGATCATCGGAATGCGCTCATTCAGAACCACTTCGAGCTCAACGTTGCCGCGGGAGATGGCGTTGCCGACGACCACCAGGTCAGGCGCGGGAGTCAGGTTGCGCTCGCTATAGGGCTCGAGGATGAGAATGTTGAGCGACGCGAGAAGATCGCTCATGGGCGGGTAGGCGGCGGCGTCGGAGCCGGTGACGCGGTGTCCCTGGGCCTGCAGCATGCCGGCGAGCGAGGCCATGGCGGTGCCGCAGATGCCGATTAGATGGATGTTTTTCGCTGAGGTCATGCCCGGTCTTTGCGCTTTCTGTTGAGGTTAAGAGGTGCTTCGGAGAAGGACAGCGGACTCGATCAGATCGAGGACCGGACCCTCAGGATCGGCGAGGTCGAGGGTGGCGCGAACGCCGAGCGGAAGGGTGATGTTAGGACCATCGACATGCCCTGAGCGCAGGCCGATACAAATGGGGCCACGAAAGTCTCGAAGCGCGTGGAGGAGGGCGGCTTCGAGGAGGGCGTCGTCGGCCTCGGGAACGCACTGGCGCATGTCGCCGAAGACGATGGCCTCGACGCCTTCGAGCAGGCCGGCATAGCGGAGGTGGAGGAGCATGCGATCCCACTGGTAGGGCTTGGTGGTGACATCTTCGAGGAAGAGGATGCCGCCCTGCGGGCGCGGAGCATAGGGGGTGCCGAGGGACTCGGCGAGGATGGCGAGGCAGCCGCCCCAGAGGGTGCCTTCGGGGCGCGATCTGGTTGGCACAAGGGCGGGGCGAAGGAGGCGAAGACCGTCGGCAGAACCCAGCCGCCAGGGGGAGGTCTGGGTGAGGGAGGCGTGGAAGCTTGGGAGGTCGACGCCGTCGCAGCTTCCATCGGCTGCGCGACGAGCGAAGTCAGGGCTGACCATCGGGGCGTAGAAAGTGATGAGGCCGGTCTCACGGGCGATCCAGGTGTGAAGCGAGGTGTGGTCGCTGTAGCCGAGGAAGGGTTTGGGGTTGGCGCGGATGAGGTCGAGGTTGAGACCGGGGAGGAGCTCGGCGGTGCCCCAGCCGCCGCGGGTGCAGAGGATGGCGTCGATGGCGGGATCGGCGAAGGCGGCGTGAAGATCGGCGAGGCGCTGCTCGATGGTGCCGGCATAGTAGAGCGGTCTGCTGATGAGGGCGTGCGGGAAGAGGATGGGGTCGTAGCCGAGGGAGCGGAGGTGAGCGAGGCCGGTGTGGACGCGGTCGGTGTTGGCGGCGGAGGCGGGGGAGACGATGGCGATGCGGGCGCCGGGTTGGAG
>CAXTRT010000014.1:0-89156 GCA_964246835.1 uncultured Acidobacteriaceae bacterium | reverse complement strand
CGTCCGGCTCACATGCCGGCCGGCCCGTCGGCACCGTCCTTCCACCCTCCTCCCCACTCCAGCAGCCGCCCATCGCCGCCACCCCGCGCGGCCTTGCGGAGGGCAGCCGCCGCTTTGGCCGCGCCGTCTGGGGCCCGGCCGTTCGGCTCTCCGGCGTGCTCTGGCTGGAGCTCACCGGCGTCTTCTTCGGCCTGTTCGCGCTCATCGCCGGCATAGCCGCCTGGCGTCTTCGCTCTGCTTTCTTCGCTGTTCCTGCATCCCCCGGCGTTTCTGCATCCGATGATCGAACTCACCTTTTCTTCGCCGCGGGCATGGTCTGCATCTTCGGCTACTTCTCTCTCTCCAGCTTTCTGAAGGCCAACCGGCGCAGCCGCCGCCCCTAGCCGCATCCTCAATGTCACTCAATGGCAATCACTCTCTCCCGCACCGCCGCCGCTCTCCTCGTTCTTGCTCTCGCCGCCCCAGCATCGTCGCTGCACGCCGTTGCGGCAGCGGCTCCCTCACCCGGCGTACCCGCCCCCAGCCAGATTCCCAACCTCAACGCGGATACCCTCGCCGGCATGCACGTGCATCTGCCCGCCGACCTCCAGGGCAAGCGCGCCGTTTTGGTCCTCGCCTTCAACAAGGGCGCGCGCAGCCAGGTACGCGACTGGGGCGTCCGCCTCGATAAAGACTTTTCCCGCTCGCCCGACGTCCTCTACTTCGATATGCCCGTCATCGCCGCTGTCCCCCACTTCCTGCGCAGCTACGTCCTGCACTCCATGGCCGCCGAGCTCTCCGACCGCGGCAAACAGCACTTCCTTCCCATTCCGGACAATGAATCCCGCTGGCGTGCGCTCGCCGGCTACAAGGATCCCAACCTCGCTTATATCCTGGTCATCGACAGCTCCGGCCAGGTCGAGTGGCAGACCTCCGGACCACTCACCGCCGCCGCCTACACCGCCCTCCGCGAGCACCTCCCCGCCCCTGCCGCCACGTTAGCCCCTCTGCCCGGCAGAAGCGCCTCCACACCAGCCCCGGTGCTACCCTAACCTCAGCCGAAGCACCCGCCGGCAAAGGACTCCATGCCCGACGTCGCCACCGCCCTCCGCAAGACCGCCCTCAACGCCACCCACCGCAGCCACAAGGCCAAAATGGTCGACTTCGGCGGCTGGGACATGCCCGTCGAGTACACCGGCATCTCCGCCGAGCACACGGCCGTCCGCACCGCCGTCGGCCTCTTCGACGTCTCGCACATGGGCGACATCCAGCTGCGTGGGCCCGGCTCGCTCGCCGCCATCCAGCAGCTCTCGATGAACGATGCCTCCAAACTCCAGGTCGGCCAGGCCCACTACTCCGCCATGCTCACACCCGAAGGCACCTTCGTCGACGACATCGTCGTTCACAAGCTCTCCGACAATGACTACCTCATCGTCATCAACGCCGGTACCCGCGAGAAAGACATCCAGTGGGTCCGCCAGACCATCGGCCATATGCCTTCCGTCCACATCAACGACTTCTCGGACATGTACACCCAGCTCGCTATCCAGGGCCCCCGCGCTCTCGAAACCCTGCAGAAGCTCACCGATACCGACCTCTCCACCATCAAGAACTACTGGTTCACCTGGGGCAAGGTCGTCGGCCTCTATAACGTCCTGATCGCCCGCACCGGCTACACCGGCGAAGACGGCTTCGAGATCTACATCCCGTCTGATGAGCCCACCAGCGCCCGCGTCTGGTCCGAGATCCTCGAAGCCGGTGCGGAGTTCGGCATCCTCCCCTGCGGCCTCGGCGCGCGCAACACCCTCCGCCTCGAGTCCGCCATGGCCCTCTACGGCCACGAGATCTCCGACTCTATTAACGTCTTCGAAGCCAACCTCGGCCGCTATGCCAAGCTCGACAAGCCCAACTTCATGGGCCGCCAGGCCCTCCTCAACCTCCAGAACGCCGGCGGTCCCGCCCGCAAGCTCGTCGGCCTGGAAATGATCGACCGCGGTATCGCCCGTGACGGCTACCCCGTCATGAGCCTCAATGGCCAGCGCATCGGTGAGGTCACCAGCGGCTCCCCCGCCCCCTTCCTCAAGAAAAATATCGCCCTCGCCTACGTTCCCGCCACCCACACCGAGCCTGGCACCGAGCTCGCCGTCGAGATCCGCGGCCAGCTCGTCAAAGCGGCCGTCGTTCCGCTTCCCTTCTACAAACGCCCGAAGAAGACCGCACCAGCCGTCTAGTTCTACACTGAACCAGCCCCTACACGGAGAGACATCTAAGCAAATGCCCTACCCCGCACAATACAAATACACCAAGGAACACGAGTGGATCGAGGTCTCGGGCGACACCGGCACCATCGGCATCACCGACTACGCCCAAAGCTCGCTCGGCGACATCGTATTCGTCGACATGCCCAAGATCGGCGAGCAGATCCAGGCCGGCAGCACCTTCGGCTCGGTCGAATCCGTCAAGGCCGTCAGCGACCTCTACGCTCCCGTCACCGGCACCGTCTCCGCCATCAACGAGGACCTCGTCAGCGCCCCCGAAACCATCAACACCGACGCCAACACCACCTGGCTCATCAAGATCGATCTCACCGACCCCCTCGAAGCCAGTTCCCTCCTCTCCGCCGCCGACTACGAAACCTTCATCGCCGAAGAGACCGGCCACTAAAAAATCGCGAAGATCGTCAGGAGCAACGATGCTCCACGAACCAACAGCGCCCAGGAAGTGACGGCGCTAAAAAAAAGCTTGTCATTCTGAGCGCAGCGAAGAATCCCCGCATTTCGCTTCGGTCAGCGAAACACTTGAGGTCTAATCATCAAGACTGGTCTCTTCGTAGTCATCTCATAGAATTCTGCTTCTGCCCTTACCATCGTTTTTTGGTCACCCATAGGCAGGGATGTGTTTCGCTTCTTTGCCCTGATCTTTACTGCCACTCCTCAAGACCTGCTGTCGCCACCACGTAACTCGCACCAGAGGCCACCGCCATGCGCTATCTCCCGAAGTCCCCCCAAGACCGCATCGACATGCTCGCCGTCATCGCCGAGATAACGCCCGGCGTCTCCTCGATCGACGACCTCTTCAGCACCATCCCCGCCGAGTACCAGCTCAAGCGCGACCTCGCGATCCCGCGCCAGCACGGCGAGAGCGAGATCGTCGACGCCTTCAAAGACTTCGCCGGCCGCAATGCCACCGGCTATACCAGCTTCCTCGGCGCCGGCGTCTATCGCCACTACAAGCCCGTCCTTATCGACACCGTCGTCTCCCGCGGTGAGTTCCTCACCTCCTACACTCCCTACCAGCCAGAGATCGCCCAGGGCACACTCCAGGCCATGTTCGAGTTCCAGACCATGATCTGCGAGCTCACCGGCATGGAGATCGCCAACGCCAGCATGTACGACGGGTCTACAGGAGCGGCGGAAGCCATCATGATGGCCGTCCGCGTGACCGGCCGCAACACCGCCGTCATCGCTCGCACCGTCCACCCCGAGTACCGCGAGGTGATCCACACCTACGCGCAGCACCAGGCGATTCCTACAGCCGAGGTTCCCTTCAACCGCGAGACCGGCCGCCTCGACCTCGCCGAACTCGACGCCGCCATCACCGCCGACACCGCCTGCGTCCTCATCCAGTCCCCCAACTTCTTCGGAACTATAGAGGATGTGGAAGCCATCGCCAAAATCGCCCACGCCAAGGGCGCCCTCCTCATCGTCTCCATCGCGGAGGCCATCTCGCTCGGCGTCGTCCGCCCGCCCGCCGAGGCCGACATCGTCTCGCTTGAAGCGCAATCCTTCGGCGTCGCCCTCTCCTTCGGCGGCCCCTACTGCGGCGTCATCGCCTGCAAGGAAAAGTTCCTCCGACAGATGCCAGGCCGCCTCGTCGGCGAGACCAAAGACAGCTCCGGCAAGCGCGGCTTCGTCCTCACCCTCTCCACCCGCGAGCAGCACATCCGCCGCGAAAAAGCCACCTCCAACATCTGCACCAACCAGGCCCTCGTCGCCCTCATGGTCACCGTCTTCCTCACCGTCTACGGCAAGGAAGGCCTCCGCGAGCTCGGCGAACACAACCTCGCCAAGGCCAACTTCGCCTCGCGCTCCTTCACGGCTGACGGCGGCGCAAAGCAGCTCTTTACCACCGCCCCCTTCTTCAACGAATTCGTCCTCGACCTGCCCGAGTCCGCCGATGACACCAACGCCGCCCTGTTGCAAGAAAAAATTATTGGCGGCCTCCCCCTCGCAAGGTGGTACCCCGAACTAGGCCTCAACGCCAGCCTCTGGTGCGCCACCGAGCTCACCACCCGCGCCCAGATCGACGCCACCACCCACGCCCTCAGCACCGCAGCCGTCCCCGCCGGAGCCGCCCGCTAACCCCAACATTGTCATCCTGAGCAAAGCGAAGGACCTGCTTCTCTCCGCCACTTCACTCAACGATCAACACCCGGCTCTCTTGTTGTTTAGCTCTTTTGCTTAGCTCTGTCTTTCCAGCTTTTGCTCTCTTTTGTTGTCATCCCGTAGGGATCTGCTTCCCTACCGCAGCAGTCAGTCGAAGAAAGGAGCTCTCGAATGGACGTCAGCACCCTAGAAGGCCAGGAACTCACCGCCGTCGAATTTGTCGAGGACTACCTCCGCCTCCGCTTCGACGGTCCCCTCATCACCTTCTACGAGTGGCCCAGCGTCCTCCTGCCCGACTTCTCCGTCTCTCACGGCGAGCCCGAGTACCGCAACGCCCTCTGCGCCCAGATCGGCGAAGAGGTCGAGACCGCCGAACTCGAAGAAGGCAGCTCCCTCACCATCAAGCTCCGCAGCGAGGTCGTCTTCGGCCTCTCCCTCCGCGA
Source organism: uncultured Acidobacteriaceae bacterium (assembly GCA_964246835.1). GTDB lineage: Bacteria > Acidobacteriota > Terriglobia > Terriglobales > Acidobacteriaceae > Edaphobacter. The sequence goes on along the minus strand of CAXTRT010000014.1, from coordinate 84,349 downwards.
AGAAGACCTCTCCGGCCCCGACGCCGGCACCTTCTCCGAAACCGGCAGTGAATTTGATACTGTTGACTTCTAGGAGATCGTCTTGCGCATCTCAAAGGATCCCTACTGCCGAGCGCTCGCAATTTTTAGCGGGCTTGTCCTTCTTATGTGGATCGGTTTCGCGCTGCTCCCACCGCCACCGGCCGCCTTGGTACCTACAGCGTTCAATGTATTCTTCGCACTGACCTACGGACCCCTGTTTCTGTTCCTGTTCCTGCAACACAGAGACAACCAACAAAAGCACAAGGCTCGCATGAAACAGTGGAAGGAACAGGACGTCCTCTACCGCAAAGAAGCAGATGAGCGCGAATCTAGATGGAACGAACAAGCTGCAGCCCGAGCTGTGCACGTACGTGAAGAAGATGAAGCGCGGAGCAATCGCATACGGCAGCGCGAGTTGAAGGAGATGCAATGCAAGTTAATCCATTTGTTGGAACTCCCCTAAAAGCCACTACCCACACCAACCAGAACGAAGACCTCATCTTCGAAAAATCCTCGCCCGGCAAAAAAGCCTACCGCATGCCCGCCCTCGACGTCCCCGCCGTCAACGCGCAAGAGATCCTCGGCGACGTCGCCCGCAAAGACCTCGGGGTCATGCCCGAGCTCTCCGAGATTGAGCTCGTCCGCCACTTCACCCGCATGTCCACCTGGAACTACGCCATCGACCTCGGCATGTATCCGCTCGGCTCCTGCACCATGAAGTACAACGGCCGCATCAACGAGCTCGTCGCCCGCTTCGAGGGCATCGCCGAAGCGCACCCCTACCAGCCCGAAGCCCTCTCGCAGGGCGTGCTCTCCATCATGAGCACCCTCTCCGACGCCCTCATCGAGATCACCGGCATGGACGCCATCACCCTCCAGCCCGCCGCCGGCGCCCACGGCGAGTTCACCGGCATCCTGCTCGTCCGCGCCTACCATGAGTCCAAGGGTAACGCCCGCAAAAAGATCATCATCCCCGACTCCGCCCACGGCACCAACCCCGCGACCGCCGCCGTCGTCGGCTACCAGGTCGCCAACCTCAAGTCCAACCCGCAGGGCATGGTCGACGTCGCCGAGCTCGAAAAAATGGTCGACGAAGACACCGCCGCCCTCATGCTCACCAACCCCTCCACCATCGGCGTCTTCGAGTCCGAGATCCACAAGATCGCCGACATCCTCCACGCCAAAGGTGCCCTGCTCTACATGGACGGCGCCAACATGAACGCCCTCGTCGGCAAGACCCGCCCCGGCGACTTCGGCGTCGACGTCATGCATCTCAATCTGCACAAGACCTTCTCCACCCCGCACGGAGGCGGCGGCCCAGGCTCCGGCCCCGTCGCCTGCAAGGCCATCCTCGAGCCCTTCCTCCCCACCCCCATCCTCACCCGCAAGCACGACGGCGACCTCACCTTCGACTACGACCGCCCGCAGACCGTCGGCCGCGTCCGCATGTTCTACGGAAACTTCGGCATGTTCGTCCGTGCCCTCGCCTACATCCTCGCCAACGGCCCCGACGGCCTCCGCCAGACCACCGAAGACGCCGTCCTCAACGCCAACTATCTCCGCGCCAAGCTCTCCGGCACTTTCGATCTCCCCTACAAAACCCCCTCCCTCCACGAGGTCGTCTTCTCCGACAAATTACAAGCCAAAAATGGTGTGAAAACCGGCGATATGGGCAAGCGCATGATCGACTACGGCTTCCACGCCTACACCACCAGCTTCCCGCTCATCGTCCCCGGCGCCATGATGATCGAGCCCACAGAATCCGAATCCCGCGAAGAGCTCGACCTCCTCGTCGACGCCCTCCAACAAATAGCCCGCGAAGCCGCCGAAAACCCCGACCTCGTCCGCTCCGCCCCCCACACCACCCGCCTCCAACGCCTCGACGAAACCGGAGCCGCCCGAAAACCCATCCTCCGCTGGAAAGCCCCACCCGCCTCCACTCCCCTAACCCCAGACACCGCCGCCAAGGAGTGGTAGCTGCGTACCTTAAACAGGCCGCCCAGGTTCGCTGTCCGTCCCCGGTGTGTGCGGACCAGAACGTCGCTTCTGTAAAGGACCAGAAGCTTTTCGCCCGAAAGCACCGCAACCTGCTGTTTGTTTCTCTTTGATCAGAACAATCTTTCAACGGTTTGCTTCAAGAGTTGTGCCAAATTGCCGAACAGACTTCCCAGCATCCGGAAGCTTCCATCCGCTATGCGGTGAAGGACCTGAAGGCTGCGGCGTTTCTCGCCATCTTCACGTCCATCTAAAGAGACGAGTTTGACCGTGGACCCAGCCAATTTCACTCCCAGCCCAGAAGAAAAGAACAGGTAGTACATCCATCTATAGTTCTTGTTGCGATGCTCGCTTTTGGAGCGGCCTGCTAAGAAGACATCTCGCTGGTGTAAGTACACCAAGGTCGGAATTAGGTATTCGGAGTCAAGAGCAACTGGCAGTTCAGGTCGACTCTCATCCACACTTCCCTTCATAGGTTCGGGCCACGCACGGAGAAAAATAGCAGGCGTCTCCTCACAATGAGGAGAAGATTCTGAGCGCTCCCAATTTGCATTGCCTAGTCTCACTTTCCGGACTGGGCACATTGCCTGATTGTAAGTAGCAATTTCAGTGCGGATAGCTAGTTTTTCATTCGGGCGAGCTGTCTGTCCAAACAACCCATAGAGCTGCTCTGAGGTCTCCGGTCCGAAATCTCCGAACAGGTTGGCGCTTTCAAAAGAAGAGTTGAGCAGAGTCTGATGAACTCGATCTGCCCAGTGGCACGAGAGCAGCTCGTCCCGTGAAGTCTCACGACACCACTGGTCATATGAATCAACCTGTTTTAGCAAATGGGCGCTTGCTCTCTGGGTATCACGCTCGCTTTCGAAATAAGCTTGATCGTGTTCGGCAACATTGGCATCGACAATAAAGAAGAGAACGACCACTAACCCGGAAAGAAGCCAAACATGCTCAAACGTGTTCCAGAAGCATCGCCCTAGGTGAAAGCAGTCGCTCATAAGAATAGCCATAATCCAGCCCGCAACAACTGCGAGCACGATCAACGTAAGCGTACCCAGAACATCCCCGATGATTCCGATTCCGCTAACATCAAAAGCCTCCGGTACTGGAGAAATAGTCGGCCATAAACCAGCAGTACTAAGCAGACCTGGTAATAACAAAATTACAACTACTATGAATGCTCCCCTTCTTCTGCCAAGAACATAGCCGGTCAATACTAACAAGAAGAAGCTACCAAAAACTAGTACACTTAGGAAACCTAGTAATGGCAGCATTGAAGCTGTCGGATTCCAACCTGCTTGAAGAATGCTGCCATGCCGATCAAATTGAACGGCATCTGTCGACCAATATCCAATTCCAACAAGATTCTGCTGGATATTCCAAGCTGCGCGCATCAGAAGAATGAGATAAGGGCCTGAAAATCGTTCGAGCATATAACCTCCAGTATGATCCTTGGTATCGAACGATACTGAGGGTTTCAGGTCATTTTCCCTACAAACTGGACACAAACCAAAGCTACACGGCTACTCGCATTGGCTTTTAATGTCGGCCAACTGCCACGCATCTTTTTTCCATTTCGGGCAAAGCGAGGAGCCTGCTTTTCGTTCGGGACAGCGAAAGAATTTCCCTTAAGGACAAAGATTTTTCGCCTTGGTCAGACCTTCTTTAGCTGTGGAGTCTCAAGAGGTTGTTCTTCAAGCCAGCGCGAGAGACGGGTGATTTTAGATTGAGGCTAGCATGGGGCAGTAGAAGTTGTAATCGTGGAGCCAGGCATCGAGTAGGGTGGTACGTTCGGCGGAGTTCCGGTAGGTGCGGGCGTAGGCCCATTCGCGGAGCGCGGTTTGGATGTATCGTTCGGCTTTATCGTTGGTGCGCTGGGTGTAGGGCGGGTAAAGCGGTGTTTGAGGTGGAGTTTGTTGAGCAGCATGCGAAAGCATCCATTACGGTAGCAGAACCGTTATCGGTGAGCACGCGGCAAACGGAGAAGCCGAAGCGGCTGAAGTAGGCGCGGGCATTCTGGTGGTCGTCCATTCGGTCTCTCCGGTAAGCATGATTCGTCGCAGAACCAGCTTCTCGCGTTCCAGATCGAATGGACAACCCTTGAAACGTCACCCCTAGCGCGGCTCGTACACCACCACACGATTCTTGCCCGTCATCTTAGCCGCATACATCGCATCGTCGGCGAAGCAGAAGAGCTGCCGCCCGCTGCGCTTTGCGTCCCTGTTCGTCGCAACACCCATGCTCAGCGTCACGGGCGCAATCCCCCAGTCCACTGCACGCATCTCTCGCTGCACCCGCTCCGCCAGCGCCTTCGCCTCCTCGTCCGTCGTCTCCGGCAGCAGCAGGGCGAACTCCGCGCCGCCTAAGCGCACGGCCAGATCGGCTTCGGTGATGCACTCCTTCAGGATCGCTCCAATCGTCTTCAGCGCGGCGTCTCCAGCCTCGTCGCCCAGCCGCTGGTTCCGCTGGCGAATGTTATCCACATCCATGACCACCAGAGAGAGCGTCTGCCTGCGCATCTGCGCGCCGTCAAAGTCCAGCTCCAGCCGCTCGTCAAAGACGATCCGTTTCGGCAGCTCCGTCAAGGGATCGATCGATCCCAGCCGTTCCAGCTCCCGCTTGGCCTGGACAAGCTCCTCCTGCCGTTGCAGCTCCTCGGTAATGTCGAAGGAGAAGCCGGCAAGCAGCGGTCGGCCGTCCTCATCCTCACACGGAAACTTGTAGGAGCGCCACGTGCTGCACTCGCCGGCGCTGGTGCACAGTGTCTCCACGCTGACCACCAGGCGTCCTGCTTCGAGCGCCTTGACATCGTGCTCACGGAAGCTCTGCGCCAGGTGCTCCGGAAAGACCTCGAAGTCGGTTCGCCCAAGCCACTCCTGCATCGTCACGTGGCAGCGCTCGGCGAATCGAGAGTTGTAGAAAACATAGCGGCCGTCGGTGTGCTTGAGGTAAGAGACCAGCGGCCCATTGTTCATAAAGGTCTGGAACATGCGCTCATTCGCATGCAACCTGGAGGTGGCGCGATCGCGCTCCGCCAGCGCACCGACCAGCATCCGGTGCTCCGCCCGCAGCTCCATGCTCGTCTTGATCTGCTTCGCCAGAACGCGCAGCGCCCGCTCCTGGCTCGCCGAAAGCTGCCTCGGCTTTCGATCGATCACGCAGAGTGTGCCGAAGGACTCCCCCTTTGGCGAATGCAGCGGCATACCCGCGTAGAACCGCATCTCGGGATCGCCCGTGACCATCGGGTTCGCGGCAAACCGAATATCTTTGAGCGTGTCCTCTACGACAAACAACTCCTCCTGCTGCACCGCATGCGCACAGAAAGAGATATCGCGGCGAGTCTCACGCAGATGTGTGCCGACAGAGGCCTCAAACCACTGCCGTTCCGCATCTAGGATCGATATCAGACTGATCGGCGCGCCACAGATCTCGGCCGCCAGCTCCACAACCTCCTGCAACTCACTCCGCGATGGCAGATCGGGAACTCGCGATATCTGCGTTGCTTCATCCGTACTCTGCTCGAACGTCGCTTCTTCCACTGTCGCCATGGGCTAATCCTCCTTGGAGAGCGCTCCCTCCGCGAAGGCATTGCGGTCTCATGGACGAGAGTTGGCAATAGCTGTCACATCGGTACGACCTCCAGCGCTCTGGTCGCCGCTTTGTATGTTCTTCACTCTTCTCTCTGCGGCACAAAAGCGAAATGCCCCAACCGGGGTATGCCCGGACAACGCTCGTGCCCGGCCATTCCAGCTTCGCTCCCGAAAGATCAGACCCCCATCGCCTCAGCCGTCTCGATCTCCTCCTTGAGCGGCGGATACGGCGTGTACGCAAACCGGTCCGCCCGCTGCCACCATCCCGCCTGCCCCAGCGCGGCATGCTCCGGAGTCTCCCCACGCGCCATCTGCCGGATCACTGCCGCCAGCGCCGTCTCCCGCAGCTCTCCGTGGGGCGTGTCGAAGACGCCAAGCTCATACGCGTTCGTGTCCGCCGTGCAGAGGTTCGACCAGTTCCACAATCCCAGCAGCGCCCATACCGTCACCGCACGAACCTCCACGCCTGCCTGCCCTGCCACACGCGCGCCCTGCCAGACCTGCGCCAGCCATCGCACCTGATCCTCCGGCGAACCACCCAGATGCGCCTCCGTAATCGCAACTGGCAGCCGATAGCGCTGCCACGCTTCTGTCAAAAGAGCTTCAACACCCGGCAGCCTCTCGGACCGAACCCGTACCGCCTCAATATCCACCAGCGGCTCCGAGCCCGTATCGCCGCCGGCAAAGTGCTTCGGGTAGAGCTCCGTCCGATGATCCAGAAACCGATCGCTGGTCACGTAATAGTTCAATCCCAGCACGTCCGGCGGACACGAGTTCTCCCGAAACCACAGCACCTCCTCCGCCGGCACGCCATGACGCGTCAAAAAAACAAGCATCGGGTGCGCCTCATCCACCGAGCCGCACAATAGATCCGTCCCCAGCCATCGCCGCTGCGTTCGCTCCTCACGAAAACCTTCCATCTCCTCGGTGGCGTACGTTGCCCCACCATCCTCGGTGTGAATCAACCGCGCCGACGGCTGTACCGAACGGATCGCCCGCATCGCCAGGGCCACACCCTTCAACTCATTCACCAGAGCCTGCGCATAGCTTCGAACCGAGCGATGATGCGGATACCAGTGTCCGTACAGGCAGGAGAACCGGCTGGTCGTCTGCGGCTCATTGACCGGCGTGTAGTCCATCAGCCACGGATACCGCTCCGCCACCGTCAACGCATACGCCGCCAGCTTTTCCGCGAACTCCGGATGCAGTAGATCCACTCCCGGCGGTCCGCTGCCATGGTGCAGCAGCCCCGCGATCGGCCGGATCCCGAGCTCCCGCACCGCGTCCAGCATGCGGTCAAAGTCATCCCACGATCGCGTCGCCTCGAAGTGCTCCCAGTGCAGACCCACCCGCAGCGCGCGCACGCCCAGCGACGCAATCCGTTCCAGATCCGCCTTGAGCGTCTTCCGATGTCCGGACCGCGCATATTGATCGAAGTACGTATCTCGAACGCGATTGATGGTGCATTCAACGCCGCCCCAAACCTCGGGCTCCACTCGTCTTTCGCTCATCAGCACTCTCCTGAACGATGCAAAGCCGCTCTAATCGAGCGTTTGCCTTTCCTGTCTGTCGTTCTGAGCAAAGAACCTGCTTCTCGCCTTCGCTTTTAGCTTGTCATTCTTGAGCGAAGCGAAGAATCCCCGCACTCGTCTTTGTATTTGCTTTGTTCTTCTGAGCGCAGCGAAGAACCCGCTTTTCGTCTTTCCCAACAGAGCGAAGCGACGCACAAACAGCACAACTACCTGCTTCACGCCTTCTGAGTACCGTACTTTCTCTATAGCCTGTGCAGACCTTCCCTGAATCAGAGTATCCAGTCAGTCCCGCACGGAGCCGCACCCAGCAAAGCATTCTCTACTGAGCTTGATGATCGCTACCCTCTCGCGGTTGTCGCCCCGCGCGTCTTCTCTGCTCACCTTGCACTATGCGGGCGTTCTCGCCTCAAGCGCCACAGCCACTTCCGGGCTGCTATTGTTTGGTGGACTCCGCATTCCTACCATTAGGACAGGTCATGAGTTCAGATAAGACAAAAGCCATTCTTCTGCTCGTCAAAAGTGCCCTCACCGGCGCGCTCGGCGGCCTTCTCTTCGGCTTCGACACCGCCGTGATCGCCGGCGCGACCCACTCGCTCCAGCTGCACTATGCTCTCAGCGAAGGCCAGAAGGGCTTCACCGTCGCCATCGCGCTCTACGGCACCGTTCTTGGCGCCATGTTCTCGGGCCCGCTCGGCCAGCGGATCGGCAGCCGCTCCGCCCTCCGCATCATGGGCATCCTCTACATCATCTCCGCCGCCGGCTGCGCCTTCGCCGGCCCCTGGTGGGCCTTTCTTGCCTTCCGCTTCCTCGGTGGTCTCGGCATCGGCGGCTCGTCCGTTCTCGGCCCCGTCTACATTGCGGAGCTCGCCCCCGCCAAGTGGCGCGGCCGCCTCGTCGGCATGTTCCAGATCAACATCGTCGTCGGCATCCTGCTCGCCTATCTCTCAAACGCCATCATCGCCCACTTCGCCTTCGGCCTCATCGAGTGGCGCGTCCAGCTCGGCGTCGCCGTCATTCCCGCCCTCTTCTTCATGCTGCTTCTGCTCAGCGTCCCTCAGAGCTCCCGCTGGCTCGTCACCCAGAACCGCATCGACGAGGCCCAGCTCATCCTCGCCCGCATGGGCTCACCCGACTCCCAGGCCGAGGTCGACAGCATGGTCGCCGCCATGCGCGCCGAAGGCGGCGCCGAGCAGCACAGCCTCTTCTCCTCCCGCTATAAACTCCTGATCTTCCTCGCCATCTCCATCGGCCTCTTCAACCAGCTCTCCGGCATCAACGCCGTCCTCTACTACCTCAACGACATCTTCTCGAGCGCGGGCTTCTCCTCCGTCTCCAGCGCCTACCAGGCCGTCCTGATCGGCGTCGCCAACCTCGTCGCCACCCTGCTCGGCGTCTCCATCATCGACAAGCTCGGCCGCAAAACCCTGCTCCTCATCGGAGCCGTCGGCACCGGCCTCTCGCTCGCCGGCGTCGCCTACGTCTTCACCATCAACCAGCACTTCAAGCTGCTTCTCCCCCTGCTCATCAGCTTCATCGCTTTCTTCGCCTTCTCGCAGGGAGCTGTCATCTGGGTCTATCTCAGCGAGGTCTTCCCCACCAACATCCGCGCCAAAGGCCAAGGCCTCGGCTCCTCCTCGCACTGGATCGCGAACGCCGTCATCGCCAATCTCTTCCCGCTCGTTGCCGTCTACTCAAAAGCACTGCCCTTCTGGTTTTTTGCCGGCATGATGGCCATCCAGTTCCTTGTCGTCCTCTTCGTCTATCCCGAAACCAAAGGCCAAACTCTCGAAGGCATGAGCCAACACCTCGGTCTGCATTGACCCACAAATCCCTCATCCTCCAATACTCTTTTGCTCTCTCGGAGACCTGTTGAATCACTCGAAGAAAGCCGTCATCTCGACCGGAGCGAGACGGCTATTTCGTCTCGCGCAGTGGAGAGATCCCCGTATTCGCCCTTGTCGTTGCTTGTTCTTCTCCCGAAGCGCAGCGATCACAAAGTATGAAACAGATTTGAAGAGATCGCGTCGGGCCGACTGAATACTCCGGTGGAAGGTCCGCCGGAGAAGCACCGCAGCGCGTACATCGTATCCGGCTTGCAGCGGGCGCATCAAGCGTAGTCTCCCGCCCACTGGACGCGTCATATAAGCTCAAGTGGACCCATGCGCGCCCGCCTCTCCATCCCTGCCCTTCGCCACGCCCCACTCGCCGCCGCAGCCACCCTCCTGCTTCTGCTCGCCGCTGGCTGCAAACCCAAAAAGCAGGGCGGCAAGCCCGTCACCGCGCCTAACACCGCCAAGTACGCCGACACCATCAATCCCATGATCGCCGCGAAGTCCCTCGGCTTCCTTCGCTGGCCGAACATCGCCGACTTCCAGCCCGCGCTCAGCGCCTTCTACAACAATCGCGAGCTCGAACTCGCCTGGAGCCGCGACGGCAGACCCACCCCCCAGGCCACCGCCCTGATCCAGGCCTTCTCCGACGCTGCAAAAGCCGGCCTCAACGCCGAGGACTACGACAGCTCACGCTGGCCCGAGCGCATCCAGTCTCTCGCGACGGATGACAAAAACGCTGTCGCCCAGTTCGACGTCGCCATGACCCTTGACACCATGCGCTTCGTCTCCGATCTCCACATGGGCCGCGTCGCCCCACAGCACTTCAACTTCGAGATCGACGCCCAATCGAAAAAACTCGATCTTCCCCAGTTCCTCAACGACAAGCTCCTCGAAACCTCTGACATCCCCGGCAACCTCTCCGCCGTCGAGCCCGAGTCCGACGAGTACCGCAAGACCAAGGAAGCCCTCGCCCGATATCAAGAACTTGCCCGGCAGCAGGCCGAGCCCGTCGCGCTGCCCGATCCCGGCACCGGCCGCAATCTCGGTATCGGCGATCGCTACAGCGCCCGCGGCCCGCTCGAGCAGCGCCTCGCCCTCGAAAGCGACGGCGACTTCGAGCAGGAGCTCGCCGACAACCCGGAAACCAGGTCCGCCCAGCGATCCGGCCCGCTCACCCAGGCCGACTCCGACGCCCTCAAGGTCTACCAGTCCCGCCACGGCATCTCGCCCGACGGTAAACTCGGCTCTGTCACCGTTCGCAGCCTGAACGTCCCCATGTCCCGCCGCGTCCAGCAGCTCTCAGACGCCCTCGAGCGCTGGCGCTGGCTGCCAGAGCCCTATCTTCACCCGCGCCTGCTGGTCAACCTCCCCGAGTTTCTCCTCCGCGGCTACACACCCGACCATGAGCTCGACTTCACCATGCGAACCGTAGTCGGTGCCGCCAAGGACAATCACGACACTCCCGTCTTCACCCACATGATGAAGTACCTCATCTTCCGTCCCTTCTGGAACGTCCCCGTCTCCATCATCAAGAAAGAACTCGTCCCGCACATCGCCGCCAACCCCGGCTACCTCGAACAGAAAAACTACGAGGTCATCGGCCACTCCGGCAAGCCCATCACCACCTACACCGCCTCCTCCATCGAGCACGGCGGCTATCTCGTCCGCGAAAAACCCGGCCCCGGCAACTCCCTCGGTCTCGTCAAGTTCATGTTCCCCAACCAGTACGATATCTATCTGCACTCCACGCCCGCCGTCGGCCTCTTCAGCCGCCAGCGCCGCGACTTCAGCCACGGCTGCGTCCGCGTCCAGCACCCCGACCAGCTCGCCGTCTGGGTCCTCGACGGCCAGAAAGACAAAGGTGAAGACTGGGATCTCGATCACGTCAACGCCGCCATGAACTCAGGCGACGACAACAAGCAGGTCTCGCTCAAGACCCAGCTCCCCATCGTCATCTTTTACCTGACCGCCCACGTCGATCAAGATGGGAAGGTCGACTTCTTTGACGACATCTACGGCTACGACAAAGACCTCGACGACACCCTGAAAAAAGGCCCGCCCTACCCCACCAAACCCAACCCCATCACCCCCAAAACCGAGCCCGGCGACACCGTCTGATTCTGCTTCGATATCGTCTAATTCTTGCTCATCATTCTGACCGCCTTTGTTTGTCATTCTGAGCGCAGCGAAGAATCCCCGCATTCGCTTTTCACGACGGAGCGAAGCGACGTACCCCTTTTTCTTGTCATTCCGAGCGCAGCCTTATGGTCTAGTCCCGTTACCTTTCCGCTGTTTTCTTGTTGTCATTCCGAGCGAAGCGAGGAACCTGCTTCTCGCCTTTACGACGGAGCGAAGCGACGTACCTTTTCTTGTCATTCCGACCGAAGCGCAGCGAAGTGGAGAAACCTGCTTCTCTACCGGAAACGCCCAAACCACTGGGAACAATCGTCCGATCTCCAAATTCCCTTTGTCATCCTTCGCCGTAGGCGGAGAACCTGCTTCTCTCCCAGAGGACCGCTCACCCCCCAAACGCAGAAGAGCCCCGCACAAAGCGGGGCTCTTCCTCAAAACAAAACTAAGCGACAGCAATCGGATCAACCGAAACAAACCGCCCAATCTGCCCACGATCCTGGAACCGCACCACACCGCTCACCTTCGCAAACAAGGTGTCATCCTTACCCCGGCCGACATTCAGACCAGGCTTCAACGGTGTGCCACGCTGCCGCACCAGAATCGATCCACCCGTCACAGTCTCGCCGCCAAACCGCTTCACACCCAGCCGCTGCGCATTCGAGTCGCGGCCGTTTTTGGAAGATCCAAGTCCTTTTTTATGTGCCATCTGTCCGCCTCTTTCGCGCCGCCCTCAGGCGTCTCGCGCTAATCAGTCTGAAAGCCTAAGCCTGCTTCTGCTCTTCCTTGTAGCTCTTGCCGTTCACCAGAATCTCGTTGATCTTTACCTCAACGAAGTTCTGCCGATGACCCTGCATCTTCTTGTACTGCTTCTTACGCTTCAGCTTGAACACCAGAATCTTCTCGCCGCGGCCCTCGCCGACAACAGACGCCAGCACCTTCGCGCCGCCCAGCTCCTGCTCAAAGCTGCCGGCCTCGCCGCTCACCGCCAGCACATCGGCAAATTCGAGCGAACCATTCTCATGCGCCGTCGTCTCAATCTTCAACGTATCGCCCGGCGTTACCCGGTACTGCTTGCCACCTGTGCGAATCACTGCGTACATAGCTTCTAAAACCTCACGCGACGCGCTCAAAGCGACGATCGCTCTCCTGATATATATCCTGTGTGGGCGCTTCCGCCAACCAATCCCGCTCGCAGCCTGATGCACGCCGCCCGGAATCATCAGCCCCGGCTCCAGACATCGCGAGCCCAGCGCCAAACTTAAGAAGTGTACCGTCGATCAGAAGCCGGGTCAATCTTCCCACGTCTGTTCCGGCACTCAAGCCCCTAGGAGATCCACTTCAGCACCCGAATCACCCCCATCGCCGCCGGCCGAGAGTGCGCCGACACCTCCATCCCGCCTCCACCCTTCCGCCTTCCTCGAATCTCCCGCTTTCGCTCCGCATAGTAACGGTACGCCTTCACCATCATCTCCTCGTTCGTCACCGTCGGCCGCCATCCCAGCCGCTCCTTGATCCGCGACGTGTCGAACACAAAATCCTCCGCGATCATCCGGTAGTGATACGGTCCCAGCGGCGAGATGCCCAGCCGATGCGCCAGCTTCATCGCCGCAATCGTCGGCCCCTCCGGCAGTTCCGCCACCCGCGCCTTCGTTCCTGCCGCCCGGATCACCGCCTCATACACCGCCCGCAGACTCACCACGTCATCCGACCCAATGTTGAACACGTCGCTCTTCCCGTATTCCATAGCCAGCACGCACGCCGTCGCCAGGTCCTCGGCATAGATGAATTGGTAGCGATTCCCGCCGTCCCCTACCACCCACACCCGCTTGCCCTCTTCGATAAACTCGAACAAAATCGCCAGCAGCCCCAGCCGCCCGCTGTCGATGATCGTCGGACAGCGAATCACCACCACGTTTATCCCCTCGCGATACTCCGCCAGCACCTGCTCGGCCGCCAGCTTCGACCGCCCATAGAGCTCGACCGGCGCCGGCACATCGTCCTCCCGCACCTCACGCCCGAAGTTCTCCGCCCACAGGCAGTTCGTCGACGTAAACACCACCGTCCCCACGCCAAACCGCTTCGCCGCCTCCGCCACTATCCGCGTCCCATCCACATTCGAGCCCCACAGCTCGCTCTCGGCAATCTTCTCGTGCGCCAGCATCGCCGCGCAGTGCATCACCGCCGTAAACCCCTCCTCACGGCACAGCGCCTCCATCAGCGCCTCATCGCGAATATCCCCCTGCACACTCCGCAGCCTCGCGTGCGTCTCCGTATCCGCCACCAGATCGATGTTCACCACGCGATGCCCTTCCCCGAGCAGCCGCCGCTTCAGCACCCCGCCAAAGAACCCCGATCCCCCCGTCACCAGCACCGTCGTCATATTGCCGCCTCATTCCTCACAACACGCCGCGGCTTCGACCACGACCACACCCGCCCCCGATCAGCCGATTGAAACAAATACACCGTCAACACACAGACTAGCGGCTCCAGCGGATGCCGAAACCGTGCCTGCACCGTAATCGCGTAGTAGATCAGCGGCACACAACAGAACACCGCCAAGAATAGCTTCGCCCCCGGCACCCGCCGCCGCAGCGACAGCGCCAGCCCTAGCACCCCCGTCACACTCAGAAAGCCGAAGTTCAACTCCCGCGTGTACTCCACCCACGGCTTGCGATCGAGCGGATGCGGCACCCCCGCCCAGAAGAAGTACACCCGCTTCAGCACCCATCTCGCGATGCGCCGCGGGTTCTCACGTATCCTCTCCTTCGCCGCCGCCCCCTGCTCCCGCACATACGCCACCTCGCCGATCGCCACGTACCGCTGCATCATCGGATCCGCCTCCGCCATCGGCAGCGTCGCGCCCCAGGGAAAGCCATCGTTCGACTCGAGCGTCGACTGATACAGCTCCGCGCCCAGGTTCCCCCGCGTCGGAAGGAACACGTGAAACACCCGCCAATTCCGCCAGACCCACGGCGTTATACACAGCACCATCACCACCACGGCCACCATCGCCCCGCGCACCGCATGCTCGAGCGTATACGCGGCCCCGCGCCCGCCCCACACCATCCACAGCAGCATCGGCGGCAGCGCCAGCACCAGCGACGGGTTCGACAGCAGAATCATCCCCCACAGCAGCCCAAACCATCCCCACCGCCGCAGCCGCTGCCCATCGCCCTCCGCCGTTCCCGCTACGTCCACCCCGCGCGCCCGCAGCGCCAGCACCATCGTCGCCGCAAACAACCACGTCGTCAGGCTCATATCCCAAACCCAGTGCACCGCATACTGCATCGCCGCCGGATACAGCGCCCACAGCCACCCCGACCACAACGCCACCCGCCGCCCATAGCAGCGCGCCGCAATCTCATACACACACAGCGCCGTCGCCGCCGAAAACGCCGAGTTCACCGTAAAGATCACCCACGCCGACTTCGCCGTATAGATCCCAAAGCCCTTGAACACCGCCGCCACCAGCAGCGTATACAGCGGCGGAATCCACGCCGTCGGCCCGGTGTGGCCTAGAAACGGATTCCCATACCCCTGCCCCAGCACCACCGACCGCGCAATCCGCCCCAGCTCCCAGCCAAACTGAAAGTGATCCATCAAGACCCGAATGCGCCACGTGTGCACCACCGTCATGTACAGCACCCGCACCGCAAACCCCACCCAGAAGATCCGCCACGGCGCTCTCACCCCGGCAGGTTGAAACGAGAAAAATCGCTGAAGCCTAAGACCCATCACAGCCCATTCTAGGCCGCCAGCTAATCCAAATATTGCTTGTCATTCCGAGCGCAGCGAAGAATCCCCGTATTGGCTTCTAACTCGGAGCGAAGCGACGTCTAAAAGCCACTCTCCAGCAACAACTCCCACCATCACCGCACTCGCCACACCGTGCCATCAATCGCCAGTCTTCATGCCCGAGGTCCAGTGTCCCTCGTGATCCTCAATCTTCTGCCGCGCCTGATCCCTCCACCACGCCTCCAAACCACGCATCTCGATCATCATGCGAGCCAAGTCCGGATCAAACTCCAGATACATGCAGCGATTGATAGCCGGGATCGAAGCGGCGTTGGGAACGCGCTCCTCCAGCACCCACCCGTCGCCGGCCTGAACCGCACCCGGCTCCAGCACGCGCAGGTAGAACCCGGTGCGGTTTTCAAGGATCGTCAGCTTGACCCAATCGGTACGCCCGATCCGGCGCCCCAGATTCGCGCACGGAACCCGCGGCCCGCTGACCTGAACGATTGCGGTTCCGAGACGTACGCGGTCGCCGACGCAGATATCATCTTCCGTCAGCTCGTCCAGAGTGATGTTTTCCCCAACCGATCCGGCGTGCAGGTTCATCTTGTAGCGGGAGTTCCAGAAGTCATAGTGATTCGCTAAATGAACGCAGATCGCCGCGCCGGGACCGCCGTGATACGGCTGTGCCACCTTGTCCCCCGCCAGCCCATGAACAGAAATAGCCACAGGACCGTCCACGCGATCACGAAAGATCGAGGAGGTCCAGGTTCCACGCTCATCCGTGATCGACTTGGGAGTCCCGGTAAACACGGCTTGGACTGTGGCGTGTTGCATGTTGCCATCAAGTCTAGGCTGAGGGATCGACCCCGCCTAAAAGAAAACGCCCCGCAGAAAAGAGGTCTGTGCCTACCCGCGCCCATCCCGCAAAAACGCATCCGCCGTCCGCAGACTCAGAGCCATAATCGTCAGCGCCGGGTTCGCCGGCAGCGCACTCGGAAACACCGAGTTGTCGCAGATCCAAAGATTCCCTACATCAAAGCTCCGTCCCACCCGGTCCACCACATTCGTCTGGCTATCTGTCCCCATCCGGCACGTTCCCACCGTGTGCGCGTTCCGCTGGAACGTCCATATATCCCGCGCGCCCGCCGCCTTCCAAACCTCCGTCATAAACGCCTCGCCATGCGCGCTCATCCGCTGCTCGTTCTTGCCGTAGCTGAAGTGCACCAGCGGCTTCCGCATCCCCGTCCCACGCGCCGCAGGGTCGATCTCATCTGAGAGCTCAAGGAAATTCTTCTCGTCCGGCAGACAGTCGCCATTAATTCCAATCCCCGACATGTAGTTGTAGTTGTCGATCTGGTCCACCAGCGCCTGGCCCCACAGCCCACGTCCCCTCGCCACCTGCACCGCCCACGTCACCGGCACCACACCCAGCGGCTGCACCAGGTAGCCGCCCGCAAAGTTCGCATCCTTCGCCCGAAGCATGTCTTCCGTTATTAATGACGCCGGAAATCCCTTGTTCATCCGCATCTCGTGGTCGAACGTACCCCACACCTGCGTCGCCACGTGCGCCATGAAGTTCCGGCCCACCTGCCCGCTCGAGTTCGCAAGACCGGCATGCAGTAGCAGCCGCGGCGTCTCCACCGCACCCGCGCACAGGAACACCGCCCGGCACCTCTGCCGCGCATCCTGCCCATCCTTCTTTCTATAGATCACCGCCGTGATGTGGTCCGTGGCGTCGCGCTCAAAGCCGTGCACAAAGCTCTCCGGCCGGATCTCCGCCCCCGCTCCCACCGCGACCGGCAGATACGTCACATCCATGCTCGCCTTCGCACCGTTCCGGCAGCCCTGGTGGCAGTAGCCGCGATTCACGCACGCATGCCGCAACGGATATCCCGGCCTCTCATAGTCGCGCGAAACCGCCGCGATCGGCGCCTCCGCCGTCCGCACCCCCAGCGCCGCGCACCCTCTCTGCATCGCCTGCGCCGGCGCATTCAGCGCGATCGGCGGCAGCGGATAGCGCCGGCCCTCCTCCCACGGATACGTCGCCGGCCCCGAGACCCCGAGAAACTCCTCCAGCTCCTCGTAGTACGGCAGCAGCTCTCCATACTCAAGCGGCCAGTCCGCGCTCACCCCGAACTCCGTCTGGATCGTCAGGTCACGCGGATCGACGCGCGGCACATACGCTCCCCAATGCAGCATCGATCCGCCCACACCCGTGCCGCTGTTATTCGCGCCGAACGCCACCGGCGTCTCGCCCGCACTTACCCGCTCGCCCGTCCAGTAGAGCTCGCCCTGCACAATCTCATCGGTCGCGAACTCCTCCCCCGGCGTCCAGTTCCGACCGGCCTCAAGCGCCACCACTGAGAGCCCGGCCGCCGCCAGACGCGCCAGCAGCGGCGCGCCCCCTGCCCCCGTTCCGATCACCACCGCATCCACAACGTCTTCGGTCCCGTACCGCTTCATCGCCTCCAGGTTCATCGCGTCCCCGTTATTCCTGTTGCCCTGGCCCGCGGCTCCCACGCCTCACGCTCACCCTCGCCAATCAGCACAAAGCCGGTCTGACGCGCGCTATCCGCGCCGTCCGCTATCCCGCTATAGCCCATGCGCGCCAGCGTCGCCGCGTGCGCCACATATAGCTTCGTCGCGTCCGCACGCACCTCTTCAAACCAGCGCTGCATCTGCTCCGCATCAAGCGCGGGGCCAGACTCCTTGCCCGCGCCCACCACCGCCTCGAGCCGCGCCAGCAGACCGCTGCCCAACACGCTTCCCAGAACGCTTCGCGCAAGCTTCCCTGCCGCGGCCTTGCCCAGCAGCTGGTCCCGCAGCTCCCCGTCAAGCGCCAGCCACCCGGTCTCAAACTGATCCTGCGCGTGCCACTCAAGCGTAGCCAGTCCATCGCGGTACGCCGCCGCATCCTCCGGCAGCACCGCATAGCGCCAGCCATCGCTCATGCCTAAGCCCAGCTGCTTATCGATTCGTGCTCCAAGGTCGATCGCTACAGGTCCCCGCTGCGGCACGATCCGGTCCACCAGCGCCCGCAGCTGCGCGAGCTCGGTCACACTCAGCGCCTGCGGCTCATATGCGGCGTCGTCCGCCTCCGCCCGCTGCTCGAGCGCCTTGCGCGTCGCCCCACTCACCCGGTCCGACAAAATCAGATCCACATACGCCGGATCGACCGGAACCCCACCGCTCAGGTCCGGCCGCGCCGCCCGTGCGCTATTGCCGTTCAACTCTTCGATAAAGCCTGCAATCAGCCGCGCCAGCTCCGCCGGCTTCTCCATCGGAATCAGATGATTCGAGTGCAGCGACGCCAGCCGGCCGTTCGGCCAGTGCGGCATCGAGACCGTGCGCTGCGCCTCCGGCCCCAGCGCTCCATCCTTGTCCCCCGCCACCAGCAGCACCGGCAGTCGCAGCACACCCACGCGCTCCGCCCAGTCCTCCTTACTGCCGCTCTCCAGCCACGCCCGCCACGCCGCGCGATTCATCCTCAGGACGTCCTCTACCGCCGTCACAAACATATCGGGTGTCATATCGCCCGCCGCATTTTCCCGTATGTACTGCTCCGCCGCCTCCCGATCCCTGCGCATCCCCCGCTCATCCGTTCGAGGCTCACCACCCAGCGCCTCCATCATCTGCAATCGCCTCTTATCGGACATCGGCTCCGGCCCGGGCGGTGACGGCGCCACCAGCACCAATCCCTCCAGCCCCGCCACCCGCGCCTCACCCTCCGCGGCGCATCGCGCCACCACCGCCGACACCTTCGCCGCCATGCTGTGCCCCACCAGCACAAAACGCTTCAACGCGAGCGCGGCAATCGTCTGCATCAGGCTCTCGGCCATCGCCTCCACCGTGTATCCCGGCACCTCGCGCGACTCGCCAAAGCCCGGCAGATCCACGCCAATGCAGACTGCCTGCTCTTTCAAAAACTCGACTACAGGATCCCACTCGCGGCGGCTTCCGCCCAAAAACGGCATCATCACCAGCGCAGGCTCACCTTTGCCTCGGCGTACGGAGGACAACATGCAGGGTTAACTCCTAATCGTTCTACTCGGATTCTTCTCCGGTATGATGCGGTCAAATCATCGGATTCGAGAAAGGCCTTCAATAACCGTAAAATCATCTGGCAATCCGTTCACACTAAAAACATCTCCGCCAACCTCGCTGATGAATCCAAGAGCCCATGCCTGCTGATCTAGCCGCCGGTCCGATCGTGAAGGTGCAACGCCTTCTGCCCGCCGCCCAGCTTCCCCGCTACGCCCACGTCGGTCCCTTCGGCGACCTCGCCGCCGACCTCTTCGCCGCCGAGGCCCTCACGCTCGCCCCCATCGGCGAGCCCGGCGCCACCCAGGCCGTCCGCACCGGCCTCGCCCTCGAACTCCCCTCCACCCACGGTGCCCTCGTCGAAGACCGCAGCGGCCTCGCCCTGCGCGGCATCACCACCCTCGCCGGCGTCATCGATCCCGGCTACCGCGGCGAGCTCAAGATCGTCCTCACCAACCTCGCCGCCGAGCCCCACCTCGTCGCCCCCGGCCACCGCATCGCCCAGCTCCGCATGGTGCAGCGCATCCAGGCCGCCTTCGAGGAGACCGACACCCTCGCCGAAGCTCCCCGCGGGGTCGCCGGCTTCGGCTCCACTGGACACTAAATTCCGAGAGATTAGCTGCAACTTAGGTTCACCGCCGCAAGCGTCAGATCCGCTTGCAGCCTCACTCATCTCCGGGCACCTGCAGCGCATTTTTCTAGCCTTCCTCCCCACCTTTCGATACACTCAAGAAGTCCCGGGCGGCTGCATACCGCCCGAGGGTTGTACCGCGCTAAATGACTCCGGAAGTAAAGCAACAGCTTAATCACGGTTCCGAGAGCGAGAAATAGTCTCCAATCGACTAGAACTCGAACCCGGCACCAGGACTTTCCAGAGTCCATACACACCTCCTTCAGTGAAATCGGTTGTGTCGGCGTCTTTACAATGCCGGCACAACCGGTTTTTCGCATTGCGGCGAAAACCTTTTCGACTGCGGAACACCTCGCCGCAACCGTGCAGCTGAAGGAAGGTAATCTCGATCCTAGCGACGCCTCCTTCGCACTCGAATCCCACAAAGGTGCTGCATCGAATCGTCTAGCTGCAATGCCAAATTCAACGCGTTGGCCGCAACCCTCGTCGTAAGGGGCGCATCCAGCGCCGCACCATGCGACAATCGGTCTATCAAGCCATGTCTACCGTGCAAGCCCAGACCCCGGTAACAGCCTCTTCTCAGAACGCCCCTCCATCACCCTGCATCATCACTCCGGCTCTGCTGAAGCAGCACTCCATCACCCCCGACGAGTACGCCAAAATCGAAGAGCATCTCGGCCGCACGCCCTCCCTCACCGAACTCGGCATCTTCTCCGTCATGTGGTCCGAGCACTGCTCCTACAAGAGCTCCCGCGTGCACCTTCGCCGCCTCCCCACCAAAGGCACCCGCACCTCCGGCCCCGGAGCCGTCGTCCAGGGCCCCGGCGAGAACGCCGGCATCATCGACGTCGGCGACGGCTGGGCCTGCGCCTTCAAAATCGAATCCCACAACCACCCCAGCTACATCGAGCCCTACCAAGGCGCAGCTACCGGCGTCGGCGGCATCCTCCGCGACATCTTCACCATGGGCGCCCGCCCCCTCGCCGTCATGGACTCCCTCCGCTTCGGTCCGCTGACACCAGATGGTTCTCCGTTCTCCGTTGACCGTTCTCCGGAAGCCCCTGACCAAACGAACAACGGAGAACGTACACCGAACAACTCCGGCACCGACTATGCCCGAAACCGCCACACCATGCAGGGCGTCGTCCAGGGCGTCGCCGGCTACGGCAACTGCTTCGGCGTCCCCAACCTCGGCGGCGAGACCCGCTTCGAGCCCTGCTACTCCGGCAACCCGCTCCTCAATGCCTTCGCTCTCGGCCTCGTCCGCACCGACGAAATCTTCTACGCCAAGGCCACCGGCGTCGGCAACCCCGTCTTCTACGTCGGCGCCAAGACCGGCCGTGACGGCATCCATGGTGCCACCATGGCCTCCGAAGAGTTCACCGAAGGTTCCGAGCAAAAACGCCCCAACGTCCAGATGGGCGACCCCTTCCTCGAAAAACTCCTCCTCGAAGCCTGCCTCGAAGTCATGAAGACCGGCGCCGTCCTCGGCATTCAGGACATGGGCGCCGCCGGCCTCACCTGCTCCACCTGCGAGATGGGCGCGCGCGGCGAACTCGGGGTGAGTATCGAATTAGCTCGCGTCCCGCAGCGCGAGACCGGCATGACCAGCTACGAGATCATGCTCTCCGAGTCCCAGGAACGCATGCTCCTCGTCGCCGAAAAGGGCCGCGAACAGGAGGTCCTCGACGTTTTCACTAAGTGGGGCCTCGACTGCGCCGAGGTCGGCATCGTCACCGCCGACGACATCATGCGCGTCCACCACCACGGCGAGCTCATCGCCGAGATCCCCAACAAAGCCCTCACCGACAACGCCCCCGTCTACCACCGGCCCGTCGGCACCTGGACCCCACCCGTCCCGCGCGACCCGCCCGATTGGGTCCTAAAAGAGTTACAAAAGCCACGCGACTACACCGCCGACCTGCTCAAGCTGCTCGCCAGCTCCAACATCTGCGACAAGCGCACCATCTACGAGCAGTACGACTCCATGGTCCAGACCAACACTGTCCAGGGCCCCGGCTTCGAAGCCGGCGTAATCCGCATCAAGGGCACCGGCCCCACCCCTGACCTGTCATCGTTCAAAGGGAGCGTCACCTCACAGAGTTGTCATCCTGAGCGCAGCGAAGGACCCGCTTCGTCCCCCATCACCCTCGCCGAAAAAGTCGCCGCCTCCCTCCACCTCGATCCGCTCGCCGCCGACCACACCGTCCTCGGCCAGATCGCCAACTTCATCACCGGCTCCACCCCCGAAGCCGAAGCCACTCTCCTGACCGGCAATGAAGATGCCGCCAACCCCGTCGTCACCCCCACCTCCGCCCATGAATCCGCCACAACACCGGGTGCCCCACATCTCGACTCTGAGATGTGGGCTGACGCGCCACAAAACCTGCATGGAGCCCCGAGCTTGAGGCACGAGCGGGGCCTCGCCATGGCCCTCGCCGGCAACGGCCGCTGGTGCTACCTCGACCCCAGACTCGGCGCCATACACGCTGTCGCCGAAGCCGCCCGCAAGGTCGCCTGCACCGGCGCCACCCCCGTCGCTGCCACCAACTGCCTTAACTTCGGCAACCCCGAAAAACCCGAGATCATGGCACAACTCAGCCAGGCCATCGACGGCATCGCCGAAGCCTGCACCGCTCTCAACACCCCCATCACCGGCGGCAACGTCAGCCTCTACAACGAGACCTCGGGCGTTGGCATATACCCCACCCCCGTCATCGGCGTCGTCGGCCTCCTCGAAAATGTAACCAAAGCCGTTCCAAATAGCTTTCAGTGTGCGGGCGATACCGTCCTGTTCCTATCTGCTATCCGCGGCGTAGGTCGCAAGGCACTGCGCGATCTCGGTGCGAGCGCCTGGGCACAAAGCCAGGACTGGCCGCTGTGGGGTGAACCCGTCGTCCTTGACCTGTCAGAAGAGGCATCCCTCCATTGCGCGCTCGCAACACTCTCCACACGCGGCCTGCTTCAATCAGCGACCGACATCAGCGATGGTGGCTTCGTGACTGCCGCGGCAAAGGCCGCACTCGCATCGCGTCTCGGTGCCGATCTGAAGCTGTTCGCCCGCGACGCGGAGCCGTTCTCCTCCTCTGAGGTTCTCTTCGCGGAGATTGGCTCCTCCGTCGTCGCCACCTGCCGTCCGTCTCACCTGGAAGAGATCCGGACCGTCCTGCAGCTCACCCCAGGCGTCTACGCCGCGCCGATCGGAGAGGTAATAGGCTCCTCACTCCGCATCGCCATCAACGGCCTTCCCGCTATCGACGTTCTGCTTCCACAACTTGAAGCCGCCTTCTCCAACACCCTCCCCTCCCAGCTAGCCGCCGAGGTACTCGCGTGACCACCAATCTTGACCTTGAACTTCCGGACATTGATCTTTCACCACTGGATCGAGCTCTCGCCCAGTTTGAGATCGCAATCTCCGCGTGGGCCGCAAACCCTGGCGATGCCTTAATACGCGACGCAGTGATCCAGCGCTTTGAGTTTACGTATGAGCTCTCCATCAAGATGTTGCGGCGATATCTCCGCTCCGTCGCCGCTTCAGATGATGAGGTCAATGAACTTACCTTTAGAGATCTTATTCGCAGGGCGGGCGACCTGAAGTTGGTGCAAGGCGATGTCTTCGCCTGGCTTGAGTATCGGCAAGCCCGCACCGACACCGTTCACACCTACAATGAAAGTCGAGCCATTGAAGTAGCCGGGGCTGCCCGAAAGTTTACCGGGGAGGCCCGCAGGCTGCTCGACACGCTGAAGGAGAGAACGAAAGCATGATCGACTCCGTTCAACTCGGTCTCTCAGAGCAGGATTTACGTTGCGTTATCCAGATTCTCGGTACCCATGTGCCGGATCGCCCGGTCTATGCCTTCGGCTCCAGAGCGAGCGGCCGTGCTCGGCGACGTTCCGACTTGGACCTGGCGGTCGGCGGCACAACGCCCTTGTCGCTCCTGCAAAGAGCTCTTCTCAACGAGGACTTTGACGAATCCGATCTGCCGATCAAGGTCGATATAGTTGACCTGAACTCGATCACTGCCGAGTTTCACCGAAGAATTGAGCGTGACTTCATAACCGTTCAGCATAGTGCCATATTGAGCGAGGTCGTGGCCCCGTGATTGCCTTCTCTGAAGACGACCTCACCTCCGCCGACCAGCACTTCGACAAGCTCCGCGAAGAGTGCGGCGTCATGGCCGTCTACAACCACGCCGACGCCGCCCGCATGACCTACTGGGGCCTCTACGCCCTGCAGCATCGCGGCCAGGAGTCCGCCGGCATCGCCGCCTCCGACGGCCAGAACATCACCGACATGAAGGGCATGGGCCTCGTCTCCGAGATCTTCACCGACCCCGTCCTCCAGCGCCTCCCCGGCCACATCGCCATCGGCCACACCCGCTACTCCACCACCGGCGACTCCGCGCTCCTCAACGCCCAGCCCATCTCGGTCGAGTCCACCAAGGGCTTGCTCGCCATCGCCCACAACGGCAACCTCGTCAACCTCGGCACGTCAAAAGCCCGCCTCGAGCGCGACGGCGCTGTCTTCTCCACCACCTCCGACTCCGAGATCATCGTTCAGCTCATTGCGCACTGCAAACAGAACACCCTCGTCGACTGCATTGCCGAAGCCCTCGCCGAGGTCGACGGCGCCTTCTCGATCGTCATGATGACGCGCAACCGCATCTTCGCCGCCCGCGACCCTCACGGCTTCCGCCCGCTGTCAATGGGCCGCATCCTTGGCGCAAACGGATCTCCCGACACCTTCGTCTTCGCCAGCGAGACCTGCGCCTTCGATCTCCTGCACGCCAAGTACGAGCGCGACGTCGAGCCCGGCGAGCTCATCATGGTCTCTGAAGACGGCGTCACCAGCCGTCGCTACGCGCCCGAAACCACCCCGATCGCCTCCTGCATCTTCGAGCACGTCTACTTCGCCCGACCTGACTCCCGCATCTACGGCCGCCCCGTCCAGAAGTCCCGCGACGAGATGGGCCGCCAGCTCGCCCGAGAGAGCCCCGTCCCTGCCGACCTCGTCGTACCCGTCCCCGACTCCGGCGTCACCGCCGCCATCGGCTACGCCGCCGAGTCCGGCATCCCCTTCAACTTCGGCCTTATCCGCAATCACTACGTCGGCCGCACCTTCATCCAGCCCGAACAGCGCGTGCGCGACTTCGGCGTCCGCATGAAGCTCAACCCCGTCCGCTCGCTGCTCGAAGGCAAGCGCGTCATCCTCATCGACGATTCCATCATTCGCGGCACAACCTCCCGCAAAATCGTCCGCATGTGCCGAGCCGCCGGAGCCGCCGAAGTCCACATGCGCATCTCCTGCCCGCCCACCATCAGTCCCTGCTTCTACGGCGTCGATACGCCTTCAACAAAAGACCTCATCGCCGCCAATAACTCCATCGAGCAGATCCGCCAGTTCATCGAAGCCGACTCCCTCGCCTATTTGTCCCTCGTCGGCCTCACCCACTCCTGCACCACCGGCGAACCCGCCAAAGGCCTCAGCCCCGCCAGCTTCTGCACCGCCTGCTACACCGGCGACTACCCCACCCAATGGGTCGACGTCGAAGAGATCCTACCCGCCACCGCCAGCGTGTAGGCAAGACCCCGCACTGCGTCTGTCCTCCAAAAACTCACTGCCCAGCCACCGCCGCCCGCCCCGCCCAGCCAAAGGCGGGTGCCCGATTCACGACAGCACCATCGTCGTGAGTGGGCCATCGGCCGTCACGCCGACCCAACCCAAACCAGCCACCATCCGTTTAGTCAGCTGAAACGCGCGCGGAGAACTCCCCACCCCCCCACAGATGCCGTCATCTTTAACCCCCAAGAAGCCGTCATCTCGACCGAGCATCGCGAGCGGAGAGATCCCCTCATTTCGCCCGGGGACCACCAAAACCTAGGTAGTCCAAACGAGAAAAGTGTCCGCATCACAGAACTGTCATCTCGACCGTAGCAAAACAGCGTCTTCGTTTTACGAAGTAGAGAGACCTGCAGTTGCGTGTAGCGGCTGTATAGCTTCAAGAACTCTGCTTTATCAGCGCCCCATCACCATAGTGCGGAGCCACGCCCACTTACCCCTTCGCGTCCTCATACTCCTCATTCCAAGCCGCCTGAATCGCCTCCAGCAGCCCCTCATTCGACTTCGCCGGATCGCCAACAAACCCCGGCAGCCCGACGACATACTGCAGCAGATCCGTAAACCGAACGCTGTACGGCTCAATCTCCGGATACTTCTCCTGCAACTGAATCCCGATCTCTTCGGTATCCGTCCACTCGATCTCTCGCGCCATCACTGCCTCCTCTTTCGCTCATCTTTCTGTTGTCATCTCGTAGGGATCTGCTGTCGCACTTGCCTTTCTCCGTCGCGCAAACACAAAGCGTTTAAACCTCTGCCGCATGTGGCGTACTCACCCACTCCCGCCTGCTATCGTCTCTACAGCGATGGAGAAAACGCGGACGCATCGCCTTCGCGCACGCCCACCCGGTACCTGCAACGTCATTCAAAAGCATCTAGCCTGTTTTGAAGACTTTGCCTGCGAAGTACGGGAGGGTGAGGGTACCCTACGACCCCGGTCCATGCGCCGGCTTGCCTTCCTGCACATAGTTCCGGTTCCACTTCGGAATCTCCACCACATACGTCCCAGGCCGCTCGATCACTGCCTGGCAGCCCAGCCGCGAGTTCAGCTCGATCCCCGCCGCTGTCTCCATCCGGTCCAGCTCCAGATCCTCCGCCTCGGACAGGCCTTGCGAGCCCTGCTTCACATGCAGATGGCACGTCGTGCACGCGCACACACCGCCGCATGCATGGTCGAGAAAGATGTCATAGTTCTCCGCCACGTCCAGAAACGACATCGGCAGCCCGTGGCCCTCGTATGGCAGTGAGTCGAATGCGAACTCCACCGTCCGCCCCTCCGGCTCAAACGTCACGCGCACCATGCCTTCGGCTGCCGGCTTGCTCAGATCCACTGCCTCACTCGTCTTGGTCATCTCAGACATTCTCTCGTCTCAATCTCCATCGCCGCTACGATCCCTCGCGCGGCGTTCCATCCGCGTTCTCCGGCGAGAACTCCGTCTCCGGCCCGCTCATCCGTTCCGCCGGATCGTTCGCCTCTGCCTGCACCACCTGCGCCTTCGCAAACGGGTGCGGCGCCGTGGGCCCGTCTCCCATCTTCTCACCCGCGGCCTGCATCGTCTGCCCTGTCATTGCGCCGGAGACCGCGGAGTCCATCATCAGCTCCGCGAATCGCCGCGTTCCCTTGTCAAGACGCTCGATCGCATTCCGAATGATCTTGTACTCGCCGCCCTTGATCGAAGCCTCGAGCTCCAGCACTCCCTGCTCGATTGACGCCACCTCGTCCGCCGTAAGCTGCTGCCACGCCTCATGCGTCTTACCCTTCTTCACCGCCGCCAGAATCGTCTCCGCTTCGTTCTTCGCCTCAATCTCCTGCCGCTCCGTCAGGTCCGCCTCCGCGTTATCGAATGAAGCAAGGATCATCGTCTCCACCTGCTCGTCGGTAAGTCCATACGTGGGCTTGACCTCGATCTGTGCTGCTTGCCCACTCCGCTGCTCTCGCACCGAAACCTGCAGAATCCCGTTCGCGTCGATCAGAAACTTGACCTCGATGCGCGGCAGACCGGCCATCATAGGCGGCACGCCCTTCAGGTCGAACCGCGCCAAAGACCGGTTGTCCTTTGCCAGCTCACGCTCGCCCTGCACCACATGGATTGCCACATTCGTCTGCCCATCCACCCCCGTCGTGAAGTGCTCCGTCGCACTCGCCGGAATCGTCGAGTTCCGATCGATGATCTTCGCCACCACCCCGCCCAGCGCCTCAATACCCAGCGACAGCGGCGTCACATCGAGCAGCAGCAGATCGTCTGTAGCCGCTGAGCCTCCCGCCAGAATCTGCGCCTGCACCGCCGCCCCAAGCGCAACCACCTCATCCGGATTCAGTTCGGTGTGCGCCTTCTTGCCACGTGCCGCCAGCCCGAACACCTCTTCCACCAGCCGCACCACCGCCGGAATGCGCGTCGATCCGCCAACCAGCACCACCTCGTCAATCTGCTCTGGCGTCAGCTTCGCATCCTTCAGCGCCTGCCGGCACGGCCCCGCCGTTCGCGCTACCACCGGCGCAATCAGCTGCTCAAACTGTGCGCGTGTGATCTCTCTCGTATATCGCTTGCCATTCGGAAGCGACACATCCAGCCGCGCCACCTCTCCGCCTGAAAGCGCAATCTTCGCGTCGATCACCGCCTTGCGCAGCGCCTGCACCGCCTCCGGCTGAGACCGTACATCGACATCCAGATCGCCCTTGATGTCCTCGAGCGCAATCCCGATCAGCAGGTTGTCGATGTCGTCGCCGCCCAGATGCGTATCCCCACCCGTCGCGATCACTTCAAAGATCCCCTCATGCAGCTTCAGAATGGAAATATCGAAGGTTCCGCCGCCAAAGTCGTACACAGCTATCAATCCGTCCCGCTTCTTGTCCAGCCCATACGCCAGCGCCGCGGCCGTCGGCTCATTCACCAGCCGCAGCACCTCTAGCCCCGCGATTCGTCCCGCATCCTTCGTCGCCTGACGCTGCGCATCGTTGAAGTAGGCCGGCACGGTGATAACGGCCTTCGTCACCGGCGCACCGAAGAACCGCTCCGCGTTGCGCTTCAACTGCTGCAGCACATAGGCCGAAACCTCCGGCGGCGTCAGCACCAGCCCGCCCACCTTCAGCCGGATTATGTCAGCAGTCGAATCCGCTCTTGCGTTGTCATCGTTCGCATCGCCTATGCCCTGCGGCTCGTCCACCAGCTGAAACGGAAACAGCACCAACTCCTCCTGCACCTCCGCCCGCCCGCGCCCCATCAGCCGCTTGGCCGAGTACACCGCGCTGCCCGGCTTCGTCAGCAGCGTCGTTCGCGCTGCATTGCCCACGGCAAAGCCCGTGCCCTCCTCATCAAACGCCACCACACTCGGCACCAACCGGTCGCCATCCTCACCCGGAATGACTGTCGGTGTCTCGCCGTCCATAAACGCGACCAGCGAGTTCGTAGTTCCCAGATCAATGCCAACTACTCTCTCTTCCGCCATGCACACGCTCATTCCGCCGCAAGTCAACCCGCGGCCATCTCTTCATTGTCGCATCGCACCATTGGATGCAGTCACCACTAGCATCTCCACAGATCGAGCCAGCCCGTAGGTTTGGGGTCTCGGTGCCGTGACGATCTGCTCGACCGAATTCTCTAGTGGCTCACGGCGATTTATGGCATCCTTCTCCCACCATGAGCGCGCCCTCAAAGTCCACCATCGTCACCGGCCTTCGCTACAAGGACGCCCATGCAGCCATCGACTGGCTCTGCCGCGCCCTCGGTTTCGCCCGCCACGTTGTCTTTGAAGGTCCCAGTCATACCATCGCCCATGCCCAGCTCACCTTTGGCTCGGGCATGATCATGCTCGGCAGCGCCTCCAATCCCGGCGACTTCGCGCAATACATGATTCAACCTGAAGAGACCGGTGGCCGCGAGACCCAGGCCTGCTCGCTCATCACCTCCGACGCCGCCTCGCTCTACCAGCAAGCCAAGGCCGCCGGCGCCGATATCGTCATGGAGATTCGAGAAATGGACTATGGCGGCAAGGCCTTTACCGTACGCGATCCCGAAGGCCACATCTGGTCCGTCGGCGAGTATGACCCCTGGGCTCACGTACCCCAAACCACCATCGACTGACCGGCGGGCTTCGACCGCATCAACAGCCCGCCGGCATCCCCGATTGCTTGCGTGGTAGCGTCGTCTCCATGGAAGAGAATCCCTACGCTCACCACCTCGAAGGCCGCGAAGCCATCGACATCATTGCCGCAACCGCTCCCCGTCTCCGCGAGATCTTCGCCGCCTACACCACAGACGAGATCGACCGCTCGCCCGGTCCAAACAAGTGGAGTCTCCGCGAGTTGATGGCGCACCTGGCCGACTGCGAGATCTCCTGGAGCTGGCGCATCCGTCAGACCCTCGCTGCCGACAACCCTGCCCTTCAGCCCTTCGACCAGGACCGCTGGGGCGATCGCTACGCCGCCTATGACTTCGTCTCCGCCCAGACCATGTACGAAGCCCTGCGCGCGTGGAACGTGCGCCTCCTCAGCACTGTCAGACCTGAAGACCTGAAACGCTCCGCAACGCACTCCGAACGCGGCACCCTCACGCTCCAAACCATCCTCGAGACCATCGCCGGCCACGACCGCCATCACATCAAGCTGCTTGAAGGCCTCGCTAAGAAGGAAACCCGCGAGACTGTGCCGTCACCCTCGTAATTCTCTCAACTTTACGGCGTTCCCGAAGGCTTCGGCAGCTCCACCCCGGGGGCCACCGGGCTGCCAAACTTCGGCGACCCATCAGGATTCCATGAAAAGCGTTGCATGCGCGGCGACCGCTTCGGCCCGCATCCATCATGGCTCTGCGGGTTTGCGTGATAGATGATCCAGTTCTCTTTGCCGTCCGGTGACTTGAAGAAGCCATTATGGCCCGGCCCGAAGACACCCTTCGCCGGAGCCTCAAAGAAGACCGGATGATCCAGCTTCGTCCACGACCGCGGGTCCATCAGATTCGCCTGCGCGCTCGCATGCAGCTCGCCTAACTCGTACCGGTCCGTCCAGCATCCCGATGCCGAATAGATCAGAAACACCTTGCCGTCATGCTCAAGGATCTCCGGGCCTTCGTTCACACTCACATGCCGTCCCGGCAGATCGCCGACCGTCTCCCATGGATACTCCGGATGGCTTAGCATCACGCGCGGCCCCTCCACCGTCCACGGATTCTTCAGCTTCGCGATGTATAGGTTCTGCTGCCCGTCGTTGCCGCCTTCCCAACCGGACCACAGCAGATACTTCTGATGATCGGCGCCCGGTGCATCATTCTCAAACGCTGTCGCATCGATCGCCCAGCGGTCCGTCTCGTCGCCCACCTTGCCCTTCAGCACCCAGCTCTGGGTCGTCGGATCCTGCGCGGTGTTCTCGAGCACATACACCCTGTGCCCCTCGTTCTTGCCACCGTCCGCCGCGAAGTAGAGGTACCACTTGCCATCGAAGCGATGCAGCTCCGGCGCCCAGAGCTCCTTGGAGTACCGCGTCCCCTCGGGCGGCGTCCACACCACGGTCTCCTGTGCATGCCGCAGGTCCGTTATGTCGCGCGTCTTCCAGATCGTGATGTTCTTGCCCATTGAGTTCATGTAGTAGTACCAGCCATCCGCCTGCACCACCCACGGATCAGGCCCATGCTCCAGCAGCGGATTGGTGAAGGTCGTCCCGTCACCCTGCTGCGCTACACCATCTCTGGCAGCTACGGGGATACACACCAAGCCCAGCAGGGCCGCCTGAACGACTCGTCTCATCCATCGCTCCCGATTGCACAGTCTTACTTACCGCGAAAGTATAAATTGTCTCTTGTGGACGATGATCTCCCCGGCTTAGGCTTCGAGAGGAGCAGCGAAGTTGCAATCGATTCTTCTACCATCGGAAGACTAAGAGATATCCTGCATGCGGACTTTGTTCTCGGCGCTGCAGAGCGCATCCGCTTTGATGATGCCCATGCCCTTCATTCGAGCCGCAACGCAAGAGGACGCTACTGTTATTGCTCGGGTGCACGTACGAAGCTGGCGATCGACCTACGCCGGCATCGTTCCCGCGCCGTTTCTCGCCTCGCTTAGCGAGACCGACCGCGCCTCGCAGTGGCGTGAATGGCTAAGCCTTGATCTCCCAATCTACGTTGCGGAGCTAGACGGCAAGATCGTCGGCTTCGCAAGCGGAGGCCCGATCCGCGATCCCATGCCGGGCTACGACGCCGAGTTGTTCGCCATCTATCTGCTGGACCGCGTTCAGCGGCAAGGGATCGGGTCGGCCTTGCTGAACAGGCTCACCGAAGCGCTTTACAGCCGGGACCTCACGGCGATGATCGCATGGGTGCTTGAGAGCAACTCCTCCTGCTCCTTTTACGAACGGACAGGCGCCCGCGCGTTGCAAACGAAACAGATCGAGATTGGCGGCGCACCTCTTTCCGTCCGGGCTTACGGCTGGCCAGCGCTCAAGGCAGCTTCATCGAACCGCACCTTACCTTGAGCTACTCCAGCGCTTCATTGACATCGCGTACCAGGTTGCGTGCATAGCTTCGCCGGTTCAGCAGAGCCACCATCGCGTCCCTCGCCGTTATCTTGCCTGCATCATCCCGGACATCGAGCGCCACATCCCATTGCTCCCACAATCGTTCCAGATCGATTTGCGTCTGCGCCAGCATGCTCTCGAAGTTCGTCTTCGCCCCTTCAAGATCCTTTCGCAACGCCGGATCATCGTCACCAGATTTCCTGTTCGAGCGCATCTCCTCGAGCTGCATATTCAGCTCGAACGCCTCTTCGAGCATCTCCGGCGGAACGATTTGCTTCTTCGTTCCGCCACTCGCCCGCGCCGCATCCGTCGCCGCTTTGGACTGCTCTTCAATCTCCACGCCCTCAAGCGTGAGCAGGTGCTGCGTCCGCGCAATCGGCTCCTTCAGCGTGCGATACGCATCGTTCAACTCCGAGCTCGCCGCCAGCGCCGCCTCCTGCTCGGCCGCCGACTTCCTTGCGAACCGGTCTGGATGCAGCCGCCGGCTCTTCGTGTAAAACTCCTTCTCCAACGCCGATATATCCACCCGCAGCCGCCTCGGCAGACCAAAGACTGCAAAATAATCTCCTCGTTCGCTCAACGCCATCTCCTCACGCCATTCATCTCAAGAGATGCAGTCTCCTCGCGGAAGGCACCTGACGCGGAAGCCAAAGCACAAAGGTCGCATCATCTCCCCCGCGTGAGAACTTCTCCGCACCCGTAAAATAGCCCCATGCCGCAGGCCGTCTTCGCCGCCCTTCTTCTCGCGCTTTCAAGATCTTCTCTTCTGGCGCAGTCGTCCCCTGCTCCGCAAGCGCCTGCAGACGCCCAGGCAACTCAAGCGGCACAGAACAACGCCGCCCTCCGCACGCAGCTCCTCACCATGCTCCAGCAGGATCAGACCGCCCGCGGCCTTGCCGGCACCCAGTCTTCCACGACCGGCCCCGCCGTTGCCTCGAACCTCGCCCAGATCGACGCCGTCCTGACCCAACAGCTCAAAGAGATCGTCACCCAGCACGGCTGGCCAACCATCGCCCTGGTCGGACCCGATGCCTCAAAGGCCGCGACCCTCCTGCTCGGACACACATCAGATCTTGCCTGGCGCAAGTCCCTCCTGCCCCAGCTCACCATACTTGCCGACCGCCGCGAGATTGACCCCGCTCAGCTCGCCATCGTGCTCGACAAGCAGCTTGTCGCCGAGGGCAAACCGCAGCGCTACGGCACACAGTTTAAGATGGTCGATGGCGAAATGGCCATGATCTCGGTCGAAGACCCTGGCGGCCTCGACACCCTGCGCGCCCGCGCCCTCTTGCCGTCGATGGACGCTTACAAGCAGACCCTAGCCCGCATGTACCACCTTAAGGTCTCGAACAAGATCGCCAGCCCGCCGGAACCCGCATCCGCACAGTAGAAGCCGCTTTCCCGTCGAGCGTAACGCGCACGATAAGACGCCAGTATCTTTAGATTTTGCGCTTATGTTGAAAAGCTCGATCCACACCCGCAGCTCTTCGCCGAGTTCGGATTAATAAAGTTGAAGCCCTGACGCATTAGCGTCTCCTCAAAGTCCAGCACCATCCCCGCCAGGTACAGAAAGCTCTTCGGATCGACGAACAACTGTACCGGCTTCGCTCCGCTCGGATCGTTTGGCGTCTCTATCCCGTCCCCGAATACAAAGGTACGATCCCGCTCGCGCGCCTTCGAGTCAAACCGGATCGAGTAGCTCAGCCCCGAGCAGCCGCCGCCCTGAATGCCAACCCGCAGCCCACCTTGCTCCGGCGACACACCCTCCTTTGCCATCGCGACACGAATTCGCTTCAGTGCATTCTTTGTAATTTCGATTGCCTGCTTCGCCCGCGGCGCCTGGCCCTCAGCCGAGAGCAGCGCCATCCCCTCCAGCGGGTCTTTTTTCTCCCGCACCGGCGGAGGTGTCGATCCTGTCTGCAGCGTCACCATGGCCATAGTACTTAACCTCTCTTCTCTCACAACAAGCAGGGCTGGTAGCCTGAGGCCGCCAGCCCTGCTTAACCTAAGTCGCAGTCTAACTGGCTACAGCTGCGACTGGTGCGCCTACACCCTCTGCAACGTTATTCTTCTTCTTCCAGTCGCCGATAGCCGCGCGAATCGCATCTTCCGCCAGGACAGAGCAGTGAATCTTCACCGGCGGCAATGCCAGTTCTTTTACGATGTCCGTGTTCTTGATCTCGAGCGCCTCGGCAACCGTCTTGCCTTTCACCCACTCAGTCGCAAGCGACGAGCTTGCAATTGCCGAGCCGCAGCCAAAGGTTTTGAACTTGGCGTCTTCAATAATCTGCGTCTCGGGATTTACGCGGATCTGCAGCCGCATCACGTCGCCGCACTCTGGCGCGCCGACCAGGCCAGTACCAACTGCGTCTGAGCCTTTATCCATCGTTCCCACGTTCCGCGGATTCTCGTAATGATCTACTACCTTATCGCTGTATGCCATGTCCGACTCCCTTGGTCTTACTTCCTTTGATGATAGGCCCACATCGTCCGATGCGCTAAATTATTCAAGTGCGGCTGCCTCAAACTGCCTGAGCAGCGCGCTTCTTAGTGGGCTGCCCACTCGATCTTCGTCAGATCGATTCCTTCCTTGACCATCTCGTAGAGCGGGCTCAGCTCGCGCAGCTTGCTCACCACATCGATTAGCTTGTCGCTGACGTAATCTACCTCAGCCTTGTTGTTGAATCGCCCCAGCCCGAAGCGAATTGAGCTGTGCGCCACATCATCGCCCAGACCAAGTGCCTTCAACACATAACTGGGCTCAAGCGTCGCCGAAGTGCAGGCAGATCCCGAGCTGACCGCGATGTCGTTGATGCCCATCAGCAGACTCTCGCCTTCCACATAGACAAAACTCACGTTCAGGTTGCCCGGCAGATGGTGCTGCATGTCGCCATTGACATGCACGTAGTCCAGTGCTCCTTCAAACTTCGCCTTCAGGTAGTCGCGCAACCCGCGGAGCCGCTCTGCCTCGACGCCCATCTCCGCTCCAGCGATCTCACACGCCGCACCGAGACCGACAATACCCGGAACATTCAGCGTGCCCGACCGCATCCCGCGCTCGTGGCCGCCGCCATTGATCTGCTCGGAGATCTGCACTCGCGGGTTGCGCCGCCGCACATACAGCGCGCCTACGCCCTTCGGTCCGTAGATCTTGTGCGCCGTCATGCTGAGTACGTCGATGTTGTCCGTTTGCACGTTCACCGGAATCTTGCCGACTGCCTGCACGCCGTCCGTGTGGAAGATAACGCCCTTCTCATGGCACAGCTTGCCGATCTCTTCCACCGGCTGGATCACGCCAATCTCATTATTGGCATACATAATCGAGACCAGAATCGTCTTTTCGTCCATCGCACGGCGCAGATCCTCAAGGTCGATCAGACCATTCGCCTGCACCGGCAGATACGTCACCCGATAGCCGGCCTTCTCGAGCTTCTTGCAGGTGTCGAGAACCGCCTTGTGCTCCGTCACCTGCGTGATGATGTGGTTTCCGCGCTCGCGATACATCTCCGCGATGCCCTTGATTGCAAGATTGTTCGACTCCGTCGCGCCTGAGGTGAAAATAATCTCCTTCGCCGTCGCGCCGATCAGCTTCGCCACCTGCTCGCGCGCTGCTTCAACGGCCTTCTCTGCCTCCCAGCCGAAGGCATGGTTGCGGCTTGCCGCATTGCCAAAGACGTTGCCGAAGAACGGCAGCATCGCCTCGAGCACACGTGGATCCATCTGCGTTGTCGCATGGTTGTCCATGTAGATCGGCAGCTTCACGCCCGCCGGCAACGGCTCCCGGCTCTCCGCGATTACAACGCCATTATCCGTCATCTCCACGCCTGTTTCTCTCAGTTCGTTGCTCATAGCCTGCTCCTCGAATCCTTCTGTACGGCTTGTTTCTCGCCGTGTCCTGCTTGTACGCAATCTTTTCTTTCGGTCCATCCCGCAGTCACTATCTCAGATCGACTACAGCTACATCGCGATCGTGACCAGCCCGCCCGCTACCGCTGCTCCGGAACTCTTTGCCGTGTCTTCCGGCTGCTCCGCTAAATCCGCAATTCGGATGGCGCTAAGAAGGTCTTTGATGCTGTCGTTCACCTTGCGCAACGGTTCTTTGATGGTGCAGTGGCCCGCCAGGTCGCACGCTCCGTGAATCGTGATGCAGCTGGTGATAAAAAGTGGCCCATCTATCGCTCGAATCGCCTCAAATGCGCTGATCTCCATCGCCGGCCTTGCCAGGGAGTACCCGCCATTCGTTCCCGCATGCGAGAGAAGTAGCCCTGACCGCGCCAGCGTCTGCAGAATCTTAGCTAAAAGCGGCGGCGGAATGTGGTACGCCTCCGCGATGTCCTTTGCGCTTTGCGCGCCATCCTGCCCATGCTCGGCCAGATACTTCAAGGCCATCAGCCCGTAATCCGCTTTCTTGGTCAGCCTCAGCATAGAAATGGGTCCACTGGGGCTCTCATTGCGTGGAACAGGCAATGGTTCCCCAGATT
The DNA here is from genome assembly GCA_964246835.1 of uncultured Acidobacteriaceae bacterium. Lineage (GTDB taxonomy): Bacteria > Acidobacteriota > Terriglobia > Terriglobales > Acidobacteriaceae > Edaphobacter. Next base: position 48,239 of record CAXTRT010000014.1, on the reverse strand, counting down.
CCTAGTGTAGAGCGTGCTCCCTCTCAGACGCAACCATTCCGGCGGGTACAGCTACTTGATGGCAGGGCAGGGATCGAATCTGCTGCAATGCCATCCTACGATCAATTTCCTTGATTGACACCGCGCATCGGGCACGGCAGAATCACATCAATCCAGCCCCTTCGGGCCACAAACTCCCCATGTCTGCCCTCTGTAAACACACCGTAGTGCGCATCGTCTCACGCGATGAAGACGCCGAGTATGTCGAGTGCCAGGCCTGCGGAGACATCTTCGACTCAATCGAATACGAAGACATGGAACGCGAAGAGAAAGCTGCCGCTGAAGCCGCCGCCCGAACTGACCCAACGATCGACGCCGATACCTAATCCGAGCCTTGCTCGCCTCTCTACTGCCGTGCCGCTGCTATGGCCGTCGGGCCGCCGCCCGGTGAGCCATGGATTCTCCTAAGCACAATCCACGCATACTGCGCCGCGGAGACTGGCGCCAGCACTGCCACTGCGCGCAGCAGAAGTTCGCGCGCCGTCGCTACCATGCGGCCGCCAAACAGCTCGCCGCAGAAAACCGCAATCACGGCTGCAATCTGCGTCGCCGTGCTCAGTTTCCCGAACAGGCTAGGCCGGAAGTCCCGCAGAACATTGGTTACGAACAACAGCGTCGAGAGAAGAAGAATTCCCAGATCCCGGCTGAACACTAGTACCGTCACGTACCGCGGAATCAGCCCTGCATGCGTCAGCACCAGAAACAGCGTACTCAGCATCAACTTGTCCGCAATCGGATCGAGATACTGTCCCAGCTTTGTGTGCTGGCCAAGTTTGCGCGCCAGCAGCCCGTCCAGCCCGTCCGAGATTCCTGCCAGAACGAACAGGAACGACGCCAGAATCCATCGCCCGTCAAAGATCTGAATCACCAGAAAGGGCAGGAGAAACAGCCGCAGCAAAGTCAGCAGATTCGGGACCGCGCGAAATTGAGCAAGGCTGGGCACGGAAGGAGGGCGCCCCGCGATCAGCGCGGCCGCGTCCGTCTCATGGTATCCGATCGTTCACCGATTTCATCGCAAAGCTTCGCCGGTTGCCTCGCAAAGCGGCGTCCAGTACACTCGCATAACGCACACAGGCGCGTAGCTCAGCTGGTTAGAGCGCTACCTTGACACGGTAGAGGTCTCCGGTTCGAATCCGGACGTGCCTACCAATTCTGTCTTACAGGTGCTTTAGAGCGGTGCGGCGATCATTAGACCGTTCTCGGTCCAAAGCCGGTTTGGGCCGCGCAGCAGGCGCATTGGCGTTCCCGTACCCAGGTCCCGGGAGAATATCTCCCCGTAGTTCCCAACTCCCCGGATCGTTCGACTTCCCCAGTCGTCGTCAAGACCGAGCGGTCGTCCCAAGCCAGGGTTGCTGCCTAGAAGACGCCGCAGGAACGAATCGGAGTCCGACCTCATCGCATCGACCTTTGAGGATGTAATCCCTGATTCTTCGGCCTGCACCAGCAACTCCCCGACCGAACTGACCAGAGTGGACCACTGCGGATCTGCAGTGCGCGTCGCGGATGCAAGTGGGTCTTTCGCGAGAACGTCAGGCAGGATCTCGTAGTCAAGTCCTTTGGCTCTGAAGGCGATCCGCTCATAGGCCAGTTGCGTTACATCGGCGGAGAGAGCGGCGCAGTTGTTGGTAAGGAAGGCCGCCTCCATCTCTCCCTCTTCCTGGAATGGAAATGGAATGAATTTGATCTTGCGCTGGCTCATAGCGCTGACCAGATTCACTTCGATGGACGTCTCTGCCAAATAGCAGATCTTCTTGCCGGCCAGATCGCCGACAGCATGGACGCCCATCGCTGTGTTAACCATCAGTCCTTGAAAGTCGAAGAGCATAGTGCGGCCAAAGCTGAGATGGAGTGCCGTGGCGCTGGTCATGGAAGGAGTCGCCGTCGCGACCATGTCGACGGTTCCGCTCTCCAGTGCCTTCAAGGAGGTGATCTCGTCTGGAAAAGGCGTCACATCGAATCGCGCGTTCGGCCCAAGAACGGCGATGGCTGTTGCCTTGCATAGATCAATATCGAAGAGAGCCCGGTTGCCATGCGCGTCGAGGTTGGAGTATTCGGGCTCTTCCCGGTTGACCCCGCAGGAGAGACGACCCGCAGCCTTGACCCTGGCGAGCGTGGCTTGCGCTCGAAGATTCATCGGGCAGAGTGCAAGGACGAGAACAGCACAAAAGTAAAGTGGTCGTACCGGCATGGATGCGCGCTTCCTTAAATGAAGCCGAAGACCAGATCGGTGTGATCTGGTCTTCGGCGCGTGCGGAATCAATTTAGTACTTCCAGGTTCCGGAGGCCGGGATACCTGGGTTGATGTCCGGCCGTGGATTGAAGTCGGCAGGAACAGGATTGGTGAGGGTGGAATCGTCCGGCTGAATCTGCAGAACGCGGCAGCCGGCGCCACCGAAGTGTGGTAGCGCAGTAACGAGCGCCTGCGGGATCATTGCGTACTCGGCTGGCAGCGGATCCTCTTTTCCGGTTAAGCGAGCGTTATCAAAGGCTGTAAAGAGATCACCGACGCCGGGAACCTTGTCGTCCGCTGGTCCAAGATTCTTCTGGCCAAACAGCTTTTCGCCCTGCTTGCGGGCGCTCGCTTCGTCAGGCAGATCGGCCAGCGGCGTCAGCTTGAAGAGCTCGTCGATGAACTTGATGACCGAGCTATGTTCCGTGCGCTCGTGCGAGATCGCGTGCACCACACCGTAGGGCGAGATGACGATCGCGGGAATGCGCGGCCCCTGATCGAGTGCGTTGCCGAGGGCGTCAAACGACCGGATACGTGGGGCCGTGTGATCGTAGAGACCATCCGTCTCATCGTAGGTGATGATGATGGCGCTCTCCGGCCAGTACTTGCTGGACGCGATGGCGTTGATCTCATCGGCCAACAGAGCCTCTGAGATCTGCGCATCCGAGTAGCCCGGATGATCGTCATTACCCTTGTAGTCCGCGCGGGTGGCAACATCGGGATCCTGCGGTACGAGGCCATCCAGGTTGCCATAGCCGCCACGCAGATAGAACACGCCGCCGTCCGCCGGCAGATCCTTCGCCTTGATGGTCGAGAAGAAGTCTCCTAGACCGCGCAGGTGGGCTTTGGTCTCCATTGGGTTATTCGCGATATAGCCGAAGTACTGCGGCGCATTGTGGTGCGCGATGTAGTCGGTGTTGGAGGCAACGGCGGTAGGGTCGGTCGGCTCGTGATCGTAGCCTTCCTGGTACCAGGCCCAGTTCACGGCTTTATTGTTCTCACCGGCGATACGCTTTATGTCTTCCTGTACATCTTGAAGATCGAAGGCGGGATTTTGATCGTCCTGCGTGATGTTGTTGATGTCGCGGCCCATGAAGGAAAGTGGCAACGTCGCAAAGGTGAGGTTTGAGGCGGGATTCATGGACACACCACCAGGGTTATCGACCGGCTGGCGCTGCGAAGGCGGTGTAAACACGTCGAGAGAGGAGCCCCAGAAAGGCTGCGGGTCGCCGACAACCGGAAGAACGGCGCCGGTTGTGGTGTGGTTCGCTCCCAGATCCGGATGCTTCACCCACTGCGTCTCACCCGACTGGCCCGCGATCATCGCGATCGCATTCGGCGTGGACGGCCCGATCACCGTATCAAAGAAGTTGTCGAACAGGGTAAAACGATCGGCGTAGTTCCAGAGAAATGGAACTGTATCGCAATCGACGTGGCCCATTACAAGCTCACCGAACTGCTCGCGCTCAAGCGAAGGAACGCTGGTGGGCTTGCCGTTGCTGTCGAGCGTGACGCCTTCTTCGACAAGCGAATAACGATCGTTGCGCGCGACGTAGTTCTTATCAAAGTCGAGCTTGGTATCGATCGGAACGTGGCCATGATTTACCGAGGAGGTATCGGCCGGATAGAGCGGCACGGTCTTGCCGTTCACATCGGTAACAGAAGCCGGAATCTTGAAGGGCGTGATAGTGGTGAGATTTCCCTTTGTGTCTACGAAAGGCTGAATGAAACCCGGCGTCTTCGATGGGGACTTCGAGTAAAGATTGTTCGCGCCCGGATAGCTGCCGAAGTAGAAGTCGAAGGAACGGTTCTCTTGGAAGAGAACGAAGACGTACTTGATCTTCTTCTGCAGTAACAAAAGTTTCTGTTCATGCGAGAGATTGGGTGCATCCTCGACCCGCAGCATGCGTTTGGAGACGGCAGCGCTCGACTGCGGCGCCAGAGTGAGCTGGTTGGCATCAGCCTGCGCTTCCGTCGCTTCGCGTCCGGTGGAGGCCTGTTGCGCGAGCGTAGTGAAAGGCTGTGTCAGCAGCGTTGTTACCACAAGGGAAGCGCAGCTTGCTTTTCCCCATAGAGTGAGCGTCATAGGTTTCTCCTGGAAGGGTTACAGCGGTATTGGTTTGGCCGAACTGAGAGAGGGGTGCGTAGAAGAGCTTGCTCCCTGAAAGAGCAAATCGTGTAACAGAGGAGTTAAAAAGCAGAAAGGACGACGCTGCTTTCATCAGGCAAACTCCTGTTGCCGGATTTCACGCCACGAAGAGCAGCAAGAGAGTGGGACGCGGGCGGTCCCCATGCAGTGCTGTTGAATTGCGAGAGTGCGGCTGCGCACACTGCAGAGTTTGTACCGCAGTAGGAAGGCAATCAGGTACGGCCAGAGATACGGAACCGTCCTGTATCTCATTGGAATTGCTGTTGGGGTATCCAGGCGAGATATCGTCTGTAGCGTCAACCCGCCTGCTCTGTGGTGACCGGCGCATGAGGAACCATGTCGTTGTTGTCAGGAGGTTCCGCCTGATGAGGTGAGTTCGCCCTGGTCCAGCATCGTCTCGCAGTTCAGGTATGCCATGTCGTGGATCATCAGCGTTGCCGCTGTCCTCGCAATGTCAAAGACTTTTGCACACGAGCATATCTGGACGAAGTCTCAGATTAGATATAATCTAGCTAAACATGAAGGCTGAGGTCGTCAAACAATCCTTCGAAGACAGCGGGCTGCGATGCACGCCACAACGCTACGCCGTCATGTTATTCCTGATGGAACAGAACAGGCATCCGACCGCGGTCGAAATCTTCGAATTCGTCAACCGGCTCGATCCGCGCTCCTCGAGAGCGACAACGTACAACAATCTTCGGGACCTGGTACAGGCCGGCCTGGTGCGCGAAGTCGCTGTTGAGGGCCGCGCCGCACGCTTCGATGCGATGGGTCTTCGTCATAACCACTTCATCTGCGATCGCTGCGGCAGCGTCGAAGACGTCGATTGGTCCGAAGCCCCCAGGCCCGCGCAGGCTTCACTCGGTAAGCGGGTTCTTCGTGAATGTGAACTCATCTTCCGGGGCTTTTGCGCGCAGTGCGCTCCAAAGCGTACTGGCTCCTTGAACTCCACCGGCGTGTCTCATCGAACCCCTGTCCACGCCAAGACACCACGAAAGCAGCCAGCGACATCGGCCTGAATCTTGGAAACCAAGCCGATTCGCCTTCAATCCATCTATCCATCTTCAGTCCGCTGATCATCCCGTTCAAAGGAGAAGCAATCCATGAATCATGAATTTGACCATGCAGTTGGCGAACCGTTCCCCGGCAATCAGACAAACACCGCCGTTGCCGAAGCGAAGTGCCCATTTCTGGGTGAGGCTCGCACCACCATGTCCGGGGCGCAAAGCAACGCCGACTGGTGGCCCAATCAGCTGAATTTGAAGGTGCTGAACCAGAACTCCCCGCTGAACAACCCCAACAACAAGCCCGTACCGTCCTCCTTCAACTACGCCGAGGCCTTCAAGACCCTCGACCTGCAGGCCGTCGTCAAAGACCTGCATGCCCTGATGACCGACTCTCAGGACTGGTGGCCGGCGGACTACGGTCATTACGGTCCGCTCTTCATCCGCATGGCGTGGCACAGTGCAGGCACCTACCGCATCACGGACGGACGCGGCGGAGCCGGCACCGGAGCACAGCGCTTCGCTCCTCTCGACAGCTGGCCTGACAACGCGAATTTGGATAAGGCCCGCCGTCTCCTCTGGCCCATTAAGCAGAAATACGGCCAGAAGATTTCCTGGGCCGACCTGATGATTCTCGCTGGCAATGTGGCACTTGAGTCGATGGGATTCAAGACCTTCGGCTTCGCCGGTGGACGCGAAGACGTCTGGGAGCCCGAAGAGGACATCTATTGGGGACCGGAGGGCAAGTGGCTGGATGACACGCGCTACACCGGCGACCGTCAGCTCGAAAACCCACTTGCCGCCGTACAGATGGGCCTGGTCTACGTCAATCCAGAAGGCCCTAACAGCCGTCCCGATGCCGTCGCCTCGGCGCGTGACATTCGCGAGACCTTCGGCCGCATGGCGATGAACGACATGGAGACCGTTGCTCTGGTTGCCGGCGGACATACCTTCGGCAAGGCTCACGGCGCGGCCAACCCGGGCCAGTACCTTGGCTCTGAACCCGAGGGTGCTGATCTCGAAGAGCAGGGCTTTGGCTGGAACAATACCTTCGGCAGCGGTAAGGGCAATCAGGCAATCACCAGCGGGTTGGAAGGCGCATGGACCACGAACCCGACCCGATGGGACAACGGCTACTGGGAGAACCTCTTTAAATACGAGTGGGAGCTGACAAAGAGCCCCGCAGGCGCTCACCAGTGGACGCCCAAGAACGGCGGCGGAGCGGGCACTGTGCCCGACGCGCAAGACCCCGCCAAGAGCCATGCGCCCATGATGTTTACGACTGACATCGCGATGATCGCAGATCCGGCCTATCAAAAGATCTCGAAGCACTTCTACGAGAATCCTGCGGAGTTCGCGGATGCCTTCGCCAGAGCCTGGTTCAAGTTGACGCACCGTGATATGGGTCCCATCACGCGGTATCACGGCTCACTGGTTCCCACCGAAACGCTTATCTGGCAGGACCCGATTCCCGCGGTCGATCATGAGTTGGTCGGAGAGGCCGATATCGAAGCCCTGAAAGCCAAGCTCCTTGCGTCCGGACTCTCCATCCCTCAGTTGGTTACAACCGCCTGGGCGTCAGCCTCCTCGTTCCGCGGCAGCGACAAGCGTGGGGGCGCGAACGGCGCGCGCGTTCGTCTTGAGCCGCAGAAGTACTGGGAGGTCAACCAGCCCGGCGAGCTTATCAAGGTCCTTGAAGCTCTGGAGGTAATCCAGAAGGACTTCAACGGCGCGCAATCCGGCGGCAAGAAGATTTCACTCGCTGACTTGGTCGTTCTCGGCGGCTCCGCAGCCATCGAGCAAGCTGCGAAGAAGGCCGGCCACGACGTGAAGGTTCCTTTCTCGCCAGGGCGCATGGATGCTTCGCAAGATCAGACTGATGTGGAATCGTTCGAAGTCCTGGAGCCGAAACTCGACGGCTTCCGCAACTACACTCGTCACGGGCACGAGGGCGTTGCCGCGGAGATGCTCCTGGATAAGGCAAACCTGCTGGATCTGACCGCTCCCGAGATGACGGTTCTGATTGGCGGCTTGCGCGTGCTTAATACTAACTTCGGGCACACGCAATACGGCGTCTTTACCAAACAGCCTGAGGCATTGACGAATGACTTCTTCGTGAACCTGCTTGATATGAGTACGAAGTGGAAGAAGTCGGCCACAGTGGAAGGCGTGCTGGAAGGGCGCGATCGGACGACCGGTGAGCTCAAGTGGACAGGCACCGTCGTCGATCTCGTCTTCGGTTCCAACTCACAGCTGCGCGGTCTTGCGGAGTTCTATGCGGGCAGCGACTCGCAGCAGGTCTTCGTGCGTGACTTCGTGGCAGCCTGGGTCAAGGTCATGAACCTCGACCGCTTCGACCTCGCATAATGTTGTAGAGAACAGATCAAAATAATCAAAGTTGCCTCGATCAGATCATCCCAGATCCGGTCGAAGCTGCTCTGTTGGAAGAGCTCCTATAACTGGTAATGCCATCACGCTGTAAGCACTTCAACCGTCGCCCCCCTCCCGGCTGGTAAAGCCGGGAACCGGCGGCTGGTACACACCATTTCACCCCGATCCAACCCCATAAGACGCTCCGCATCGCCCTCCTCAAACGTGATCAGAACCTCATCGCCTTCTCCGGAAGAAAGAGCAAGCCGCGTCCAGGACCGGCGTACGAAGAGAGCAGCCGGACCCACGTAGTCTCACCCGCCTCCTGCCAGTAGTACCGCACTCGGACGCGCCCTTGATTGTGAGGGTCGTGGTTGTCAACGACATTCCTTTTATCGCGGGTATGCTTCCTCTTGCCCGTGTTCACCGGTGATAAGAATTGTGTCCGCCTTAGATTTGGACCAGTGTAGAAAAATATCACTGTGTAAAACTCTAGTCTTTGTTCTGAAAGCGGTGAACTCTCCAGTGCGTGTGTCAAAGGGAAGGCGAGTCTCATTTCTAAAGTCAACAGCGCCCTTCTCCTCCTCCGACACTGTAGGAAGCAAGATGTAGTTACCACTTGGGGACCAAACAGAGGATTCTTTGCTACTCTTATAGTTTGCGTCGTCACTAGATAGTGACGTCCCGTTACACACGTCGTGACTGCTTAGCTTAATTCGAACGATCGATCCGTGCTCGTTTTCTATTTGTGCGCTCCGGTAAAGCAATTGAGATTCACCATCTGACTGGACAACAAAGCCATCGCTTAGATGAAGACTCTTACCGGCTGGTCCAGCAAAGCGCTCTGCTTGTGGTTTACACAAATCAGGCTCCTGACGAATTGAGCTCTGCGAAAGAGCCATTGAGACGATCAGTAAAACCAGAACTTTCATTAATAGTGCTCAGGATCTCTGAAAGGCAACACGCTGCTCCGTAAGCGAACGATGTGCTGTTCAAAACATCATATTTCTGCCTACTGAACTATCTGGGCTCCTTGAATACCGAACGATCACGCCGCACCAGAGCGATACCGGTTTGTCAGAGGACCACAGAATGAAGCTATCAGCATTCAATAGGTGCTCGGGCTTTTGAAGAGTGTCTGCTCTCCTGTGCTCGTATCGAAGATTAATAGGGCTCGATTGCTGCGAAGATCATAGTGCCATCAACCACATCTTGCGGTTAGAGTAATCACAAATCAAAAAATTCGATGTGCTTCTTCTGGCTTTTGATTTCTTCCAGTTAGGATTGCGACATCCGGCTTTTCGCTTGACCAATTCTGAAATGTGTCATTGCTAAGCCGAGATGTAGGCCCTCTAAATTCAACACCTATTCCCGTTTTTACATCAAACGCTTCGATCTCAGCGTTGCGAAAATCAAATATCCCGTCAGACTGACGAGTGACTAAAGATAAGACAATATAGTCACCTGATTTTGACCAAACTTGGTGTGGAATATCTTGCCGTCCATCTTTTATTACAGGTGCTTGCTGCTGAGTGTAGGTACCATCGCAAAAACTGTGAGGAGGTAATTCCAAAATCATTGATGGTTTACCTGGTTTTTGAACGGTCGCTTTTCCATAGAGATCTTCCTCTAACCCAGCTAGCTCTGCATGGAGCCCTTCACTCAAGAAAAGAGAATATCCTTCAGGTCCTTGTATGGTTATGTTTGGTGGATTTCTCAAGCTTTTCCCAATATGTGAATGTTGTGGAAGAAAGAAAATAAGCGCCAACATAAAAGACCTGTCTATCATTGAGTGAAGCTCTCAGGCGAGTCAGACAGGCAAGCTCTTTGTTGTAGAGCCGACCACCGATTTACCCCATCCGTCATCCCGCCACGTTTATCGCCATATATCTTCAACAACTGCGGTTCAAATGAGGCTCGCTGCTCTGCCGTCCAGGTAGTAGGATCAGTTGGCACTGTAGGGTGAGCAGCATAAAAAGACCTAATCGCCACGCCTAACGTCCTCGAAGGTGCATTTGGCCCTGCGTTTACTGACTGGTCCGTTAACTGTGCCATACTGCGACTAGATGATAGGTAATCACTTGTGAGATAGAAGCGGTTATCTATACCCCGAACCTTTGCTTTTGCGGTAGATTGCACTCTATCTGCGAAATCAGTGACCTGTTGCTTCTGGAAATCTGGATCACGGCCAGCTTCTCGCCATGGTCCCATCGTTTTGTCGTAGTTTGCTCCGTCACATTGACGTATATAGCTTTGCAAAGCCGTACCTGTGAGAGGTTGCGCAGCACGATCATTTGGATCTTTATAGTAGGCAGTGGGACTTGAGGGCTCTTTACGCTTAGTGACTGGATCTACAACAGGATCCTCAACGGTCCATCCTTTACTGACGAACAGACTTTGATATTTTGTGGGATTGCTGGCTTTGAATGACGATAACTGCCTAGCTAGTTCTCCGCGGCCTTGACTATCAATAGTTTTCTGCATCGCACCGGCGGTGAGCGCCTGAGAGTCATAGGATTGAACCGGATTAAATGTTCCATCTCCATTCGGGCTCGAAGCCCCACCGCCACCTTCATTATTGGCTACACCGCGGATGGCACATTGAGCCCCAGGCGCTACCCCGGAGTTGGCCCAGTCGTAGTTCGCTAAAGATGCGGACTCATCTCTTTTGGTGTATTGGGGCCCGCCCGGGATTTTCTCCTTATCTTTTGTGGTAGCGGTTTTCTGCTGATCGGGCGTCATGGCTTCATATCTCGAGCATTTCGTGCTGCTCTCCTTGTAGCGAACGAACTTGGGAATGTCCGCGGGAGACGTCGGGAGAACCTTTTTCTGCGGTGGTGAGTAACTTGCAGGTACCAATCTAGCTGAGCTTGGGTCCAAGACACCACTCACCCCCACATCCCTAGAATGAAACTGAGCTTGGCTATGTATCCGCCCGTTCGGCGCCGCTAGGATCATATCGCCCTGGCTCTCAAACACGATTGCCGGCCGCCCGGTATCTTCATGGTCTTCGGTCAGCATGAGCCGCGTTGTCCTGGGCGTGGCCAGCGAAATGGTTTCTTTCCCTGGGGTGTCGACCATCGTGATGCGATGACCGCTTTTGGTGACGATGCGCTTAATGTTGTTGGCGGCAAACTCCGACCCGTTCACCTCGCCGGGTTGGTGGAAGCCGCTGGCCGGTGGCTGGTGCACTCCATTCCACGCCGACCCAACAACATACGGACGCTCCGCATCGCCCTCCTCAAACGTGATCAGAACCTCATCGCCCTTCTCCGGAAGAAAGAGGAAGCCGCGTCCAGGACCGGCGTGCGAAGAGAGCAGACGGACCCACGTAGTCTCACCCGCCTCCTGCCAGTAGTACTGCACCCGGACCCGCCCCTTCAGAAGATGTAGACTGTAGCTGCGCTGAAGGAAACCTATGCTTCGTAACTATATCGCTCTCTTTGCATTTTTGATTTCCTCATCGATCTGTGTCAAACCGCAGAACGTGAAACACGAGTGGAAAATTTATACCAATGCTCGATTTGGATACTCGATCTGTTATCCCAAAGACATCATGCTTCCTCAAGGTGAGGCCCCCAACAGTGATGGACAGAGATTCCTCGGCAAAGATGGAGCCACTCTGTTAGTTTTCGGAAAGAATGCGTTAGGCGAAACACTGCTCCAAGATGAAGAATCGACAAAGGAGTACCTGCGCAGGGAATTTGGTCCAGCGACCTACCAGATAGCGCTCGCGCATTTTTATGTACTGTCCGGAAAAAATAGCACATCCCTCTTCTACACAAAAACAATGTACAGCGACGACCAGCTGAAGTCCTTCCTGTTCACTTATCCAGTCAGGGACACTTCCCTTTACAACGAGATAGCTGGCCATATAGCTCACTGTTTTGTCGATCTTCATCAACTTTCAGATCATCAGTGAGTGTCATACTGTGTAAGGTTGTTTTGATCGATTATTTTCCCTAGCTCTTCACCATATCTTGGATCCGTAGCATAAACGCCTGTCAATGCGTTTGAGAATTCATGCGGATCAGGTAACACCTTTCTGGCTTGCGCGTAGGGGCTTCGATTCGCCAGAAGACTTCCATGTTCATTGAAAGCATCCTCTAGTGAATCGAATCTACGAAAGTTAGCTGGTCCTCTTACGTCTCGACCACCAAGGTGCTCGTTTGTCATCGCAGGAACAGAGGGCTCATTACCTCGCGCTTTGATACCGAAAGGATTATTACTGCCCGGCGGCATTCTACGACCAAAACTACTTTCGAGGGCCCATTGAGCTAACGTCACGGATGCGGGTATTTTCCATTTTGCCTGCGCATTCTGGGCGGCTTTCACCACATTCGCTGGAAACACCCTCGAAGGAGTCCCACTCTTTACAACAGCAGACAACCTCCCACTCACCCCCACATCCCTAGAATGAAACTGAGCTTGGCTATGTATCCGCCCGTTCGGCGCCGCTAGGATCATATCGCCCTGGCTCTCAAACACGATTGCCGGCCGCCCGGTATCTTCATGGTCTTCGGTCAGCATGAGCCGCGTTGTCCTGGGCGTGGCCAGCGAAATGGTTTCTTTCCCTGGGGTGTCGACCATCGTGATGCGATGACCGCTTTTGGTGACGATGCGCTTAATGTTGTTGGCGGCAAACTCCGACCCGTTCACCTCGCCGGGTTGGTGGAAGCCGCTGGCCGGTGGCTGGTGCACTCCATTCCACGCCGACCCAACAACATACGGACGCTCCGCATCGCCCTCCTCAAACGTGATCAGAACCTCATCGCCCTTCTCCGGAAGAAAGAGGAAGCCGCGTCCAGGACCGGCGTGCGAAGAGAGCAGACGGACCCACGTAGTCTCACCCGCCTCCTGCCAGTAATACTGCACTCGGACGCGCCCTTGATTGTGAGGGTCGTGGTTGTCAACGACCCGCGCAGGATAGACTCCGTCAAGAAAGGGCCGCCGTGGCCGCTCTACAGGCGACCAGCGCTCGGCTGGTGTTGCCGTGAACCGATTCTCGTATCCCTTCGGCGTCCACTGGTGCACCGCTTCGATTACCCCGTATGTGGCGTCCACCTCCGGTAGCCCCATGACTGTAAGCGTGTCGCCCGCACGCACCTTGGGCTCACGACTGATGCCCGTGCAGGTCACCGCGCTCGCAAGGCCGCGACGCGACTCGCGTTCGAGCCTTGACTGCAGGTCCGCCACTGTCGCCGTACGGTTACGGTCTGCCCATCGCGCCTCCACGCTGCTCGACTTCGCCTGGACCGCTGCAACCATCTTCGCCGCGGCATCGCCGTAGAAGCTGCCGTCGGAGGTGACGCCGCCGCTGACCTGGCTTTGCATCGTCTGTGGATCGTAGTTGGCTCCCTCAGCAGCAATCGGCTGTAGCTGGCCGCGCGTCACCCACTCCAGCAGGCCATACTCCCCTTCACGCCAGTTCACCGTGGCCCCGTCCTGGAACGCTGTCTGTACTTCGACGGCATCGGATCCGTCCACCGCCGGTCGAAACCACGCCTCGCCATCGTCCACTAAACGCGCGAAGAAGGCGAAGTTTGACTCATCCCATTGCACGTACGAGAGAGCTGCTCCGGCGGGCATGTTTCCGCTTACGGAAAGACCATTACCTGCAAGCACCTTCTCCGCGGCTGCCTTCGCGGTCTGCTGCCGGTAATACTGAAGCCGAGGTCCCTGCGCCAGCTTCCAGGTCGAGGAGACCGCTTCCAGCTCCGCCCCGAACGCTCCCGTGACTTCATAGATCAACCGCATACGCCGGACGAAGCCGCTGAAAACGATGTTTTCGGATCCGTCGAGCTCATAGGTTGATATCTTCAGAGTCTGACCGGCAAAGTCCTCGACTGGCGGCCGGCGATCCGGTGTGTCCCGCATCACAATGCGACATGTCCAGTGATCGTTGAGACGCTGAACAACTTCAATGTCACTCCATAGCGTGGAGGCCAGTTGCTCAGAGCCAAGATCAATACGCGGTCTGGACATGAACGTCCTTTCGTACTGCAATAAGTTACATTTAGTCAATTCCAACAATGAGGCAGGTAATGTTGTCCTCGCCTCCCGCATCATTGGCGGCGTGGACCAGCTCGCGGCATGCCTCTTCCGGAGACCGGGAAGTCAGCATGACAGATAGTATCTCAGAGGTTCGCAGCATTTTTGTCAATCCATCGGTTGTCAGCAGCAGGAAATCGAGGTCTTCCGCGGCGAGCATCGTAATATCGGGAGTCACGAAGTCGCTCGCTCCCATGGCGTGCGTCAGAACGCCCTCCATCCGCCGTGCCTCCTCCGGCGCAAGCTCTCCCAGCCCGTCACGCAGCCTTCCTGCCAGCACGGAGTGGTCGTCCGTCAGCCGATGCAGGCTACCCTGCCGCAGCAGGTAGACCCGGCTGTCGCCCACATGCGCGATCCAGAACCGTGCACCATCAAAATAGGCCGACACAATCGTCGTACACATCCCCGCAAAGGCCGCCTCTTCCATAGCCGCGTCATGCAGACGGCGATTCGCCTGCTGCACACATCGGTGCAGCTCATTGCCTCCGCGGCTTTCAATGGTATCTTCCGGAAACAGGTGCAGCATGCTGTTGACGACCATGCGGCTGGCCACATCCCCGGCGTTCGCTCCGCCCACCCCGTCACAGACCACGAATAGACCCTTGTTCAGATCAAATCCGAAGGCATCCTGATTGCTGCTTCGCCGTCTGCCCTGATCGCTTACGGCCGCCGCCCGAATTCTTAGGTCCATACGGAACTCCTTTGCGGCGTACTCACGAAGTAGACTTGGGAGATGGCGCTCCAAGCTCCGACCGCTGCAGACGTACAGAATCGATACCAGTCTTTTCGCCGTCGAGCAGCCGCCAAAAGCTCTCGGGTGGCTGCCGCGCCAGGATCAGCAGGCCACCATCTTCCGCGCTCTCCCGGATATATCCGTCCATTTCCGGAAGCCATGCCTCCGGCCCGCCCGCATAGATCCAATGCGGCTCCTTGAGAGCCGCCTCGGTCAGCAGCGGAACAAAAAACGGGAAGCTGGTGAGCGAGGGCTCATGAATGCGTGGCTGCAGGTATTCGGTCGCGCCCTCCACACAAGCGTTCGGCCTGGTAGCCACTATGCGCATCAGAACCCCCGAGCCAAGCAGACGCTGCCAGGCCGCTGCCTGCTCCACCGGATCCGACTGGATGCGGAAGACTCGATACATCACCGGCCGGAGCGTTCCCGGCGCCGCCGCCAGAAACTCTTCCTTGCTCCATAGTGTGGGCGGCTCGCGATCCAGCCACACCCCAAGACCGATCTCTGGCTGCCAGCTCCGCGCGTTCTCCTGCAGGATCGGTATCTCGCGATCCGGCGCGCATCGATCAAACTGCAGCAGCACCTCGCCCGCCGTCGCTCGCTCAAACATAGGTAGTCGCAGCAGAAGCTCTTCGACCACTGCGGCATAGCGCCGCTGCACCTCTAGCTCGGCCGGGTACTCGATCTCGAGAACCCCAGCCGTCCACCCCGCAGGCGCCTTGATCTCGCGCATGATAAATTGCGTCTCCGATTGCGCCCTTAGCGATGAGTTCGGAAACGCACTCATACCGGGTACTCCAAGCCTTCCGTCCGTACTATCTCGAGCACCTTTGCCAGATCCTCCTCGAAATCCTTCTGCGTCGCCAACAGAACACCGCCGTCCTCCGGGCTTTCGCGCAGGTACACGTCGAATAGGCTAAACCACTCACCTACTGTCTCCTCGTCAGCGGCGAAGAACTCCCTCGATCCAAGCAGCGGCAGCGCAAACAGTAGCCCCGGATATTGTGGGTCCTCCACGAGGTCCGCTGCGAACATCTCCTTGCTGCGCTTCAGGAACGGCGCCTGCAGGGATTGAAGCGGCTTCATCATCGCATCAAGGTCTGTGCTCTCAATCAGCGCCCGCATCTTCGGATCGCGCACGCAGGCCATGTTCGGCTTGGCTGGTCGCGGCATCTCCGGATCAGCCGGCACAAAGAAGAGCATCGTCAGCCCGCCATAGCCTAGAAAGTTCTGGGCCTGCTCACTCGGTTTTTTCGTTAGGAACCAATAGGAATAATCGGGCTGCAGCGACTTGTGGTCGTACTGGATGCGTCCCTTGCCGAGGTCTTCAGCATACTGCTCATCAGGAATAGGCGGCAAAGCGCGAGCCGGATACCGGCCAAGACCAAAGATGGGATGAAACTCACGCGAGGTCTTGATGAAGGTGTCGCGCAGATGCGGATAAATCGTCTTCATCTGCAAAAAGATCTCAGGCGTGATCGCATGCTTTTCGGCTAAGTGCGCGCTCAAGACCTCCGCAAATCGCAGCAACCACTGCCGCTGGCGAAAGGGCACGGGATACGCCTGCACCGGCATCCAGTACAGCTGACACGTCCCAAGCTGCCAGGCCCGCTGCCACGGCCTAAAACGCGCGGACTCATCGTGCTCTTCAAGACGTGTGCGGCGCTCGCGAGTCTGGTCTTCGATCTGGTTAGTTTCGTCGTAATCTGTTGTATCCATAAAGTATGAGCGACTTCACTCTTCTGCGCCGGCCACTTCATCTGGCAGCTACTTGCTCCTGAAAAGCACATACCGAGTTGCAGCGTTCTCGCCGATGTCCTAACTTTTATTGCGGAGCAGCTGGAACCTGACCGATCACATCACGCAGGGCGTTCAGAATCACATACTGATCTGGTTCATTCTGCAGCTGCGCCTCACCTAATGGAAAATGCTGACTCCCATCCCGCCCGATAAGAACAATTGTCCGGGCGCCGCGGTTGAACTGCATATCAGCTAAAGCCATATCGCCAGCCGAAACGGTTGTGCTTGAGACAATCCTCCCATCTCTCTTGATTTCGGAAGTGATCTTCCGCCTTTCCTCATCTATTCTCACGCCGTAGATAAAAGGATGGTGTGATGGGAGAAGAGGAACAAAGATAAAAAGCGCCAGGGCTGGCAGAGCCAGCATCTTCCATGCGCGTAATCGAACGATGTATATCGTTAAGCCGAGGAAGAGTATTGCTGGAATTATCAGCAAAAACGAGCTGTCTTGGGAACGCTGCTCTGCTGCAAAGTGGCCGTTCTGATTGTCAATAATACTTATCGCATGCATAAGTGGCACCACGTATGTAATCTTTTGCACCTACCATTACTTGACGATGACCAATGCGGGTGTCGCCTCGATAAATTGCCTCTCAGAAGAGGCAATCTCCAGCGCACCTACCGTAACCAATGAAAATGTCTTTCCATTACGTATGGATTCCGTACTGATAGTTTGTGCTTGCTGATTCAATGTCATACCAAATGACGGATAGTACTCACGAGAAAAAGACCAAGCACCTACACAAGCAAGGAGCGCTCCATCAAAGCCGGTTCTCGCGCTCGTTATGAAAAAGGAAGCGATTACAAGAATCACTCCGACAAACAGCGCTCCATATTCAAACCCATGACCCGTCGGCGGCAGATTCTCAGCGATGAGCATGCCATTTGCATTCTGAAGAATATTAAATACTTTGTCACTCATACGCCTCTCACTGATCCGAGACCGCAGCTGCCAGGATAAAGATGAAATACCAGAAGCGCTTGAACTCTGGGCAAACAGAATCTGTTGGCGGTGTTTCGAGAGTGTCGATGGCAGGCATAACTGGAAATCTAAAAACTGGTCTAAGTGTGGATCAATTCACAGCTGGCTCAGTTGGAATCTGCCCTATTGTTGAACGTAAAGCATTAAGAACCACATATTGGTCTGGCTCGTTTGTCACTTGCTCTTGCCCGAGAGGATAGCTCAGATGTCCGTCTCGATGGACGAGCGCGATGATGCGAGCGCTTCTATTAAACTGGATCTCTGCGGATGTAATGTCACTGGAAGGTATCACTACAGTCGATGTCAATTGACCGTTGACGATTTGCTCGCAGGTTATTAAGTGACTTTGCTTCTCTATGGCAACGCGATACACGAGGTGATGGCCAATGTCTGAAAAAATCAAAAGGATGATCGGCAGCAGCAAAGCAGGTCCGACAAGCCATTTCCAAGCTCTGATCTTTATCAAGTAGAAGGCCAATCCAAGAACGGCGGCGACAAACATAGCCGTTAAGAACCACAGATTCTGAGATCGTTGCTCAGCAACAAATTGGGTGCTTGTGTCTACGACGATCGTGATCAGCTTCATCTAAACCTCAAATATATTGATTCACGCCTACGACGATTATCTTTTGCGTAATTGCCACCTCGTGGAGCATCGTTACATGGACCACCGGTTGAACGGCTCCAATCTTGGAGTCAATGGCTTCGAATCGAGTGTCAAGCGCCGCATCGTGAATTCTTGCGAGATGCTCTGTGTGGGAGAACGCAGCTTTCTCTGCCGCACCACCGATGATAGCGGTCTGGCCGCCCTTGAAGTCGTGATTCCACCCGATAACGTTTGTGCTCGTTCCAGCAAAAAGCTGATACGTGGTGTACTCATCGTGGTGATTGTGATTCTTTACATACTGCCAGACTACATCGTGCATATAATGCACTGGTTCTTGCACCATCTGATCTGCTTTATGGGCAACCGTATGCACGCCGGTGTAAAGATGATTCGTGGCGCCTATAACAGTACCGGATAGATTCTGAAAGGTCGTCTGGGTAAAATTTCCAATGACGTTCTCGACCTTATTCCCAATCACCTTCTTCTGCTGATTTCCCTGAACCGTATGGGTGCGATTCTCGGTAATCCGCGTGGACTCGTTGCCGTTCATCTGGCGATCGCGATTCCCAGCCACCAGCAGCGTGTCGACGCCGTTGGTTCCGGCAAGCGCACTCTGTGCCGTAATGCTGCCGTAGCTCAGCGAACCCGGCGGCGGCAGCTTGTAGTCCGTGCCGGGATCCGGCACGGCCAGCGGAGTTTGAATATCTCCCGAAAATACGCTCATTGTCTTCTCCTAACGGTTTTCCTGTTGGCTATCACGTCCGACTCTCACGCCTAAGAATCATCGGTGTCAAGCGCTGAATGCCATCCGCACATCGCTCTATCGGCGCAACTCCCATACCAATCTCGGCCTGCGCTGGAATGTGCAGCGCCTCTCCCGGAGCCGCCCTGATCCACTCGCCTACGGTCGCATCATAGAGCCCCTCTGCCGCCTGCACGACGGTTCCGGGGCGGAGCACCGTCTGCTGCCCTATGAAAACAGACCCGTATAGTCCGCAGTTGCCGCCAATAATCACACCGCGCTCGAGCACGATCGGCAGCGCCTCCTCTGGCAGCAGCACGCCGCCGATCATCGTTCCGCACCCCAGCACAACGCCCTCTCCAATCTGTGCGCAGCTTCCTACCAGCACGTGCGAGTCCACCCGCACGCCCGGATCGAGATAGGCTCCCGCCTGCACCGTGCTGGGGGGCATAATCGAGCACCCGTCCCCGACAAAGCAGCCTCGTCGTAAATGACTACCAGCCGGAACCCGGCTTCGTATCGAGCGCTCCTCACGCCAGCCCAGCGTCGCGATCTCGCTTCCCGGCAGCGCACCGGTCTGGGGCTGGATACTGCCTGCGCCTCCCAGGGTCAGCAGCGCCCGCTTAATCCACGCATGTACGACCCACAAGCCGTCGCCGACCGGCTCCGCCACACGAAGCTGCCCTGCCTCCAGCGCATTACAGATCTCCGCCCAGAGCGCCATGCTTTCATAGGGCGGGCCGGCGCCAGCTTCCACCTGCGGATCAACCAGGTCGAAGCGTTGCCGCAGCAGTGTCGCATAGGAGCTCTCGCCCCCCGGTTGCGTCACCCGCTCCGTTCTCTCCACGGTGCACGCGCTCATACCTTTGGCCGCCGATCATAGCCAAACCGCAGCTCCGCCGTGCCACCGAGGTCGATACGCGATCCCTTGCGGACCGGCACCGGCGTACGCGGCGCCGCCACACGCCCGTTTACCTTCGTTCCATTTGAGCTTCCGGAATCGATCAGGAAAAAGGACCCGTCCCTGCGGTGAAGCTCACAGTGAAAGCGAGAGATCATGTGCTCCACGTCCTCAACGACAATGTCATTCCTCTGGCCTCCGTCCTGCTTAACGGCACCGATCCGCACAACATCTTTATCCAGCGGAAAGATTCGTCCCTGCTCCAGTCCGCGCGTCATCTCAAGCACCGGGCTGCGCTGCTCCCGCTTGCGGCTTCTCCACAACCAGAACATGCCGACCAGTGCTACCAAACCCGCGCCGCTGCCCAGGTAAAGTAGGCGCGACCGCAGCGACGTTGCCGCGCTGATGCGGTACCGAAGATCACGCGTCACGGGGTTAGGCGGAGCGAGACGTTCCGCAAGCGCAAGACTCCGGTCTGCCTCCTTCAAGTGGCCTGCGAGAAACGCCGTCTGTGCTGAGCTCTGCGCCGCGGCAA
The DNA here is from genome assembly GCA_964246835.1 of uncultured Acidobacteriaceae bacterium. Lineage (GTDB taxonomy): Bacteria > Acidobacteriota > Terriglobia > Terriglobales > Acidobacteriaceae > Edaphobacter. Next base: position 28,096 of record CAXTRT010000014.1, on the reverse strand, counting down.
CCTGCGCCTGCGTGCTCTGCCGCGTCTCCTGCTGCGTCTGCTGCTGCTGAATGTCCTGCGCCTGCGACTTCTGCTGCGCCTCCAGCTTCGCCTGCGCGTCCTTATAGCCCTGTACCGCTGCGGCGTTCGACGGGTCCATCTGGATGATGCGGTTATAGAGCCCCATCTGCTCCTGAGGATCCTTGCTTCGGACAGCTGAACTCATCAGCGTCGCAATCTCAGCCTTCTGCTTCGGATCCATCACTCCCAGAGCCGCCGCGAGCTGTGCGTTCTGCGTCGCCGTCTTGGAACTTTCATCGGGCGTAATCGGCAGCATGGCCGGAGCGACGGTGCTGATTGTTGCCACTTCAGCCTGCACCAGGCCGCCGAAAGGACGCTGCATCGGTTGGATCGCGACAGTACGAAACGACACTGTCTCGTTCTCCTGCTCACTGCCCAGACTGATCACGCCGCCGCTCGTCCTGGCCCCCACCTTTTCGCTGTTCCCCTCAGGCCGCGTATCTGTTGCCAGCGTCAGCAGCACACCGTTAACGAAGACCCCGAGCTGTCGATTGGCCGCAATCACCGTCTGAAATGTCTCTTCCCTGGCCGCTATCGGACGGCGCGGCTGCCCGATTCCTTGAATCTGTCCTGTTTTTGGGCCGATGCCGAGGCCATATCCGGTAAACGTCTTGCCGGCATCGTTCCGTATGTAGACCGCTGGGAAACCATCCTTTTTGGTTTGAGCGCTCGACGCGATCTGCAGCACGAAGTCTTGATAGGTCGCGTTGGTCTCAAGCGCGCCAGGCCCCTTTTCCCCGACAATCTTCCCGCCGTTCACTGTCCACTTCGCTGAGTGCGGCTTGCCACCGCCGCCCCCGCCAAACATCTTCTCCACCGGGTGAAAGACCCCGCCACTCGCCGGCTTCTCATACGGAACGTTCTTCCAGCCGGACAGATCCGTCCCGTTAAATATCTTGTCCATACCCTTCGGCAGCAGATGGATCTCGCGCAGCTCCAGCCCGGAGTCTTGCTTGCTCTCAAAGCCGAAGTAACCGGCTTTGACTCCACCATCCGCCGCGCTCGCAGTCTGCTGGCCATCCATCTTCACCGTCACGCGGCCGTCTGCAGCTTCCACCGAGACACTGTGCCAGGCTCCCGCAGAGAGACTCATCGTACTCTTGGCCTTGTTCACGATGCTTCCAGATGGCCAGCTCGGATCGCCGTCGGCCAGCGGGATACGGAACCCATTGTCCGCGAGAGACGCGTCCGCCGTCGTCCGCAGACGGAAGGCCGCCCCCGTCTGCGTCTGGGTGACACGAAACATAAAGCGAATCTCGAAGTTTGCGATCGGTAGCGCATAGAGGATCTTTCGATCAACACCAGCAGGTCCGCTGAGTATGTCCGCCTGGTTGTGCCATATACTCGTCGTGTTCCAGCCGAAGAGGCTCCCGTCATACAGATTAAGCCAGCCGTTCGCGAGATCCGCCTGGGTCAACGCCTCCGGCCGTGCCGCCGACGGCATACAGCAGAGCGCCACCACGATGACCAGCCATCGCCACGCAGATCTCCGTGCTGTGATCGGCGCGGTCATCGGCTCACCTCCGCCGCCATAACACCCTCGGCACTCTCCCCAGCTCCGCCAGCCTCGTCCGTCCGCAGACCGAAGACCAGCTCACCCTCCTCGAGATCGATCCGAATCGTCTGCCCAGGCCTGGTCTCCGCCGTAAGCAGAAGCGTTGCCAGCGGCGAGAGCACCATCTGCTGGAGCGTTCTGGCCGCCGGTCGCGCGCCGTACTCCGGGTCATAGGAGTGCTCCGCCAGAGACGCGAGCACCTCGTCCGAAACCTCCAGGCCCAGACCGCGATCCTCCTTGAGCTTCTGCCGCAGCTGCTGTAGGTTTGCCTCGACAATCCGGTTCAGCTCCGCTCGCGCCAGAGGATTAAATACGACAATCTGGCCGATGCGGTTATACAGCTCCGGCTTCAAGGAGGTACGGACCACCTCCATAATGATCGACTGCCGCTCGGCCGGATCCTCGGTTGCAGCCATCGCCTCACGCACGCCGAGATTCGAGGTAAAGAGAATGATCGTATTCGAGAAATCAGCCATCCGCCCCTTCGCATCCGAGAGCCGGCCTTCATCGAGCGCTCCCAGCAGCAGATCGAGGATCTCCGGATGCCCCTTCTCCACCTCGTCGAACAGCACAATCGAGAACGGCGATCGGCGAACCTTCTCGGTTAAAAAGCCGCCCTCATCCGATCCCACCAGGCCCGGTCGTGATCCGATCAGCCCCGCCGCCGATGATTTGTCCTTGTACTCGCCCATATCGATGCGGATCAGCGCCGCCTCGTCGTCAAAGAGCGCCTCGGCCAGCGCCTTGGCCAGCTCCGTCTTGCCCACACCCGTCGGTCCCGCAAAGAGGAACGAGTTCGGCGTGCGCCGGAACTGCAGGTCGGTGCGCATGCGTCGAGCCGCGTCTGCAACCGAACTAACCGCCGCCTCCTGCCCGAAGACGCGCTTGCTAAGCCGCTCTTCAAGCGCCATCAGCCGCTCCCGCTCGCTCTCGAGCATGCGGCTCACAGGAATACCTGACCGGTCCGCGATCACCTCCGCCACATGCTCCGCGCGCACCTCATTGCCTGTCATCGGTTCGCCAGACGCGCCGATCCTGCTCTCCAGCTCCGCCCGCTGCTGCTCCAGGTACTTCAGCTTGCCATAGCGGATCTCCGCCGCGCCAGCGACGTCCTTCGCCTGCTCGGCTGCTTCAAGCAGCGCCGTCTGCTCGGCGATCGCGCCTCGGGTGCGGCCGAGTTCCTCCGTCTGCCCCCTCTGCCTCTGCCATTGCTCCTCGAGCGCGAGCGTCTGCTCGTCGATTGTGGCCAGCTCCGCCGCCAAAGCCGTCCGCTCCCGGCCCTCCGGCATCGCCTCCATCTGGGATCGCCGCCGCGCCTGCATTCGCTGCTGCTTATCGAGGTGCGTCGGCCGCGACTCCTGCTGCATCCGCAGCCGCGCCATCGCCGCATCGATGACATCGATCGCCTTATCCGGAAGGTATCGGTCGCGCATGTAACGCTGCGACAGCTTGATCGCCGCATGCATCGCCTCATCGCTCAGCCTTACGCCGTGAAAGCTCTCATAGCGGCCGCGAATGCCGCGCAGGATAGCCAGCATCGCCTCCGCGTCGGGCTCTTTGACCTGCACCTGCTCGAATCTGCGGGCCAGCGCTCCATCCTTCTCGATCGTCTCGCGATACTCATCGAAGGTCGTCGCCCCCACGCAACGCAGCTCGCCGCGCGCCAGTGCCGGCTTCAGAATGTTCGCGGCGTCCATGCCGCCCTCGGTGCCGCCCGCGCCCACCATCTGGTGCAGCTCATCGAGAAACAGGATGATCTCCCCCTTGCGCAGGCGCACCTCATCGACCACCGCCTTGATCCGCTCTTCAAACTCCCCGCGATACTTTGCGCCGGCTACCAGTCCCATCAAATCGAGCGCAATCACGCGGCATCTGCGCAGGCTCTCCGGCACATCGCCGGTCGCAATGCGTTGCGCCAGCCCCTCGACAATCGCCGTCTTTCCCGTTCCCGGATCCCCAACCAGCACCGGATTGTTCTTGGTCTTGCGCAGCAGCGTCTGGATCAAAAGGCGGATCTCTTCATCGCGGCCCACCACCGGCATCAGATCGCCGCTGCGCGCCGCCTCCGTCAAATCCTTGCCGAAGCGCTCCAGCACGTTGCCGCCGCTGATCTCCGGCTCCCGCGCGCCGCCGCCCTCGGTCGCACCCGCCTGCTTCGGTTCGTAGCTCTGCTTCAGCGTCTTCTGCACATCCGCGATCTCATGCACTGTCTCTTTGGTGACGCCCGCCTCGCGCAGGTCCGAGCGCAGCTCAGCTTCACTCTGATCGAGCGCCGCAAGCAGCAGGTCCATCGGCTCGGCGGAGTTGCCCTTTCGCTCGTCTACGCGGCGAAACATGCCGTCCAGAAGATCGCGCAGCGCCTTTGAGGCGATCGGTCGGCGTCCTGGTTCGAGCGGACCGCCGGCTTGCGTGTTCACCTTCGCACCCAGCGCATCCAGCAGAGCACCCGCTCCAATGTGGTTGCGTTCCAGAAGCGCAAACAGACTGCTCTCATGATCGAGCAGCACATACAGCAGGTGCACCGGCTGGATCTGGGCCTGTCGCCGCCGCTCCGCCAAGAGGCGCGCGTTCTCTAGTGCATCTTCAAGCTCATCCGATAGCCGGCTCAAATCGATTCCCACGTACCTTGCTCCTTCGCCCTTGTCTTCTGTTTCCAGCCGTCCTCTACTCCAGCCGCCGCCGTCTCACCGGCTTCACATCCGCCTCATCCCGCTCCGCCGTCCCGGATGCCCCTCCATCCCGGCTGCGCGGCATCCACGGCGGAAGCGACTCCTCGTGTTCGCCTGCGGAGTGTCCGTTTGCCAGCTGCATCGAGGCTACCGAGCGATCCTCCCGCATCCGCTCTGCTGCTGACAGTGTGGCTGACGACCGCTGCGGTCCATCGCTCTCGATCGCCTGGGCACTCGCGCCCTGCCCGCGCCCGGAGGCAAACGGCAGCGGCTCCGGCCGGGGCGTCTCCCGCTGCGACAGAGCCGCCGGGCTCTCGGCCGGTGCACCGGCGTAGAACCGATGGCGAATAAACAGCAGCGCCGTCCTTATCCCGTGAGCCGCCGGCACCGTGACCCGGACATCTGTAATCGTCGGTACGTCCGGAGCGTCGAAATCGAACTCCAGGTTGTACTGATCCTCCAGCTTGGCCTCCGCCGTCAGAATAATCGCCGCGCGGCGAAAGCCGCTGCCCTCGTTCAAGCGGATCTCAACGCTGATCTTCGTTCTCCGCTCGAAGGGTTGCGTCGTCTCGCCCACCAGGATCAGACGGTATTTGTCCCGGCCTTCCAGCCGCAGCTGCGAGAAGTAGATCGTCGACTCATCCACCACGCCCTGCACGCGCGCCGGCTTGGCCGCCAGCCGGTAGAGCACCTTGCCGCCGCGGTCGAAGATAAAGTTCGCCCCTTCGAGGGCCGGGCTGCGCCGGAAGTCGATGTACTTGCCCTCAAGCGCGCGCTCCAGCTTCTCGAGCACGGCGATCGACTGCAGGTTGCGCTGCAGCTCGGTCTGCAGATTCTGTTCGAGCTTCAGAGTCCGCCCGGTCTGGAGCGCGTACTTCTGCGAGTCGATCATGCGCGCCAGCTCCGTCTCGCCGGTCTGCCGCAGCATCTCGTAGTACTGCTGCATGCCCGGCGCCAGATCAAAGTACGTCGCGGACTGGTGGATCAGCTTGCGCAGCGCCGCAAAGAAGTGCGCCGGTGATTGCGTTCGGTCGAGCACCGCATAGGACGCGTCCTGGAGCGCCATCACCATCCGCTCCGCAAAGGCAACCGAGTCGCGGTCCACCTCGGTCTCAATCCCGCGCTCGGTGAACAACACCATGAACTCCCGCATGGCGCGGTGCAGCTCCGCATACCCGGAGCTCAGCGTATGCACCATCTCAACGATGCGCCGCCATCCGGCGGTCAATTCGCTGTGCGCCGAGATCGATGCGCACCGCGGAATAAAGCGGGGGTCCTTCTCGTACTCCACACCCGCAATCGGCCTCTGGATCCGTGCCACGGCAAGCGCATTCTCGCGCTCCGCCGCCGTGCACTCCAGCGACACCCGGTACGCAAAGGTGCGCTCGGACCGCATCTGCGGGTTGAACGTGTCGGCAACTCCATCCATCGGCGCGCGTCGTCCCGTATCATGAATCACGTACACCACGGCCTCGACAACCCCGGCCAGCCTGTTCTTCGCGAACTGCTCAGAGACCGTTATGGCGCTGTCGATATCCACGATCAGGCCCGACGGCGTGACTCCGCGGCACTGACTCACCGAGATGCGCAGCGACTCGGCATCCTCGCTCAGCACCACAATCGGGTCATGGCGGACCGCTCCCAAATCGCTCTCCGGCAGACGCACCCCGCCGCCCACCAGGCCGTCGCTTGCCGTCAAAAAGCTGGTGGCCCACATAGCCACCGACTCGAGATAGCGCTCCTGCCGCAGAAAATGGTCGGGCGTCAGCAGCATGCCGTGTTGCCAGTTCACCGACCTCAAATGCAATGACTCCATGTTGATCGTCCAATCCTTTCGCCGGCCGTCCGCATCCGGTCGTCTCGCGTTTGCTACGTACGTCCCACCTACCTACTGTCTACTGCACGCCCATATGACAATTCACACCCAGACGGCTGTTCTGTGCCGGATCGCCCAGCCGGGGAGCCCGTGCGCGGTCGAGCACCTCCCACTCCAGCGAGAAATCGAGCGACACCGGAACCACCAGCTTCAACGCTCGCAGGAGCAGCTGCCGGCCCGCGTCCATCTCAAATTGCTCATACTGTGCAAGCGCGACCGGGCCGATGCGAATCTCGAGAGCCGCCAGGTCCTCAATCGAGTCTCCAGCCACCGTACTCACCCCTAGGCGCGACGATCGCGCGCCCAGCTGGGTCACGAACTCCGCCGACAGCATCGTATCCGAGCGTTGATAGCGCAGCTCTAAAAGCGGCAGACCAAACAGCACCCACAGCACCAGGGAAACGCCCTCGCGCGTTCCGGCCAGCCCTGCGAGCGATCCCAGCAGGCTTGCCAGCGGGTACCAGAGATAACGCGGCCACGCCTCAGCCTTGACCCCGAACAGCGTCATCCACCGCGCGCATGCGGGCAGGTTATCGGCGGCGATATTGAATAGGAGCGCCCCCTCGCGCGACCAGTGCGTCACCTTTAACAGTGGGTCGTCGATTCCCTCCAGCATCTCCCGCGTGCCCGCCGTCTCCTCTCCACCCACGTCCCACATCCCGAACGGCAGGTGGTGATAGAAGCCTTCGCCCGCAATATCGAGTGTGAGCGGGGTACTTTCGTCGATCGCCTCCCCCGCGGCCGGGCTTTGACCCACCACCGTTCCCTCGGGCACGCTCTCCCGTCCGGTCGACCGCAGTCGCAGCCGGTGTGGCGACACGCGTTCCGCCTCTAGCGACGCCAGCGCCGAGTGCATGGTGTGACGGAACGCATGCGTGCCGGAGACAAAATCGGGCATCTGCCGAAGTCCGCCGGCGCGCCGGACTGCCGTCTCTTCCCTCATGCCGGCACCGCCTGTCCCCATTCGAAGCGGATGTCGAGCAGCGTGCCTTCAATGAGCCGGCCTTCGAGCAGGCGCGTCATTCCCTGCTGCATGACCGGCAGCTCCAGATCTCGGTCCGTAAAGCCGTCCGGATCAAGCGACAGCCACAGTCGCGCCACCTTGCGCAGACCCTCGGGCCGCCGATCGATGCGCGACTCCACGGACGCCGACAGGATCCGCCGGTCATACGCGAGAGCCGCCGTCTCCAGATCCGATCGCGTGACCACACTTCCGCGCGTCAGCATCGTCTCGGCGAAGCGACGCTCCGCCAGCGCATACTCCTCGCCATCCGAGCCGCCCGAAGATGCCGTCATCTGCGTCACGCGAATATCGTCGAAGGTCGCGCTGCTGGCAAACCCGGCAATATCTCCAGGAGCCATCAGATTTCCGAGCGCTCCATTGGTCAGCCACAGCCGCAGCGTTGCGCTCTCCTCCTCGCGCCCGTCGAGTTCCATCCCGGGATGAAGGTTAACGCGATCATTCTTGAACTCGAACCATCCCTGTGTCGCATCGGACCTCGGCTGCAGGCCCGCGGCGTACATGCGGTTTCCGCGCCCGGTTACGGAGAGCGGAGCGACCAGAAGCTCGCGGCTGCCGCTCGTCTTAATACCGATCGGAAGCGACGTTCCGTCCTTCTTGAAGTCCACCGTTTGATTGCTGCAGAAGATATTGCTCGCGGTCGCCGCATGCAGCACGATCCCGTGGATCGTCGATCGCAACGGCGGCATCTGCGGCGGCATGGGAATCTTGATCCACACGCGCGGCTCGCTCAACCAGCTGCACAAATCCCGGCCGCAGATGCGGGTAAGCGGCTGCTCTAGGAGCCGAGGCACCGTGCACTCAAGCGAGCGGCCTGCTCCGTCCGGCAGAACGAAGATACGTCCGCCGTAGAAGCCGTCCTGCAGCTCGGGAAACGTGGTCGGGCTCGGCTCCGTTCCTTCCTCGCCAAACTGCCATCGCAGCTGGCTCATGCCGCCATTACCGCGCTCCGGCCGCAGCAGCCCCTCTCCGTTCAGGTCGCCGTCTGGCCCAAAGATCCACCACGTCTCGGACTCCAGCGCCGCGCGAACCGGATACCCATTCGGGGCCAGATCGAAGTACACACTGTGGCGCCGCAGCCCGCTCTCGGGTAGATGCTCAATCGCCAGGAACAACGCGGGCTGTGGGCCCAGATTCACCCGCACCGGATCCAGGCTCGGGCGATACGCCTGCAGCGCCTCGCCTACCTCCACATTCGGCAGCAGCTCGAGCGTCTGATCCTGGTACCCGAGCGCGATCGCCACCGTCGCCGAGCTCACTTCAATCGAGGCATCGGTCGCGAAGATCAGGCGTTCTCCGGAACGCGCATGCCCGATCAGCTCCGTGCCAGCCTGCAGCAGCTTCGATCGCGAGGATCGCGAGCTGAAGCGAACCACCGTCTGCGCGGGTCGCGCCATCGATCGCCGTATCTGCATCCCCGCCATCAGTTCTTCAAGCAGCGCCTGGCGCATGCGGCCGGTGTCGGAGTAGATATTTTCCACCTGCTGGGCAAAGGTACGGAACAGCACCGCCAGCACCGGATCGAGCGTCTCCGCGGTGATGCCGTAGTCCTTGGCGCGCCGGCGAAACTCCTCTCGCAGCTTGCGGTCGATCTCAGCAGTGGTGGGTTTCAGCATCGTCATCACTCGTCCACAAGTTCAACAATCCTTACAGTTCTTCTCTGCAATCTCTACAAATTCGCCTCACTCCGGCAGCTCACGTGGCCACCGGTGCGGTCAGTGTGCTCGAAAACTCCTGCTGCTCGCCTCTGGTCGACAAAAGCGTTACTGAATACGTCTCGATATCGGCGCGTTGACTCAGCTCCCGGACGATCGAGGAGACCCTGAAGGTCTCGAAGCCAAGGGCCCGCAGCGCCCGGTTGGCGCGCTCCGCCGCCAGCCTGGGAACGTCCGCGCGCCGCTGCGGATTTTCAAGCAGATCTCGCAGGCCAAACTCGGCACAGGCCTGCCATGATCCGCCAGGCGTCAGCGCCATCACCTGCAGAAAGGCAAGCACAGCGGCGGCCTCTTCGGTTCTTTGAAGAGTTCCGCCATCGCGCATGCGTAAGGGAAAGGAGAGACACGCCATGCCCTTTCGCCGCCTTTCCTATTTAGTTGCTGAGCTGGATATCGCGGAAGTTCTGCTGATTGAGGCTTGCCTCAAGGTCAAGCACCAGAATGTGATTCAGACCGACATTCTGCTCGCCCGTCGTATCCACACTTTGGTACGGATTCAGCGTGTGAAAGCCGCTGATCCATCCCTTGAAGACGTAGCTCGCGAGCGCATCCTGATGCGAGTCGTCCTTCCAAAATTCAATCTTCATATCCTTTACCTTGTCGCGCGTCACGACATTGGCGAGATCGAAGAGGCCCTTCAGCGTGGAGAACGGAAGGTTGGTGTCGTCATGGAAGTCCACGTAGGCGCGAATCGTCGTCGCCAGGCTGCCCATCTGCGGCATGCCTGCGCGGTCTTTATCTGTCTGAAAAGCAACGGTGACCGAGACACAATCGAACTTATTTCCGTTGATCGTCACGGTGCTGCGGTATGGAGAAGTTGCCATGGAAGTCTGCCTTTCTCTGTTTGGCGCCCGGGCGCTGGGTTGCGGACCTGAGATGCTTAATTGCTACATGCTTAATTGCTGACCTGAATGTCCTGGAAGTGCTGCTGGTTCATCGCCGGCTCAAGATCGAGAATCATCATGTGATTCAGCTCAGGAGCCGCCCCGTCGACGAGCAGGTCGTCCGAGGTGGGCAGCGGTCCGCCAGGAAGAAAGTCGAGCGGGTTAGAAGTCTCGAAGCGCCGAATCCAGCCGCTGAAGTTGTAGCTAACCAGAGCGTCCTGATGTGAATCGTCCTTCCAGAACTCGATCTTGATCGGCTTGATCTTGTCCCGAGTGACGACGTTCGCCATGTCAAAGAACTTCTTGACTGCGGAGAACGGCAGGTTTTGGTCATCGTGCAGATCGGCCCAGACGCGGATCCGCGTAGAGAGGCTGCCCATCTGCGCAACCCCCGAGCGATCCTTCTCCGTTGTGAACTTTACACTGGTTGAAACAGCATCAAATTTCGTCCCGTCGATAGTGACGGTAGCGCGATAGGGTGCAGTGGCCACAGAAACTCCTCCTTTATCTTTCTACCTACGTGGTGCATCGTGGAACACAAGCGGAACTCCACTCCGTCTGCTGCATCTGCTTCCTTGTTGGGTCAGCTTTTGAACCAGCCAGTCGGCAGAAGCGCTTTCAAGCGTGCAACACCTGCGTGCATCCGTCCGGGCTCTTCCGGCAGATTTCTGCCTTCCAAGCGGGGCACATCGTCCAAGCCCCCGGACGATCTTAGATTCGGGTTTCCGTGTAACGCAGTCGGCTGTTGCCGTGCCCCCAGGACAACCTCGCGATTGACCGAAACGGTCTTCGCCTCGAAGACCGCTTCCTCGGCCGGCTGTCTCTCTCCCGGGCCGATTCGCTCCTCTTCAAGCGTGAACGGACGACCGACCCGTGCGGAGATCTTCATGCCATACGGCGACCGAACGACCGAACTCCGCGCCTCCGCCTCACTCTTTTTTGCGGAAGTACCTCCCTCAATCCGGCCGGGAAAAGCTTGCCCACGGTCATGTGTCACCGACTTGTGGCTTCGAGCGGCATCCCGCGGTGTCATGCGTAGTCCAGAACTTTCCCGTTCCTTCATAGACGTCTCCATCACCACTCCCAAACTGTGACGCAATCAAATCTGAACCTGACGTCGAAACAGGTGTTAATTCACAAAACTTCAGTAATCCTCACCTACGCGCTTCGCTTATCTGCAGGCTCAGGTTTTGAGAACTCAGGGACGTCAATCTTGAGCACAAAGGTCTCCGCCGGCCCGGTCGGCATAACGCTTAAGGTGATGTCGCAGATGCCCTGCATGCGCTTGTTCGAGTCCTTATCGACAAACAGGTCGTAGCTCAGGATTGTTCCTTGCGTCACCTGCTCATCCAGCAGCCGCTTCAACGGCGTCTCGATCTGTTCATCCATGAAGTCGCGCGTTAGCACCTGCCCGGCAACCTGAAGCAGATAGTGCCGGCAGCAGCGCTCCAGATAGCGAAGGATGCGATACGACGTGAAAAACTTCAATACCCCATACGGGTCATCCGCCTGGGTTCGGCAACCATAAAAGCACAGGTGATTGTCCGCATCGCGGATGATCGGAATGAGCTGCCGCTCCATGCTCAAATGCTCCATCTCGCTGATCAGCGGCTCGACCCGGGACTTCTCCGCGCCAAGCACGCGGCCAAAACGCGATCCTACCGGTCCCTGCGCCATGCCCTGAACGTCATCGGCCCGTGCGACAGCTCCCGCAAATACGATCGACGGGGGAGCATACATGCCTTCTTTTGCGTCGCCCTTCTCAAACCAGTGCGGTGCGCGCAGCTGCAGGTAGCCGACCAGGCAGACATCGGCTGCGGCGTTATCCTCGGGCCGCTTCAGGAACTCGTACTTGCCACCCGGAAGGAAGTTTCGCTCGATGTTCTTGAACGACTTCTCGTCATCCAGATCGCCAATCAGAAGCATGCCCCAGGCGTTGGCCATCTGCTCAAACTTCTCGCGAATCGGCTGCGGATAAAATCCTGGAATCACCAAGTTGCAGATATCATCCCGGAAATTAAAATTGTCATTCCGTTGCGTAACAAAGTGCTCCACCGCGGCGACACTCATGCTGAAGATATCCTGCATAGCCTTCGGATCCGCATTAAGGACGTAGAGTTCGACCGGCTTGCGCACCTTGCCGTCGCCTGTCTTCGAGTTCTCAAAGAACATCTGCAGCAGCCGATAGCTCTGTTCGAGCGGGCGAACACTGTCGTAAACCTGAGCCAACAGGTCGTCGCGCACCGCCTCCGCGCCCTCAATCTTCTTCTGTACCTTCTCGACCGTCTTCTCGTACGTGTCGCTCTCGTCCAGCAAGCGCTCAAAATCCGTCAGATAGCTGAGAAACTCCCCTGCGGATTGCGGGGTAAATATCGTCGCCAGATCGCGTTTCTCATCCAGAAGTCCCGGATGCAGGTCGGCAAAGATATCCTGCAGCAGGCTCTTCGACTTTGTATCCGAGATGATCGCTTCCGTGGTCCGCTTCTTGGTCAGAGTCTGTGTGTTTGCCATTACGCGTTACCGCCCTTCGCTACACCCTGCAGTTCACTTCGCAGCTTGCCCAGCGCCTCGATGATCTCCTTGCGCTGCGCCGGATCGTTCCATGCCCGTCGCACTGCTGGAAGCCGCCATCTATCCTTCAGCCGGTATAACAGGTCTATATTCAGCTTCAGGTCGGCCAGATCGTTTCGCAGGTACTCGGTCTCGCCATTCTCCTTCTGCACCTCCTGCTTCTTCTGAAGGTTCTCAGGCTCGAAGTCTCGAATGCTCTTGAAGCGAAGATCGGCCCGAAACTCCGTCTCTTCCTCGCCCGCTCGGCCGCGAAAGTCGAACTGCGGCTGAAATTTCGTAAAGGCATCGCGAAGGTCTTCGACCTTGGTCGGCTCTTCGGTCTCACTGCCTGCCTCGGCGCCGATGCGATCCATCGTGACTGGCAGCATAACGGCCGCAGTCGAGGTCGGCACCTTGCGAATGTGGGGTGTTACTCCCTTTCGAATCACTTTGACCAGTGGCACTGTGCTTTACCCTCCCCTTCAACTCACCGCTTTGATGCCGTCAGAACGTCAAGATCATTCCTGCGTTGCCTGCTTCGTGCCTACGCATCGCTGATGCGTCGGGTCTTCGCGAAGTCGCCCCGGGGCTGCACCTGTGTTACCTGCCCGGGAGACCTCTGTGACACCAACTTTTCTCCGGCGGCAGCAAACCCCGCCGGTGCCTTCGTTGATCGGACCTGCGCCCCGGACGCCTGTACACAGACAGATTTGCCCCAGCGCTGCGCCGGCGGCATCGTCCCGTCCGGCCAAATCAACCGGGGTACCCAGAACCATAACAGCAACAGCAGCGCAGAAATACCAAAAAGCACTAAAATGCCGCGCACCAGCGTGTTCCATGCCGTGAGCGGAGGCGGCGTCCGGCGAATCAGCGCCTGCATCTCCTCACTTCCGGCATGCTTACGAAACAGTGGCGATCCCATTGCCGGTGCATGCCACTGCTCCGCGTCGCTCGATAAGGCGGCCCCGCCGGGCAACGTCAGCACGGCGCCGACAGCTACGTCGCGTGCGGCCAGACTCTGCCGATCCGTCCACGGCGACAAAAATCCGACACTAATCTGCGAGGGATGTAGCGTCTCCGTCGCCCGGAAGATCTGCCGCAGCTCCGATAAACTCTGTGCAAGAAAATGCCGCTTTGAAAGCTGCGCCAGCGCCGGTTGATCGATCGTCGAAGGCTCCCCAAAGCCGATCCCGACGATGTCTAGCCCGGAAGCTCGCACCTTGGCGGAGGCTTGCTCAAGGCCAAGCGGCCCCGTTAGCAGGTTTCCGTCATCGCCCTTCAGCACCTCGTTCTTGCCGTCTGTCATCACGATCAGCTTGGCATCCACATCGGCGGAACTGCCATCGCGCGCCACCTCGCGTTCCAGTGTTTCCACCCCGGTAAAGACCGCCTGATAGAGCGCCGTGTTGTTCTTCGGTGATGGCGATGGAAGAGCCGCTACCTGAGCAACAAGGTCCGACCGCCGGCTGCTAAACACCGCTGCCTGAATCGTCGGAACCACCTGATGGCTTTCAAACGGAACAATGGCAACCCGGTCAATCCCCTCCTGCGTCGACCGGATGTACTCCGTGATCGCAGATCTCGCCGCCTCAAACCGGGAGGCTGCCCCGGCCGCCTTGTCGTTCATGCTCCCGCTGATGTCGATCTCGATCAGCACCACGCTTCGCCGCAGACTGCTGGCCGGCCCCGCTCCGGTCGATACATAAAACGGCGCTGTTTCAATTCCGTTCACCTGCAGCTTCACCGCGTCGAGCAGGCTGTCCTTGGGTGGCAGAGCGACCGCTGCCGGCTGACTGCTTACATCAACCGGTGCAAACGTCGTGAAAAAACATGGTGTCGGCGTCACCGGGCTGCAGTCTTCAATCCGCAGCGGCGCGACGAACTTCAACGCCTTCGCACCTACGGCCGTTGACTCCTGCGCCTGCGTCAGGGTGCCGGCCGCCAGACCGGCCGCTGCGATCCACCTCCACAGACCCCTCATGGCATCTTCCTTGCCGAGAAGCGAAGTGCCGTCTTTCCTACGAGCAGGTCGTCCTGCTCTTGCAGCTCGAGCGAGGTCGTTACGGTCTTTCCGCGCACGCGCAGCACCCACCTGGCGATTCCCGCCGATCCTCCGGTATCAGGATGGCGCGCAATAAAAAATCGCCCATCCTTTGCGAACAGGACCGCGTGCCTTGGCGCAAGGGCCGCGTCCGGGATGAAGATTGAGGCGCCCGGCTCATAGCGCGTTCCCGTCTGCGTCGTCGGCTGGCTTCCTAAGACGTACGACTCTCCATGATCGAGCTCCCATTGCTTCTTGATCTTGCTGTACTTCGCGTGCGCCCGCCCATCGCCGCTGCTGATGAACTGGATCAAGCCATCGCGCAGAAACACCGGCGAGATCGCCGCGCCGAAGCTCGTCCCCGCGCCGACCAGCATCAGCGAAAAGGCCTGCGAGATCTCCGGAACATGCATTCCCAGAAACGTAAACAGCAAGCCACCCAGCAACCCGCCGATCAACGCCCCGGCGTAGGTGTGCAGCATGCGCGCCCTATTCGACTTCACCCAGCGAGCGCCTACCCCTGCCCCCAGCAAGGATGCTGCAACGGCCCACACCCCGACCCGGTACAACGGAGCGGCGGACTCCCCCACGCCGCGGCGAAGAACGATATCGAGCAGCACCGCCAGCGCAGCCGCCGCACTCCCAATTCCCAGCCCCAGCCAGATCAGCCGTCCATGCACCCGCCCCGTCTGCAAGCGGTCAAAGTACCCGAGCAGCAGCGGTGCCACAGCCAGACACAGCGCCACCAGAAAGATGCCGTCCTCGACCCATCCGGCCCGCGTCGTCGCGACGGCCACCGATGCGGATGCGGCCAGCACCCAGGCTAGAAGCCCGCCCATGGCGCCGACGAGCGACGCAAAATAAATAGCTCGGTGAAGACTCATATCAGGGGTGAAGTCCCACATCAGGAAGGATCGGCGGACTCCGCAACTATACCCCACGCCCGCCCGTAACCTCGAATGACACTTTTGTGAACGGGTGGCCGCTTTGGTTGTACGGCAGGCTGTCCCGCAGACTGGTAAACTCCGGGCTCGTGACCAGCATCTCCCATTCATCCGGATCGGTATCGCAAGAGCACCCCGAGACCCAGGCCAGCCGCCTCGAACAGACCCTGTTCGCTCCGGCAAACCTGGCTCGGCTCACCTGCGCCATCGTCGGAACCGGTGCTCTCGGCAGCGAGGTCGCCCGGCTCCTGGGTCAACTCGGCCTCGGACGCGTGCTCCTCATCGATCCCGACACCATCGCGCCGGTCAATCTGCCGCATAGCATCTTCTTTCGTGGTGAAGCCCTCCTCGGCGAGCCGAAGGTCGCCGCCATCGCACGCTTCGCCGCCTCGCTTTTTCCCGCGACTATCTGGTCGCCCCTGCCACAGGAGATCGCGGACGTCCCCCTCGCCACGCTTGCCTCTGCAAATCTCGTCTTCTCCTGCCCCGACACCCCCGTTGCCCGCACCGAAACAGCTCACAGCGTGCGGTGCCTGGGGATACCCTCAGTCGACGCCGCTCTGCTCGGCGAGAGCTGGTGGCGCGGCCGTGTCGCCTTCTTCCCCGCGGAGCTCGAGGCCGCCTGCTACCTGTGTCAGTTCTCCGAGCAGACCCGCTTCAACCTCCTCGCCCACACCGCGTCGAGCACCCCCGGCTGTTCCAGCAGGCCGGCCTCTCCCACCCTCGCCAGCACGCCGGTCATGGCCTCCTCCATAGCGGCTCTGGCCGTCGATGTCGGCCTGCGTCACCTGCTTGACCAGAAAGCGGCAGGCCCCGCTCAGGACGCCTTCGCCCTCGAACTCACGCTGACCGGAGCCTCCAGCCACACCAACACTCACCGCCTCCTCCGCAGCACGACCTGTCCCTGGCACGATCCCTCGCTTCGTTCCTCATTGCGCGAGAGTGCCGGCAACTCGGCCACGGTCGCTGCTCTTCTCGATGAGCTTCAAGCCTCATCCCTCAACCTGGAATGGCCTCTGGTCCGGCGCGCCCGCTGCCTCGAGTGCGGCAATGAAACCGAACCCCTGCTGCGTGTCGCTCGCTTTCGCGCCCAGTCCTCCTGTACTCTCTGCGGCTCCAACCATCTCCTGCCCCTCGAAACCATCTCGGAAGTCCATCGCGATAGCCGGGAGGCAGCCATGACGCTCGCAGACTTCGGCCTGTCCAGCCCTTGTCTCGCGAGCGTTTCTTAGGGCTTTGTATGCAGCAACGGTCCCTCGGAGATCTCACCACTCGCTTCGCTCTGCTAGCCCTGCTCGCATCGGCGCAGTTCGCCGCCACCTTCGGCGGCGTAATCGCCGCCTTATCTGTCGGATCTCTGCTCGGGGCCGTCAGCGTCCTCCTTGCGCTTCGCCTGCATCTTCTGCCGTCGCGCTGTTGGCCGCTTCCGCTCGCCGTCCTGCTTGCCTCGCTCACCGGTATCGCTGTCTCGCTCCTGCTTCCGGAGACTGTTCTGGGCATTGTCTGTGCGCCGCCCGCCGCCGCCCTCGGAGCCATCCTGGCGGGCCTGCTACAGCGGAAAGGCAGCCGGCGATGTGGACTCTGTAACCGCCGCGTCAGCACCGGGGAGGTCGTCTTCGGCTGTCCGCGCTGCAACCTGACCGTCTGCGATCACACCTGCTGGGACTTCGCGCACCGCCGCTGCCGGCTCTGCTCTGAAAACCACGTCCCTCTCCTTCCGCAGGCCGACCAGTGGTGGGACCGCGTCTTTGGTCCCCGGGCTAACTTCGGACGCTGTCGCGTTTGCCTCACCTCCTTTGAAGACCGCGATCTCCGCAACTGCGGCAGATGCGGCCGGCCGCAGTGCCGTGAAGACTGGGACGGCGCCAACGGCGAGTGCCTCCGCTGCGGCTGGGTCTGCCCCGATCTTCCGGAGTCGCTCCGTTCCATCCAGGTCTCGGTGAGCGGCGTCGGCGGCAAATTTACTTCGCCTTAGTAGCACCATCACGTACTCTTTCTGGCAGAGGGAAACGTTCTAAACCCGGCGCAGCCGGCAAACAGAGGTTTGGCAAGCATGGCGAAATACCAGATCTACTTCGACACCGTCCGGGGCGAAACCAAGTACACCGTCGACATCGATGAAGAAGAAACCCTCGGCCAGACTATCGATGAGATCCTCTTCGATCTACGCGAGCGGGGCGATGTCCTTCAGGGCGACGGTGAGCCGGAGGTCGTCTGGAACGGACGCAGCCTCGATTTCTCCGATGCGCTGCCCACACAGGGGGTCAGGCCGAATGACGTCCTGCGTGTCTCCACCATTGCGACAAATGGCTGAAAGAAGTATTGAATGCGGCATCTTTTCTGCGGGGTGACAACAGCTTGATGCGGTCAGACAGCTCCATGCGCGACGTAAGAATCGAGAACGAGATCGAGCTCTTTGCCGAAGCCGCCTCCACCGCGCCTGCACGCCTCTCTCCCCCCGTCCGGACCGATCAGGGGCTCCGCTTCACCTTGCGCTCCGCCCCTTCACTCATCAGGCCGCCCGCCTCTCTCGACTCTCAATCTTTGCCGGATTGGAGCCTATGCATCCGCTCCGAGCACACCGTCCGCCTCAGCTTCCCGCGCTACTTTCCGGCCATGCCCATCGAAGCCTTTGTCGAGGAGCCTGTCTTTCATCCCAACGCGCATCCCGACACCGGCTTTCTCTGCCTCTGGTCCATTCACCGCGTCGCGCATAACGCCCTGAACTCCATCGCCCGCGTTGTAGCCGTCCTTGCCTGGCAGCTCTTCAATCGGCAGCCTGAACATGTCATGCAGCCCTCCGCCCTGGGCTGGTTTGACGGCCTTTACCCCTCTGTCCGCGAGCGCATGCTTCCGCTCGCCCACATCCCTCTGCCCATCCCTTACAGCGCGCTTCCCCCCTCTCCGGAACACTGGCGGAGGCGCCTTTCATGATCGGTGCACTCCTCAAATCGCAGCCGCTTCCCGTCACTGTGCTTGGACTCTCTCAACCACAGTCCTCTGAGCCGTCGCCCCAGGCTCTTCAGCAGGAGCCCGGCGTCTCTGCGCGTCTTGCCGTCGTGCTCGCCGGCCGCTTCGATCTGCTTCACCTCATTGGCCTCGGCGGTATGGCGACGGTCTACCTCGCCCGTCATCGCGCCCACGGCGCGCTCTTCGCCATCAAGGTGCTCCGGCAGGAGTTCGCCAGGGACCCCGGCGTGCTCCTGCGCTTTCGCCGCGAAGCTCTCCACGCCGCCTGCCTTCTTGGCCACCCCAACATCGTCTCTGTCCTTGACGTTGAAGAGGCGGATGGCCTGCACTTCCTCACCATGCCCTACATTCGTGGCGAGGACCTCGACCACCTGCTCACCCGCACTGGCGCCTTCCCCGCACCCGAGGTTCTTCAGGCCGCCCTGCAGATCAACTCTGCTCTCGAGTTCGCCGCTCGAAAAGACCTGCTGCATGGCGACCTGACCCCGGGCAACATCCGCCTGAGTGAGTGGGGCTCCTATCTCGTGCTGGACTTCGGCCTCTCCCGGGCGCTCGGCGGAGACCCGCAGAGCTCCGCAAACACCCACATCCTCGGCACCCCGTTCTATATGGCGCCCGAGCAGATTCGCGGTGAGCTGCCGGACATCCGTACCGATCTCTACTCTCTTGGCGCAATCCTGTTCGAGCTGCTCACCGGACGCCCTCCCTTTATCGCCGGCTCGCTTCCCGAGCTCAAACGTCAACACCTCGAACAGGCGCCCGCCCTGCCCGCCAATCTCCACACCGAGCATCCGGCACTGGCCAAACTTATTCTGCGGCTGCTCGAAAAAGGTCCGGACGCTCGCTTCTCTACCCCAACCGAGCTTCGCACAGCACTGATCGCCTGCGGCGCGAGGAGCGAAGCCGCCGGTCTTCTTCCGGACCTCACCGGCCAGGAGGAATGCCGTCTGCCGCGTCGGCGACTCGAAAGTGTCGCTCAATCCCCGCTCGGCTCCGAGGACTGTGCATGAGCCAACCGGCCTTCGTCACCATTGGCGGCGACCTGCTCAACGGAGCCATCCTCCAGCGGGTTGAGGTCCGTCAGCGCCTCAACGATCACTGGTTCTGTGAGATCGAGTGCCGCGACACGCTCGGCTACCCCATCCCCGGCGAAGACGCCCTCGGCGCCTCCTGCGGGCTCAGCATCACCGCCGAAGACGGCAGCAACCACATCATCTTCAGCGGCGTGATCATCGACGTCGCTCTGAAGCAAGAGGTGTGGGGAAGCTATACCGCACTCCTTCGCGCCGCTTCAACCTCCTGGCTCATCGACCACTCCGAGCGCAACACCTACTTCGCCACACCCTCGCTCAACAGCATCGCCCAGCAGTTGGCGAGCCGCGCCGGCGGCGTCTCCACGCAGCTCGCCGAGAAAACCTCCCCCTCCGAGTACATCCAGTATGGCGAGACGAATTGGCAGTTCCTCCTCCGCCTGGCCGACGATCACAACGGCTGGATCCGCACCGGCCTCGGCGCCCCCGAGCTTCGCAACACCTTCGACGCCCCCCGCCCGCTTCTCTTCCGCGGCGAACTCGGCCTGCTCGAGTTCTTCCTCGATGGCGAGCTCGGCCCCGCCAGGGTCGCCGCGGCCCAGTACGACTCGGCCACCTTCTCCAGCCATATCTCGCCCGGCGAACAGAAGCAGCCGCAGTTCGAGTCCGCTGGCCAGCGCATGGGCGATGCCGTCTCCGGCGGCTCTACGTCACTCGATCTCCTCGGCTTTACCCCGCGCTCCCGCTCCGCGACCTGCGCCGACATGCTCGAACGCGCGCGCTCCGAGGCCGAACGCTCGCTCGGCGGCGGCGTCCTCGCCGGTGGCACATCGCGCGATCAAACCGTCACCGCCGGCGGCTCCATCGAGGTCCAGAATCTCGGCGAGGCCTCGGGCGTCTTCAACGTCCTCGAAGTCACCCATCTCTGGACTCCCGTCGGCTATGTCAACCACTTCATCGCCACCCCTTGGAAGCAATGGCGCGCACCCCACCGTCCGCCTCCGGCCGTCGCCCCCGGCACGCAGGTGGCCCGCGTAGTCGCCAACCACGACCCCCTCGGCCGCGGCCGCCTCCAGGTCTCGCTCTTCTGGCAGGGCAACGGCCCTCTCCTCTGGGCGCCCATGACCAGCCTTCACTCCGGTGCCGGCTTCGGCCTCACCGTCATGCCGGAGGTCGGCGACGAGGTGCTGGTCGGCTTCCTCGACGCCGATCCCGAGCGCCCGGTCGTTCTCGGCAGCCTGTGGAACAGCATCCACCAGCCCCCCCGCGAACAGTACGAGACCGCCGGCGAGTCGGACGGCAACCTGGTCAAACGCATCGTCACCAAAAGCGGCATCCGTGTCCACCTCGTCGACACCCCCGGCCAGGAGTCTCTCACCCTCGCCACCCCACGCTCCAACCGCCTCGTCCTCACCGAAAAAGCCGCCGACACCGGACGCCCCGCCATCGCCTTCCACACCGAAGGCGACATCCACCTCCGAGCCGCAGGCCGGATGCACCGCATCAGCGCCACCCAATCCAACCACATCGGCACCGCCGCCCCATCCCTCGCCGGCCTAAGCTGCGCACAAAAGATGGAAGCCGCCATTAGACAAGCGCCGCTCGGCAAAGGCGTCCTCGACGCCCTCGGCGGAGCCAAGGGCATCGCCATCGCACTTGGCGCCGCCGCCATCATTCAAGCCATCCCCGTCGCAGGCGAAGTCGAAGACGTCGTAGCTGCCCTCGCTCTGGTCGGCTTAGCCATGTCCGGGGCCCAGATTGTCTCCGGCCTGAAAGAGCTCTACCAGTTCCAACAAGTCTGCTGCAAACAAGCCAAAACCTCAGACGACCTCAAGAGGGCTGGAGGACTTTTCGCCAATGCCGTCGGCAAAATCGGCGTCAATGCTTTGCTAGCAGTGCTGGGCGTTCAGGCGCTCAAGGGTGCAAAAACAGAAACTGCAGCTTCTGCTGCTTCCAAAGTTGCGGCTGACGTGGGCACTAAGCCGAATGAAGCTTTCTTCTGGTCAGGGCGAAGTGTTCGCCCTGATGGTACCTACGCTGGTGGTGATGTGAACGCCGCGAATATAGCTAGAACACGCGGAGGAACTACACTTGAATCACTTATCTCCAACCGTAACATTAATATGCCTTCTTTCGACAAAAGTAATCCCACATCGGTTCAGGCTTGGGAAGATATCTCGTCGGAATACGCGCAGGGCGCAAGTGGAGACGTTCATGTTGTTCTTGGAAATGACCTGCGACCAGGAAATATATGGGAAGGTAAAGAGTTTGGAGCTTTAACTAGCAATCCTAATGTCAACAGCATTACATCAATTGATCCGGCAACTGGTGAAGAAAGGCTCATATGGCAGAGATAGTAGATCTTGTAAACGTTACTCCTGGCAAACTCACTTTTACGTTTAGGGGCGACACCTACGTCATGGGCGGTGAAGCATCCTACGTCTCTCAACCTGGCGAGCCGGACTATTCGGCCTATACGTCCTCCGTTGAAAATGTTAATGCCCGGGGCGAATCCGTCCGATTTAGTGATTCTGACATCAAAGAAATCATTGATCAGTTAAGACCGCAAATGGCAACTCGTAATATGACAATCGAGTTCCTACCATAGTTCACAAATATCACATCCTTTCATACGAGGAAGTATTTCGTAATCGTTTTTAGCAAGGATCGATCTCAAACAGGCTGGCAAAATGGCGGCAGACGCCGTTGCCACCATCGGTGTCAACGGTTTACTTGCTGCTCTACCCTTCGTCAAAGGAGCGAAAGGTGCGGCTGCTGGAGAGGAGCAAGCAGGAGGAAAGATTGCATCTGAAGGAAGCGCAGCCGGCCAAGCACGTTTGAGGATGATAGAGCAGAACAAGGCCAAGTTTAAGCTCCGTCGTGACCTTGACCCACAGTGGTTTGAAGAAGATGGAACACTTCGGTATCCAGATAATGATGGCGCTATAGGTGAATGGAAAACAACAACGATAAAGAAAGGCCAAGTAGTAGATCGTTATGGTTTAAACAGGGGGAAATATTTTTCTGATGCAGGTACATCTTTTGAGCAGCGTTCATTGCCGTCAGATCCTCGTCTTACCGAGTATCATCGTTTCCGTGTCTTGAAAGATTTCGAGACATCATCGTCTCGAATACAACCTTTTTACGATCAGCCCGGGAACGGTGTTCAATATATGACAGATAAGAGCGCATCTTCGCTAGTTGAAGATGGATATTTAGAGGAGGTTAATCCCAATGAATAAAAACGAGCTAAATAATCTCTTTGTGAGTAATGATGTTCCCACTAACTACTATTCTTTTGGAAAACCAGGAGCAGGAGATTGTTTTTCACTTGAGAACGTAGATGGTAAATGGCTTATATATTATTACAGTGAGCGTGGAGATAAAGAGCTAGAAAACACCTTTACGTCTGAAAAATCGGCCTGTCTTGCTCTCTTTTCGCTAGTCCAGAAGACAGTGAAGGAAGAACAGGGCAGAGTTATTTTGCTCTGACATAGGCTAAGCTGCACCTTACGCCCACGGCAGAGCTAAAGGAATCGTCATTGCAGTAAGTAACGTGGCTGTTATCCAGGCCATTCATATCGCAGGCGAGGTCGAAGATGTCGTAGCTGCCCTCGCTCTGATCGGCTTAGCCATGTCCGGGCCCAGATTGTCTCCGGCCTGAAAGAGCTCTACCAGTTCCAACAAGTCTGCTGCAAACAAGCCAAAACCCCAGACGACCTCAAGAGGGCTGGAGGACTTTTCGCCGACGCTGTCGGCAAGATCGGCGTGAATACTCTCTTGGCCATCTTAGGAGCAAAAGCTCAGAGGGGAAGCCGTATAGGTCGCATCAGCTCTGAAGAACCACCAAGCGGCTTCAGGGTACCTAACGCAGTTGCCTTAGATGGAACGGAGATTGCTGGTCTTAAGCCGGTTCGAATGCTTCCAGGCACAAACGGCAGAGTCGCCGTGATTGGGCGCAGCATGAACGACGCTGTAAATCCCTATGCTCAAGGATTAAAAGCGCAAGGCTATGATGTAGAAACATTTAGTGGAGATCAAATATCAGACTATGCAACAGCTCAATGGGAAGATTAAAGAAAATGTATGCGCCTAACTACATACCTGAAGACGCTGTGAAATCAAGCCAGTTATACTCCGCCAACCAAGCGTGGGCAGAAAAGCTTTCGTCTCAGGGCTACACTGTCGTTGATGTAGGTAATCCAACAAACGTCGGGTCAAGCCCTTTTTACAATATGGAACAAAACACTCTGTTTGGAGGAAAATAGTTCATGCTTCCCTCACAAGTCACCGCGTTTAGTTCTGTTGAGCGAATAATCCAGGATCATCGTCAAATCTTCCAGCGATTAGGGCTCTCTTTTGAGAAATCCTATGTTGAAAATCGGGCGAACTTGAATCCGGCACTCTGGAATAAATTCACTGAACTGGCCAGTAGCTACGAGATTACCATAGCGTTTTCCATCATACCTGCAGGCAAAGGAGCAGGTCTTAATGCATTTATTGTTAGACCAGATGGAACAAATATAGCAATTAAACGTTATCTCGAGGTCCACAATTTTCTTGAACAACGCGCTTTATTTGATTGCTCTGCTGACGTAATTGACTTTGACGAGTATGTAGAGGTATTTGTTACCAACTTAGAACAGCTACTTGCAGGTGAACTAAAGCCTTTCATCGAAGGGAGCAAGTGGGAAAGTGTTTCGTTCGATTGGGGTCCTTACAAATGATCTAACACGTTAAATCATGGAAGAACGCAACGACACTCGAGATGATTAAGGTATATCCTGCCACCCGGATGACAAAGAGCCGGAAGGAAAGTTGGCTTTTGAATGGCAAACTTTAAAGAACAAGAGAAAGTACTGCAAGCGATATCCACCATCTTAGACCTGTGCTATAAAGCGCAGGTGCAAAATCCCGCAGAATCCGTGGCAAAGGAAATTGAGAGTATCCAATTTCTAAGAGATAGAGTTTCTGAAGATTGGCCCTTGTCTCGAGACTTAAAGAGAGACATATTCATAGGTCCATATGCTGCGAGGAATCTCGTGGATTGGACACAGCATTTGGCCCACTTCATCATGGTTCTGGATAACACATTGCAGAACAACGGAAAAGGTATCAACGAGCTTCTTTCAGAACTCTCCGCCACTGTCTAGAATGTTTCTGTAGAAGCGCCATCAAACAAGCGTTGCTCGGCAAAGGCGTCCTCGACGCAATTATGTAGTCGATTATTAGGAGTATTGTACAATTTTAAGAATATGGGTGAAAACCCAACTCTTCTTTAGAAGAACTCAAAAGATTTACGAAAGAGTGCCGGCATCAGAAGCTCGATCAATATCTAATAATAGAACCTGGTTCCGACAGAGGTGTTGCGGAATGGGAAGCGCTCTCGTGCTGCGGTAGGGCGGTAACGGGGTGCCAGTAGATATATGTAGTACTTTGCTATCAATGTCTTATCGTCAGGAAGGGTGAGTATGGATTACGATAGGCGTACTTTTGCTGCTGGGAATAAATACCGCCCACTACAAAGCTTTTCCAGTGGTCCCACATCTCAGTTTGTGAAGGGTGAAGTCCTCATTTTCGACAGAAACACCTACAGCCGTCATGACGATTGTTATGTGTATATGTTTCACAACGAGACCACGGGTGAGTCTAAAGGCTGGTGGCTTTTTGACGGCGAGTCCACAAACTCTTGGAAAGACTTCTTTGAATGTGTAATGACGATTTCTGTTCTAATTAATAGAATAAGTTTGGCGCCGTCGCCTTCCACACCGAAGGCGACATCCACCTCCGAGCCGCAAGCCGCCTCCACAGCAGCAGCGCCACACAATCCAACCAGGTAAACACCTCCGCCCCATACCTCGCCGGAATGACCTGCACGCAAAAGATGCAGAAAGCGATGGAACACGCCCCCTGGGGTCCGGGCATCCTGCATGCTCTGGGCGGCGCAAAGGGCGTTGCCGTCTTCGTTGCAGGTGCAGTCGCACTTCAGTTCGTCCCTATCGCGGGCGAGGTTGAAGATATTTTCCTGGTAGTCGGCACCTTAATGGCTGGCGGCAATATTGCAAGGATTTAAGCAGCTAAAACAATTCAAAGACTTCTGCTGCGCGCAAGCAAAGACCCCAGACGATCTCAAACAGGCAGGCAAAATGGCGGCAGATGCCGTTGCCACCATCGGTGTCAACGGTCTACTTGCTGCTCTACCCTTCGTCAGAGGAGCGAAAGGTGCGGCTGCCACTGATAAGGAAGCAGCTGTAAGCGTTGCTGCAAAGAGCGCCCTAAGCGCATCCCTTCGGCGTGCAGTGCGACGGAGCTATAACCGAATGGATTGTTGTACCCGCGTCCAAGGTGTATCCGTCGACTCTGCCGCTGACGAGTCTCTGTCTCGTGGAGCCGCTTACAGTGGGTGTTCACGCCGTCTCCCGGGGGCGCGTGACCGCTGTCGATACGGTCGCGATCTTCGGCTGCGGCGGTGTCGGACTAGGAGCGATCGCAGGATCCGCCTTCCGCGGCGCGCGCACCATTGCAATCGACCTTGACGACCAGAAGCTCGAAATAGCGCGGCTCGCGGGAGCAACCGAGCAGATCCACTCGGGTGAAGAGGATGTACGCCAGAGGCTCCGTGACCTTACCTCAGGCGATGGCCCCAATGTCATCATCAAAGCGATCGGCTTGTCAGAGAGCTTTCAGATGGCCGTTGAAGAAGAGGCCTTTACCGGTCGCGTCGTCTACATCGGTACGCAAAGGAGCATATTGTCTACGAGACCCGGCTCTTCGTACAAAAAGAGCTGGACATCATAGGCTCGCGGAACGCGTCGCCGGAAGACTTTCGCGAGATCATGGCGATGCTCGATGCAGGGCGCTTTCCCGTGGATCAAGCTGTTACGGTAATCGTGCCGCTGGCGGAAGCGCCTTCCTACCTTGAGCGTTGGTCGGCGCCACCGGCAGCCTTCACTAAAACTATGATTGATCTCAACCAGTGACAATCGCCCAAAGGCAACCATGATCGTTCCAGGTTCTCTCGACCAAAGCCCCGTAGACCGCTTAGATCGCTCGGCCGCGGAGGTGCATGAGGCGCTGCTTCCGGTTGGCGTCTTGAAGACATTCGTTCTCATCACCGGTCTGTTTTTTCTTTGGGGAATTCCGAATAACCTCAACGATGTCCTGATCCGCCAGTTCATGAAATCCTTCCAGATCAGTCGATTTCAGGGCGGACTGGTGCAATCTGCGTTCTACATGGGCTACTTCCTGCTGGCGCTTCCGGCAGGCATCCTCATGAAGCACAAGGGCTATAAGTCCGGGTTCCTCACCGGCCTGATCCTCTTCGCAACGGGTTGTTTCCTGTTCCTGCCCGCTGCGAACTCCGGAAAGTACGGCTTCTTTCTGGCTGCTCTTTTCGTCGTTGCGAGTGGCTTAGCATTTCTTGAAACCGCCTCAAACCCGTTCATCGCACAGCTGGGGCCTACCTCGACCTCGGAGCCGCGACTCAACCTAGCGCAGGCGTTCAATCCCATCGGCGCGATCGCCGGCGCACTGGCCGGAACGTTGTTCATCTTCTCCGGCATCGAGTTGACAAAGGTGCAGGTCGCACAGATGCAGGTCGCAGGCACCTATACCGCGTATCTGCACTCCGAGGTCCTGCGCGTCGTCACACCCTACCTCGTCCTCGGTGGACTTGCCCTGGTCTGGGCCGTCATGATTCGGTTTACCAGCTTTCCCGCATTTATGAAGCAGCGTCAGGCGGTTGCCGAGGTCAGCGGCGACTGGCGCGACCTCCGGCGTCAGCCTCACCTTCTCTTTGCCGTGCTGACGCAGTTCATGTACGTCGGAGCGCAGGTGGGGACCTGGAGCTACTTCATCCAATACGCGAAAGACTATGGCCACACGACGGAGCGTACGGCTGGACTCCTGCTGAGCTGCACCCTCGGAGCTTTCGGGATCGGACGTTTCGGGTCCGCGGCCTTGATGCGTCGCATCGCGCCTGATCGCATCATGTTGGTCTATGCGTTGATCAACGTTGCTTTGCTCCTATTCGGAATCTTTCACCCTGGGCCGGCCGGCCTGGGCGCTATTCTGCTCACAAGTTTCTTCATGTCCGTGATGTTTCCCAGCATCTTCGCCATGGGCCTGAGAGACCTTGGACCCAACACGAACGTCGCCGGTTCGCTGTTGGTGATGGCTGTCGTCGGCGGCGCCGTCCTGCCGCCGCTCATGGGCCTCTTCCATACAACCGCGGCGTCGTACCAGGTTCCGATCTACGGCTATCTCACTGTAGCGGCCTTCGCCCGGTATATGGGCTCTTATCAACGTAAGCGCCTGTTCGCCTCAGCTTTCGAGGTCTAGTTAATGCTTCCTGGTTAAGGGCATGGCTTGAGCCATGACATCCTCGTGGCGGAGGCAGCGGTGGCCGTCGGTGAATGTGGCGGCACTGGAAGCGGCGGATAGTGGTAGCGGCGTGGGTGGCTGGAGTTCTATGTTGGACATGGTGGGTACCCCTCCCCGGGGGTACTTTGGGGATAAAGTCTTGGAATAGTTTGAGTTGTACGTTGTTCTTCGTACGTTGCGGTTAATAGCTGGATCGCTGCGGGATGACAATCAAATCCTTATGGCATCGGAAGCAAGAGGACAGAAGCAGATCCCTACGGGATTACAACGAAAAGAGCGTGACAAACAAAAAGGGGGGCGGTCGAAAGAGCGAGACAGCGTTATGGCTGGTGCTTAGGCCTGGGTGACGCGGGCGATTGGGAAGCGAGTGTCGGTTGTTTTGCGGAGGGCGTCTGGGG
>CAXTRT010000013.1:0-90373 GCA_964246835.1 uncultured Acidobacteriaceae bacterium | reverse complement strand
GGGTGCCGTTGGCGATTGCGACGGTTTCGTGGGCGCGGGGGAGCAGGGGGCGGGAGGGGTCGTCAGGGGCGGCGTGGAGGGGGTTCGAGGGTGCGGGGGCGTTGGCGAGGATGTCGAGGAGCTCGCCGGCGGGCAGGCCGTCGATGTACTCGGGGTGGTTGATGAGTTCGTTGGCGGCGAGCTGGCGGGCGGGGTTGGACTCGGACAGCACGAGGGCGCGGAGAAGGACGCGTTCGGTCTCGCTGGCGGGATCGCGCACAGGCGTGGAGCGAAGGCTCTCGACCTTGGTGGCGGCGGCCTGGCGAAGCTCCTGGCGCAGGATGGCGGACTCGATCGAGAGCTTCTGCGCGGCGTCGGCGGCGAACTCGTCGCGATGGAGGGCGTTGGGCATGCGGCGGATGTGGGGGAGGAGGAAGTTCATGGCCTTGACCTTGGCCTCCGGGGTACGGGCGGGGAAGAGCTGGCGGGCGCGGTCGATGAGGTAGTCAGCGTGGCGCCTGGCGCCGCGGAGAGCGGCCATGTAGGCCTCCATGCCGCGCTCGCGCACGAAGCGGTCGGGGTCGAGGCCGCCGTCGAGCGCGACCACCTTGACCTCGAAGCCTTCTTCGGTGAGCAGCGCGATGGACTTCTCGGCGGCGTTGGCGCCGGCCGTGTCGGGGTCGAAGTTGACTACGACGCGATGGGTGAAGCGGGAGAGCAGGCGGACCTGGTGCTCGGTGAAGGCGGTGCCGGAGGTGGCGAGGACGTTGCGGACGCCGGCCATGTAGACGGAGATGCAGTCCATCTGGCCTTCGACGAGCAGGGCGAAGTCGTGCGAGCGCATGTCGGCCCTGGCCTTATCGAGGTTGAAGAGGACGTGGCCCTTGCTGTAGAGCGGCGTCTCGGGCGAGTTCATGTACTTAGCGAGGGGGCGGCCCTTGTCGTCGGTGTCGTCGAGCGCGCGGGCGGTGAAGGCGATGACCTTGCCGGCCTCGTTAGCGATAGGGAAGGTGATGCGCTTGCGGAAGCGGGCGTACATCTGGCCCTGGCTGCCGTCGGCCTGCTCCTTGGCGGAGAAGAGGCCCGACGCGCGCATGGCGTCTTCGGCGAAGTGCGGCCGGAGGGCGTCGCGCATGTGGTTGAAGTCGTCGGGCGCGTAGCCGAGGCGGAAGGTCTTGATGGTCTCGGGGGAGACGCCGCGGCCGGTGAGGTACTCGCGGGCGCGGGCGGCCTCGGGGGAGTTGAGGGCCTGCTGGAAGTACTGGGTGGCGGCCTCGTGGAGGTCGATGAGCTGGCGGCGAATGCCGGCCTCGCGGGCCTCTTCGGGGCTGGAGAACTCGCGCTTCGGGAGCGGGATGCCGGCCTTAGCGGCGACGGAGCGGACGGCCTCGGGGAAGGGGACGTTTTCGAGCTTCATGACGAAGGTGAAGACGTCGCCTTTCTCGTGGCAGCCGAAGCAGTAGAAGTAGCCGTGCGCGGCGTTGACGGAGAAGGAGCCAGTCTTTTCTTTGTGGAAGGGGCAGAGGCCGGTGTAGTTCTGGGCGCCGGATTTGCGCAGGCGGACGTAGTCGCCGATGATCTTGACGATATCGATCTGCTGCTTGACGAGTTGGGCGAAGTTGTCGGGCATTGGGTACTCCCTTCCCCCGGTACTTTCGGTCTAAAGTCTTCGAACTAAATTATTTAGTACGTGATGCGTTGTCATCAAGGTATGACCCTAGCTAATCTCAGCGGCTAGAGCCGCACGGCATACGAAGCAGGTATGGCATAGCGGAAGCCTTGCCCTTAACTCAAGCGCACTCGATCAGAGAACGCTGGGAAGATGCTGGGGCTTGGGAACGAAAAGCAGGTTCTTTGCGATGCTCGGAATGGAAGAAAGAAGAGCAACGGCGTCGGGTGTGGTCTCCTTGTGTGGGGTGTTCTTAGTGACAAGGATAGCTCCGCGACGATACCAGTTGCGCCACGCGGCACGATGCCGTTGGAAGTAAGGAGTGCAGCGATGGCAATGCGTGTGGAGACGTTCCGGGCGTTAGAGCATTTTTCCTGATGCTATGGCGTTGCTTGAGTGCAGTGGAGGCCATTTTCCTTGAGAGAGAATGGCACGGACGGGAGTGACTTGCTGTACACCTTCAGCAAAGATGCCCTAGCGGCGCGAGCTGGGGTGCAACTCCTCGAAACCTCCCGGGGTGGCGCGATCTACTGCAGCAGCAACCGGCGCGGGATCGAGCTTCAGGACGTTCCAGTCGATCGTCGGCAGCACAACCATAGCCAGCGTTCGGCCTGGTAGATTCTGCTGGTAGGACAGGTTCTTATCTCCTGTCACCATGACCTCGAAACCCGATGTTTGCGCCGCCACGAGTAGAGCGCCATTTCGAGTTCGTGCCATCCCATCTGCCGCGCTGTCTGCACGGAATGCCCCGGAAGGTGTCGGCGCAGAGGCACCGGCACATTGTTATCGAGGAGCATCCTCAAATTCTCGCGGCCGGACTATGCTCGGCGGCATAGCGCAAGAGGGCGCGGACCGATGCTTCGGGAATCTCGAAGTTTTCTGCTATCTCTGCGGCGGTGGAGCCGCTGGCGTGGTTCTGCACGATCGCATCGGCGGGCATACGAGTACCCTTGAGGATCGGCGTACCGCTGACCTTGCGCGGGTTGATCTCTACCAGGGGGCAACCTGTCCAATCCATCACCGGGCTTTCCAGCAGTTGAGCCATGACTACAGCATAGTCGCGTCTGACAGTGTCGGCAACGGCGAGAAGCCGGCGCAGGAGAAGGGGTGTAACGATGGCGATGGGTGTCGAGGAGTTCAGGAGATCGACGGCGAGGAGCGGCCCGGCGGAGGGGCTTTCCGCGCCGCTGGCTGCGCTGTGGTGGGACGCGAAGGGCGACTGGGCGCGGGCGCATGCGCTGGTGGATGCTCTGGAGACGAAGGACGGCATGGCGGTGCACGCGTATCTGCACCGGCGGGAGGGTGACGCGGGGAATGCGGAGTACTGGTATCGGCGGGCGGGGAGGGAGCTGCGGCGCCCGACGATGGAGGCGGAGTGGGCGACGCTGGTAGAGGCTCTGCTGGGAAAGAGTGAGGGGTGATTGCCGATGGCAACGACGGAAGGCGGGGGTCTCTCCACTGCGTCGTGCGATACAGCCCGCACGACTTCGGTCGAGATGACGGCTTTGATGGGGTGTCGCGCGTGTGCGTGTACGTCCCGCGTCGCTGCGCTCCGTGGTGAGAGACAAATGCGGGGGTCTCTCCGCTGCGCCGCGCGGTAAAACTGCACGGCTCCCCACCCCAGCGAGCAGATGCGCTCGCCAGGGACCCCGGCTCCGGTCGAGATGACGGCTTCGATGGAGTGGTGCTGCCGTCGAGATGACGGCTTTTGTGGGGTGTCGCTTCGGTCGAGATGACGGCTTTGATGGGGTGTTGCTTCAATCGAGATGACGGCTTTTGTGAGGTGTCGCTCCGGTCGAGATGACGGCTTTGTTTGAGTTCTTCAAGAGATTCGGAGATGTTCTTCTTTGTTTCGCGAGCCTTGCGTTTTATTCCGTTAGTCGAGCGAGATGTCTGTGGTAGCATTTGGCAAATCCAAGCCAGGCTTCACATAGTTGCGCTTTGTCTTCCATTGACTCAAGCAGGACAGTCTTTCATTGCCGTTTTTTGGCGATGCACGTGTGTCTGACGTTCCAGCAAGCCTATCTATAACCGGCAACCGGCCGTGCCCATATGTCTGAAAAGGGGTTCTCGCAGCCCGTGGGATCTCCTGCGCCTCGCTAACCACCATCGCCTACCGGGTCTGTCGCAGCGTTCTTTAGTTCGGCCACTTGATGCACTTTATGAGGAGGGGTTTATGCAAACAAATAGAGGCGGCATGCGGAGATTTTTGTGGCTTGTTTGGCTACTCATCGTTGTTCCGTCGATCGCGCAGACCTTTCGTGGAAACATCAACGGCACGATCACCGATCCTTCAGGCGCGGTGATTGCCGGCGCCAAGGTGACTGCCACGGAGACGGCGACCTCCGCGTCGCAGGGAGCTGTGTCGTCGGGCTCAGGCGAGTTTGCTTTCAATGACCTTCAGGCCGGCACCTACACGATCAAGGTTGAGGCAAGCGGATTTCCTGCCACGGAGGTGAACAACGTGCAGCTGCTGGCAGGCAAGGTGTATACGCTGCCGGTGAAGCTGTATCTTGCGCAAGAGTCCGCAACGGTGGAGGTGGCTGCCGATGCACTTTCGCTGGACACAACCACGATCGCGCAGACCACTACGCTTTCGGGTGTGGCGCTGCAGAACACGCCGCTGAACGGCCGCGATTTTACGCAGCTGCTTGGCACCTCGTCGTCCTTTGCGGGCTACAACAACTCGGGCTCGGTGAACGGGATGCGCAGCGACCAGCTGAACTACACCATCGACGGCACCGATAACAACGACCTCTACCTGCAGACGGACGCGGTCAACCAGGGCGGCATCTCCGGCATTGCCGGCGTGGTCTATCCGGTTGACGCACTCGAGGAGTACTCCCTTCAGACCACCGGCAACGCCGAGGCCGGCCGCAGCCCCGGCGGCAACCTCAACATCACGACGAAGTCCGGCACCAACCAGATTCATGGCACGGCGTACTACTTCAACCGGAACGAGGCGCTTGCCGTGGCCTCACCCTTCACCACGCCCGGCGCGGGCAGCTCGCCGCTGCGCAATCAGAACTTCGGCGGCTCAGTCGGCGGCCCCATCTGGAAGGATCACACCTTTCTGTTTCTCTGCTATGAGGAGCAGAAGTTCCTGATCGGCGCGGTGAACACCACGACCGAGCCATCGCCCGCCTACACGGCGCTTGCTCTGGCCGAGCTCAAGAAGTACGGCGTCGCTCCCAATGCGGTTTCGCAGAGTATCCTGAGCACGCTTTGGCAACCAGCCTTGATCGCCAACCTTCCGGGGACCCCACTCAACTACTCCGCCAGCTCGCCTGAAAGCGGCTACAGCCACAACGTGGTTGCCAAACTCGACCACAACTTCAGCGACAAGAGCCATCTCTCCGGCCGGTACTACCTGGGCCAGGGCTATGCGCAGGCGCCCAGCGGCTCCTACCTGCCCGAGTACTTCCAGGTCGTGCCGTCGCATATTTCGAACTACGACGTCGTGTGGAACTACAGTCTTCGGCCTAACCTGACCAACCAGGTGGCCGCCGGAGTCAGCTACTTTACGCAGGGTTTTGCCGACCTAAACCACACCCAGAACCCGCTCGGCCTGGCCGGCCTCAACACCGGATCGGCGGTCTCCGGCTCGCCAACGATCAACATCACCGGCTTTGACGCAATCGGCCCCACTCCCACGTCGGGCCGCAACGACATCACCGGCCATATCTCCGACACGGTCTCATGGACGCTCGGCAAGCACCAGATCCGACTGGGTCTCGAGTACCGCCGCGCATATATCGATCTCTACTATAACTTTGGGGGCCGCGGCAGCTTCAACTTCGGAAGCGGCGGCGTTCTCGGGCCGTGGCAGAACGATGCCTCGGTTACCGATTCGAACGTTCTGAACCTGGCCGACTACATGGCGGGCTACGCGTACCAGTCCTCAATCACGCTCGGCACCCAGGAGCGCTTCCTCTACACGCACACGGCATCGGGCTTCGCCGAAGACTCCTGGCAGCTTAGCCCGAAGCTGAACGTCAATCTCGGCCTGCGCTATGACTACCAGCAGCCCTTCTACACCAATCCCGCCAACACCTCCATCTTCGATCCCGCCAAAGGCGGGCTGGTTGTGACCGGTGCCGGCGGCGGCGCTCCGAACTACGACTACAACAGCACCAAGCTTAATTTTTCTCCGCGTGTCGGCTTCTCCTACCAGGTGAGCCCCGCTACGGTGGTGCGCGGCAACTATGGGCTCTACTTCGACCAGCCCGCCGGCCAAGCCTTCTACGGCAACCTGGGCATTCCCAACGGCGGCGCCAGCGGCGTCAACAACAACCCCGCCGGGAGCGAGCCGAACGAGGCGATCATTCTGACCAACTCCTCGAGCGCGCCAACCTCGATCTGGACCGCTAACCAGGCTACCCCGATCTTCACGGCCGCCGGGGGCCAGCCCACCGGCAGCAACGTGGTCTCCATCTACTCGGTCACCCGCAACTTCAAAACTCCCTACGCGCAGAACTTCGGCATCAACGTCGAGCAGAGCTTCGGCCACGCCTGGCTGCTGAATATCGGCTACGTCAGCACGGGCAGCCGTCATAACCTTGTGCTTGAGGACATCAACCAGTCCGCCGTGCTTCCCGGAGTACGGCTCGATCAGGGCGTGCCGGCGGCGGGGGCTGTGTTCTCACCGCAGCAGATGTCGCGTCCGAACTTTATCAAGTACCCCAACTTCGGCATCATCAACCAGATGAGCTCCGCTGCCTCGTCCAGTTATAACGCGCTGCAGGTTTCGATGCGCAGCAGCGCATGGCACGGCCTCACCAGCCAGTTTTCCTACGCGTGGAGCCACAACCTCGACGATGCGAGCGGCTTCGCTACCAACCCACAGAACTCGTTCAACCTGCGGGGGGATTGGGGGAATGCCAGCAACGACATTCGCAATCACATGTCCGCGTACCTGAACTACGACATTCCAGGCCTGGCTTACGGTCCCTCCGTGCTCACGCATGGCTGGCAGCTCAGCAGCATCCTCAAGTTCCAGGGCGGCGAACCGATCAACGTGCTCTCCGGCGGTGATAATAGCGGCACCGGTGAAAACCAGGACCGGGCAACGATCACCGGGCCAGCTATCAACGAGGACCGCTCCGTGATCGGCTACTCGCACGCCCAATACCTCAACCCCAGCAGCTTCGCGGTGCCGGCGATCGGCACGTACGGCAATCTGCGGCGCAACCAAATCTTTGGCCCCGGCTTTGGCGACGTCGACCTCTCGCTCATCAAGAACGTTCCTCTCTACAAGGAGCGGCTCCGCGCGCAGCTTCGGGTGGAGATGTTCAACGTCCTCAATCGCGTCAACCTGGCCCAGCCGAACAATAACAGCGGCTCCGGGGCTTCGTTTGGCGCGAGCACATCTACGATCGGCGTTGCCTATGGCGCGCCCGGGATCGGCTCGGGCGAACCGTATAACACGCAGCTCGCGGTGAAGATTCTTTTCTAGGAGAGCTCGGGGCTTTACGTCGCTTCGCTCCGTCATTGAAGACAAATGCGGGGATTCGTTCGCTGCGCTCAGAATGACAAACCAAAAAGAGGTTAGGCGAGGAATTCAGCGAATGTTTACCGTGCGGCAATGATTGAAGAGGGGTTGCGCTGGTACACACGACGGTGAGGTAACTCCCTATGCGATCGCACTCTCTTCTTTCCGCGGGCCTTCTGGCCCTTCTTCCGATAGCTGGTATGGCCCAGGGTACGGCCGACTGGGACCGGAGCAATCGTGGCGACATACGGCATGTGCTGCTGATCAGCGTGGACGGCATGCATGCGGTCGACCTGCGCAACTGCGCGTCGGGTGTGGCCGGCGTGAACAGCGGGTCGCCGTACTGCCCGAACCTGGCCGCGCTGGGGCAGACTGCCGTGAACTATGTGGCGGCGTCGACGTCGAAGCCGTCGGACTCGTTTCCCGGGCTGACCGCGATCATCTCGGGTGGAACGCCGAAGTCGACGGGCGTGTACTACGACGTGGCCTATGACCGATCGCTCGATACGCCGAAGGTGACGACCGGCAACGGCGTGCAGGCCGGGCCGTGCAACGCGTATGGCGCGCCGACCGGGACGACGACGGAGTATGAGGAAGGCATCGACATCGACAAAACGAAGCTGAACGGCGGCGCGCCGGGAGCGGGGCTGACGGACGGCGGGATTGCGTCGATCAACCCAAACCGGCTGCCGCGTGACCCCGCGGCGGGATGCGCGCCGGTGTTTCCGTGGAACTTTGTGCGGACGAATACGATCTTTGGCGTGATCCATGAGGCGGGCGGGTATACGGCTTGGTCAGATAAGCATCCGGCGTACTCGTCGGTGGCAGGCCCGGGCGGCGGAACGGTGAACGACTACTACTCGCCGGAGATCAACTCGACGGTGATCGGGCTGCCGGGTGTGAAGACGCCGGAGGGACTCTCCTGCGCGGCGATTGCGGACCCGACGCAGACGGGCGCGTGGGTGAACAGCTTCCAGAACATCAAGTGCTACGACACGCTGAAGGTGGAGGCGATCCTGAAGCAGATCGAGGGCAAGACGCACACCGGAGCGGCGGCGAAGGTGCCGAACATCTTCGGGATGAACTTCCAGGCGGTGAGCGTTGGGCAGAAGCTGATTGAAGCCGGCGTGGGCACGGGCGGCTACACGGATGCCGCGGGAACGCCGCAGCCGGAGCTGCTGAAGGAGATCCAGTTTGTGGATGCCTCGATCGGCGAGATGGTGACGGCGCTCAAGAACACGGGCAACTACGAGAACACGATGATTGTGATTACGGCGAAGCATGGGCAGGGGCCGATCGACCCGAACCGCTTTCTGCCGATTCCGGGCCATGGCGGAACGAACGGCACGACGCCGGCGACGCTGCTGGCAAACCTGCTGCCGCTGTCGGAGTCGCCGCTGAACCCGGTGGGGATTGGCGCGACGGAGGACGATATTTCGCTGCTGTGGCTGAAGAATGCGGCCAACACGACGGAGGCGGTGGCGACGCTCGAGAAGAACGGCAAGGAGATCGGGCTGGGAACGATCTTCTACGGGCCGACGGTGGCGCTGAACTACAACAAACCGGGTCTGCCGCCGACGGGCGATCCGCGGACGCCGGACATCATCGTGACGCCGAACCCGGGCGTGGTCTACACGGGCAGCACGTCGAAGCTCTCCGAGCACGGCGGCTTCTCGCACGACGATACGAACGTGGTGATGCTGTTTGCGAACCCGAGCTTCACGGCGCAGACGGTCTCGGCGGCGGCGGAGACGACGCAGGTGGCGCCGACGATTCTAAAGGTGCTGGGGCTGAACCCGCAGAGCCTGGAGTCGGTGCGGCTGGAAGGGACGGCGGTGCTGACGGAGGTCGAGAAGCAGGTTCGGCTGCAGTAACGGGTTGGCGGCTGAGGGGCGGGTCGCGAGGGTTGCGGCCCGCCCTTTTGATTTGCTCCGAAGGGATCGCGCCTGCGCGCGATGGCCCACTCATGACGGTAGAGCTGTCATGAATGGGGCACCCGCCTTTGGCCTGGCAGGATTGAGGGCGGCAGGCTCACGACGGTGATATTCTCCGCGCATGCTTCGAATGTGTGGTGTGGGTTATGGTTTGGTGCTGCTGACCGGATTGAGCAGCGGCGTGGGTGCGGTGGCGCAGGGCAAGCGGGACGCGACGGTAGAGCTGCTGCAGCGGCTTGCGGATGCACCGGGGCCCTCGGGTGCGGAGGAGGCGGTTCGGGCGCTGATGGTGGGTGAGATGAAGCCGTTGGCGACGGCGCCGATCCGCTATGACGGCACGGGCAGCGTGGTGGCGCAGCAGGGTACGGGCGGCCCGCGGATCATGATCGACGCGCATATGGACGAGCTGGGCGGGATGGTGCGGCGGGTGACGCCGCAGGGGTTTCTTTCCATGCAGATGCTGGGTGGGTGGCTGGACCAGGCGCTGGTGGATCAGCGGTGGGTCATCCTTGGGTCGAAGGGGCCGGTGCGGGCGGTGACGGGGATTCGCGACATTCATGTGCTGCCGGCGGCGGAGCGGGGCACGGTGTTTCCGCGCGACGGGATCTTCCTCGACGTGGGCGCGAAGACGGCCGATGAGGTGCGTGCGATGGGTGTTGAACCGGGCGATCCGGTGGTGCCGGATGCGCCCTTCGCGGTGATGAACGGCACGGACAACTACCTGGGCAAGGCGTGGGACGATCGCATCGGCTGTGCTGTGCTGGTGGAGGCGATGCGGCGGACGGCGAAGCTGCCGCACGCGAACCAGCTCTTCTATGTGGCAACGACGCAGGAGGAGGTGGGGCTGCGTGGGGCGCGGGCAGCAACGGCGATGGTGAAGCCGGATATTGGCGTCGCGCTCGAAGGCGGAATAACGGGCGATGTGCCGGGAGACAGGCCGGAGGAGACGCAGGTGAAGCTGGGCGCGGGGCCGGGGATGTTCCTGTACGACTCCAGCACGATCGCGAACCGGAAGATGGTGGCGTTTGTGCGGAAGACGGCGGCGGAGAAGGGGCTGCCACTGCAGAGCGACCTGGTGCAGGGCTATGGGGACGACTCGGCCGAGATGCAGACGGGCGGAACGGGCGCGCCGACGGTGAACCTAGTGGTGCCGGTGCGGTACACGCACTCGCATAACGGGATCGTGAACCGGAAGGACTTCGACCAGATGGTGGACCTGCTGGTGGCGATGCTGGTGAAGATGGATGCGGCGACGGTGGAGGAGCTACGGAGCTTTGCGCCGTAGACTCGCGGCGTTGTCTTTACGATGGCGGATCAGGGCAGGGGCTGCGTTGAAGGGAGATGAAGCGCCTGCTCGATGCGATCGACGGCGCGGTCTGGTCCGTTCCCCTGCAGGATCGCGCGCTGCAGGGCCTGAGCCGCTTCACGGTAGCGGGGCTCATGCAGCACGCGGAGGATGGCTTTGCGAAGCCGGGCGGGGTTGAGCCTATGGCGCGAGACCACCACGCAGGCACCGCGTGCCTTGAGCCTGGCCGCCACGCCGGGCTGGTCGTTGGCGAGGGGCATGGCGACGAGCGGCACGCCTTCGGATAGCGACTCGAGGACGGTGTTCAGGCCGGCGTGCGTGATGACCAGCGCGGCGCGCTTCAGCAGCTCCAGTTGGGGAGCGAAGCGGACCACCAGCGGATCGCCGGCCAACGGGCCCAGCCGCGACGGATCGATTCCGCCGCCGAGCGACATTACCAACTGGACGTCGAGGCCGGCGCAGGCCTGTGCGATGACTTTGAAGAGGGCCTCCGAGCCATTCTGGAGCGTGCCCAGCGAGGCGTAGAGGAGCGGGCGGGCGTCGAGTCGGTTCCAGGGAAAGTCGACGACTGGACGCTGCTGCGCGTTTAGGAACGGCCCGGTGTAGTGCAGCCCGGCCGGCCTGCTGCCGCGGATGGCAAACTCGAGCACCTCCGGCAGCTGGGTAATCTGCGCCAGAGGCGACAGTCCGTCTTCGGGACGGGTCTGGGGCTTGAGCCCCCAGGCGGTGCGCTGCCGGTTCACGTCTTTGAAGATGGGGGCTGCGATGCGCAGCAGTAGATGAATGGCGAGGCGGTTTCGCAGGCGGCTGAGCCGGTCCTGTCCGGCGGGCCAGCCGAACCAGAAGGGCGGAAAGCGGTCGTCGGGCAGGAGTGGAGGAAGCAGGGCGAGCGAGATCCATGGCAGGCCGAGATGCTCCGCCACGTTGCCGGCAAACTCCGCCTCGTCAACCAGCAGCGCATCGACCGCGGCTGCGCGCACCGCGTCAGGGCCGTCGCGCAGGATCATCCGCGTCGACTTTCTGACGCGCTCCAACGTGAAGCGAAAGGCCGCAATGCCCTTGAGCCGCGCCAGGTGCTCGTCCAACTTTCTGAGGGAGCCGGGGGGATAGTCTTCGGCGCCGATCTGGTGGAAGGCGATGCCCGCCGCACGCACACCTACTTCAGTATCCGCGATGCCGAAGATCACGATCTCATGGCCCCTGAGCTGCAGGGAGCGGGCCAGCGCGGTCATCGGATTGATGTGGCCGGTGCCGGGAAAACAGAATGCTCCAAATCGTGCCATGACGCTCTTTCTCAGTCGTGCCGCAGGGCATCCACTGGGGAGAGTTGCCCCGCGCGCCACGCCGGAAGCGCTCCGGCAAGCAGCCCGGCGAAGACCGCGATGCCGACCGACTCTGCGAGGAGCTGCCAGCCGAGCGACGCCGAGATGAGGCTGGCGGTCCGGGGCAGAGCCGCCAGAACGCGCAGAGCGCACCACCCGAAAGCGATGCCGAACAAACCTCCGCCCAACCCGAGCGCGACTGCCTCAATCTCGATGTGGGCCAGCACCTGCCATCGATTCCAGCCCAGCGCGCGCAGGATGCCGATCTCGCGTGTGCGCTCAAAGACCGACATCGCCATGGTGTTGGCGATGCCCAGTATGCCGATGAGGAGGGCGAGCAGCGAGGTGCCCCAGGCGGAGGCGTGGGCGAGCTTGACAAACTGATTGTCGCCGGCGCGCTCGGCCGCGGGAACGGCGCGCATGCCCGGCAGGGCGGCTTCGATCTCAGCCTGGGCGTGCTTCATGTGCTGCTCCGCCGTCTCGCCGCGCGGCGCGGGGCGCAGGCGGACATCGATCGTTGAAACCTTGCCCTGCAGGCTGCTGAGCTGCTGCAGCTGATCGAGCGGCATCACCACCGCGGCTGCCTCCAGCGTGGACGCACCGTGATAGATGGCCGTTACCGTGAAGGTCGTGCCCTGAATGTCGAGCGTGTCGCCCGGGGCCTTCTTCAGGTTCTGCGCGAGCAGATCGCCGAGCATGGCTTCAGCGTGGCCATCGCGAAAGCGCCGCCCCTTAAGAATCTGTAGGGAACTGAACTGGAAGGCATCGCCCTTCCAGCCGTAGACCAGCGCATTCAAGTCCGGCGTGAGATCCATCAGGTTGAAGATGGTGGGCGAGGCCTGCGCCACGTCGGGCAGAAGGGTGAGCCTGGCCGTGGTCGACTCATCCATTGACGTGTTCAGGAAGGTCCCCTGGATGACGGCGATGTCGGTGCCGCTGCTGGAGTAAATACGTAACCATTGCTGTTCGAACGCGCTCGAGAAGCCCACCAGGCCGACGAACGCGCCCACCGCCGTTCCGATTCCAGCGAGCGTGAGCAGAGTCCGCATGCGCCGGCGCAGCAGATTCTTTAGAACAAATCCCGTGAATGACAGTGATTTTGCCATGCGATCTTTTCTTGTCTCCCGAGGAGCGATTAAGTTGGCCCTCCTCGCAGGCTATACTGAGCCGTTGTCTCGGCCGTCGCGTTGGCACCCCGCGGCCGTGATTTTTCCCGCCAGATTTTGGTTTGGGCACGAAGGACGGTCTGGCACTGACTTTGGCATCGAACTCGGCACTGAACCCTGGACTGAAGGACGACGAGCTCATTCTGGTCACGGGCGCAACCGGCTTCCTCGGCGTGCAGCTTGTGCTCGAACTTCTGAAGCGCAGGCCGAGCGCCAGATTGGCGCTGCTCATCCGCGACAGACCCGGGCAGACGGCGCGGCAGCGGGCCGATTCTTTTCTTTCAGTCGCGGAGAGGGCACGCGTTGAGGTCTTCTCCGGAGACGTCGGCCAGCCTCGCTGTGGGCTGGACTCGGCTGCCTACGAGCGGCTTTCGGCGGAGACGACCCGTGTGATCCACTCCGCGGCCACGGTACGGTTCGATCACTCACTCGACGAGGCGCGGCAGATCAATGTCGAAGGCACGCGGCAGATTCTCGATTTCGCGGGCGGCGCGCGCGGGTTGCGCAGCTTCGCCTATGTCGGTACGGCTTATGTGGCCGGCGAGCGCTCCGGCGTGGTGCGCGAGGACGAGCTGGCCGTGGGCCAGAGCTATCGCAACACCTACGAGCAGACGAAGGCTGAGGCTGAGGCCCTGGTGCAGGCGCGGCTCCGGTCGCTACCGGGCTTGGTGCTGCGCCCCAGCATCATCGTGGGCGACTCCAAGACCGGCGTCACCTCCA
This sequence comes from uncultured Acidobacteriaceae bacterium, assembly GCA_964246835.1. Lineage (GTDB taxonomy): Bacteria > Acidobacteriota > Terriglobia > Terriglobales > Acidobacteriaceae > Edaphobacter. The sequence goes on along the minus strand of CAXTRT010000013.1, from coordinate 76,786 downwards.
GCTTCAAGATGATGTACTGGCCGCTGAAGATCTACGCACGCGGCCTCTGGCGGACGGTGCCCGGCTATCCGGATGCGGTGCTCGACATTGTGCCCGTGGACTTTGTCGCCGGCTCCGTCGCGCAACTGCTGTTCGATGAGGCCGCCCTGGGCTCTACCGTTCATCTCTGCGCCGGGCCGCGTGCCAGCGCGACGATCGAGCAGGTGGCGCATCGCGCGATGGACTACTTCAATGGCCCCGAGCCGCGCTTCGTCGATCCGCGATTCTTCTTTGCCGTGGTGCGGCCGCTGCTGTTTGCCTCCCTGTGGGGACGCAAGCGCCGCGTGCTGCGCGACGGCCGCGCCTACCGGGATTACTTCACCATGCGCATGCAGTTCGATACCGGCAACGCCGACCGTCTGCTCGAGCCTGCGGGGTTGGAGGCGCCGCCGGTGCTTGAGTATCTTGACCGTCTCTTCCACTACTGCGTGGCCAGCGACTGGGGCCGCAAGCCGATCTCCGCGCCATGACCCTGCTTGAGCGGTATCAACTCGCGCGGGACCGCGGCGTCACGGTCGCCAATCTGGTGGATGAACTGGTCCGGCGAAAAGGGAACTGCGACGTCGCAGTGTATGAGGGCGGCGTGTTTCGTCTCTCCGATCTGCACGACGATATCTGCGCCATTGATTCGTTTCTGCGGCAGACCGTCGAGCTTCGCCCGGGCCAGCCGGTTGCCATCTACCGCAGCAACACGCGGGAGTGCTTCCACTGGTTTCTTGCGATCATTCGCGCGGGTGGTATTGCGGTTCCGCTGAATCCGCAGCTCTCGCTTGCCGAGGTGAGCCGGATTCTTGCCGAGAGCGGCACAGAGATTCTGGTGACCGACAAAACAATCTTTGAGCGAACGATCGGCGATCGCGGGGCGCTCCCGGTGCGCACATGGATACAGGCCGACGAGGAGACGGAGACGCTGGACGGCTTTCTAAGGATTGGTGAGATGGGGATGCCGGCTCCGCCCGTCACCATCGATCCGGCCGCGACGGTGGCCATCTTTCATACGTCCGGCACCAGCGGATTTCCGAAGGGCGCGGCGTTATCCAGCAACGCGCTACTGGGAGCGCGCTCGTCCACGGTGCTCTCCGGGATCCTGCTGGGCTCGCGCGATCTGGCGCTGGTCGCGCTGCCCTGGTCGCACATCATGGCGGTGAGCATTGCGTTGTACGGCCTGATGGCGGGTATCCGCGGATGCTTTCTCGATCGCTTCGATGTGGAGGCTGCGCTCGACCTGGTGGAGCGCTTCCGTGTGACTGTCTTTGTGGGCGTGCCCACCATGTTCGCCCGCCTGGTGAACAGCGATCCTGCGCCGGCGCGCCTGGCGAGTGTACGTGTCTGGCTCTCAGCCAGCGATCACCTTCCTACTGAAGTTCGGCTGCGTCTGCGCCGGTTCGGAGCGCTGTTCCGGCTGTTCGGGCGATGGCGTCTGCCCGCCGTTCTGCTGAACGGCTACGGGATGGTGGAGCTGGGTGGGCTGGCGATGATGGGCATCGAGCTGCCGCTGCTGCGCGGGAGCGGCGACCTGTGTCTTCCCGTGCCGCCGTTTCACATTCGCGTGGTCGATGAGCAGGGCCGGACTGTGCCGGCGGGGGTAACGGGCGAGTGTCAGATTCGCCGGCGCGGTCTCGCCCCGCACTACTGGAAGGACAAGGACGAGGCCCAGGGTCTGCTTACCAGCGACGGCTGGCTGCGCACCGGGGACCTGGCCACGCGCAACCGGCTTGGGCTTATCCGGCTAGTAGGGCGCACGAAGGATGTGATCAAGTCGGGCGGCTACTCGGTATACGTTCGCGAGCTCGAGGAGGCGTTGCTGTCCCATGCTGCCGTGGCCCGCGCCGTCGCGTTCGGCCTGCGTCACGCAGAGAAGGGCGAGATTCCCGTGGCCGCGGTGGAGCTCCAGGTCGGCTCCTCTTTGGAAGAAGCGGACCTGCTGACGTGGTGCCGGAGCAAGCTCGCGGCGTACAAGGCACCGCGGCGCATATGGATTTTTGCCCCGGGCGATCTGCCGCAGACTCACAGCGGGAAGTTTCTGCGGCGGGTGCTCCAGGAGCGGTTTCAGGGGCTGGTGGAGTAATTGCCGGTGCTGCCTCGTTGCGACTCGTTTGAGACGCGGCGTTTGTGCGTGGAGAACAGGCGGCGGCAACGACGGAATGCGGGGATCTCTCCACTGCGTCGTGCGATGAGACCGCACGACTTCGGTCGAGATGACGGCCTCTTTGAGGTTGGTCTTATCGAGTGCCGTGCCTTTCGTTGTCCCGGCGCGGAGATCGGCTCAGGGATGATCCTCGAAGTGGCCGATCTGTTCGGGGCTGAAGTCCCTGATAGTGAGGTTTGCCTTGGTGCTTCCGCGTTCGAGAAGCAGAAGGGTCGATCCCGGGCGGCCGTGCGTCTTGACCTCTACCTGTCTGGCTGCCCAGACTCCACCCGACTGACTTATGCCGAGCGATGTAAATTGCTTCACGATCGCCGCGTCCTTCAGCGTCTTTTCCACGTAGACGGGGTAGCTGATGGTGTGGTCGAGCCAGGTTTGCACGTCGGCATAGTGCGAACGATCCGGTGCGGCCGCCGTGCTCTTCAGCACATCGCAGTCGCGATCGCCCAGCCTGACACGCTTAACCAGTGTCTGACCCTGCCAGTAGAACTCCGGCTGAAGGAAGTCTTCGTAGCTGAAGTCGCTGCCGGATACGCTCTCACTCCACCTGCTGAAAGGCAGCGGGGCCGGGGCCGGCTCGTGGGGACGAAAGACCCGGATCGTACTCTGGCCGCCGGGCCGCATCTCCAACAGGATGCTGACGCGCGCGTCTGGAGACACATGTTGGTGCGCATTCCGGCGCGCATCTGCCGTAGGCGTTCGGGCTGGGACGATCTCAACGAGCACGCGCAGAACGCCGGGGAACCAGTGCTCCTTGAGGGCGACTGCGTTGCTGATGCGCGTCCCGTCTGCCTCCACACGGACCAGGCGCCCGGTGGCGCGCGCGTCTGTCGCCTCGATCCGCTGCCGCGCGCCGGCGAGTACCGCGCGCGCGTCCGCCGCGTGCACAGTGGTCGCAAGAAAGAGTGTTGCCGCGGCTACAGCAGAGGCGAGTCTCATGGCACGATCCTTCCATCATGGATGCGGATGTGACGCGGCGCGGAGTTGGCGATCTCCTCCTCGTGCGTGATGACGATCAGCGTCATGCCGCGGGTCTTCTGGATGCCGGTGAGGATCTCCATGATGCGCGCGGCGTTCGTGCTGTCGAGATTGCCGGTGGGCTCATCCGCCAGCAGGATCGAAGGACTGTTCGCCAGCGCTCGAGCGATCGCGACGCGCTGCCGCTCGCCGCCGGAGAGCTCATTCGGGTACTGGCGCATGCGGGACGCGAGGCCTACTTCACGCAGCAGCGCCTCGGCGCGTTCCTCGCGCGTGCCGCTGCCATCTCTCGTCGCGAGCATGGGGGCCTGCACGTTTTCGACAGCACGCAGGGTGGGCAGCAGATAGAAAGATTGAAAGATGAAACCGACATGGTGACAGCGATAGGTGTCGAGGCTGATCGACGAGCCAAGCGCCGCGCCGTTGAAGAGAACCTCGCCGCTGCTGGGCGTATCCAGACCGCCGAGCAGATGAAGCAGGGTCGATTTGCCGCTGCCGCTATGTCCGCTGATGGCAACGAACTCGCCGGCCTCGATTGAGAGATCGACGCCGCGCAGAGCCTGGATTCGGCCTTCGTCGTAGTCTTTGCGCAGGTTGCGCACTTCCAGAATGGGGGTCGCCATGGCGCAGACCCGATGGTACCTCATCGCGCACTGACATCCGCGATGGCTGCCATGTCGTGGCCGTTTGTTCCAGCTTGAGCGATTTGCTCCAAGTATGGGATGGTAAAAGACGAGAATCGAATCTCATCGTTCTGCGGCATCTAAGGATGAAAGAATAAAACTGTCTGTGTTCGCAGTTGATTCAAATTTGGCGCGGACAGCTTCTCACTCATCCGCTTCACCTCTTCAAGGAGAGCAGTGCATGGTCCGCTTGTTGTGGCTTTTGCTCCTAGGTCCCATCCTCCCGGTTTTGGGATTGCTCTATCAATGGATTGGGTCGCGGTATGACCGCAGGCGTTTTCTTCGGTTAGGCCGGTTGGTGCACATCGGCAAGCGACGGCGACTCTTCATGATGGAGATGGGCGATGGGCCCGGACCGTCGGTGATCTTCGAGTCGGGCATCGGGGCGACGAGCCAGAACTGGACCAGGATTCAGGAGTCGGTGAGCGAGTTCGCGCATACGGTCTCTTACGACCGGCTGGGGCTGGGCTGGAGCACGCCGGCGGTCTCGGAGCGCATTCCTTCAAAAGTTGTCGAGGAGCTGCGGGAGATGCTGCAGGCAGCCGGCATCGCGCCGCCTTACCTGCTGGTGGGGCACTCGTTTGGCGGGCTGGTGGTGCGGTACTTCGCGGCCGAGTATCCCGACGAGGTGGTGGGTGCGGTGCTGGTCGATGCGATGCGCACCGATGAGTGGCCGCCGGTCGACGAGTCGCAGCGCAGGCTGTTGAACCGTGGGGTGCAGCTGTTGCAATGGGGTGTGCCGATTGCGTACTTGGGCCTGGCGCGGCTGACGACGATGTCGTTTTTCTGCCGGTCGGGCAGGTTTACCAAACTCTTTACGCGTGCGACCGGCGGGCATAACGTCCTGGAGCGGCTGACGAGCGAACTGGACAAGATGCCGCCGGCGGTGTGGCCGATCGTGGCCGCACATTGGTCAAACCCGGCTTTTTTTCGCGGGATGACGGCGCATGTCCAGGGCGTCCCGGGAACTGTGATGGAGATGCTGGATGCGACGCCGATCGTGGGCATGCCGGTGGTGTTGCTGACGCCGGGGCACTCGAAGGCGATCTCGGACGCGGATCTGCGCAAGATCGGGCCGGATGCGGAGCAGTTGATTGCGGAGAAGAGCGGGCACTGGCTGCATCTGGACGAGCCGGATCTGGTGATCGAGCAGATTCGCGAGATGATGACGGCCGTGCAGGACGGGCTCTCCTGCGAAGCGATGATGCAGGAGAGCGTCTCCGGCGATTGATACAGCGGCCCTTATCAGGTAGGTTTGGCGCCGCTACGCGGGCCTGGTGAAGAGCTGCATGTCGTCGTTGTTCTTCGTCTTCGACAGCAGGCCGTAGCGCGCGATGCCAAACTCCGCCCAGCAGCCGACCCAGCGAGGATGCGCCTGCTGCAGATCGTTAGGCGCCACACCATCTCCTCGCGAGCCGCGCGATAGGCCGGGTCCGCGATCAGATTCATGGCGTCCTCCGCATCCAGATTGTAGAGCTCATCGTTCGGCGACACTCCGCCCCCCACTAGCTGCCGAATGCTTTTCGCTGGCGGCCTCGCACTGCAAACGCGCATACTCGTCCCATGGCCAGCGCGACGCTCATCTCCGTCTCCGAGTACCTTGCCACTACCTACCGGCCCGACCGCGACTTCCTCGACGGCGTCCTCAAGGAGCGCAACATGGGCGAGCAGCCCCACGCACGCATTCAAATGATCCTTGGCACGATCTTCAACAATCATCGCCGTGAGTGGCAGGTTCGCGTCCTCGCCGAACAACGCGTCCAGACCTCCACTGACCACTACCGCATCGCCGATGTCTGTGTCCTCCGCAGCTCCGACCCAAAGGACCCCGTCGTCCGCGTCGCACCGCTGCTCTGCATCGAAATCCTGTCAAAAGACGACTCTCTCGGAGACCTGCAGGAGCGCGTCGACGACTATGCCGGCCTCGGCGTCCAGCACATCTGGGCCATCGACCCCTGGAAGCGCCGCGGCTGGCTCGCCTCCAACCGAGGCTTCCTGCAACCAGCGGACGGCGTGCTTCGCATCCCCAATACGCCGATCGAAGTCAGCCTTGCCGATCTCTTCGCCGAGCTCGACGAAGACTAGCTCGCGGTCTTTCGAACGCCTGCTGCTTCTTCGCATAAACCAATTTAGATCCGATTCCTACAGAACTATGGAACACTCGACTCGTGGAAATGACTATGGCCAGCGCGACGCTCATCCCCGTCACCGAGTACCTCGCCACCACCTACCGGCCCGACCGCGACTTCCTCGATGGCGTCCTCAAGGAGCGCAACATGGGCGAGCAGCCCCACGCCCGCATCCAGGGCATCCTCTCTCGCATCTTCGGTAATCATCGTCACGACTGGCAGGTCCGCGTGCTCCCCGAGCAGCGCGTGCAGACCTCCGCCACCCACTACCGCATCCCGGATCTCTGCATCCTTCGCAGCTCCGACCCCAAAGATCCCATCGTCCGCTTCGCTCCGCTGCTCTGCATTGAAGTCCTCTCAAAAGACGACTCCCTCGGCGATCTGCAAGAGCGCGTCGACGACTACGCCGGCCTCGGCGTTCAGCACATCTGGGCCATCGACCCCTGGAAGCGCCGCGGCTGGCTCGCCTCTACACAAGGCTTCCTTCAGCCGGCAGATGGCATCCTCCGCATCCCCGGCACACCGATCGAAGTCAGCCTTGCCGAGCTCTTCGCCGAGCTCGACGAAGACTAGGCCGATCGGTGGTGCTCCACTCGGCCTCTTCAACCTTCCATCCTCACCCCAGCAAGCGTCCCGCGTCTTTCGCGAAGTACGTCACGATAAACTCCGCCCCGGCCCGCCGTATGCCCAGCAAGGATTCCATCATGGCCCGCTCCGGCTCCAGCCACCCTCGCGCGAACGCCGCTTGCAGCATCGCGTACTCGCCCGACACCTGGTAGGCGCCCAGCGGCACATCGAACCGTGTGCGCGCCTCGCGGATCACGTCCAGGTACGGCATCGCCGGCTTCATCAGAAGCATATCCGCGCCTTCGGCCAGATCCTGTTCGATCTCGCGCATCGCCTCGCGCAGATTTGCCCCATCCATCTGGTAGCTGCGCCGGTCGCCGAACTGCGGCGCCGAATCCGCCGCCTCGCGAAAAGGCCCGTAGAACGCACTGGCAAACTTCGCCGCATAGCTCAGGATCGGTGTATCGGTTTTGTCAGCCGCATCGAGAGCCGCCCGCATCGCCGCCACCCGTCCGTCCATCATGTCGCTTGGCGCTACGATATCGGCACCCGCCGCCGCCAGCGACACCGCCGTCCGCGCCAGCAGCGGCAGGCTGGCATCGTTCTCCACATGCGCGTGGTCGCCATCTCGCGCCACAACGCCGCAGTGCCCGTGGCTGGTGTACTCGCACAGGCACACGTCCGCGATCATCACCAGGCCATCAAGCGCCCGTTCGTCTTTGAGCGCCCGCAGCCCCTGCTGCACGATCCCATCCGCCGCCCAAGCGCCTGATCCCTGCTCATCCTTCTCCGCCGGCAGCCCGAACAGCAACAGGCCGCCCAACCCCAGCCCGGCGCACTCCCGCGCTTCCTTCAGCGCCTCGTCGATCGACAGATTGAAGACCCCCGGCATGGAGCCGATCGGCTTCCGCACCCCCTCACCGGGCACGAGAAACAGTGGGTAGATCAACGCTCCCGGCCGTAGATGCGTCTCGCGCACCAGACCTCGTAGAGCCTCTGTCCGTCGCAATCGCCGCAGCCGTGTCACTGGAAAGTCCATATCCGGATTCTAACGGCGAGGCAGCCCACGGCATCTCAAGCGGCATGCTCCCTCGCGCGCTGCTCACGCTCTCGCTCGTTGCCGCCGCCGGTCTTCCGCTCCGTGCGCAGACCTCGCCGGCCAGCCGCCCCGCGCCCACGCGCCTGCACTCTCTGCTCGTGCTCTCGAAGAAGGCACACACCCTCGCCATCGTGGATCCCGCCAGCCTCCAGGTGCTCGCCCGCATCCCCGTCGGCAACGACCCGCACGAGGTTATCGCCTCGGCCGACGGCTCGACCGCCTATGTCTCGAACTACGGCTTTGGCGCCTACAACACCCTTGCCGTCGTCGACCTTATCCATCAGAAGCCGCTGGCCGCCATCGACCTCGGCGCTCTGCGCGGCCCGCACGGCCTCACCTTCGTGGACCAGAAGGTCTGGTTCACCGCCGAGGCCGCCAAGGCCATCGCCCGCTACGACCCCGCCACCAGGCAGGTCGACTGGATTCTCGGAACCGGCCAGAACCGCACCCATATGCTCTTCGTCACGCCCGACCTTAGCCGCATCGTTACCGCCAACGTCAACTCCGCGACCATCTCCATGTTTGAGCGAGCCGAAGTCCCGCTCCCCGGCGCCGGCGGCCCGCCACCCGTTCCCGAAAGCTCCGCCCTCACCGTCGCCCACTCCTCTGAGCCCGCGCGCACAGAGCACGAAACTACACCGCCGCCTCCAGGCCCGCCGCCCGGCCCACCCCGCGAAGACTGGAGCCAGACCGTCATCCCGGTCGGCCGCGGCTCGGAAGGCTTCGACGTCTCGCCCGACGGGAAGGAGATCTGGGTCGCCAACGCCACCGATCGCACCGTCTCCATCATCGACGTCGCCCAGAAAAAAGTGATCGCCACCCTGCCCGACGGCATCGAGCACGCCAATCGGCTCAAGTTCACCCTCGATGGCAAGCGCGTGCTCATCACATCGCTCGGCGGCGTTGCGCTCACGGTCTACGACACGGCATCCCGCAAGTCCATCAAGCAGCTGGAACTCGGCAAAGGCGCCGCCGGCATTCTCATTGAACCGACCGGCCGCCGCGCCTTCATCGCCTGCTCACCCGACAACACCGTCGCCGTCCTCGACCTCACCACCCTCACCGTCACCGGCCACATCGACGTTGGCCCCGATCCCGACGGCCTTGCCTGGGCCACGCGGCCCTGAGGTCGCAGCGATCGCTCACCCCGCCGTGCGCGCCTAAGCCTTGAATCTGCGGCGCACCACGCCAAACGCAGCCAAGCCTCCGCTGACCACAAGCGCAAGGGACGCCGGCTCCGGCACCGCGGAGGCAGCGGTCGTTACGCTGATCTCATACGGTCCGCCGGCGTTCGCCTGGACGCCGCCGTTATTGTAGTAACTTGCACCCGCGGCAACATCTGCCCGCGCTAGCACCGCCGGATCCAGCGTATTGCCCAGCACCGCATTGCTGCCGTTATCCTGAACGCCAATGTAGTACGACTGGCCGGCAACGAGCGCATAGGCCGAGCCCGGCGTGACCGTCACCAGCGAAAAAGCATTCGACAAGGAGCTGTCGGAGATGCTCGCAACCTGAAACAGCAGCGTTCCCGGCCCGCTCGCGCCCGCATCGGAGAACAGGTCCACGGTAAAGCCCTGACCCGCTGAGGCCCCATTTGCCAAACTCAGGTTCAGTGCAACGGAAGAGAGTGTGCCGCTGTAAGGATTGAGAAAGCGATCAGCCAGAATTGGACCCGCACCCGCGGCGCTGATTGGATCTCCGCCATTTTCCATGCCGCCCGTGGCGTCATAGATCGTGCCTGCCTTGGCGAGGTAGGGCGAGTTTAGAAGCATGGTGGAGACGAACGCAGCCACCCACAGGGTAGATTTCAACTTGAACATAAACGGCCTCGGCAGAGAGAAAGGAACGCTCTCAGTGAACCAAGACTAAATCCATACAGGTGCTCGCGACGCAAGAATACTTTCGTTGTAGCCGATTTTACTTTCGTTGCAGTCCTCTATACCGTCGACACGGCGGTGTGGGCCTCATCCTGCCCTTCCAGAGCCGGCTCTGCCTAGGAAGCAGGGTCACGCATCCGGTCAGCTTCTTTCACCAGGCTTGATGCAGAATCATCTTGAGGTAGGTTTGGTAGCGAAGACCGCGTTCTTCTGCCTGAGAACGCGCCAGGTCAACATCGCTGCGATCCAGCCTGATCGTGATAGTAGGAGTCTGGCCGCGGCGAACTAACGTTCCCCGGCCGAGAGTGCCGTCCTGCGCCGCGCCTCTGAACTCCTTCAGCAGCGTGCCTTGGTTCTCCGCCCACCATCGAGCTTCCCCGGACTCATCCTTAAACTCCGGGGTTTCGATTCTTTTTGGCATCCTCTAACTCCTTCTGTTCGGTGTAAAACTTTCGCGCCTGTCTGTCTGCGGCGAATGCTGTGACGACGCGAAGGGTATTGCCGCGCTGCGTCACAACGTTCGTTTCTTGCACCTGGGCTAGACCCTGAGCGGACGCATTTTATACGGCGCAGATTCCGGAAGCTTTACCTACAGCCCCATCTCCGACAGCCCCGGATGCCCCTCCGGCCGCTTCCCCAGCGGCCACCGAAACAGCCGCTCGTCCTCTCGAATCGCCAGGTCGTTGATGCTTGCATGCCGCGCCCGCATCAGCCCGTTCTCGTCAAACTCCCAAAGCTCGTTGCCAAACGACCGGAACCACTGTCCCACCGCATCATGCGACTCGTAGCAGAACCGCACCGCCATGCGGTTCTCCTTGTTGCCCCACAGCTCCTTGATCAGCCGATACTCCAGCTCGCGCGCCCACTTCCGCGTGAGAAACGCCACAATCTCCGCCCGCCCGTTGATAGACTCCGCCCGGTTCCTCCAGCGTGAATCGACGCTGTATGCCAGCACTACGGCCTCCGGGTCGCGCGAGTTCCATCCATCCTCGGCGGCCCGTACCTTGATCTCAGCGCTCTCCGGCGTGTACGGCGGAAACGGCGGTCGTTGCTCCATGGCGGTCGTACCTCAATCCCAGAGTAGTCCTGCCCGGGCTGCAATACGGTTCAAAGCAGCTTCATCTCCCCCGGCTTCACCCACACCAACTTCGCCGAGAGCGTCACCAGCCCCGGCGTCAAGGCCCAGCTGGAGCAGGCCCGCGACAAACTCGCGATGCCGCCCGCGGCCGTCGCCCAAGCCATCGCCTTCGCCCTCGAACAACCGCCCAACATCGATGTCGGCGAGATCATCGTCCGCCCCACCGCGCAGGGCTGAGTCTTCGGCCTGTCTCTACTGTCTTAAGACCGCCTGCATCTTCGCGGACGGTGAATTTAAGTGAAATACGTCCTGCAAATCGGCGCAGAAAAGGGGGGGCAGAGACCATCGCCGCCCCCCTTATTGCCACTACCAATAAGATCCGGCTACGCCACCGGTCTAACCTTCGGCTCACGCGCCCAGATTCGTCCCTGTGCCGCCCGCTCGAAGAACGCGCCGCCGGCGTTGCTCGAAGCAAGGTCAACGACACCCTGGTCCGGGGCCACACCCGCCTTGCGCAGCAGCGCCTCCGCCCCGGGTGTATGGCCGATCACCTTCAGATGCGAATACGCATCCTGAACGAAGCCGACCGCGCCCGGCTGTAAGGCCAGCTGCTGCGCCGCCGCCGGTGTGAGCGCGATCACCACAGCGTCAAACAATACCGACGAGCCGCCCGCCAGCTGCACGTCTACATCGATCTTCTGCCCGTCGCTGCCCTTGACCCCGTCAACCTTCGGCGCGATCACCTTCATCTTGGCGCCAGCCTTCGTCGCCTCGCTGCGCAGCGCAGCTACCAGCCCCGCATCCGTTCCCTCCGCCACCATGCAGCCAATCAGACGGCCCTTGAAGGTCGGCTTCGCCTTCTGCTGAATGCTGAGCGCCGGCGATGGCTTCAGGTCAGTCCGCACCTTTACCGTTGTCTCCGCCGGCGTGATCGGCCCCTCGTGGCCCAGTCCAGCCGCTACTCGCTGCGCGATCTTCGGGTCTACGTTGGCCAGTTGGCTCAGCATGCGCGTGCGAATCGCCTTTGTTTCGACCTTGCTCAGCTCAAACGTAAACGCCGCCACGATGTGGTTCTGCTCCGACTCGGTCTGGCTGTAGAAAAACTGCCGCGCCTGGCTGTAGTGGTCGGCAAAGGAAGCCGGTCGCACCCGCAGCTTGTCGCCCTCCTCATGCGCCGCCACGCTGCGAAAGCCCTGCTTCGGGTTCTCGTGCGGAGAGCTGGCGCCCAGCGAGTTCGGCGAATAGTTCACCCGTCCCTTCGGCACCATCATCTGCATCTTCGAGTCCCTCTGAAAGTTCATCACAGGGCAGCGCGACTGATTGATCGGAATCTGCGCGAAGTTCGGCCCGCCCAGCCGCGAGATCTGCGTATCCAGGTACGAGAAATTGCGGCCCTGCAGCAGAGGATCGTTCGTAAAATCGATTCCCGGAACCACGTGCGTCGTGCAGAACGCCACCTGCTCCGTCTCCGCGAAGACATTGTCCGGATTCCGATTCAGGACCATCCGTCCCACCGGCCGCAGCGGTACCAGCTCCTCCGGTATCAGCTTGGTCGCGTCCAGCACGTCAAAGTCGAACTTCTTCGCGAAGTCCTCATCAAACGCCTGCACCGAGAGCTCCCACTCCGGGAAGTCTCCGCTCTCAATCGAGGTATACAGATCGCGGCGATGAAAGTCCGGATCGGCTCCGCTGATCTTCAACGCCTCATCCCAGATCACCGACTGCATCCCGAGAGTCGGTCGCCAGTGAAACTTCACATACGTGCTCTTGCCTGACTCATTTACCAGGCGAAAGCTGTGCACGCCAAAGCCTTCCATCATCCGCAGCGAGCGCGGAATCGTTCGGTCCGACATGATCCACAGCAGCATATGCGTGCTCTCGGGCGTGAGCGAAACAAAGTCCCAGAAGTTGTCATGCGCGGTCTGCGCTTGCGGAAAGCCCCGGTCCGGCTCTTCCTTCGCGGCATGGATGAGGTCGGGAAACTTAATAGCATCCTGAATGAAAAATACCGGGATATTATTGCCGACTAGATCCCAATTTCCTGTCTGTGTATAGAACTTCACCGCAAATCCGCGCACATCACGCGCCATATCGCTTGAGCCTTTATTACCCGCCACTGTGGAAAAGCGTGTAAACACCGGCGTCTTCTCCCCCACGCGCTGGAAGATATCCGCCTTCGACATGTCCGAGAGCGAGTGCGTCAGCTCAAACGTCCCATGCGCCGCCGAGCCACGCGCATGCACCACCCGCTCCGGTATGCGCTCGTGATCAAAGTGATTAATCTTCTCCCGCAGGACAAAATCTTCAAGCAGCACCGGCCCGCGTGGCCCCACTGTAAGCGAGTTCTCGTCGTCCGAGATCGTCATGCCCTGGTTGGTCGTCAGGTTCGGGTGCGCGCCGCCCGCCAGCTGATGCAGCTCGCCACCCGTGCCGGTCGCATCCGGCTGCGCGGGCGTCTGTGCGGGATTGACTGCTCGGCCTGCCGCGCCTTCGGGCATGCCCTGGGCGGTCAACGCCGCGGGTCCACCGCTGAGCGCAACGGCCGCAACGCTTGTACTCGCGCCAGCCAGAAATTGTCGTCGTGTCGATTGCGCCTCTGCCATCTTCCATTCACCCATACTCTGCTTCTCCATGTACGAAAATTCAGACTAACTCTGCCGCTAGCACAGCTAGATTGAACTAGTTGGGCAAAGTCTTTCTGACTTAGACGACCTTGAGCGGTCAGTCAAACGCAAGTCCCTTTTACCGCATAGCAAGGCTTGTAACCGGTGCAAATGACTTACTAAATGAACAAGGTGTCATCTCCGCCCGCTGCGATAATGGGGTACTTGTCTTAGTCACGTACTCCTTGCTCTGCTCCATTCAATCTTCTCTCCGCCTCAGAGTAGTTGCTACGTCGCGCCTGTATCTCAAATGAGATTTCTTTGCGATGGGACTTGCTTCAGGGTCATGCCCTTCACAAGCGCCCGAGAGCTTTGTCTGCGGCTGCGATTCATCCTTGAAGCGCTTCCGTGCAGGCCGGAGGCGATCAAAGCGGCTACGGCCGCAAGCGAACTGGCGGTCTTCGACCACTGGCACGCGGCCCGGTTTCTCCAGCACAACCCACGTATCCTAGACATGTGCTGTTCGAACCCATCCCCGATCCTCTCCGCGAGCTAAGCGCCGCCTCCCTTGAGTGGCCGAAGCTGCGCGAGCTCCTCGCCCGCCAGACGACCTCTTCCGTCGGCTGCGACCGCATCCTCGCTCTCGAGCCCACCGCCGATCTTCCCTGGATCACGCTCCAGCAGGACCGCATCGACGAGATCCGCGGCCTCATCGCCAGCGGCACGCTCTTCGCCTTCGCCGGCGTCTTCGACTCCGAAGACCTCCTCGCCAAGGCGCGCGTGCCAGGCGCCGCCCTCGAAGCCCTCGACCTGCTCCGCCTCCTCACCCTCGCCGAGCTCGCCGAGAACTGGCGCGCCCTCGCCGCCGAACCGCCCAACTCCGTCGCCTCCCGCTGGTCTGCTATCACCAGCCTTTCGCAGCCCATCTTGGACGCCCACTTCGCCCCGCTCCTCCACGCTCTCCAAGGCAAGATCGAGCCCGACGGCAGCCTCGCGGATGATGCCAGCCCCGAGCTTGCCCGCATCCGCCGCGCCCTCGAGCGCCAGCACCGCACCATCCAGGACTCGCTCCGCCGCTCGTTACGCGCCATTGCAGAGGCGGGCGCGATTCAGGAAGAGCTCATCACCGTCCGCGGCGATCGCTTCACCATCCCCGTCAAAACCGAGCAGCGCCGCAAGGTTCCCGGCGTCATTCACGGCTCGTCCTCGACTGGCCAGACCGTCTTCATCGAGCCCATGGAGACCGTCGAGGCCAACAACGAGCTGCTCCGCCTGCTCGACGAAGAACAGTCCGAGATTCACCGCATACTCGTCTCCATGACCCGCACCGTCGGCCTCCACGCCGACAGTCTTCTCAGCAGCGCGGCGGTTCTCGCCGAGCTCGACAGCCTTACCGCCCGCGCTCGCTTCGCCGATCAGCTCGACTGCCTCCGACCTGTATTGACGAAGGAAGGCGACGCCATCACCCTGCGCAGCGCCCGCCATCCGCTGCTCGCCATGCGCCTCGCCGAGCAGGGCGTCCCGCTCATTCCCCTGACCCTCATCCTCGAGGGCGGCGCTCGCCAGCTCATCATCTCCGGCCCCAACACCGGCGGCAAGACCGTCGGCCTCAAGACCCTCGGCCTGCTCGCGCTCATGGCCCAGGCCGGCCTGCCCGTCCCCGCCACCGAGGCCTCGCTCCCTGTCTTCGACGCCGTCTTCGCCGACATCGGCGACGCCCAGTCCATCGAGCGCAACCTCTCCACCTTCTCCGCCCACATCACCAACGTCGACCGCATCACGCGCGAAGCTGGCTCCGACTCGCTCATCCTTCTCGACGAGCTCGGGTCTGCTACGGATCCTGAGGAGGGTGCCGCCCTCGCCGTCGCCATCGCCGGTCACTTCCTTCGCCGCCGCGCCTGGTCGCTCATCTCCACCCACCTCAACGCGCTCAAGATCTATGCCGCCAACAACACCCCCGGCGTCGTCAACGCCGCCGTCGGCTTCAACCAGGACACGCTCTCGCCCACCTACGAGCTCCGCCTCGGCGTGCCGGGCGCCTCCGCCGGCCTCAATATCGCCGAGCGTCTCGGCCTCTCGCATGAGATCGTCCAGAATGCCCGCGCCAACCTCTCCACCCAGACCGCCGACGTCGGTGCCTTCCTCGATCAGCTCCACGCCCAGCTCGCCGCCGCCAACGAAGAGCGCGCCCATCTCCGCCGCCGCGAGCACGAGCTCCGCATGGAGCGCGAGCGCCTCGACGCCGAAGGCCGCGCCGAGATCAAGCAGCGCACCCGCGAGCTCGAAACTAAGCTCAACGGCCTCATCATGGACTTCGAATCGCAGCTCAAGGACACCGTCAAGGCCATCGACGACAAGACCCTCGCCGGCAAGATCGCCCGCGACTCCGCGCTCCGCATGGCCCGCCTCCGCCGCGAGTTCTCCGAGCAGTTCACCACCACCGTCTCCGAGCACACCAGCACCGGCAAACCCACCGCCAGTCAGAAACCCAAAGAAAAGGCCCTCAAGCCCGGCGATCTCGTCCGCCTCAAAACCCTCAACCGCGAAGCCCGCATCACCCACATCATCGACGATCGCAGCCTCGAAGTCTCCATCGGCCAACTCAAAATGCGCGTCACTCGCGATGAGATCGTCGACCATACCTCCATCGTCAATCCGCTCGCCGCCACCCGTCGCCGCGGCAACATCTCCGTCACTACATCCTCGGGCATTGACGCCGACACCTACATCCCCATGGAGCTCAATGTGATCGGCCGCACCGCCGACGAGGCCGAAGGCGAGGTGGAGCGCTACATCGACCAGGCCTTCCTTGCCGGCCTGTCGCGCGTCCGCATCGTCCACGGCACCGGCATGGGCATCTTGCGGCGCACCCTGCGGGACTACCTCAAACGCCACCCGCACGTCACCGCCGTCACTGAGCCACCCTTCAACGAAGGCGGCCAGGGCGCCACCCTGGTCGACCTTCGCCAGTAGCTGTTGCCTTCTCTCCGCAAGCGCTCTTACTCACTTACCCCATGCGCCTGCGCCAGCTGCTTGGCCTTCTCAGCATGCTTGGTATCGAGCTCCGCACTCCGCGTCGCCAGCTTCTTCACCGCCGCGACCGAGCTGCCGCCCGCCTCCGCCTTCTCGTCCTTCTGGATCTCTTCGTTGCCCTTCACCAGACCTTTGATATATGACTTGTCGAACGAATCGCCCTTCATCAGCTTGAGCTTTTCATAGCTCGCCTTGTCCGAGAGACTCATGCTGCCCGCCGAGACCGGCGTCACCTTCGCCGCACTATCGGCCAGCTTGATCTGCTGCTTCAACTGGGTGTGGTCGTGGATCAGCATCGTCGCATACTGCTTGACGTCCGCGCTGCCGCTCTTCTCGAGCGCCAGATGAGCCGTCTGAATCTCGTAGTTTGAGTCCTGATCGATCTCCTTCAGAAAACTCTTATCCTGATCGGAGACCGTGCCCGCCGCCTGACCCGGGGCGGCACTCGCCCCCAGCACCCAGGGCAGCACCGCCGCCGCAACACTTACTCGCCTGCTCATTCCACTCGCCACGTCGTCTCCTCCGAGCCGCGTTCGCGGTCTCTGCCAGCTAAGTGGCTGAAAACGATCTCTGCGTTGCCCTCGGCGTCGACCGCGGAACGCGATCGATTCCACATGCTCAAAACTCCGCGATGTTTCCGCGGGCAAGATCTCGCGAAATGTCAATCCTTCGCCGCCGACCGCTCCACCACGCGCTTCAGCACAGCGCCCCCCACCATCGTCAGCCCAATTACCGCCGCCAGGCTCAGCGCCGAGTTCAGCACCTCACGACCCGGCGACGTGTACTCCGGACTATCCCCGCGCCGCTTCGCTCCCCTGCTCTCCATCGATCCCTCCACACTGCGATTTGTCACACATCTCTCCTGCGGAACATTTTTAACTGACTTGCTGACTGGACCGGCCTCTTCTGGCAGCCCTCCACCCAGTTTTCATTGGATGCAATCCAGCACCGTAGACTCCGCGAGCCCCGACCAAAGCTCGCCCGCTCACCCAGCGGCCACGCAGACGCAGCGGTCGACGCCCTTGAGAATAGGCCCTGAACGTTCCCTAGCCCGCTCACGGCAGACGCTTACAGGTCTTGTGCAGCATGGCCGGCAGCATCGATGCAGGCCACTTTAATCCCCGCACATTCCATTATGCCGTGCGGACCGGGAGCAGCACGGCTTTAGGTGTTGCAGTGGGCGATGTGTTGACGTGCGACAAGCTCAAGCAACACTCGTGTAAGAGTGAGTCAGAGTGCAGGACCCGAGATGAGACAGGCTCGGCTTCGCCTGCGAGCTGGGATATCTGGTCGTTTCGGCTCCGCCTCACTCCGGCCTTCGGCAGGTTGGAACCGCGTAAGCAACGATGAGGCCATCGCGTGCATGGCCGCTGTCGAGACCATTTAATGCACTGGTGTTAGTGAAATGAATTCGTTGACTCTTTTAGCCACAAGGGGATCAGAATCGTTCCTCATCTGCGTAACCCATGATCGGTCTTCGTCAGTCGCGGTATTCCAGAGCGCATCGAGTGCCGAAAGTCTAACCACAACCCAATGGCCGGACGCCGTTGCGCTCTTCAAAGGTTGTGTAGTCGCACTGTCTCTCAGAGACTCTAAGAACTTGACCGCGAGAAGTTCCTCAAAATCATCCCGAGACTCCAGGTAAGCTGTGAGCGGCCCCAGAGCTAAATGTCCGATCTCACCGATATCCCTATAGTCTTCAGCGCTCGGCGGTATCCATCGAATCAGCTTGATCCCGCTATCCGATGTAGTGATGTCGCGCGCAAGGCATCGTTGAATAACAGTCGCAACGACCGCATCTGCCTTGGATTGATCAGGCATGGGAACTTCACTTACCTGGCCCAGGCCAGCGAGGGTCATGAGTATCAACGCGAAGCCAGTCACTTTCATGTTCATTTAACTGTTCCGTCCGTGAAGCCTGTCGAGCTGCCTGTCGGATTGCCCGTAATCGTCAGCTTTATACCAGTTGAACAGAACTGGGTGTTGTACGAAGTGTTGATTAGCTCCGGTGAACCTCGCATGGCTATGCTTCTAACGCCTTTACGCTCCGCATCTCCACCGTCGTTGAATTAGCTCTTTCTCCCCAATATAGCTTCTGATCTGAAACGGAATCTGCGCGTCTGGAGCCAGTGCGTTTGTCTGAAAAACCCATACACCTCCATGACCGGCCTTAACTACTTTATTCAGGATTTCCTCGACGGTCTGTCCATCTAGAGTTAGAGCAGGAATCTGTTCCGCTGCTGGTGACAGCCCTCCTGCAAATGCACTTCCCTTATCTGGATGCAAAACGGCCTGAACTGCAAACCATAGTTTGATTGCAATGCGGCCCATGGTAGTCGGCGGGCTGGCGAAACTGCTCAATCTAAGGCTTAGCATCTCCTTGCTGCTTGTGTCTTCCGCTGTGGGAACCACATCGAGTACGCCATCTAGCAACGCGGCATGATATCCCGGCACATTCTCGTTGAACGCAGCAATGAGCTGGTTCAGCGAGGAGATACTTATAACAGCCTTTTGTGGAATGGATGCCGAACATAGTGTGCGGTCGCTTCCAAGCACGATGCCAAGTGGGATATTGCCTGCAACTCCCGCGGTGATGAGAGCCTCATATGCCTGTAGGGGCTCACTGCCGAGATGAACCGGCGTATCCGCATTGACTGCGATCTTGGCGGTCTCTTGACTACTTACAATGCCGGCTGGTAGTGCAGCAAGCAGGCAGAAGATTGCTTTCAGCAAAGCACGCATACGGTCTCCTTTCTATGGAGTAAGCGCTCCGTTAACTTTGACACTTGTGCAAGAGTGAGTCAGAGTGTAAGACCCGAGTGGGTACGCCGCACCGCTTTGATCTGCTACAGCCTGAGTGAATGGTCTCTGCGTCAGGCAACTTCATTCCCCTGAGTGGAAGATGTTTTCCCCTGAGACCCTCGCTCCAGATCAGGCCTGAAGCACCTGAACGAGCCGCACAGTTTTGCTACATCAACCAAAACACGCTTTACCTTATCAAGAAGCGCTCAGAAAGCCCCAAAAACTGCGTTTGTGGAGCTGCATTTCGACGCTAAATGCCTCGCACCGCAGAGTTCTGC
This sequence comes from uncultured Acidobacteriaceae bacterium, assembly GCA_964246835.1. Taxonomy (GTDB): domain Bacteria; phylum Acidobacteriota; class Terriglobia; order Terriglobales; family Acidobacteriaceae; genus Edaphobacter. The sequence continues at coordinate 57,474 of CAXTRT010000013.1, read as the reverse complement.
AACATGAAACAGGACTCTGCGGCGCCGGGCTAAGCGGCAGACTCCCCAGACCGCCGCTCTGCTTCTTTACTTGCAAACAAGCTGCCAAAAGCAAAGAAGCCGGGCCATAAGCCCAGCTTCTTGTGCAACTTAGTTCCCTCTAACCTCGCCCAGGGCTGTTCAGCTCCGTTTTTGCACTGAAAGCGCTTCAGCCTCGATGGCAGATCGTCAAATCCGCATTGGCATCAGGATGTAGCGGTATGTCACATCCTCCGACCCATCCTCCGGCCGCATCTGCCCCGCCGACTGTGCATCCTTGAACTCCAGCCGAACCTCTCCCGTGGTGCCGACAGCCTTCAGGAAATCAATAAGATAGGCGGAGTTGAAGCCGACAACCAGAGGGTCGTAGTTGTACGGCGTCTCGATCGTGTCCTCGGACTCGCCCGCATCGGTCGACGACGAGCTCAGCTTCAATTCGTTCTGTTCCAGGCGAATCTTGATGGCGCCGGAGCGCTCGTCGGCAAACTGCGCCACGCGCTGGATCGACCCCATCAGGTCCTCGCTCCGCACGATGACGAACTTATTGTTATCCCGCGGCAGCACCGCCTCATAGTTCGGGAACTGCCCGGTCAGCTTGCGGCTGGTCAGTACACGGCCGCCGATGCGAAAGAAGAGCGTCTGATCGTCGTCGGCGAACTCGAGCGTCTCCGCTTCGGTGTTCGAGAGTAGCCCTTGCAGCTCGCTCAGCGCCTTGCGAGGAATGAGCGTTTTTTTCTCACCCGAGATGCCCTCGAGCGTCTCGCCGGTCTTCTCGATGTGCGCCAGCCGATGCCCGTCCGTCGCCACCATCGCCATGCTCTCGGCTTTGAGGACCAGCAGCGCGCCGTTCAGCGTATAGCGGCTTTCCTCGTTCGAGATGGCGAAGATGGTCTTCGCGACCATGCTGCGCAGACTGGCCACCGAGATGCGGAACGCGCCCGTCTCCGGGAACTCTGCCACTTGAGGAAAGTTCGCCCGCGCCATGCCGACCATCTTGGTGTTCGACCGACCGGCGCGGATCTGCACCCAGTGGTTGTCCATCAGCTTGATCGAGATCTCGCCCTCGGGCAGCAGCTTGATGTAGTCGTAGAGCTTGCGCGCCGGAATAGTGCAGGCTCCCGGCTTCTTCACCTTCGCCGCGCAGCTGGTGCGCAGGCTCTGGTCGAGGTCGGTCGCTGTAATCGTCAGCTTGTCATTTGCCGCTTCAAAAAGAAAGTTCGACAGAATCGGAATCGTCGTCTTGCGCTCGACTACGCTTTGCGCCGCGGTGAGTTCACGGAGCAGCTCCGCACGCGAGACCGTGATCTCGAGGTTGCCGGTGGAGGCGGGCGTTGCGGTCATCTCGGGCTCTTCGGTCGTCACGGGCATCTCGATCTCCAGGGGCTGCGGTGGGCAAGGGACTGGAGCAAACTCTACACCGAAACCACCCTCCCGGTGTACCGCCGCTCCACTCCGCGTCCTGTGCCGATTCTAGGGGTGCTGGCCCATCGCGGGCGAGTCTTTTCTTTGTGGAAAGCCGGGATAGCTCTGTGCGGACGTGTTCAGAACGTCAGAGCAAACCCTTGCTGACTGATCCGCGACTGTTTCTAAGACTAGAAGTTTTTAAAGAGAGAAAGAACAGAAGTAGCAGTCGTTTGCTGTGGAAACGTGGAGGCACATCCCAAACTGTTGACAGTGAAAGATATCGATCAAGGACACGCTTTAGAAAACAGGTCTGCGTGACGTTGAATGGAACGGAGAACCTGGTTTCTCGTCAGAGATAAATCGGAGGTTATCCCTGTCTTGCACATCCCTGTGTGGCGCGGCTTGAGAAATCATCTTTCCTGCCGTTGATCTCGGTCCCCAAGCCTTTGCTTTGTTACGATTGCGCGATCCTGCTTTTTCACACCTCAACCGGTCGCCCTGTTGGAATCGGAACTTCACCCAGAATCTCGCACAACAGGCATTTCTAAAGGAGCGCACCATGTCACGACGCAGCCTCGTCACACCGTTTCTGCTTGGATCGTCTCTCTGCCTGGCAGGGCAATCTCCCGCACCCACTAATGCAGCCGAGACCGCGCCGCCATCGGTTTGCGGCATCTCCTGTTGCCCTCAACGCTAACTTTTCCGGGGCCTGGGTTAGGCGTGTAGCCCACTAGCCCAGCGTCTCCATCAGCTTGCTGACCATGCGGCCGAGGTCTTTGTCGGTGCGGCGCTGCTCGTCGATCTTCGAGATGGAGTGCATGACGGTCGTGTGGTGCTTGCCGCCGAACTGCCGCCCGATCTCGGGCAGGCTCGCTTCGGTGAGCTGCTTGGCCAGGTACATCGCGATCTGGCGTGGCACCACGATCTGGCGCGAGTTATTCTTCTGCTTGAGTTCCGCAACGCGCATGCCGAACTGCTCCGCGACCGCGCGCTGGATCGCCTCGATCGAGATCTTACGGACCTGTGTGTCGATGAACTGCTTCAGGCACTGCTGCGTGGTGGGCAGTGTGATCTCGACACCGTGCATGGAGCACCACGCGATCAGCCGGACCAGCGCGCCTTCGAGCTCACGCACGTTGGTCCGCACGTTGGACGCGATGAACATGGCGACGTCGGTCGGCAGCTGTGTCTGTTCGCTCTCCGCCTTCTTCTGCAGGATGGCGACCTTGGTCTCAAGGTCCGGCGGCTGAATGTCGGCGATCAGCCCCCACTCGAAGCGGCTGCGCAGCCGGTCTTCAAAGTCGGCCAGCTCCTTGGGCGGCCGGTCGCTCGCGATCACGATCTGCTTCATGCTCTCGTGCAGCGCGTTAAAGGTGTGGAAGAACTCCTCCTGGGTGCGCTCCTTGCCGGCGAGGAATTGGATGTCGTCGATCAGCAGCACGTCGACCGTCCGGAAGCGATCCCGAAAGCTGGTCATCTTGTCGTACCGCACGCTGTTGATCATCTCGTTGGTGAATTTTTCGCCGCTCACGTAGCTGATCTGCGCGTGCGGCTGCCGCCGCTTTACGTCATGGCCGATAGCGTGCATGAGGTGTGTCTTGCCCATGCCGACGCCGCCGTAGAGGAAGAGCGGGTTGTAGGCCTTCGAAGGGCGCTCCGCCACGGCCTGCGACGCGGCCATGGCGAACTGGTTGCCGCTGCCGATCACGAAGGCCTCGAACTGGTACTTGGGATTCAGCTGCGAGGCCGTGCTCCAGTCAAAGCGCGACTGCTCGGGTCCTGGCGCGGTGCCTGTTGCGCTTCGGCCGCCTGTGCCGGTGCCGCTGGACCCGGAGCTGCTGCCCATGCGCGGGGCGTTTGGGCTGTGGCTCGGCAGGGCTGCAAATCCGCCATCCTCCCGCAGCTTGGGCGCGGCCGGATCCTGCGCCGGCGTCTCGTACTTCACCTCGTCGATCTCGAGTGCGAGATTGTCGATCGCCTCCTGAATCAGATCGCCGTAGCGGTCGCCCACGTGCGCGAAGTCGGCTGAGGGAATCCGCACATAAAGCGTTCTGCCCTCCACGCGGGCGTGCCGTGTCGGCTTCAACCAGGTCTCATACGACTGGCGATTGATCTTCTTCTCGAGCGCCGCAAGGATGCGCACCCAGGGATGATTCAGGACGGCTGCTGCCGTAGGGACGAAGGACATTACGAGGCTTCCTCTTTCGACTTGATTCGCTTCGCCAGACAAACCTGAGGACAGCAGGATGGCACGGGACCGCACCAAAGAAAACAGATCTCCGCTCCCGCCTCCGTGGGCGAGTAGGGATGAAGATTCAGCACGTGTCTGGAACGCTCCGTCTTACCCACCGACGGAAGGCCGCATGGTCCTGTCATGACGCGCCAAAAAAGGCTTCGGAACGAGAGAGGAAAACCATGCGAAACGGAGTCGATAGTAGCATGATCCACAGGAAGGATTCGTGGAGCACGCCTGAAGAAAATGCACTTGCACCAATCCTTGTGAAGATGGAAAAGCGTTGCCTGCCGCGGACAGAGTTTCGTTGCAGAGTCTGCGCCCGAACGAGCCCGGTTCCGCCAGCGGTAGAGGCTTCAGGTATACTCAGAGATCGCTGCAACAAGCGAAAAAGATCGCTCAGGACAAGCTTGTCGTTTTAGCGACAGCGCGTCCTTTGAGCAGGAGTCAGAACCATGCCGAAGCGCACCTTCCAGCCGAACCGCCGCCACCGGGCCAAGACCCACGGCTTTCTTACCCGCATGAAGACCAAGGCAGGCCAAGCCGTGCTGAATCGCCGTCGCGCCAAGGGCCGCCACAAGATTGCCGTCTCCGCAGGTTTCCGCGACTAAAGCAGCACCCTATGATCCACCAGCAGGCACCTCTCTCTTTGTTGCAGTCCGCGGCTGCGCGCCCGGAGTTCTGGTCGCCCGGAGTTGTCGGCCAGGTCAACGATCATTACGTGAAGACGGTCCGCGTTTTGGGCGAGTTTCCCTGGCATACCCATGCGCACGAGGACGAGATGTTTCTCGTGCTCGAGGGAGTGCTCCGCATTGGCCGCTCGGACGCTGATGGCGGTCCTGTTGATGTGCATCCCGGCGAGTTCTTCATCGTACCTCGCGGCCTGCGGCATAACACTTCGACACCCACGGAGGAAGAGTGCCTGCTGGCGCTGATCGAGCCCGCCGCCACGCTGCATGCCGGCGATACCGAGACTCCACTATCCCGATCGATTGCGGAGCAGCTCGGCTAGGGCATGAAACGGTAGAGGCGAAGTGCAGGGATCTCTCCGCCGCGGTCGAGGTGATGGGGTTCATGGGGTATTCGATGACTTCCAAGCACGTCAGTGGAGCATTGCGACGGAGTGGCCCGCCATGGCCTGCGCGAACAGCAGCCATACTCCACCTGCGTAGAGCAGCGCGACAGCCATGGTTGCCGCCGCCGCGCCTCGTGAGGACAGGCTCGACCGCCCCAGCAGCCATCCCGCCGCCCACAGCAGCTGCAGCGCGTGGAGCGCGAAGAAGTGGGCGACGCGCAGGTCGCCGTGGGCGGTGCTCCAGTTCACAAACGGCAGGCCGGCACCGCCATCGCGCGCACCGACGGTATGCGCTCCGTGGATCACCAGCCACACGCCCTCCAGGCTGCCGGCCAGCATCATGACCAATCCCAGGCGGATCCCCCATAGCTCCGCCGCAGGCCGGTTGAGTTGCGTGATGCAGAACAGCCATAGCAGCTGAGCCAGCAGATAGGTATTGATCGCGATGAAGACGCCCATGACGGAGAAGAGAAGCCCGTCAAAGGGCGTCGCATAGTTCATATGCGAGGGCACGCCGCGCGCCGACTGCAGTGCGATGAGCGTGATCTCAACGACGGCCGCGATGCAGATGCCCCAGCTCATGCGCAACCGTTGCCGCCGCAGCCGGCCGCCCTCGCCCAGGAGCGAGAACAGCAAGGCCAGTGTGAGCGAGTAGACGATCAGCGAGATCTCGAACTTCATCGGCTTGATCCAGGGATTGAGCCCGAGAATGAGCCGGTGATCGAAGGGCAGCGCCGCCAGGCTTGCCAGCAGCAGTGCCCCGTTCCACCACGCGCCGAACAGCAGCCCGCGGTTCTCCCCGTGCCATGCCCAGGCGTGCCACCACGGCATCGGCGCGCTGATCACGCCGTCACGCCTTCGATCGAGGCGCCAAGCCGCCGCCACATCCCCAGCCGCAAGAGCAGATAGAGCGCCAGCCCGACCGGTCCGAAGAGGAACGTCAGCAACAGGCACGGCGCGACCAGCCACCGCGAGATTCCCAGCCGCACGGCGTCGCGCGCCTCCCATGCGCCGGTGAAAAGATCGAACGCGAGATAGTGCAGCCACCCCGCCAGCAGCGCCTGTCGCACGCTGAACAGCAGCGCGACCTGACCGAGTGAGTTGAAGCCGGCACCGGGCGGCGCATGCGCCGTCAGCAGCAGCGTCGCATATACCGCGGCTAGAAGCAGGGGAGCTACAAAGGTCGATAACCGCTGCGACCATCGCCAAGCCGGCACAAACAGGAGCAGCAGCCAGCAAGGCAGCACCAGCGCTCCGCCCAGGGAGAAGAGCCGGTCGAGCAGGTCGGGAGGAAGCTGTCCAGAGGTCATGCGCCAAACTATACGTTAGAGCATTTCTCCTGATGCTATGGCGTTGTTCAAGTGAAAGGGAGGCCATTTTCCTTGAGAGAAAATGACATTGACGGGAGCGGCCTTCTCTACACCTTCAGGAGAAATGCTATAGCCGCCGCCGGTGTTCGGCAGAGATTTCTTCTGGAAGACGTACCATGAAAACAGCCATGCCCACCCAGCATCGTCTGCGAAAGCACGCCGACTACCAGCACGCGTACTCCCGCAGCCGCAAGCAGTTTACTAAGCAGATTGCCTACTTCTTCGCGCCGCGCCCGGCGGATCGACGATCGGACACCCCCGGCCCGCGCATTGGCCTGACCGTGCCCAAGGCGCTCGGCAAGGCGCACGACCGTAACCGCATCAAGCGCCGGCTGCGGGCTGTGGTCGCCGCCAACCTGCCGCTGCTGACCGCGCCGGTCGACGTCATCCTGCACCCGCGCCGGTCGGTTCTTACGCTGGAATTTGCGCAGCTCAATCGCGAGATCGCCGCCATCTTTCGTACCGTGCAGGCCGCGCTTGATCGAGTAGCGAAGTCTGTACCGGCAGTCTCCGCCGCGAGATCCGAGGCAAGACCCTGATGACGGGCCGCCTTCCCGCCGCGCTCTTCACCGTCTATCGACGAGCGCTTTCGCCGGTCTTCGCCGCGACCGGGCTGGGACAGTGCCGCTACCTGCCGACCTGCTCCGAGTACGCCTACATCGCTGTTGAGCGTCATGGCTGGCTGCGCGGATCCTTTCTAGCGATACGCCGGCTTAGCCGCTGCCACCCCTGGTCCGCCGGCGGTCTCGACCCGGTTCCACCTGCCAGTGATGGCAAGCCACAGCCCCGCAACCGGAACCATTTACCATAAGAAGCGGTGCATCTCGCGCCATCTCGGCTGAGCCAATCCCTCAACGCCGTATCAGACAGGAAGCTACCGCTTGGCAGAGTTCAAGAATCCCAATCAGCAAGGCGCGCAGGGCAGCAACACCAACCTGCTCGTGATGATGCTCGTTATGGTCGCGGTCTTTACCGGCCTGCAGTTCTACAGGTCGAAGCACAATCCGCAGACTGCTTCTCCAAACCCGACGAACAGCCAGACCGCCGCGCAGACGACGCCGGCGGCCGGCATTCCGCAGCCATCAGCCGAGCTCCTCCGCAACGCGGGCGTCACCACGCCGCCCAGCAGCTCGGGCGTAGCACCGACCGTGCAGGCTCCTGCAGAGACCACCACCACAGTCGAAAACGAGCTCTACCGCATCACGTTCTCGAACAAAGGCGCTGAGGTTCACTCCTGGCTGCTCAAGCAGCAGCGCGACTCCGACGGCAAGCCGCTCGATCTCGTGCACGAGCAGGCAGCCCAGAAGTTCGGCTACCCGCTCTCGCTCTTCACCTACGAGCCCGCTCTCACCGCCGGTCTGCGCAACGCCATGTTTGTTCCGTCAGCCACCGGCGATCTCCGCGCGCCCAATAATCTTTCCTTCGAGTTCTCAGACGGCGCTACCCACGTCAAAAAGACCTTTACGTTCGACGAGACATACGTCCTTCACGCGGAGGTTGAGGCTACCCGCAACGGCGCGCCCATCCGCGCCCTGCTGAGCTGGCCCGGCGGCTTTGGCGATCAGGAGAACGCTCAGGCCTACGCCAGCACGCAACTCGACACGTTCGGCGGTGGCAGGGAAGTGCACGACGCACCGAAGAAGATTGCCGGCGGCGCCACGCTCAACGGCCCCTTTGACTGGGCCGGCGTCAGCGATACCTACTTCGCCGCCATCTTTCTTCCGGAGAACGCCGCTACCGCTTCGCTCGTTACGCTGCGCGACGATCTCGCTGTTCCGAAGGACTTCCGCAAGAACGGTCTCGGCCACGGAGTTCCGCAGAAAGATGCTGCCAAAGGCGCAACCATCAACGTGCCGCTGCTCGGCGCCGCGATTGGCGATACCTCGGGTCACGTCCGCACGCGCATTTTCGTCGGCCCCAAGCTGGTCAACGTGCTCAAGAACGTGCGCGCCGCCAATAACTCCGTCACGCTCGGACCGCTGCTGGAGTTCGGCTTCTTCGGCGTCATCGGCAAGTACCTGTTTCTCGCGCTGCAGTTCATCCACGCCCACATCGCGCCAAACTGGGGCTGGTCGATCGTCATCCTCACCGTCATCATCAACGGCGTGCTGCTGCCGCTGCGCATCAAGACCATGCAGTCCGGCCTGAAGATGCAGCGCATTCAGCCGGAGATGGACGCGATCAAGGCCAAGTACAAGAGCCTCAAGGTCACTGACCCCAAGCGCAACGAGATGAACGCCGAGATCATGCAGCTGCAGAAGGACAACGGCGTCAACATGTTCGGCGGCTGTATCCCGACGCTCATCCAGCTGCCGCTGCTCTTTGCCTTCTTCGGCATGCTGCCCAAGGTCGTCGAGCTCCGCCACGCGCACTGGGGCTGGATACCGGATCTTTCGGCCGCCGACCCGTGGCACATCCTGCCGATCATTATGGTGGTCTCGCAGTTCCTGGTGCAGTTCTATACGCCATCGCCCGGCGTCGACCCGCAGCAGCAAAAGATGATGGCCTTCATGATGCCCGCCGTCTCCGGCTACATGACGTGGAACTACGGCGCCGGCCTCGCGCTCTACTGGTCGGTCGGCAACCTTATCGGCATCGCGCAGCAGGCGGTGATGAACCGCACGTCGCTCGGCCGCGAGATGCGCGAGATTGCCGCACGCCGCGCTCTCCGCAAGGCCAGCGCCAACTCTGCGCTAGGTCAGAAATCCTCAGGAAAGGTCATCCAGGGAAAGCGCTAAGTCAAGCAGCGGCATCGTACCCTCTCCTATGACTCCACTGGGCCCCGCCAAACCGTCGCTTATCAGCTTCCTCGAAGCGCTCCGCACCTCCGGCGGGCTGCGCTTTGAGTACAGCATGGACGTGCGCGAGGCAGAGGACAGCACGGGGCAGCCGCCGCTCACCGAGGTGACACTCTCCGGTCCCGACGTTCCTCTGCTCCTTGAGCGCAATGGCGAACTGCTGCACGCTATTGAGAGCCTGGCCGCGGCCGTGCTTCGCCTCGAACCCGAACAGGCCGAGCAGCTCTCCTTCGACGCCGATGGATTCAAGGCTGCGCGCGTCGCCGCGATCGCCCGCCTGGCGGAGGAGGCTATCGCCACCGTTCACTCCACCGGCAAGCCTTTTCTCTTCGCGCCGATGAACGCGCGCGAGCGCCGCCTGCTGCACCTTGCGCTGGTCCGCTCGGGCCTGGCGACAGCCTCCTCGGGCCTGGGCCCGCGCCGCTTCGTTGTGCTCTATCCCGCCGGACAGACGCCCGAGCCCGAGCGCTTTGAGCCGCAGTTTCGCCGGCCCGCGCTTTCACGTAACCAGACGAGTTACAAGAACAGAAATGCTCCCGAGAACGCATCTGTTCGCAGCACCTTGAATCCCTCGCCGCTACCAGCCTCTTTTGAACAGGATCCCGAGTCGCATGGCAATCGAGCGGAGCCCACCACCTCAGCCCAGGAGGACGGCCCCATGACAAAGGATCGTCTGGACTCCATTCGCCGCGCCTTCGGCAAACGCTGAACCCAACCGTTCCGGCCTGTCCCTCATGCACCCCGCCTCACGATGGTCTCCTCCGCGGGCAGGTAGTGCGCCCATCCTGATCCTTCCGCTACGGACCGTAAAAACAAACCGCGCGCTTTCACCATACCGAGCATCGCTTGCCGCAGTCTGCGCTCCCGCAAGCCCAGGAACAAGCCGGGCGGCGCGGCAAACCGGTACTCTTCGTACAGCCATGCGCCATCGTTCATTGCGGCAAAGTTCTGCTGGCCTTCGCCCCAAGCAAAACGCGGTCCGCTGAACGTCCGGCGCACAAACGCCCGTGAGCGAAGATCCGTGATGGTCTCCGCAAACTCCCCCATACTGCGAATCCGCCGCTGCGCTCCCCAGCGCAGGACGTCTCCGACCGCAAGCAGCGGACGCTCTTCGGCCTCGCGTTCGCTGCGCCAACCATCCATGGCATCCCGCGCCAACTCGGCGCTGAGCGCGAGCCGAAAGCACCGCTCTACAGGCGCCGCAATCATTAAGTTCAGCCGAACCGTCCGCACGTTCTACCTTCGCGCTCTCGAAGCCGGCCTGTTCAGCCGCCGGATGAAGTTGTCTTGCTCGTTAAAACCCCAAGTGTGACGTGCTGTTGCGAAAAGAGAGAAAGCGACCGCAGCGTGTACGGACTGCGAGGAGCTACGACGCCAGCAGCAGCACCTTGCCGATGCCGCCCTTCTCCGCCGCCCGCTGTCCTGCCGCGGCCTCCCGCATCGGCAGCATACGATCTACTGGAATTGATAGCCGTTGCTGTGCGACGTCCTCCGCAAGTCGTTCCAGTGTCGATATGTCGGGCTCTGCCACGACCGACACAATCCGTACTGTTGGGTGCATTGCCGCATTTGCCGGCGGCCCCAGAACGGACGCCAACACACCGCCGGGCTTGACCTTGCCCAGAAGCTGCTCTGCCGTCTTGCCGCCGACCGCGTCCGCGATCCCATCCAGAAGTCCGATCCGGGCAAGCGCCTCTTTGTCATCGAGCGCCACAACCATATCCGCACCCAGCGCCTTCGCCCCGTCACGCTGACTTTTTCTCACGCCGGCAATCACGGTTGCACCGGCCTGCTTTGCCGCATACACTGCCGTCCGTCCCACGCCGCCGATCGCTCCGGCGACCAGGACGGTCCATCCCTTCTCCGGCTGCACGCCGCGCATCATCAACTGCTCGCCCGTCAGCAGCACGAGCGGCAGGGCCGCGGCGTCGACAATGTCCAGGCTCTCAGGGATTCGCGCCAGTTCACTCGCCTTGACCACTACCATCTCCGCATAGGTTTGGTGCGCCAGCGCAAACACCCGGTCGCCCTCGGCAAACGCGGTCATATCCTCGCCAACCGCCGCGACTGTTCCCGAGACGTCCCGCCCCAAGATCCCCGGAAATGTAACCGGAAACCTTTCCTTGGCCTCGCCGCTGCGCATTTTGTAGTCCACCGGATTGATGCTGGCTGCCGCCACCTTCACCAGAACCTCACCCGGCCCTGCCTCCGGATTCGCGACATCCTCCCACTTCAACTCATCCGGCCCGCCATACTTGTGGAGCACCACAGCCTTCATCGCAGCTCACCTCTTCGCTATGGGATGCCACAGCTTCACGACGCGCCTCCCCAAGGCGCTTGCAGGGGAACCTGGCAGGTCGAACCCGGCCATGAGCCCTCCGCTAAGTCATCACTCCGGTACGTAGCGCCGCCAGTCTTGGCTCTCTGCGACCTGCTTCAGCAGGGCAAATCGCCGCTGCACCAGCCCCCGTACATGCGGCACCATTACCAGCCTGCCGACCAGCGCTCCTGCCCACCCCAGCGGCATGGCGAATCGCACCTCATCTTCGAGCAGTGTCGCTTCGCCGTGGCCATCGGCAGGAATCGTCTTGAACCAATGATCATGCTGGAAGCGGGCGAAGCGCCCCCGCCCCATCGTGTCCTGAAAGTGGAGCGGCCGATCAAAGGCCGTTATCAGCGTCTCGTGCATCTGCGGCAGACCGAACTTCCATCCGCGCCATACCAGCTGATCGCCCGCTTCAATCAGGCCGCGAGCTTTCCGCGACTCGGCCGCTATCGGTTTCAGGCCGAGCGTCCGCTGCACCAGCTCAATCGAGGTCGAAAGGAGAAAGCAACGGTCAATCGGCGCGTTGATGGTCGCTGTATCGCGTACGACATAGCCGCTCATCGCTTGATCACCCTTGCAAAGCCCAGCTTTCCGTAGCGGATGAGTGCCTTATCCCGTGTCACCAGGGTAAGGTCTTCAAGCCGTGCTGTCGCCAGAAGCATGCGGTCTGCGGGGTCGCGGTGAAGCTCTCCGGGCAGTCGTGTCGACTCAATCAAAACGTCTGGCGTCAGCTCCAGCAAGCGGAAGCCGTCGCCGGTCGTTCCGGTGCGTACCCATTCCTCAACCAGACTCGGCAGCTTGATTCGACCGAGCGATACCAGGATCGCAATCTCCCAGATCGATGCAGCCGAGACGTACGCCTGGTTCTTGCGCTGCCAATCTTCCACCTCTGCGATCAGGATTTCGTCGATAAAGTCGCGATCGTTTTTCTGAAGCCAGAGCCAAAGATGGGTATCGAGCAGAAAGCTACTCACCGCTTACGCTTCTCCAAAGCCCAAGCCGGCAAAGTATACTCCTCGGGCAGCGGCGAGATGATATCTCCTAGTATTTCGCCTCCCGGACTGCGGCCAACCACCGACCGAAAGGGCTTCTTCGGCTCCATATAGGGCACAAGCGTTGCGCACGGAACGCCGCGCTTCGTGACCACGATGGTGATCTCCTGCTCCCGCACAGTATCCAGCAGCTGCAGGCACTTCGCCTTGAACTCCCCAGCCGCCACCGTCTGCACCGCGATCCTTTTCGTCTTCACCGCTGCTTTCATGACCATAGTCTATGACCATGGTCAGAAGAAGGCAAATAGAACAAAGCTGTCATTCCTACAGATTCATTGCGTAGTCGCGTACCAGCCGCCCTGCACGGTCCGTAAACTCCACCAGCGACGAGGTTCCCTGGTCGCCTTTGCCGCGCACCCGCACACTGACCGCCTCGCTTGCCGCCTCCTTGTCGCCCATCACCAGCACGAACGGCACCTTCTGCAGCGTGAACTCTCGAATCTTCGCGTTCATCTTCTCGTTCCGCGCATCGAGCTCGACGCGCAGACCTGCCGCTTCAAGCTTCGCCTTTACGGCATGGGCATAGTCCACATGCTTTTCCGAGATCGGCACCAACCCCACCTGTACCGGCGACAGCCATAGCGGAAACGCGCCTGCGTAGTGCTCGATCAGCACACCGAAGAATCGCTCGACCGACCCGAACAGCGCCCGATGCACCATCACCGGCCGATGTTTCTCGCCGTCCTCGCCCGTGTACTCGAGCTCAAATCGCTCCGGCAGGTTGAAGTCAAACTGCACGGTCGAGAGCTGCCACAGCCGCCCCAGTACATCCACCAGCTTCACATCGATCTTCGGTCCATAGAATGCTGCCTCGCCCGGGATCTCGCGATACGGAATGCTCTTGCGCGTGAGCGCCGACTTCAGCGATCCGATGGCCAGCTCCCAGTTCTCAGGGCTACCGGTGTAGCTCTTCCTATCCTTCGGGTCCCAGGTAGACAGCTCAACCTTGAACTCGGCGAAGCCAAACGTTTCGAGCACGGATTGCGCGAACTCGATGCACGCCACAACTTCATCTTCAATCTGCTCCGGCGTGCAGAAGATGTGCGCGTCATCCTGCGTGAACCCGCGTACCCGAAGCAGCCCATGCATCGTTCCCGACCGCTCATACCGGTACACATTGCCCAGCTCCGCATAGCGCACCGGCAGGTCGCGATAGCTCTTCGGTGTGTTTTTGTAGATCAGAATGTGGCCGGGGCAGTTCATCGGCTTCAGCCGATACTCCGCGTCATCCAGTTCCATCGGCGGATACATATTCTGCCCGTAGAAACCCTCATGCCCGCTGATCTTCCATAGCTCGCGACGCATGATGTGGGGGGTGTAGACCATATTGTAACCACGACGGATACATTCATCGCGCATCCAGTCTTCCATCGTCTTGCGGATCAGCCCGCCCTTCGGATGCCAGAAGATCAGGCCCGCGCCGGCTACCTCCTGAATTGAAAACAGGTCGAGCTGCCTGCCCAGCACGCGATGGTCGCGCGCCTTAATCTCCTCCAGCCGCTTGAAGTGCGCGTCCAGATCCTTGCTGTTGAAGAAGGCTGTCCCGTATACCCGCTGCAGCTGCTGATTTTTCTCATCGCCCAGCCAGTATGCGCCCGCGACGCTTGTTACCTTGAACGCCTTCACCCGCCCCGTCGAGGGCACATGGGGTCCGCGGCAGAAGTCCGTAAAGTGTCCGTTGCGATAGAGCGAGATCTCCTCGCCCGGCTTCGTGAAGCGCTCGATAAAGTGCAGCTTCATGAACTCGCCGGCGCGCTCGTAGTCGAGCAAACCTTTGTCGCGCGGTTCTTCTTCGCGCACGAATGGCTCGTCGCGCGCCACCACCTCGGCCATCCGCGCTTCGATCGCCGCCAGGTCCGCATCGGTAAACGGCACCTCGCGGTACACGTCATAGAAGAATCCATTGTCGGTCGCCGGTCCGTGTCCCAGCTTGGTCTCAGGAAACAGCTCCAGGATCGCCGTCGCCATCACGTGCGCGGCCGAATGGCGGACTACCTTGAGCGCGGCCTCGTCCGTCTCCTTCAGCAGCCATAACGCCACATCTTCATGCAGCGGCATGGAAAGATCCACCAGGCGTTCGCCATCGCCGCCCGCGCTCACGGCATACATCGCCTCTTCGCTCGCGCCCGCCTCGGCCTCCGCTCTACCCTCATCCGCCTGCCCGAGGAGCGGCTTGATGCGCGCTACCACCACCGCTGCCGCCAGCCGCGGCGAGATGCTCGTCGCCACCTCCAGCGGAGTCGTCCCGCGCGCTACCTCGCGCACACTGCCATCCGGCAACTGAATCCGTATCGTCGCGCGGTGCCCGCCTGCGGCGCCCGCCTCTATCCCAACCTGTATCGCGTCACTCACATCTTCAAGAGTAGCTATGTCACAGCTAATAAGCCACCATAGCGAATCCCGCAACTTTCGACAGCCCTGAACGCCAAGGGATCAGAGGCGTTCTCAGCAAAACACCTTCGACGTCGAACATTTCTTGAACCGTCTCCCTGCCTCGCTCATCTACCCACACAGCACGCTTTCCGGGCGTGCCCAAGGAGATTCAATGGCCTCACTTCTTAAGATCGACGTCAGCACGCGCGGCGAACACTCCGTCTCCCGCAAGCTCGGATCGCAGGTTCTCGAGCACTTTGAAAAGACCTTTCCCGGCTCGACCGTCGTCACCCGCGATCTCGCCACGACCAACATGCCCTTCGTCGACCTTCCCTGGATTATGGGCGCCTACAGTCCTGAGGAGACTCGGTCTCCTGAGGCCAAAGCCGCTCTCAAGCTGGGCGACGAGTTCATTGCCGAGATTGAGGCCGCCGAGCACATCCTCATAACCACGCCTATGTATAACTTTGCCGTTCCCGCTGCGCTTAAGGCATGGATCGATCACGTCGTTCGCGTCGGCAAGACCTTCAAGGTTAACCCTGACGGCAGCTACGCCGGTCTGGTTCAGGGGAAGAAGGCTATCCTCATCGTAGCTAGCGCAGGCTCCTACGCGCCCGGAACCCCCACGGAGACCTACAACGCCGAGACACCGTACCTCAAACAGATCCTTGGCTTTATCGGGATTACCGATGTTGCCGTCATTCAGGCCGGGGGAACGTATGTCCTTAACTCCGGCAGCACGACGCTCGACGCCTTCGTCGCGCAGTTCGCTCCGCAGGTCGCGGAACTCGCCACTCGTAGCTAGTCTCCCTTTTGCTGCACGAAGGCCGCACCCTATCGGTGCGGCCTTTATCGTTCTTCTATGATTGGGGATCCTTCTAAAGTATCAAATCTCGACCTCCGACTTCTCATCCATCCCGCGGCTAGGTCACTGTTAGTAGCTCGCCGTCTGCATCCCGAAGCTCACGCCACGCTGCCGATTGATCGCTACGGTTGAGGCCCAGTCCAGCTGCTCGCGCCCCATAACTACAGGCGCGCCGTTTATGGCGGTGTAGTGGACGCGGCCGCCTGCGTCGAACCAGTAGCTGCTGGCGTACATGCCCATCCCATTCCGCATGACCAGCAAGGTTGGCTGCGGCGCCGGAGCCATGGCCACCGGCTCGGGCGGCGGTGGCGGCGCAGAGACCTCCGGGTACGCCGTATGCTCCACGATGATCTCGCGCGGCGACTGCTGGTAGACGACCGGTGCGCGCGGTGTCAGTGACGGGGCGGGCTCCGCTGCCAGCTCTCTGGCCGGCACATCCATGTCATCCATGATCTTCAGGGTCAGCCGCGTCTCTGCCTTCAGCACCGGCAGTGGACCACGTCGCGGCAGGTTGATGAGGTCGATCGGCCACAGCACCGGCACCATCCACGCGAGCGTATCCCGTACCGGGTGGCCCTTGCCGTGGATCCGGCCCTCCTTATCCACGGGATAGTTTGGCACCTGCACCACCTTAGCCGCGAGCGGAACTACTGTTCCCGGCGGCAGGATCATGCGATCGAACTTCAGCTCCATCCATCCCTTGCCGACCAGGTGACCGGGATCGCGATAGTCCTCGAATCGTCCAACCAGGTAGCTTCCATACGGAAACGCCGATCGCCCGTACATCTCAAAGTGGCTCACCCGGCAGAGCACGGGATCGCCGATATCCGCCGTCTTCGATGACAGCTTGGGCTCGGAGACGGTGCATTGGATAATCGACCCAGCCGGAATCAGCTGGTCCGCAAACCCGCTGAGGGGCGCGGCGAGGAGAGAGAGAAAGAGAGCGTAACGAATGCTCTTCATGCGGAGACCTCCTGCAAAGACAAGCTCACAACAGAGCCGGTAGATCGTGCGTCTCGCCGGAGTGCATCGCGGCGAGCGGAGCATCCTGCACTCAAAAAGTGCAAGACAGATGTCGAACGGTGCAGCCATCATCCTGCCGAACGGACAGTTCGTCAACAGCAAAAAAAGACTGCTTTCGCCGCTCGCACAACAGCCGCAAACGCATGACAGCCAAGCTGATAACGCTGCTGCAACACCACTCTCGACAGTGGTCGCAGCCGCCGTCTTCACGCCTCTTTTGAGCCCGGTCCGCTCCGGTATACGATGGCTCCCACAGGAGATCTCATGCCCTTCAAAGCCCTGCGGGCCCTCACGATCGCGGTCCTCGCGCTCGTTCTTGCCCCCGCTCTGCCCGCCCAGCAGCCCCTCTCCGCCATGCCGTACTCGCCCTCGCTCGATCTCTCCAGCCTCGATCGTACGGTCGATCCCTGCACCGACTTCTACAAGTTCACCTGCGGTGGCTGGCAGAAGAACAACCCCATCCCTGGCGATCAGGCTTCGTGGTCTGTCTATGCCAAGCTCGGCAACGACAATCAGCAGTTCCTCTGGGGCATCCTCAAGGAGGACGCCGCCGCGCAGAACCGCACGCCCGTCCAGCAGAAGGTCGGCGACTACTTTGCCGCCTGCATGGACACCGCCGCTATCGACGCCGCCGGCCTGAAGCCGCTCGCACCCGCCCTCGCCCGCATCGATGCCCTCAAGACCCGCCCCGAGCTCATCAGCGCGCTCGCTCCGCTCCACCATACCGCCGTCGGCAGCTTCTTCTTTAACTCCGGCACGGACCAGGACGCCATCGACTCCTCGCTCGTCATCGTGGCCGTTGAGGCCGGCGGCCTCGGCCTGCCCGACCGCGACTACTACCTCAACACCGACGCCAAGAGCGCCACCCTCCGCCAGCAGTACACCGCCTATATCGAGCACCTGCTCACCCTTGCGGGCGAGCCCGCCGCGCAGGCTACCACCGATGCTGCCACTATCCTGCGCATCGAGACCGCTCTCGCCCAGGCCTCGCTCTCCCGCGTCGATCGCCGCGATCCGCACAAGACCTACCATCCCATGACCGTCAGCGAGCTCTCTACTCTTGCCCCAGCCATCGACTGGCCCGTCTACTTCAAGACGCAGGAGGCCGCCGTCACCGGCAAGCTCAACGTCTCGCAACCCGAGTTCTTCAAGGCCGTCAACGCCGAGCTCAGCTCCGAGCCCGTGGACGCGCTCCGCACCTATCTCCGCTTTCATCTGCTTGACGCCGCCAGCCCCTACCTCGCGCACCCGTTTGAGCAGGCTCACTTTGACTTCTTCGGCCACACTCTGCGCGGCATTCCGGCCATGCTGCCGCGCTGGAAGACCTGCACGCGCGGCGCCGATCGCCAGATCGGCGAGGCGCTGGGCCAGGAGTTCGTCCGTCGCACCTTCTCCGCCGACATGAAGGCCAAGACCCAGCGCATGACGGAGCAGATCGAGACCGCCATGCGTGCCGAAATCGAGACCCTGCCCTGGATGACTCCTTCGACAAAACAGGAGGCCCTCCGCAAGCTCTCCGCTATTCGTAACAAGATCGGTTACCCAAATACCTGGCGCGACTACTCCGCCCTCACCATCACGCCCGCCGGCTACTTTGATAACGCCCTTCGCGCTTCTCTTTTTGAGGACGCGCGCCAGTGGCACAAGCTCGGCAAGCCGGTGGACCTGAACGAGTGGGGTATGACGCCGCCCACCGTCAATGCCTACTTCAACCCGCAGATGAATGACATCAACTTCCCGGCCGGTGTTCTGCAGCCGCCGCTCTATGACGTCAAGCTCGACGACGCGCCCAACTACGGCAACACCGGCGCTACCATCGGCCACGAACTCACTCACGCCTTCGACGACCAGGGGCGGCAGTTCGACGACAAAGGCAATCTCCGCGACTGGTGGACCCCCGCCGACGCAAAGGGCTTTGAGGACCGCATCAACTGCGTTCGTGACCAATACGCCACATACGTCGTCGTCGACGACATCCACATCAACTCCAAACTCACCAGCGGCGAAGACGTCGCCGACCTCGGCGGCACGTTGCTCGCCTATATCGCGTGGCAGAAACAGATTGCCAGCGAGCACTTGCAGACGGTCGACGGCTTTACCCCCGACCAGCGCTTCTTCATCGGCATGGCGCAGTGGGCGTGTGAGAACGAGCGCCCGGAGAACCAACGCGTCAACGCCATCACCGACCCACACTCGCCTGGCTTCGCCCGCATCAACGGCGTCGTTGCCAACCTACCGCAGTTCCAGGCTGCCTTCGCCTGTAAGGCCGGCCAGCCCATGGTCCACACCCCCACTTGCAAGGTGTGGTGAGGATGCCCGACCCTGCCAACACGTCCGCGCGCTTCGATCTGCACGCCATCGCAGCCTCCTTTCCCGACCACGCCGAGACTCTCCTGCTCGATCGCTATCTTGTCGATCGCGACTCGGCCAGCGCCCGCGTCTTTCGCGTCTATCGCGGAACCCCCGCGCACTATCACATCGGGAGCGACGAGTTCCTCTACGTCCTTGCCGGGCGCGGCACCTTCTGGATCGGCGACCCGGCCGATAGCGGCGACTTCGCTCCCGGCTCCTTTCTCTTCTTCGAGCGCGGCACCATCCACGCACTTCCTGAGATCGTCGAGAGCCCTGTGGTCTTTCTCGCACTTGACACACCGCGCCGCGACCCGGGCGACATTCACTTCGTCAACGCTGCAGACGGCTCTCCCTCGTCCTTCATCCAGAAGGCGTAACGACTGCCCACATCTTGTAGAGCCGGGTTGCGAGAATGCTCTACGGCACCGGCTGCGCAACCGCGTCCACGCGGGCCACCTCGACCAGCAGACTCTTGAACTCCGGAGTCTCTCGTACAGCGTCAAAATGCCGGTCCTCCCGCAGCTTTGTCCGGTCATGAAAACCGGCATCCACGGCTCGCTGCAGATAGGTGAGCGCCGCCGCTTTCATGCCTGCCTCCGCGCATGTTTCGGCCAGATAGAAGTTGATCAGCGCCCGCGACTCGCGCGATCCCTCCGTCGTAATGCGGTTCTCCGCGTCTCGCTCAAAGATGTCGTGGTCGAGCGACTGCGCCTGCTGATAGGCCTCCATGCCTTTGTGGATCTTTCGCCGCATAAAGTAGAGCGTGCCCAGGTTGTTGTAGATCGAGGCATTGCGCGGGTCCAGCTTGAGCGCCCGCTTGTAGTGCTGCTCCGCGCGGCGGAGATCGCCGGTCGCGTAGTACACCGTCCCTAGGTTGTTCTCCGGGCCGGAGAGCTTGGGACTTTGGCTGAGCGCTCGCTCGAAGTTGACCTTCGCGGCGTCGTACAGCCGCATCTTCTCGTAGGCGATGCCAATCTTGTTCAGCACAATCGCGGACGGCGCGCCGATCGCCTCATACAGGTGGATCGCCTCGAGGTATTGGTGCTGGCGCACCAGCGCATCGGCGTGAACTTCGAGGGCTGGACCTGAAGCGGGCTGCGCGAGCAGTGCGCCGGTCTCAGGCGGCCGCATGGCGGAAGCGTTCTTCTCCTGATCGGTAGAGGAACGGTCCGGCGCGACGGGATCCGATATCAAGTGACCCGATGCCGCGCGCGCGCAGGGCGAGCCCATCATCAAGACCGGAACCAGCACAGTGCTGAAGATCGCTCGGCTTAGGAAGGGAAGGAAGACGTTGAAACGGACGAGAGACGTGGAGCGAAGAGCGAAGTGAAAGGGCATATACCCCTCCTGCGGTAAAACATGGCCAAGCCACACATTAAAGCTGGCGGCTATCTGGCAAGAGACACTACTCGGCCCGGTAAACCTCTGTAAAGACCCTTCGCATACCTACCGTTGACGAGGTGTGACTCGTCAGGTGAGATCGCAGGGAGATGGTTCGACCTGGACCTAATCGGGCGAAGCGGACGCGCATGGTCGGCGGACACAACGGATATTCTGGCGCAAAGCAGAGCGGGCCGTGCCCTTTGCTTCGGCACGACCCGTTCTTTCTATAATTCCGGACTTTTCTTTACGCGATCTCGATAACATTGTTGCTGGAAGGCCGTCGATGCGCCGTCTCAAACGCCAGTTCGCGGTTCCGCAGCCATACGTTCGCTCGCCATTTGCCAATAAACGGCGCTACCACAATCGATCCCAACGCTACTCCCAAGGCAACATGCATCGTCTCATCTCCCCAGTTCACCGGCCGGCAACCACGATGGATCGCCCGCTCGTTTCGCCCATCGCCCGCTTATACGCCGCGGTGCTCAGGCTGTTGTAGCTACTATCCTTCGAAGGTATCCGCCTCGACATCCCACTCGCCTCGCCAGATCTACGTCTTCCGTGGGATATCACAACCGGCAACGTGCTCTCGCAACCGGGAGCGGAGTAGAGTTGCTGCTCCAACCACTCTCCCCGCCCATCTCGCCTAAAATAGCTCCTATGCCGCACACCTACGCCGAGGCCCTCGAGCACCTCGCCCATCTCGGCCCCGAACTCGCCCCTTCCGCGCCTGGAGCCCCAGCCCGCAAGTTCGACCTGGCCCACATGCGCGCGCTTATGGCCGCCCTCGGCAACCCGCAGCTCAGCTTTCCCGCCATCCTTATCGCCGGCACCAACGGCAAAGGCTCCACCGCTGCCACGCTTGCCGCCATCCTCTCGGCCGCCGGCTATCGCACCGCGCTCTACACCTCGCCGCACCTGGTCCGCGTCAACGAGCGCATGCAGATCTCGTCACCATCGATTCCCAGCGAGTACGCTTCTGTCGATAACCCTGCCACGCTCGGCCCTATCGAGCTGCATCCCATTCACGACGATGATCTCGCCCGTCTTTACTTCCGCGTCGATGACACCGCCGCCAGCCTCGTCGGGCAGAAACTTCTTCCGCATCTGCCCAGCTTCTTCGAGCGCCTCACCGCCTTAGCCTTTCTCTGGTTTGCTGAGCGCCATGTCGACATCGCCGTCCTTGAAGTCGGTCTCGGCGGCCGGCTTGACGCCACCAACATCGTCACCCCGCTGCTCTCCGTCATCACCGACATCGCGCTCGATCACCAGGACTATCTCGGCACTACCCTCGGCGAGATCACCCGCGAAAAGGCCGGTATTCTCCGCCCCACCGGCACCCTCATAACACTGCCGCAGCACGGCGAGGTCAACCAGGCGCTCGGCGAGATCGCCGCGACCATGCCCCAACTTCGCGCCATCTCCGCCGCCCCCTTCATCCCGCCCGCCGTTCGCAACAACGAACCGCGTCCCATGCAGATGCCGTACTCACGATCGGAGCCGGAGCGCAGCGCCGACGTAGCGGAGAGACTTCTGTACTTCGCGCCGCCCCTGGCTCCCAATCATTACCAGATCAACTTTGAAGACGGCCTGCTTGAAGTTGATTCTCCACTTCCCGGCCACCATCAGCAGCGCAACCTGGCCCTGGCCATCGCCGCGGCCCAGGAATTAAGTAACTCTCACAGTTACAAAATCACCAAAACCGCGATTGAAGCGGGAATTCGCAATACTCATTGGCCTGGCCGCCTCGAATCCATCCCGCTCGACGACCAGCATCAGCTCCTGCTCGACGTCGCACACAACCCCGCAGGCGCCTGGACCCTCCGCGCCGCTGTTGCTCAGCTTCCAGCCGCGCAGCCTCGAACACTCGTCTTTTCCTGCCTGCGCGATAAGGACCTGGCCGAGATGGCCCAGATCCTGTTTCCTCTCTTCGACGCGTCGTCAACAGATCCCGAGCGCCGCTATGACCATATCGTCCTCGCGCCGATTGAGAACCCTCGTGCCGCCCATGTTGACGATCTGCTTGCCCAGGCTCACCGGCTTGACATCCCTGCACACGCCGCACCTCACGTCCATGCCGCCCTCACGCAGGCCCGCGCTATTACCCCGCCGGGAGGCCTAATCCTCGTCACAGGTTCGGTGTATCTCGTCGGCGAACTCCGCCACTCTCTGGTTCCTCAGGCATGACGCCGCCTGATCAAGAGATTGTTGTGCAGACTTCGAGCTCGTCAGAGGGAGAGAGAGCCGACGTTTTGCATGGAGCGCTCCCATCCCAGACGCCATTCGCCGAACCGCCTGCTTACCCTCCTGCCCCTGGCCCGGCCCTCCGAGCCCTCACGTACCTCGTCTTTGACCCTCTCATCGCCTTCTTCACTACACTCTTCGGCTGTGCCTCCCTCCTCACATCGCTGTGGGACAGATCCGGCAGCCAGCAGCACGCGATCGCCCGGGCCTGGGCGCGCACTCTCCTCCGCGTCACCTTCTCTCCTGTTACCGTCATTGGCACAGAACGCCTGCCCATCGGCCCTGCCGTCTTTGCCTCCAACCACCTCTCTTATATGGACACCCCCGTCCTCTTCGCCCATCTCCCCTTCCAGTTCCGCATCCTCGCCAAGCAGTCTCTTTGGAAGGTTCCTTTCATCGGCTGGCATCTTCATAGGTCAGGACAGGTACCGGTAGATCAATCCACCGCCCGCACCTCCATAGGCTCGCTGAGCCGTGGCACCGCCACTCTAAAGGCCGGCATTCCCATCGTTCTCTTCCCCGAAGGCGGTCGCGCCGCTACAGGTCAGACCGGCCCTTTCTTGTCCGGAGCTGCCTTCATGGCCATTCGCGCCCAGGTACCGCTCGTCCCCGTTACCCTCGTCGGCACCTGGCAGCTCCTTCCCATCCACACCTACACCCTTCGCCCTCGCCCTCTCCTTCTCCTTATTGGCGATCCCATCCCTACTGACAGCCTCACGATTCGCGACGCCGAAGCCCTCACCTATCAAGCCTTCCAGGTCATCACTCGCACCTACCTCGACCACACAGCCGACCAGGCTTAGGAAGTTGCGTCGTCCGGCACAGCGTCTGTCCCGGTATCATCGCTTCAGCCATGAAGCCCCGCATCGCCATCCCGACCCCCACCTCCACGGACTTCGATTACAACCGACGCAACCTTCCCGCGTATTTTGCGGCCATTGAGCAGGCCGGCGGTATTCCTGTCGAACTCCCGCTCTCCGTCTCCCGCGGCGAGCAGCAGATGTTGGCCGACTCCTGCACCGCCGTTCTGCTTCCTGGATCTCCCGCCGACATCAATCCGACCCGCTATGGCCAGCCACTTGACCCAGCCAGCGCGCCCGCTGATGCGGCCCGCGAGGCCGCTGATGTCCTGTTGCTTGAAGACGCCCAAGCCCATCACAAACCCATACTCGGCATCTGCTTCGGCCTTCAGTCCATCAATACCTGGCGCGGCGGCACCCTGCACCAGGACCTTACACCTCTGCCTGTCAACCACTCCGCCGGCTCATCCATTGCGGTCGCCCACACCGCCGTGATCGCTCCACACTCCATGCTTGCCACCCTCATTTTTGCCAAGGCTCCTCAGCACTCTGAGTCAGAGTCAGCCCCCGACCGGTTGGCGATCAACTCCTCTCATCATCAAGCCGTCGCCATTCCCGGTAATGGCCTGCGTATCACCGCTCGCTGTCCGCAGGACAACGTTGTCGAAGCCATTGAAGCCAATCCTTCGACTGGCCTCACACTCCTCGCCGTGCAATGGCATCCCGAACGAACGATCGCTACCAGCGCGGCCTCACGCGCCCTCTTTGCTCATCTAGTCAGCCGCGTCACCTACCCCGTATTCTGAGCTGGCATGGCCGCCCTCACCGCCGCTCGCATCGCCGATTGCCTCTCGCCCTACCTGGGTTCTGTCGCTACTCCTCCACAACTCTTCGAGCAGCTCTCCGCATATCTTGATCTTCTGCTGAAATGGAACGCGCGCACTAACCTTACAGCCGTACATGATCCCGAGGCCATTGTTACCCGCCACTTCGGCGAGAGCCTCTTCCTTGCCGCGCACGTTCCTGCCGGCATTCAGACTGTCCTCGATCTCGGCTCAGGTGCCGGATTTCCCGGCCTGCCGCTTCAGCTTCTTCGTCCAGACTTAACCGTTACCCTTGCGGAGTCTCAGCATAAGAAGTCGGCCTTCCTACGCGAGGTGATTCGCTCACTCCACCTAACTGCTAAGGTTCATGCTGGACGCGCGGAGGACCTGGTAGAGACACAGTCCTTCGATCTGGTGACTCTGCGGGCTGTCGACAAGATGCAGAAGGCGCTGAGATTGGCGGGAGCTCTCGGCAGTCAGCATCTTGTACTCACCACGCATGCCGAACTTTTAAGCGAACCGGGTATTCGTGCTCAGTACGTACTGCCCAGCAGCAAAGAGGGTGTTCTTGTACTTTTCTAGTGTGTTCCACGTGGAACCGGTCGTAGCGGTAGAGCCTTTCCACATTGAACGTTCCACGTGGAACACACGCTTGCAAATACGGCGCTATTCTACCAAGTAGTCGTTCGTGTTTGCCCTTGCAACATGAAACCGCTACTCTTCTCAAACGCTCTCATGTTAACGAAAGACTCCCCTAAGCAACCGTCTCCCGGTAGAAGCGGTCGTGTTCTCGCTATTGTCAATCAAAAAGGTGGTGTCGGTAAGACGACGACTGCTATCAACCTTGCTGCCGCCCTCGCGCTTGATGGACTGCCTATCCTGCTGGTCGATGTAGACCCGCAAGCCAATACCACGGGTGGGCTTGGACTTAAACGCCTTGCTGACCGCATCAGCATCTACGATCTCCTTCTTGGTCAGGCCACCATCGATCAGGCCATTCTGCCAACGGGAGTGGATAACCTCTCACTTGTTCCCGGAAGCAAGAATCTCATCGGTGCTAATCTAGAACTCGTCAACCAGGATCGCCGCGAGTTCCGCCTGCGCGATGCGCTCGAGCCAGTTCGCTCCAACTATCCCTTTATCCTTCTTGACTGCCCACCTGCCCTCGATCTCCTTACTCTCAATGCTCTCGTCGCCGCCGACGGCCTGCTCGTCCCCATGCAGTCCGAGTACTTCGCTCTCGAAGGTATCTCTGAACTTGTCAGCACCCTCGATCGCGTCGCCCAGGCTTTCAACCCTTCCCTTGGCCTTGAAGGCGTCGTCCTCACCATGGTTGATGACCGCACGAACCTCTCTCAGCAGGTTGCCGCCAACCTCCGCGACTTCTTCAAGGAAAAGCTATTCACCACCACCATTCCTCGGAATATTCGCCTTGCAGAGGCTCCCAGCCACGGCCAGCCTGTCTCGATCTACGATCCGCGCTCTCGGGGCGCCGAGGCTTATAACGAACTCGCCGCCGAACTCCTCGCACGCAATGGCATCATCAGTCCGGGCGCGAAACAGCGCGTTGAAGAAAGTAAAGCCGCCGAAGCCGCAGCCAAGCCCATACGCAAACTCCGTCTCTGGCCTTACAACAAGTAACTCGCAGCGCAGCAAAGAGCTTTTATGTGTTTCTATTCTTAGTCTTTGTTGTTATTCCCGTAAGGAAACTGCGTTTGTCTTTGTCTTTGCCACTGCCCAACTCGTAATCGCTGCAAATTAAACCCGCAAGGAGCTTCTATGCCTCAACCCGATAGACGTAAAGCCCTGGGCCGGGGTCTGGAAGCTCTTCTTCCCGCCCGCCCGGTTCCTGAACCGGTAGCTCTCAAAGCTGCGGAAGCCGCTTCCGTCGGTCAACCGCTTGAGATCCCCGTAGGCGATATCGAGCGCAACCCATACCAGACCCGTACCCGCTTTGACGAAGTGCAACTCTCCGAGTTGACCGCATCTGTTGCAGCCTCCGGAGTCATCCAGCCCATCGTCGTCCGCCCTCTTCCGGATGGACGATTTCAGTTGATAACGGGCGAACGCCGTCTGCTAGCAAGCCGCAACGCGGGCAAGACAACCATACCCGCCATCGTACGCGCGGCCTCGGACGAGCAGACGCTCGAGATGACCATCGTTGAGAACCTTCAACGGGCCGATCTCAACGCTATGGAGCAGGCCCGTGCGTACCATCGGCTCAGCCACGAGTTTAAGATGACGCAGGAGCAGATGGCGCAGCGCACCGGCAAAGAGCGTGCCTCCGTCGCCAACTTCCTCCGCTTGCTTCGCCTGCCCGAGCCCGTGCAGCAGTCGGTTGAGGCCGGCGAGCTCTCCTTCGGCCACGCCCGAACGCTTCTTGCTCTGGAGTCGCCTGAGCGCATGCTTGCAGCGGCCCAAAAGGTTCGGTCACTCTCCATGTCAGTCCGTCAGACCGAGTCTTACATTCAAGGATTGCTGCACCCCGAAGACAAGGACGCCAAAACCGAAAGGCAGGTATCCCCACAGGATCCCAATGTGCGCGAGGCAGAGGTCCGTCTGCAGCGCTCGCTCGGTCTCAAGGTCAAGATCGAAGACACTCGCGGGCGTGGGCGTGTCATCATCGAGTACGCACGGCTTGAAGACTTCGATCACATCCTTGCAGCTCTGGGGCAGGTCAACGATCAGCCAAGTTCCTAGAGTGCAGCACTTGATTGAGACCAAGTACGGCCTTTTACTCGAACAAAGTCACGCCTCAATATGATGAAAGCCTCTGTTCTTGAATACCGCCTGCGCTATCTCCTGTATGGCGTCATCTATGCGCTTGGCTTCTACGCTCCGTGGGAGCGCTATACCTCGTTCACCCTTGGATCACGAACCTTGTGGCTTCTGCTGGCCGCTTTCCCGGCGCAGCAACATCTGCTCAGCTTTACGGCCAGCTCCCAGAGCGTCTTGATCCTGAGCTGTGTTGCTGCCACGTTGGGCGCGGTCCTTCGCGTCTGGGGAGCTTCGTATCTGGGGGCTGCAATCGTTCATTCAAGCGCGCTGCACGGGAAACACGTTGTAACAGGCGGTCCTTTTCGTTACGTCCGCAACCCCTTATACCTAGGCGCTTTTCTGACTTCAATCGCTCTTTTACTGCTGATGCCACCCACGGGCGCGATCGTCGCATTCATTCTTATCGTGTTCTTACAAATTCGCCTGATCGGCGCTGAAGAAGCCTTTCTGGGCCAGTGCGCAGGTGAGCCTTACCGTCTGTACCGTACTCAGGTATCTCGGTTTCTACCCACGCTTCGCCCGCGCGTACCGCTGGCTGAAAACCGCGCCGATTATCGCAGCGGCATACTCTCCGAAGTCTTCGTCATTGGCTGCGCAATAAGCTTCCTCGCGGTCGGGTGGAACTTTAATTCGACGCTTCTGCTTAAGGGCGTCCTGATCTCGCTCGGTGTGTCACTGATTGCGAGTGCCTTTATCCCAAAGGCGACGCCACCGGCTGGCGACCTTTCAGCAGATCACTCCGCCAGCTGAGCCCCCCATCTGAGCAACGAGCGGCCTCTTCTATAGCCGCATGACGCAACAGGATCGGCAGACTGCACTTAGGGCAGCTCTGCCGATCTGTCGCCGACCCGGGGTATGTAACGTATCTTGTTACTTTTTGACCGGTGCGATCGTATCCTTGGCAACCTTGGCCACGCGGAACTTGACGACCGTCTTCGCTTTGATCTTGATGGTCTCGCCCGTCTGCGGATTGCGCCCAAGCCGAGCCTTGCGCTCCGCCTTTACCAGCTTGCCGATGCCTGGAATCGTAAACTCTCCGTTCTTCTTCGTTTCCTTCACCGCGGTCTGGGCCAGCAGCTCAAAAAAAGCAGCGGATTGCTTGTTGGTGAGTTCCAGACTCTCGGCCATTGCGCGGACCAGAGCGGTCTTTGTCATTCCCTTCGCCATGTCTTGCTCCTTCGTTCGTTCTTTGAAATAGAGATCGATGCTCTGCTGCATCTGCCGATCCGTAACGAGGTGTGAACTTGTTAGGATCGCTTGCCTTGCAGCAGAATCACCAGTATTCACAGGGGTCCGGAGTACCGTACCGCACTTCACCTTCGACTCTCGCATCCGCTTTGTCAACGGGAAAAGCCCGGTTTCCACAGCTTTTTGCAGTTTTCTTCGGGTTTGTCTGGTTTTCAACACCTTTTCTTAGGCTTTTTCGTATCGAGTTCCAATGCCGGCTCTCAGCCCCGCAGCGGCAAAGGCGCAAAAGAAGCGCTCTTCGAGCGTGCGGTAAGAGGCTCATTCAGCAGGGCGACGAGAGGCACCGCACAGGCAAAGCGACGAGCGATCTCCCGCGCAAAACCCGGCTCCTGAGCCATGGAGACGGGAAAGACTCCCGAAACGCCCCACTCCCGGCAGAGCAGCAGATCCATCGCCTCCTCCGGCTCTGTAAAGCCTTTAGGCGGCCGGGTCAGCGGGTTGCCGGCGATCGGCGCAAGCCCTACTGGCCGCAGGCGGCGCGAGTGCAGCTCAGCGCGCAGCCGCGCATGGTGGCTCACGATGTGGGTGCGGATCGCTTGCAGCTGCGCTCGCTCCGGTATAAAGACCCCAGCCGCAATCTGCACCTGATCTCCGGCAACATCCATGTAAAATCCGCCGCCGGAGGTCTTCTCAAGGCCGGCTCTTGCCCACCAGGCGCTAACGTGCGTCTTATAGGGCCGTTTGTCCTTGGCAAAGCGGATATCGCGGTAGATACGCATCATGGTCTTGGCGGGCGAACGAATATGCTCTGGAGCGAAGCGGAGCATGGCCACATTGACCTCGTTGATGAGCGCGAACATCGGCTCTTTCAGCTCACGCTCATAGATCGATTTCCGTTCGTTGAACCAGTCGCGATCGTTGTTCCGTTTTAACCCGCGAAGAAAGCGGAGACCTGCGTCGGAGAAGTGCGCACCCATGCCGCTATGGTAGACCGCCCGGCACGTGCTGGCGCATGCCGCCGCGGCGCTGCCCAGGTCTCACCATCAAGCCGGCACCCTGCTGTATTCTTTGAAGAAGGCGTCTCAAGGTCGCCCCGCAATGGAACTCTCGTCCGCATTGATCTTTCTGCTGTTTGTCCTGGCTATCGTTCTTCTCGTCACCATTCTGAAGACGCTCTACACGGTTCGCACCGCCACCGCCGGGGTCGTTGAGCGATTCGGCAAGTTCGATCGCATCACACGGCCCGGCCTGCATGTGCTGGTTCCCTTTGCGGAGCGCGTGTACTTCGTCGATCTACAGGTGAAGCAAGCCAGCTTCTCCGTCGAAACCAAGACGCGGGATAACGTCTTTGTACAGATCCCGGTTAGCGTGCAATATCAGGTTCTGGACGAGAAGATCTATGACGCCTTCTATCGTTTGAGCGCGCCGCAAAAGCAGATTGAAAGCTTCGTTTTCAACTCCATCCTGGGCCACGTTCCGAAGCTCACGCTCGATGAGACCTTTGAGCAGCAAAGCGGTATCTCGGTCGCGGTGAAGGTCGAGCTTGACTCCATCATGTCCGGCTTCGGCTTCAACATTCTTACCGCGCTCGTGACGGACATCGTGCCCGACATTAAAGTGAAGGCAGCCATGAACGACATCAACGCGGCGCAGCGATCGCAGGTAGCGGCTCAGGCTCGTGGTGAGGCCGAGAAGATCCTCAAGGTCAAACAGGCAGAGGCGGAGGCCGAGTCAAAAGCGCTGCAGGGCAAGGGCATCGCAGCCGAGCGGCAGGCCATCATCGATGGTCTGCGTGCATCGATCGAGCACTTCCGCGAGACTGTGCCCGGTTCCACCGCCGACGATGTTATGGCGCTCGTGCTGCTGACCCAGTACTTCGACACTCTGCGAGATATCGGCACACGCGGCGGGACCAACACTATCTTTCTGCCGAACAATCCCGGCGCGGCGAACGACTTTCAGACGCAGATCCTCGCCGGCCTGCGCGGCGGAACCTACACCGCAGAGAACAAGCAGCCTCACCCACTCGTCTCCTCGCAGACGTAGCGCGCGCAGGGCATCTGCCATACCCTCGCATCTGCAACGCCTGCGTAGAGCAAGCGCAGCGGCGGAATGCGGCAAGATAGAAGCTGTGAGTTATACGCCCGATACCATCGTTGCCATCGCTACGCCGCCGGGCCGCGGTGGTATCGGCATTGTCCGCCTCTCCGGCAGCAAGGCGGCCGCGATCGGCAGTCAACTGCTGCGTCTGCGCGGGAAACTGGCAGCCAACAAGGCGAGCTTCGGCTATCTCCTCGACACCGTGCAGCGAAGTACGGACACCGCAGGCGTGCTCGATGAGGTCGTAGCAACCTTCTTCGCGAGTCCGAAGAGCTACACGGGCGAAGATGTGCTTGAGATCGCCACCCACGGCGCTCCGGTCGTCCTTGAGGCCGTCGTGCAGAGCGCGATACGGCTCGGCGCGCGTCTGGCCGCGCCCGGAGAGTTCACCGAAAGAGCTTTTCTTTCCGGGCGCCTCGACCTGATACAAGCTGAAGCGGTCCACGACCTCATCAACGCCACAACACTGCATCAGGCGAGGGTCGCGGCAAGTCAGATGGGCGGCGCGCTCTCGCGAGTCGTACAGCCTGTCAAGGCCGACCTGATCGCACTGATTGCACAGCTTGAGGCGGGTATCGACTTTGCGGAAGACGATCTGGAGGTTCAGTCCGAGGAAAGCATTGTAGCGGTACTCGTTACAATCTCCGCCGCGCTGGCACGCCTCGAGCAGAGCTATCGTTACGGCAATGCCTTGCGCGAGGGGCTATCGCTCACGATCGTCGGCCGGCCGAACGCCGGCAAATCCTCTCTCTTCAACGCGCTGCTGGATCAGGATCGAGCCATTGTCACAGCGACTCCAGGGACGACGCGTGATGTCATCACCGAGCGAGTGGCGTTCGAGGGAATCCCGATTCAGATCACCGATACTGCAGGGATCCGCGACACGACAGACGAGATCGAGGCGCTCGGGATCGCTCGCTCCCGGGAGACCCTGGCCGACGCGGCCCTCGTCCTGCTGGTCGTGGATGCAACGCAAGAGCTGAATCCGGCCGATTGTGCCCTGCTCGACGAGCTTGCCGGCCGGCCGGTTCACGTTGCCCTCAACAAATGCGATCTGGTGCCCGAGCATCGTCTTGCGCTGCGCAGCCGGCAGCTCGGCAGCGTCGCACCAGGTCTCGCCATCACGCAGGTCTCGGCATACACGCGTGAAGGGCTGCAGGTCCTACGCGACCGCATTCACACCTCGCTGGTTGGCGAGAGCGCATCCGCAGACTCGGCGTTTCTCACCAACCAACGCCAGCATGCCGCCGTCTCCGCCGCGCAGCAAGGACTCGCCGCAGCCCTCACAGCCCTTCAGCAAAAAACACCGCACGAGATGATCCTGCTCGACCTGCACGCTGCACTGTCCGCTCTCGATGCCCTCACGGGAACGACAACGCCGGACGATATCTTAAAGCTAATCTTCTCCACCTTCTGCATCGGCAAATAAGGGCGGTTCCGGGCACTTCGAAAGTGTCGTCTAAATAGCACCTATCAAGATTTCTCCAGACTCTAGATTGCACATAGGGCTCTGCAGGGGAGATGCTGAGCCACAGGCCGGCCGGTAGCAACAGCACAGAAAGCTATCTAGTCTTCGTCGAGCTCAGTGAAGAGATCAATGAGGCTGACTGCAATGGGTGTTCCGGGGATGCGGAAGATGCTGTCGCCGGGCTGGAGGAAGCCCTGGGTGGAGGCGAGCCAGCCGCGGCGCGTCCAGGGATCGATAGCCCAGATGTGTTTGACGCCGAGACCGGCGTAGTCGTTGACGCGGTCCTGGAGTTCGCCGAGGGAGTCGTCTTTCGACAGGATCTCAATGCAGAGCAGCGGTGCGAAGCGGACGATGGGATCTTTGGAATCGGAGCTGCGGAGAACGCAGATGTCTGGGATGCGATAGTGGGTGGCTGAGGTTTGCACGCGCTGCTCGGGGAGCACGCGGATCTGCCAGTTGTGACGATGGGTGTGGAAGAGAGCTGTGAGGATGCCTTGGATGAGGGCGTGGGGCTGCTCGCCCATGTTGCGCTCTTTGAGGACGCCGTCGAGGAAGTCGCGGTCGGGCCGATAGGTGGTGGCGAGATATTCGCTTACGGGGAGTGTGATCGCGCTCGCCATGTATACAGTATGCGTACATTCGGACAGTCCTGCTACGAAATAACGCCTTGTGAATCCAATAGAATTGAAGATGAACGTTTTAGGAACGGAGCATTTCCTTGGCAGAGACAGTGTTTGATCTGGTGATTGTGGGCGGTGGGCCGGCGGGGTACACGTGTGCGATCCGGGCGGCGCAGTATGGGCAAAAAGTCGCACTGATTGAGAAGACGGATAAGCTAGGTGGCACGTGTCTGCACTGGGGCTGCATTCCGACGAAATCAATGCTGTTTTCGGCCGAGCTGTGGGATCACCTGAAGCATGCGGACCGGTACGGCATTGAGGTCGCAGACCAGAAGGTGAACTGGGGCGGTGTGCTGGCGCGCAAGAACGACGTCATCACCAAGCACACCAAGGGTCTTGAGTTCCTGATGAAGAAGAACAAGATCACCACCTTTGAGGGCTACGGGCGGCTGACCGGGCCGGCGAAGGAGGGTGTGCACACCATCGACGTGGACCGTAACGGCAAAGCGGAGCAGGTGAAAGCGAAGAAGGTGGTGATTGCGACGGGCTCGGACGCGCGCATGCTGCCGGGGTACACGCCAGACTCGACAATCATGACGAACATGGAGATCCTGACGATTGAGAGCATTCCGAAGTCGCTGATCGTGATCGGGTCGGGCGCGGTAGGGGTGGAGTTTGCGTCGGTCTTCAAGAGCTTTGGCTCTGAGGTGACGATCATCGAGGCGCTGCCGCGAATCGTGAACGCGGAAGACGCGGATATCTCGAAGGAGCTGCAGCGGCTCTATAAGAAGCGCGGCATTGACGTGCATGTATCGGCCAAGGTGGACAAGATTGAGAAGACGGATGACGGCGCGAACGTTCACTTTGTGAAGTCGGATGGCAAGGCCGAGGTGAAGTCAGCGGAGAAGGTGCTGGTTGCGGTGGGGCGCGCGCCGAGGACGACGGATATCGGACTTGAGAAGACGAATATCAAACCGGACCGCGGCTTCATCATGACGAACGAGTGGATGGAGACGACGGAGCCGGGCGTCTATGCAATCGGCGATATAGTTGGCGGACTGCCGCAGCTGGCGCACGTGGGCGCGATGGCGGGCCTGGTGGTGGCGGCCAAGCTTTCGGGCAAATATGCACGGCCGGTGCGGCGCGACCGCATCCCGGGCTGCACGTACTGCGATCCGCAGATCGGGTCCGTGGGACTCACGGAAGCGCAGGCGAAGGAGAAGGGCTTCCAGGTTAGGGTGGGCAAGTTCCCCTTTGTCGGCAACTCCAAGGCGACGATTTTGGACGCGCATGACGGCTTCGTGAAGGTTGTCGCGGACGCGAAATACGGCGAGGTGCTGGGCGTGCACATCATCGGGCCGAATGCAACGGAGTTGATCGCCGAGAGTGTGACGGCGATGGAGCTCGAGGCGACGATCGAGGAGCTGATGTTCACCATCCATGCGCATCCGACGCTGGCGGAGAGCATGCTGGACGGCTTCGCGAGTGTCGAAGGCATGGCGGTGAATGTGTAGTTGCGGATCATGGTAATCCAGGTAGTTTCGCTCGGCCGCATTCCGTATGAGGCAGGTCTGGTGGCGCAGGCGCGCGTGGTTGCGGCACGGCAGAGCGGTCGTATCGGCGATACGGTTTTGCTGATGGAGCACGAGCCGGTATTGACGCTGGGCCGCAATGCTGCACGGGAAAACATCCTTGTCTCGGAGGAAGATCTAGCGCAGCGCGGGATTGCCGTGCACGAGATCAATCGCGGAGGCGACGTGACGTATCACGGGCCGGGACAACTGGTGGGGTATCCGATCTTTGATCTGCGAGGCGATCTGCCGGGCAAGCGCGGCCCTCACCTCGGGCCGGTTGACTTCATGCGATTGCTGGAAGAGGTATTAATTCGTACCTGCTCGGAGTTCGGCGTGCCGGCACACCGGGTTGCGAAGCGCACGGGCGTGTGGACCTTTGCGGGCGGCGCGCTGGCGGAGCGAAAGATCGCGGCGCTGGGGATTCATGTTGCGCGGGGCGTAACCTCCCACGGTTTTGCCCTGAATGTGACGACGGATCTGCGCGACTTCGACTGGATTGTGCCGTGCGGCATCGCCGATCGCAGTGTGACGTCGCTGGAGGTTGAAGCTGACGGAAAGCTTGGGCCCACCATGGAACGTGCCGCAAATCTGGTGCTGAAGAGCTTTGGCCACGTGTTTGGCCGGCAGATTATCTTTGCGGATTCGCTTGACGAGCTACTCCGACGTGCATCTGCAGGGGAGCCAGCGGCCTAGCTGTCGCCGTATAATCCAGTTTGCTGGCGCTGCGCCGCGGAGGCGCGCCCCGTCGAAGAGGAGACTCATGCCGACCGAAGTCATTATGCCCCAGATGGGCGAGTCCATCACTGAAGGCACTATTACGAAATGGCTGAAGAAGCCGGGCGAGCATGTAGAGCGCGATGAGCCGCTGTTCGAGATTTCGACGGACAAGGTAGACGCCGAGATTCCTTCGCCCTCGGCTGGAACGCTTGAAGCGATCAACGTTGAGGAAGGCGCAACGGTCGGTATCAACACGGTGGTTTGCACGCTGAGCGAGAATGGCGCTGGCTCGGCTACGCCCTCAACGGCTTCGGCAAGCGCGGTCTCTCAGGGCGAGACGGCGGCCTCTCCCGCGAGTAACAGTGCTGAACCGGCAGCAGCAAGCTCGGTCGCGGCGACCCAGGGCAATCCTCCCGCTACACCGGGAACGGAATCGGGATCTGCAGCGCCGGCGAACCCCCCCGCCGCTGCAACGGAAGTGCTGATGCCGCAGATGGGTGAGTCCATCACGGAAGGCACCATCACCAAATGGCTGAAGAAGGTAGGCGATAGCGTACAGCGCGACGAGCCGATCTTTGAGATTTCAACCGACAAGGTGGACGCGGAGATTCCGTCGCCCATCGCCGGCAAGCTGACGGAGATCAAGGTCAAAGAAGGCGAGACAGTCACAATCAACACCGTGGTCGCGCTGATCGGCGGTGCCGGGGCTGCTCCCGCCAGCACGGCTCCTGCTAACACGGCCCCTGGCAACACGGCGTCGGCGGTACAGCCATCTGTTCCGCAGGCCGCGCCCGCAGCGCAGCAGAACGGCCGGCCCTCGGCGGCGCCGCTCGGCGCAACTCAGGGCGAGCCGCAACGCTCTTCGCCGCTGGTGCGGAAGATCGCCAAAGACAACAACGTCGATCTCAGCGAGATCTCAGGGAGCGGAGCCTCAGGCCGCATCACCAAGAGCGACATCCTGAGCCATATGGAAGGCGCCGCATCGTCGCCCACGCCTGCGCAGCCAGCGCCTGCGGCGGTAGCAGCGCCCGCGGCATTGACTCAGGCGCAGCCGACGTATACGCAGGCGGAGTCTGCCAAGGCAACCACCGCGCCCGCAAAGGCCGTCATCGCATCGCCGCCTATGCCGGGCGAGCTGGTGCCCATGACTAAGATGCGCAGCATCATCGCTCGGCGGATGGTGGAATCCAAAGCGACCAGCGCGCATGTGCATACAGTCTTCAAGGTCGATATGACGCGCATTGTCCGATTGCGCGAAAAGGAAAAGAGCAAGTACGAGCAGCGCAACGGCGTAAAGCTGACGTACATGCCGTTCATCGCACGCGCTGCTGTGCAGGCCCTGCGCAAGCATCCGATCGTCAACGCGGCGACGCAGGGCGACGCGATCCTCTATAACAAAAATATCAACATCGGGATCGCCGTTGCGCTCGAGTGGGGGCTCATCGTTCCCGTCATTAAGCAGGCCGAGGAGAAAAGCTTCCTCGGCGTCGCACGCTCCATCGTCGATGTCGCAGACCGCGCCCGCACGAAGAAGCTCGCGCCGGACGAAGTTGCCGGCGGCACCTTTACCCTGACCAACTCCGGTATCTTTGGCGAGCAGTTCGGAACGCCGATCATCGCGCAGCCACAGTCGGCGATCCTCGGCATCGGTGGCCTGAATAAGGAGGCTGTAGTGCTGACGGATAAGGACGGCCAGGACACCATCGCGGTTCGCTCAATTCAGCGTTTCACTCTTGGCTTCGATCATCGCATCGTCGATGGCGCGGACGCCGGCAAATTCATGACTGACTTCAAGAGCTATCTGGAGAACTGGTCCGAGGATCTCGGGTAGCCGATCCCTCAATTTCACAGACGGCGAGTCAAGCCGCCGTCTGTGAATTTGTAACTTAAGGAGACAGATCTGCTCCAAACGATCTAACCTTCTGTAACCAGATCAGATCGCAAGCAGAGCCTTGGCCCGCAGCACGCGCTCCAGAGCCTCTTGGCCACTCGCTCCCACGGCGCTCAGATGCCCCATCTTGCGGCCGCGCCGTGGCCTTAGCTTCTCATACAGATGCACCCGCACTCCCGGCACGGTCAGCGCCTGATCGAACCGTGGCTCAACTGGCTCACCGTGTGGATCAAGCCAGACATCCCCCAAAAGATTCGCGATAGCCGCCGGTTGCACTATGTCCGTATCGCCCAGCGGCAGGTCACATACAGCCCGTACCAGTTGCTCAAACTGGCTGGTCACGCACGCACGTTCACTGCCGTGATAGCTGTTATGCGGCCGCGGCGCCAGCTCGTTGATCAGCAGAGATCCATCTTTGCCGCAGAACATCTCAACGGCCAGTATGCCTTCAAGCTGCAGCGTGTCCGCCAGCTCCCGCGCAAGTCGTTCCGCTTCGTCCTGCAAAGACGAGCTGAGCGGCGCCGGAAGGACACTCCACGCCAGCACTTGATTCTCATGATGGTTCCACGCCGGGGAGTACACCTTCACCTCGCCATGCGGGTTCCGCGCAACGAGCACGCTGATCTCCCGCTCCAGCTCAATAGCCTTCTCGACAACGCCCTCGCCTTCGCCCAGCGCCTCCCATGCACCACGAATCTCGGTCTCGAAGTCAGTTCCCTCCGCGAACCCAACCTTGCCCTGTCCGCGGCCATCGTAGCCCCCCCGCGCGCTCTTGCAGAAGCATCGGCCGCCCATCTCCGTCACAGCGGCCCGCAGCTCCTCAAGTGTCCGCACCACGCGGAAGTCACCCAGCGGAAATCCGTTTCGCCGCAGCCAGTTCTTCTGCTCCACGCGGCTCTGAATCATGGTGACGATCGCACGTCCCGGCCGAACCGGAACAAAGCTGCCGGCCGCCTCCAGGCTGCGTTCAGAGATCTGCTCGATCTCGAGCGTCACCACATCGCAGCCCCGCGCCAGGTTTGCCGCCTCCCGGCTGTCATCCCACCCGGCCTCGATGCAGCCGTCTACTACAAACCGTGCCGGGCACGCCGGATCCGGGTCGAGCACCAGAATGCGGTAGCCCATGCCGCGTGCCGCCATGGCCGTCATCCGGCCAAGCTGCCCACCGCCGAAGATCCCGATCGTCGCGCCCGGCAGAATCGGCAGCCCGGCAGCGCGCTCCACCACACTCATCGCTCGCCCCCATCATCCAGCGTCTGCGCCAGCACCTCGGCTGTCCGCGCCGATCGCCATCCCTTCAATCTCTCTTGCAGCTCCACATCGGTTGTGGCGAGAATGCCCACCGCCAGCAGCCCGGCGTTCATGGCACCCGCCGCGCCAATCGCCAGTGTGCCTACCGGCACTCCCTTCGGCATCTGCACAATCGAGAGCAGAGCATCCATTCCCTGGAGCGCAGTAGCCGAGACCGGCACTCCCAGCACAGGCACCACAGTCTTCGCGGCCAGCATACCCGGCAGATGCGCCGCTCCACCCGCACCTGCGATGATCACGCGCAGACCGCGCTCTGCCGCGCTCGCAGCGTACTCAAACAGCAGATCCGGAGTTCGATGCGCCGATACAATCCGCGCCTCATGCGGCACTCCGAACTCCGTCAGTATTTCGACCGCGGCCTGCATCACCGCATAGTCGCTGCGGCTTCCCATCACCACGCCTACCAAGGCCTGCCCACTCATCTCCTGAGTATAGCGAGACCCTGTTCCGCTCCTCTCGCAATCAATGCTTTCGCAGGTAATCCATTGCCAGATGAGCGATCGTTAGCAGCCCACCTGCCGTTCCGGCCACTCCCTTCATCCGTTGCATCCCGCGTTCATGCCGTGCCACGCGATCCTCCAGCTGGTTCAGCCGGCCCGGCTCACCGATCCCCATCACCTGCCGCATCTGGCTTTTCAAAACACTCAGGTCTGCCAATACCTGCGCTTCAAAGTCCGTCATGACACTCCTCCTCCTCCGCGGGCCTTAGCCCACAGGAACATTCGTAAGGATGGCGCTCGAAAGCCGCGAGTACATCGGCGGTGTTGAGCCGTTATACATCCGCAGATAAAACTGCTCCACCTGCGCCCCGCGTGGAATCGTCATCCCGCGCACCCCGCTTCGCAACACCAAATCCCCGCCTTGTCCGGCGCCGAAACTGCCCTCCGTCCGCCGCACCTCAAAGCCGCCGCCGCTCGGGGGCACACATCCCGCGTCAAGCTGGAGAGCACTCGTGCTGATGCTCACCACCTGCAAGGCGCCCAGCCCCGGTACCATCGACGACCCGCTACCCACGGAGACATCGCCTGCATCTGCGGCCAGCGTCTTTGACGTCTTAATCGACGTGCAGGCACTCCAGTCATTCGCGACCTCTAGCCGGCAATGCACCAGCTCCGGTGCTGCCAGCGCATCGGTGAGCTGGACCCGGCGAACCATCATCACATTCGTATCAGACTCAGTTACAAAACTCACCAGGTCTCCCGGCCACATCGGACTGAGACCCACATCCTCATAGGTTCCCGCCACGGCCTCAGCCCGGTTCGTTGCCAAGCTCAGCAGAGCGCTCGCAGCCGCGGCACAGTCCTCCGAGCTATGCGCCACCGGCTCCAGCACTCGTCCCTGCCAGATCGCCTCGCCCGGCAGGCCGGCCTTCGCCTCTGCCGCCACGCTCGCTGCGGTCTGCACGCGTGCCACGGCCCGCCGCCTGCGCCTGTACCGCACCGTCACCTGCTCGCCGGCCGCCGGCACTCTCCCCGGAAAGAACCGCAGCGCCCCCGCGCTTGCGAGCGAAAAGTCCGCGCCGGAACCCGCCACACCTTGGAGCCGCGTCACCGGAGCCCCTGCACTTGTCGTACCGCGCACCCACGCCGACGACATGCGTTCGGCTTGAATGCCGCCGATTGATCCCAGCAGCTGCACACTGTTCACCGGCGCAAAGCTCACGCTTGCTGGCGAGCTCGCGAGCGTGCCGTCGTACAGCACCGTCGCCGGCGTATTCGAAGCAAGCCCAAGATCCACAAGCTCGAATACCACATCCAGCGGCGCATCGACCAGCCCACCCCCAAACTGCTCCAGCGCTCCATTCACCATCACGACATAGCTCTGGCGAACCCGCTGCGTCTCC
The DNA here is from genome assembly GCA_964246835.1 of uncultured Acidobacteriaceae bacterium. GTDB lineage: Bacteria > Acidobacteriota > Terriglobia > Terriglobales > Acidobacteriaceae > Edaphobacter. Next base: position 17,847 of record CAXTRT010000013.1, on the reverse strand, counting down.
GTTGCATGCAGATGAAGTCGCAAGGTGTACAGGTGTCCACTCGCCAGCGTCACCGCCGCTCCCGCACTCGCGCCGTTTACCAAGACACCGAGAGTCGTAGCCCCATTCGCCTGCCGCACATCGAATCCCGCCACGCAGCTCGCCCGGTTCACCGACCCACCATAAAGTCCCAGCAGAACCCCGTCGCTGCCCTGCCCCAGCGACACGTTCCTCGCCTCAAGAACCACCACGCCGCCAAGCTCCACGGCGCTCGCCGCGATCAGCGTCGTCTGGCCGTCCAGTCCATTGCCTCCGCCCAAAACCAGTCCGCCGGCGCCCACGCTCAGGTGCGATCCCGGATCGCCTCCCGTCCATCGCTGCCGATCGATCGATCCAAGATTGAAGTCATCCCGCACAATCGTCCGGCTCGCCACGGACCCAGCCGTGAACGGCGCCGAAGCGAGTGTAAAGGCGCTCGTCGTTCCATCTCCAACGAAGATCTCCGTCACATAGGCTCCGGCCTCCATCTCACCCGAGACCGTCACATCGTTCGCCAGATCCCGCGTCGTCCCCAGCTTCAAAGCACTCTCGCTCAGACTGTCATCCGCCGTCGTCAACGTGTAGCGAGCCGATCCAAGTGGCGCCATCATCACCTGACCGCTCACCACCCGATAGCTCGCCCCCGAAGCATTCGCAATCGCGCCTGCATTCTCAGACCAGCTGCGCGCCGCACTCGTCGTCACACTGCCTATCTGCGCAATCAGGCCCGTCGCCGTTGTCGTAAACCGGCTTCCATCCACCCGGCTCGTCAGACTGCGCAGCAGCGCGTCGCCGCTCTCGGCAAAGCTCTCTCCGGTAACACCGACTCCCTGCTTATCCAGCAGCCAGTCATCGCTGATGGCGCTCAGCTGCAGCCGATACACCGTCCCACCCGCTCCAGCCCCTGCACACAGCGCCTCCGGCTCGAGCGCGAGATATCCGGTGAACAAAACACTTCCATCCTCGCTCGTCACCACCACTCGTCCCGACCGCGCCGGCCTCTCGAGCCCATCGCGCATCGTCCATCGGCACGTCGCCGGAACGTTCAGTTTGCGATCGATCGTGATCGGCCCCTCCGCCATCAGCTCATCGCTGTAGTCGATCGGCCCAAGCCCATCCAGGTTGTCAATCGTCACTCTCATCCGGCCACCGTCCCGTCCAGCGGCGAGAGCCCGCGTATTGTCCTCACCTCCGCCACACTTAGCACACCCGCCCGCAGCAGCTCCGTCTGAATCTGCACCTCTTCCAGCTCGTTCCGCGAGCTCAGATCGTTGAAGCGAAACTCAAACTCCCGCCATCCCAGCTTCTTTGCAAACAGGTCCCGCGTAATGTGCTCTTCAATCAACTTCGCCACCGGCACAATCGCTGTCATGAAGGCCTCATCCGCCATCTCACTCGCGGTTGACTTGTTCACATCCTGCTGCAGCCCCAGCAGCATCGGCGGCAGGTCGAAGGCGTTCGCGATCAGCCGCAGCAGAAACTCCTGCCACTGCAAGCGCAGGTCGGCATCCGTACCACCCGCAAACCGCAGCACCTCCGGCTTCGTCTGCGAGCTGATAATCGGCACGCGCCCCGTTCCCTCGATCTCGTCCTGCCACCAGCGGATCAACCGGTCGTGCTGCTCCGGCGTTGCTTCATCCAGCCACAGCGCGTACTGCACCACGGAGTTCGAGGCCAGCCGGCTCGCATAGCGGCTCGCACTCAGCAGATGATTCACCGTCTCAAACGCCACCTCCAGCCGCCCCAGTCCAAATGGCGTATGTGTCCGCGGATTCAGCCTCAGATACATCAGCTCGTCATCCCGCAGCGGCACCAGGGCGCCCGTTCCCAGCAGCCCGGTTGCCTGCGCATACCGCGCCTTCTCCGGATCGCCCCGCCAGCTCGCATCGATCTGGATCGTCGCGCCATCGACAGCCCATAAATTAAAGGGCCTCGCCGCATCGCCCGTCGCCTCCATCTCGATCGCCCCAAACCCACCCACCAGCAGATCTTCTAGCACCTGCTCCCACAGCAGACGAAAGCTGTCGCTCACATTCGGCTCCTCCAGGCACAGCCGCAGCGCGTTCATGCGCGCCGTCGCATCGGGCACCTCATCCAATGTGTAACCGCGGCGCACACGAATCTGCCAATCCATGCACGCGATCCGGTCCTTCACCACATTGATCGCCCTCCGCACCACAGGCGTCTCCGCAAATCGTCGCAGATTCGCCGCCGTCGGCTTTAGCATCACCTGCTGTCCCGGCCGCGCCATCGGGTTATACGGTGTCAGGATCGCCGGCAGACCGCTCGTCTTCCGCGCACCTAACGTCTCCTCACGCGCCTCCACAGAGGCTCCGTTCAGCCACTGCCACGCACCCGCCACTACGTCCTGCAATCCCATCATTCCTCCCGATCACTGCTGGTTACAAAATGAAAGCGCAGCCCACGAAGGCCGCGCTTGGTATAGATTCCGATGACACACCCACCAAAATTGTCATTCTGAGCGCAGCGAAGAATCCCGGTCCTGGCCTCTGCAGACGGAGCGCAGCGACGTGTATCACCTTCCGCATGCTTGAGCCGCGAAGGTCAGCGTGCTCAACGACGGCATCTTCCTGTAGGTGTAGTGCAAGTCACTCCCGTGCGTGCCATTATCTCTCAAGGAAAGTGGCTTCCACTGCACTCAAGCAACGCCATAGCATCAGGAAAATGCTCTCAAGGCAACGAATTAGACCCTCTATCTCAAACGCCCAGCACCTGCGCCGCCGTCCCCGCAATCCGCCCCAGGTCCTTTACCGTCATCACCCGGATCGCCTCGCGCTCCATCATCTCCACCGCAAACCGGTACTGCTCTGCCTTGGCTTCACCCCGCGCTTCCTCACGCAGCGACGGCACAATCGCAGTCAATTCCAGCACCGCACCTTCCTTCGATCGAACGCCCGCCGCCAGATCCTTTGCCGCATACGCCAGCACCTTTGCACCATCCAAATCGCCCCACGGCGCCACCGCCTGAAACATCCGAATCGTCCCATTCGGCCGGTATCCACAATCGATCCGTAGCGGATCGCCCGCCGCCGTATACTCAGCCGCCCGAATCTCCTTCCGCATAAGCGCCCACACCCCCGCATCTTCAAACGCCCTCCGCATCGCCATCACGATCAGCGCTCTGCCACCCTCGCGCACCCGCATCGTTCGCGGCGCTGCATCCACATAGAGCGCCATCAGCCGATCGATCTCCGCCGCCATCGTCTCCGCCAGGCTCGCGCGCCACGGCGTCACCTGAACCTGATTGGAAAAACTCCCCTCCAGAACCTCCATCAGCGGCCGCGCTTGGTCTAGCGGCTGCGCCGCATCCAATACCAGCCGCTCCCGCAGCTCACCTTCAAGCGCTTCCAGCATCGGCACATCCGCGTCAGCATCTAGGCTCCGTACCCGGCTCCACCCTCGCGCAAATCGCACCAGCAGCGTCTCCGCGCCGCCCACCTCACGCAGCACCACGCCAATGTTCACGAACTCTCCACGCGCCACATCCGGCACATACCGAATAAGCCGAAACTCACACGCCACGCGCTCTCGCATCCTTCTCTCCTCGGCTACATCATTCCTGAAGGTGTAACCCAGGCCGCATCAGTCCGTGCCATTTTGCTTGCGGAAAATGGCCTCCACTGCGTGCGGACAGCGGTACAGCATCAGGAAAAATGATTACATCAGCGGTGTCGCGCGCAGCCCTTCTGAAAACACCACCCGCTCCCGCCACCGCGGAAACGGCTGTCGGTCCGAGTCCCGGAACGCCTCGATCAACTCGCGCACCGCCGTCCGTCGTCGCAGCAACTCCTCCATCAAGCCCTCCAGCAAACCCGCATCGTCGTCATACCACTCCGGTGGAACCGTATCCGCGATGCCCCACAGCGTCTCCGCCTTGATCGCCTCAATGCGGCTCAGCCATGGCTCAAAGCTCTCCCATCCCGTTACCCCGCCATAAACCAGGTTCCTGCCGTACACCCCGCGCTTCGGCGCATCCGGAAAGTCCCACGCCGCCGCATTGAAGCAGAACCCCTGATCGATAAACGTCGCCTTGTAGCCACGCTCTCGCGCCCGCCGGCTGAACACTGCCTGCCGTCCATTGCAGTTGCCGGTCCATTTGTCGAGCGCCAGCACGCCCGCAAACGCAGCAACGTTCTTCACCTCGCGCAGCTCCTGCTCCGGCAGATAATCCACCACGTGCCGCGCCTGCTCGCCGCCCACATACTGGCAGCCGAACTGCAACCCGGCGCGGCATCGCTCCCTCCGTCCCACACTCGGCTCCACATACAGATCGCTCGTATTCTCAATCAGCCACTCCGTCACTTCAACCACATCCGTCGCCGGCACCGGCAGCCCGATCGCCTCCGCCAGCCTGGTCGCAATCAGCTCATTGGCCAGCACTCGCAGGTGCTGCGGATTGTTCTGAAACTTCACCACCCACAACCGGCTATCGGCCCCAACCATCAGTTGGCTCTGCGCGCCCCCGCGCATCCGTCCAACCGCCTGTACCGCCAGAACCGCCACCCGCTGCACCTCGCCTTTCGAGAATACTGGATAGCTCCGCCATCCTCACCGCGCGCCCATCGCGCCTGCTCTCGAACTCCGCCCGAACCGCCTGCCCGATCGCCATCGCCATCACGCAGTCGTCATGTGCCCCTGCCGCCGCGCCCATTCGTCCGCCAGCCAGAGTTACAAACGTTCGGCACTCCGTAAGCAGACGCTTGCTCGAAAACAGCCACGGCTCCTCCGCCAGCAGACCACCCAGTCGGCTGATCATTCTCGGCTTGCTCGCCGCCGTCGTCAGCCAACCTGGCATCCCCGCCTGCTCATATAGTCGAGAGTACCGCTCCTCACTCTCTAAATACGCCAGCACCGCCGCGCCATGATTGTTGCGTTCCACCACCACCATCGCCCCGCAATACTCCCGCGCCAGCGCCGCCGTCACCCGTGCCAGCTCCCGCACACCCACATGCCGCCGCAGCTCCGCGCATTGCAGTCCCGTCTCTCGCTCCAGCACCTGCACCACGGCATAGTCGCCGTCTGCCCCGCCGCCTGCCGTATCCACCGCGAGCAGATAGTCGCGCCCACCCACCGGCGGCAGCCACACCTCCAGCGTTCCGCCATGCCGCACCTCCACCGGAGCCCCCACCTGCCCCAGCCGCCGGTCAATCGCATCCAGGTCGAAGCAGCAATCGCCCGTCGCCCGAAAGCAGCTCTGCGCATCCTCCGCAAACTCCTGCCCCCGCACCCCGCGATACTCCCGCTCCAGCATTCGCCGAAACCCAATCTGCTCCGCGCTCAATCCATGCACGGCCATCAACACCCGCTCATCCCCCGTCATCTCACCCGGCGCATCGCCCACGTACTCCTCTTCCATCCACCACGGAAAGAAGTGCCGCACCACGCTCTTCTCCTCTGCGCTCTGCCACTCGTCGTAGAAGCACCCATACGCTCCATTCGGCGTTGACTCCATCACCATCTCGCCTCCAGGAGCCAGCGCCGCCCGCAGCCCCGCCAGCGTCATCGCCGCATCCCCCGGCCATCGGCTCAGCTCACTGCAGTGCAGCTGCTGCATCGTCAGCCCGCGCCCGGCACTCTCATCCCCCGCGCTCAACACCCGAAACTCACTGTCAATCCGCTCAAACCGCATCTGTCCCGCATTCAAACGGCTCAGCCGCAGCGGCCCTTCCCGCAGCTCTTCCGGCAGCGCCTCCCAGAATCTCTGCACCATCCGGAAGATCCCCTCCGCCGCCTCCCGCGTCTGCGCCGTCTGCACCGTCAACACCCCTGGCTGCGTAATCGTCTTAAGAAAGAACCGCCCCGCCACCCACGTCGTCATTCCCATCTGCCGCGCCTTCAGCACCACATTCCGTTGCCCCCGCCTCGCCTCAAACGCCCGCTGCACCGCATTCGCCGCCAGCGGCCTCTCCACCCCGTGCCGGTCCCGAACCCGCAGCAGCGTCTCCGCCAGCCACATCGCCACACTGTCTCCGCCAAGCGTCTCCGGCCGTTCGTCCAGCATCGTCCCCAGCGCCAGCAACTCCCCAGTCCCCCACCGCAGCCCGTCCATCTCTTCCTCTCATGCGTCCGCACGGCGGCTCCTTTTCGGAAATGGCGTCAGCCATGCCGTACATTCGGAGCCGCGGAGGCCCGCGTTGCCCCCGAAACAGAAACCCCTACTGCACCACCCGCACGGTATAGCTCACCGCCGCCGGCGTCATCGCGCTCACGGCACACACCTGCACTGAGACCGTATTCGCCGCCGTCACCGCCGCACTCAGCAGCGTCAACCCGCTCGGCAGGCTGCCATCGCTCGCACTCACTAGTACGGGCGTCCCAACCGCGGCGCCCGCCACACTCGCTGTCCCGCTCGCACACGTTCCCGCCGTCAGCGCCGTGCCGCCAATCACACCCGTCGTCCCGCCCAGCACGCCGTTGAAGTTCGAGGCCGTAACTCCGTTCGGAAACCGGCAGCTTCCATTCGGTTGGCATTGCATCGCCACCGTGTGCGTTGAGTAGTTATCCGCGTTCATATCCAGCGTGTATCGCCCACCGGTATCGTTCGACATCCTCCAGTTCCGCGTGCCCGAGGGCGCACCCAGGTTCACAAAATGAAACTCCGCCAGCGAGCCCCCACTTCCCGACGAACTCACAATCAGCCGCGACGATCCCGGACTGTAAATCTGCAGATTGCTTCCATCCGCCCCACTCACGCCATTCCAGGACTGCGGCGAACACGTGCCCACACCCTGGTCCGTCCCCGCTAAAAACCAGTTACACCCCGTCACACTCAGCTGGCTGAACTGCCCCGGCGCCGCCGTCGTCTGCCCGATCGCCGTACTGTCGATCGTTCCGCCACTGATAGTCACGCTTCCGCTCGCAGCCGTCCCGCTCGTCCCCGTCCCACCGCCGCCGCTCGATCCGGCCTGCGCCCACACGCCATCCTCCCGCAAAAATCGTCCCGTCCCCGCCGTCGCTCCCGGATCCGGCACCGCACCCGCCGCATGCGACGCGCCTGAAGCCCCAAACACCGGCAGCCGTGCCGCGCTGAGCGTTCCGCTCGTCATATCCGTCGCGCTCAGCGCCCCATGCAGCGCTCCCGCCGTCACCGTTGCCGCTGTAAACCCCTGCGGAGAAAATCCGAACGTCGTCCCGCGCAGATTGAAGTTCAACGCGCTCGTCAGCGGCTGAAAGCTCACGCTGTCGTAGCTCGCATTGCTGTCGAGCTCAAACAGCTTGTAGCCCGAGTTCCACCTCCCGCAGCCATGCGAGTTGCAGTGCACCTGGAACAGCCCCGTCTCGCCAGCCTGCACCTCCATCACGCGATTCCACACGCCCTGCACCTGGAAGGCATCGTCCGGCGCGCTATGCGTCCCGCCATTGCCGAAGTAGCTGCTCGCCGGTGCCGCGTTCAGCACGCTCCATCCCCGCAGCCCCGGGCCCACGTTGTTTTCGTACTGAATCCCAGCGCTCAGCTGCGATGCCGGCCGCGGCACGCTCTGCCCCACATACGTCGTATCCGCGGCCACATTCTCCTGGAAGTAGTGCGGCTCCTCCACCGCATCGCCCGCCGCCCATGGCACCGTATTCGCCGCCAGCGTCAGCTGCCCATCCACTTTCTTCGTCGCCGGGTTCAGAACCCCCAGTACCTCTGCCATCGGATACAGCACATAGCCGCCCGTCAGCGCGCCGATCGTTCCGCCGCTGCTCGTCGCATCTGCCCCCACGTTCGGAAACGTCAACGTCGTGGCTCCCGTCGTCGTCACCGCAAAGCTTCCGTTAAAGCTCGCATCCGCAACTCCTGCCACCGTCAGCGTCAGTCCATTCACATCCGCCGGCAGCGGAGCCGTCGTCGTCGCCGTCGTCACTCCTCCCGCACGCGTGATCGATGCGATCGGCAGGCTTACATTCATGTACGCACTCGTCGATCCCATCACCCCCACAATCGGCGTCACATTCCCCGCATAAAACAGCAGCGTCGGCGACGCAGACCCGATCACCGGAAACACCTGCCGGATCCCGTTCACCGTGTCTACCGTCTGCTCCAGGCCATATCCGCACAGCCCGCCCACCGCCACCGTCGATCCCGCCGCATGCACCTTGTTCAGCGTCAGCGTCAGATGTCCCGCATCCACCACAACATAGTTCGCCATCTCAAAGTTTGTCGGGTTGGAGGGTGACGGCGGATCCGTCACACACGCCACGCCACTCGTCTGCGGCAGCGCCGCCGTCGTCGTGCTGAAGATGCTGGCTACACCCGTCGTCGCAATCGGCAGTGTCACCGTTCCCGGAGCCATCGCATTCGCCGAGCCCGGCGCCACCTGCGTCGTCTGTAGAAATACACTCGTCTGAAACGCCGTACCCGCAAACGTCGCCGTCGGCCCGATCACGTTGTTCGCCGTCCGCGCCCCGCCGGTCAACACACCGCCAGAAATCGTCTTCGCCGGGTTCACATCCAGCAGGTACCGGCCCTCGCCCTGCGTCCCTGCCGCCGCCGTCACCGCCACACCCACCGTCGTCGAGCCCGTCGTACAGCCCGTCCCGCACGTCCCCGTAAACACCTTCGTATCCTCATGAAACTGCAGATCCATCGGATGCGCGCCCTCGTCCGCCTCATCCCGAAACCCGCCCGACGCCAGCATGAACTGCGATCCCATCAGGCAGTCGCCCACCCCATAGCAGTTGATCTCATGCGTATCCAGAACGTGCTGCCCCGGCGTGTTATACGTTCCTGCAATCGACATCGCCACATAATTGCTCTTGAAGAACGGCCCGTTGTTGCCCGCGATGCTAGCCGGCAACTGGTTCGATCCACCCGTCAGTCCCTCATGCGTGATCGAAAATCCCATCGACGTCGGCTGCCGCGATCCCGTCACCTGGTGCACACTCGAGGCACTCCGCGTCGACACCACATCCAGGCTCTCTCCCACGTCTAACCCCGGAAACAGCTGGTTCATCGGGTTCAGATAGCTGTCGTGCCGGCCGCCGCCGCGCAAATCCTCCACATGCGTTCCGTTCGTTCCACTGCTGTTCCACAGCATAGGCGCCACCGGCTCACCCGACCCGTACTCGTTTTCGATCACCACCTGGCATCCACCCGCGCAGTCCGGAGAAGCCGTCGCATTCGCCAGACCATTGTTCCCTCTTCCGGTTACATATTGGCTCGCGTACTCCACGCTGTTCAAACGATTTGCCTGCAGCTCCGTCCCTGTCGGCTGCGTCACCGCCTGCGTGCCCGTCGGCGCCACTCCGACCTTCTGCGCCACCGCCGTGCCCACCCCCGCCACCGCCGTGTCGACATAATGTTTATTCGCCGCCTGCGTCCCTGTCGTCGGATCCCCGGCCAGCGCCAGCGGTCCCACCATCGCATCGCCCGTCCGATTCAGAAACGTCACATCCCCCGTCGCCGGGTGTCCCGCCAGAGCAGCCACCACCGCGCTGTCCACATAACTCTTTGAGGCCGCCTGCACCGCCACCGCCGCCGGCAGCACAATGCTCCGCACCGCGCTCAGCGCCACCGCCCCCGTGCTCACCGGTACCGTCCAGAACTCACGGCTCACCGATCCATCATCCAGGTGGTATACCGCTGTGTAGTACGTCCCCGCCGGCGTCGCCCCCTGATTCGGAGCCAGCGCCAGCGTCAGCACACCGCCCGCCCCAATCGTCGCCGACGTACTCCCGCCCGCCACAGCCTGTCCCGCCGCCGTCATAAATGCCGGCCAGCTCACCAGCACCAGCCCACCCGCCGCCGTCCCGTCCGCATGGTAGATCGTGTCCGTCAGCGTCGTCGTCACCACCTGCCCCATCGCCACCACTGACCACAGCAGCAGCCCCAGCAAAACAACCTTCCCCCGCATCCATCCCATCCCGTCACTCCTCTACATCTAATTGTCATTCTGAGCGCCACTACTGCCTTATCATCCTGAGCGCTACCATCAATTAGCCACTCTGAGCGCCACTATCGATTTGTCATTCTGAGCGCAGCGAAGAATCCCCGCATTGGCTGTTGCTGTTGCCGTTGCTCTTGCCGTTGCCCGTACCCGCAGGGATCTATTGTCGAACCCATCCCTCAGCGATCTTGCTGAACGAAACCACCTCAGCCATGACATCCCGCGTTAGAACGCGGCCTCAGCCGCAAAAGCATGCCAAAAACAAACTCATACCATCCGCATCGCCGCCGGCACATAGCTCCGGTAGCACAGCACCTGACTCCCATCCGCGCCGTCCTTCGTCGCCAGTGCGCGAAATATCCCTATAAGTCGCACCTGGGCCAGCGGCCCCGCCAACACCTCCGCCTGCTCCGCCGCTCCCGCCATCGCCTGCAGCCTCGGATAGAAGAACCACACCCGATCCCCCTGCTCGCCCTCCTGGCAGAACAGCCCCGTCCACTCCTGAAAGAACCCGCCGCCCTCACGATCCACAAACCCCACTACCCGGCTCACCCGCATCCCCGCCGTCGGCACGCCCGCAATCAGCGGCGCAGCCAGCGTCAACACGCCGCCGGAGACACCCGCCACAAGTCCCACATTCAGCGTCACCCGCCGCACATAATCCACATCGGGCCCAATCGCCGCACTCGAGCTCACATACCCGCCGCTCGCCCCGCTTCCCACATAGCCCGTCTGCTCCGCATAGTCCACATCCACGGCCACCATCGCGCCCACCGGAAACAACCCCGCATTCGCCACCCCTACATCGAGCGTCGTCGCTGTCGAGGCCGCACTCGGAGCGCCACCATCCGTCGTGACCAGCGGCACCGCACTCGCCGCCGTTCCTCCGCTCCCACTCGCCCCCGCCCCGGCTGCCGTTGCCAGCAGATTCATCTGCTGCACTCCCGCGCTCAATGCCAGCTGCAGCTTGCCCCAGTCCTCAAATGCCACCTCGACCGTCGCCTCCGCCTGCGTCCGCACCTGCTCCCGCGCCGTCACCGGAGACCCCGCCCGCACGGCCTCCACCTTCGTCCCCGACCGCCGCACAAAGCTCCGGCAAGCCCCCAGGTCAACCCACGGAGCCGGCATCGCGTCCAGAGCCACACCGCCCATCTGCGCCGCATCAAACACCGTCGCTTGCCCATTGCTAGATCGATCAATCGGCGCAAACCACGCCCGCACCCGCCGGCTCACCGGAGATCCCGCCGCCAGCACACCCGCTGCTCCCATCCCCGCTGCGCTCATGGCTCGCCCGCTCCTTCAACACTCCACACATCCACCGCCGTCACCCGGCTCACTCGCTCCCCCGCCGTCACCGCCGCGCCAAAAGCCGGGTCGCTCCAGAAGATCCTCGTCCCATCCGGCGCCGGCGTCCCCATCGAAAAATCCATCTTTGCCGCCGACTGCGTCTCGCCCGCCAGCACCGTCATCAGCTCCGCATCCATCGCCGCCAGCAGCCGTCCTCGATCCATTCCGTTGACCGCCGCCGTCCCAGCCGTCTCATACTCAATCTCGCAGCGCAGCTTCGCCATCGGCACTGTACTCGTGGTGTCCACCGTCACCGCCGTCCACCGCAGCCGGAACACATCCGCTATCGGTACCGCGACCGGCAGCTCGTTCTCCTCCACCAGCACGCCCGGCCGCAACACTCCGCGCACCACGGCCGTCCGTTGCGGATTCACCGCCGCCACCCCGTCCCGCAGCATCACATAAAAAGTATCCTTCGCCCTCTGCATGCCTGATCTGCCCCCTTTCTTGTCATCCCGTAGGGATCTGCTGTTGCTCTTCTCTGTGCAGCCAACCCCTCATCACGGAGCATCACCCTCGCCCTAAATCACCGCCGCCGCTCTCGCCAGCTCCAGCCGATACACAGTCGGCACCCCCGCCAGATCGCGAGCACTCACACCCAGAATCCGCAGCAGCTCTCCATCCACCACCACGCCCGCAGCTGCCGCAAACCACGCCAGCACAAGCGATAGATCCCCGCCGACCGCCGCCGTCGCTACCGCTCGCGCCGCAACCTGCAGCTCTATCCGATCTCCCGCCTCCGTCAGCGGCCGCATCACGCATGGCGCAATCTCCACATCGTCAAACGTTGCCGACGCCAGCCCCAGCTGCTCGGCCACCTCATGCGCCGCGCCCGGCCGCGGCACCCGCACCAGCACACTGCGTCCACCCGCTCCGCGCAGCACCGCCTCCGTCACCCGTTGCGCGCCGTCTCTCAGCCTCGTCAGATCCGCCACACCATCACCCCAGCCTTTCTGCCACATACGGCCGCAGCAGCGCCATCACCTGCTCATCCAGTAGCGACCCGCTGAAGTACTGCATCTGCAGCCGGTCCACCCTGCTCGATCGCACATTCAGCGCCGGCGTCGCCTGTGCATTCCGCACAATCTGCGCGCACGCCACCTTCAGCGCCGCCGGCACTGTCGCCACGCCCGCCGTGTACGTCACGTCCAGATCGGTGTACCGCAGCCCCAGAAAGTTGACCGGCAGCGTCACCTCTCCCGTCGTCCCGTCCACATCCATCGCCGTCACATCGAGCGCCGTCCAGCTCCCCGGTGCGCTGAACGCCCACAGCAGCTGCTCCCGAAACGCATCCAGCATCTCACCGCGCCCCGCATATCCCAGCCGCGCCCGCGCACTCACCACCGCCGACGCCGCCGGCGCCACCACTGCCAGCGGCAGATAACTCAGCCGCGCCACCTGCCCGCATCGTCCCAGCCGCACCCGCTCCGTATACGTCGTCACCAGCAGACTCGGCCGCCGGCAATATGACTCCATCAGCGCCGATGCCGTCGTCACCCAGTCATCCGTGGTCTCCGCCGACAACCCATACGCCACATACTCCGCCGGATCCAAATACCCCATGCCCACCACCTCCGCAATCCACCACGCACGCACGACAGCGATACCTACCCTGGTCCTCGCCGTCCGCCCATCTCACTTTGGTTGTCATTCTGAGCGCAGCGAAGAACCCCCGTATTTGCCTCTAACCACGGAGCGAAGCGACGCGTATCACCAACCCAAAAGCAGTGGGCCGCCAAACCAGCCAGCCCACCACCAAACCAAACAACCAGCAACCACCAACGCTCTACCGATCCACCAGCACCTGATAGTGCGCATAGTTCGCGCCCTTCACCACCAGCCCGCCAAACTTCACCACCACATACTGGCTCGCCAGCGATCCCGGAACCCCCAACTGAAAGATCCGCGGATTCGGATCGCTCAGCCAGTGATACTCAATCAGGTCCTCCGTCACGATGTACGCCGGCAGCACCGCACTGCCCGAACCCGGCGTCCCCGTGTATCCGAGTGTCCACTCAGGAATCAGCGGGATATCTCCCGCCTGCGTGCTTAGCGTCTTCACCGAAAATCCGGCATCGATCTCCTTCGACTGCAGCACCACATTGAATTCGCTCTTCATCTCCCGATCGATCAGGTCCAGCAGCACCGGATTCGCATAGATCGCCGTCGGCCGAACCCCAAACGAGCTGTTTGAAACCATCTGCGCAATCGTCGACTTCAGCCCATCCACAATGCTTGCCGCAGCGCCGATCGTCACCGTATTGCCGCCGCCGGCAATCTGTCCCGCCGCGCCGAAGTACTGCGCCGTCGTCGGCGAACTCAGGCTCGTATCCGTTCCGTTCCACAGCGCCACATCATGCGTCCGCAGCACACCATCCACGGTATCCGCCAGGTCCTTCGCCTGCAGATACGCAAACTGGCTCTGCTGCTGGCCCAGCTCGATATCGAACAGGTTGTAGTTGATCTGCGCTACCAGCGCCTTCAGCGGAACACTCCGCTCCACCCGCGTCGGGCTTACCAGCGGGGCAATGATGTTCCGCGGATCCACAAACCCCGAACTTGCCGCGGGCGAAGGTATCGATGTCTCCTCAAAGAACCGCGACGGATGCCCAGTCGCCGGCACCTGCTTGATCCTCCGCCCAAATACACCGCGCCGTCGCACCAGATCCGTAATTTCTGTCTGGTACATCGGCACTTCCACTGCACCTGGCCCAAGATAATCCGCAGCCGCATTGATATCCGTAAACTTCGCGTTCATTCCATCTCCTGGTTAAAAACAAAGGGCGAAGTCCTCGAAAGACCTCGCCGTATGTGCCATTGATAAGGCACAGTTACAAATTAGTGGTTGTCCCCGACCGACAAACCGCGCTGTTGTTTCTTCCGCCGCAGGCGGCTAGCCTGCTGGGGCGAGTTGTCCTCGACCGACAAGCCGCGCTGTTGTTTCTTGGTTGTCATTCCGACCGAAGCGCAGCGAAGTGGAGGAACCTGCTTCTCTACCGGGAACGTCGACTCCCGCCTCACCCAATCCGCTCAACAGTGGATTGCTCCGCCACAAAACCTAGCCGATAGCCCCACTCCGCAGCAGCTGCGCCTTCACAGCAATCCGCTGTTCAATGCTCAAACTCCCCAGCGCCTTATCGAGCGCCGCCGCATCGAGACCCCCAGCCTCCACCGACTCCAGAGCCACACCCTGCTTCGCCAGCAAAGTCGCCATCGTCGCCGGCAGCGTCCGCCGCCCACTCTCAACCGGCCCCGCAGCCCGCGAAGCCCGCAGCGTCTCCAGCTGCGCCTCCACAAACTCCAGCTTCCGCTCGAGCTCCGCCTCGCGCTTCGCCTCCGCGGTCGCCACAATCCGCTCGATCGTCGCCTCCGCCTCCGCCGAAAGCTGCGCCACCGGCGTCAGCCCCATCTGCTCCACCGCATGCTCCAGCAAACTGGCCGCTGCCGCCAGCCGCTCCATCGTCGCCTGCAGATCGAGCGCTGCCGCTCCCTGCTCCATCGCTATCTCCATTACTCCTCCTCATCGCGCACGGTGTGCGCATCTGTTTTGGTTGTCATCCCGTAGGGATCTGCTTTGTCGTTCATTCGGCGGCGGACTTCACCATGTGCCAGGCCGATCACCGATGACCAGCATCACCACTCAAACCATCCGCCGATGCCGCGCCGACCGTCCCGCCGCCGCCATCGCCGGCCGCCTCACCCGAAAGCTCGTCGCCCGGTATGCCGCCTTCTCCCGTAGCAGAATCGCCGCCCCGGTAAATGTCGCCTGCGTCAGCGTCCACACCGGCGCCCGCATATCCTCCACATGCGCATCCGCCAGCTCGTAGCTCATCCCCATCGCGCCGTCGCGCCCCAGGTCTGTATCAGCCTCGGGCCCAAATTCCGGAAAGTCCCGCGCAAACAGGTATCCGCTAACCGCCAGCTCCCTGCCGTCTAGCTCCGCGGAGGTAATAATGCCGCACTTCTGCCGCGCATCATGCCCGTCCCACCCCGCCTTGTACCCGACCGCCATGCCCAGCAGACTCGGCAGCGCCGCCTGCGCCGCCGCCCGCGTCAGCACCACCCGGTGCCCGCGCGAGCCGCTCGGCGCCTTGTCGCTCGCCACATCCACCAGCGTCAGCACGCCCTCAAACGGCAGCCGGTTCGGATGCCCCTTCACCTCCGGCAGCTCCATCGCCATCGCATGCATCGCAGCCGAGCCCCCGCCGTAGCGCGGACGCACTCGGCCATACTCCTCGCCCACTCGCCGCATCGCCCGCCGATCCGCGATCCGCTCACCACCAGCCTCCGCCGTCGCTGCCCTCATGCCGACTCCTCCCTTGCACCTCATCCCGCATCTCGCCATCAAGAACTCTGCCCCGGCACCAGACCTGGTCTTCGCCGCAGCTCGCGTAACAGCACCTCTGACAGTCCCGTCTGCTTCTTCCGGTGCGCCGCCGGCAGCGGCTCCTCCCGATCCAACCCCGCCAGGCTCATCAACGCCTTCGCATGCGGAATACTCCCCTTCTGCGCCTCATCGATGAATCGCTGCAGAATCCCCGGCAAACCCTGCGCCAGCTCCTTGCGTGCAAAGCGCCGGCAAAGGTCCGGACGAGGCGCTCGCGGCAGCCGCCTCGCCGGTCCACCCTCTCCCTCGGTCCCCACCACGTCGTCAGCCATATCCAGTCCACCCCTGGTCAATCAAGCCACCCCTCGCCAGAGAAAGCAAAAGGGAAGAGCAGGCTCGTTGCGCCCACCCTCCCCTCGTGTGTACAGCGTGCCGCCCTCTCTCTGACCTTCTAAGAATAGCAACCTGCCCAGCCTCCCTGCGCCATTCGAAAAAGTCTATCAACTCCAGCCGAATGAGCCACATAGACGCCGGCCTACACCTCCTCGCCTTGACAAGCCATCAACGGCTCCAGCAGCCCCGTATCGAGAAAGTGTCCGGTCAGCACATCCACCGCCGCCGCATACTTCCGCACCACGGACCGCAGACTCATCCCCAGCAGTCCCGCCGCCTCTCCCTGCGTGTACTCCTGGATCGCAACTCGCTCCAGCAGATCCTGCTCCGCCTCCGTCAGCCGCTTCAAACACATCTCCACATCGTGCACAAAGATCACCACATCCTCGAACGAGCGGATCTTGTACCGCGTCACCCGCCCCCGGAACATCTCCTGTCCTAGCAGCGACGGCACCCGCCCCTTCTCCATCGAAAGCCGCAGATAGCGCCGCAGCATCCCCTCCGTGTACTTCCTGTAGAACGCCAGCTCCGGTCGCCCCGCAAGCCGCGCATCCGTCTCCATCTCCGTCGTCACCGCCTGCACCGTCTCTATCTCCGTCGCAGCCGCCCCCTGAACCGCCTGGATCACCGGCAACACCATCACCATTGCGCTCATCGTGCCTCCCCCTTCAGCGAAGTTCGCCCTCCGCCACATCGTGTCCGTACCTCTACCCGTGCCTGCCGCACCCGCGTGCTCCGCCGCCGCCGCGGAGCCGGAAACTCCGCCAGCTTCGCCGCACAGCTCCGGCAATACACTCCGGCCGTCGTCTCCGGCCGGAGCCACAACGCCCCACATCCTTCACACACCTTCAGATCCAAGCGCAAATAGTTCATCTGTTCCCCTTTTCGGCAAACCTCTCCCCCGGCGAGCCTCGGGCTTCTCAGCGGTCGGAGGGGCTCGCTCAGGTTGCTATGGGGGATCCCTCACCGCGCCGCGCACTTCTCTCGGTGCTCTGGCCCGGACAGGATCTCCGTGTCTCACTGATCGCGGTGCTCGAGCCTGGGAAGCTCCAGCCATCTGCGGCTGCACCGCCAAACAACGCTCTACCACCCGCGCCCCGGAAGAGTCCCACCCTTCCAAAACCGCCATGGCAAGCTAAAGTTCACTGGTTATAGCTTTCGACAATGGACATGTCAACACAAAGAAGACCACCCTCCATTACCTCTAGCTAAACCGATACGAATGAATATCTTGCTGAGCTTATCGTTTGCCATAAGTAAACATTTCGCTTTATCTTCGCTAAAACAGAGCGTATCGTTCCCTCATCAAGACCGTTCTTCCATTTATCTCAATGAACTTCGCCTACCTCCACGAACTCCTCCGCCAGGAACTCGCCCGCCGCATCCAGGCCGGAGCCCTCACTGGAACCCGTCTCGCCCAGCTCACCGGCTTTCGCCAGGCGCACATCTCGAACTTCCTCAACGGCCGCCGCGCCCTCTCGCTCGAAGGCCTCGATCGCGTCCTCGCCGCCCAGAAGCTCACCATCGACCAGCTCCTCCCCCTCGACCTCACCGCCTCAACTGGAAATGCCTCTCACGCCGGCGCCGCGGCAGACGCCGTCACCCGCGTCCCGGTCGTCAGTCCTGCCACCGCCATCACCCAGCCTCGGCTCGCCCCCGCCGTCATCATTGAGTCCCTCCACCTCGCCGCTTCTCGCCTCGAGGGCGGCCCCTCCCGCGCCTCCACCCGCCGCGTTGACTGGCAGCGCTTCCTCGCCCTCCGCGTCGACACCGAACAGGCCGCCGCCATGGCCCCCCTCCTCGCCCGCGGAACCCTCGTCGTCCTCGACCGCCACTACATCTCCCTCGCCCCCTTCCGCGCCGCCCAGCCCA
>CAXTRT010000012.1:18395-91591 GCA_964246835.1 uncultured Acidobacteriaceae bacterium | reverse complement strand
CCCTTCGCCTGCCCCCGCCTCTTTCCCTGCCATCCCCTCAGTGGTTGTCATCCCGTAGGGATCTGCTTCTCCCTCAACAGCCTCATTCCCAGCAGGCAGCACCGCCGTCTCCCCCGCATCCGCAAACACCTCACTCTCCTCACCCAAACGATCGGCCGCAACCGCACCCTTCCGCTTCCTCGGCTTCTTCTCCGCAACCACCTTCGGCGGCTTCGCCGTAAACCGCTCCACCGCCTCCTCCGGCGACTCCACCGGACTCGCCAGCATAAAACCCAGAGGATGAAACAGCCGCATCCGCGCCGCCGCCAGCGTCCCCGCAAACGCCCGCCGCACCGCACCCGCCAAATCCGCCTCCAGCATCACCGCATGCCGCACCGCCGCCACTGCCATCCCCGCCGCTGCCGCAATCGCCTCCTCCACCAGCGATTCCTTCACCCCGATCCGCATATCGCCCAGCATCAGCTTCAGCAGGTACTTTGCCTCGATCGCCGTCGCCCGCCCCAGCAGCTCCTCCACCAGCCCGGCCCGCACCGCCGTCGTCGCCGCCGTCGCCATGTTGGCAAACACCCGCTCAACCTCCTCCAGCGTCACCACCGCCGTCTTCCCCGCATCCTTCGCCACCAGCAGATCGAATGCCGCAGCCCCCATATCCCCATGCCGCCGATACGCCGCCGTCAGCGCCGCCTCCGTCGCCCCACTCACCCGCAGCAGCGCCTTCGACAGCAGCGCCCCGCCCGCATTCAACTTCCGCGGATCCGCCTCCGCAAACGGCAACCCCGCCAGATACAGCGCAAACCGCCCCGCATCCGCCAGCGCCGCCTCGCCGTGGTCACCCGCAACCTCACCGATCGCCCCGGCGATCGCCGCCCGCTTCGCCAGCCGGCTCGCCGTCCCAGCCATCTCCTCCGCCAGCGTCGCCACCGCAAGAAAAAGTGTCATGGCTGTCGTCCTGTCTTTCTGTCGTCATCTCGTAGGGATCTGCTTTGCATCTGCGCCTCCTGCCCTCCTTTGAAAGCAAAGACTCCTCTGTGCGATGCGAGCCACAGAGCGGGGTTGGACGCGCAACCTTCCTAGTATCAGCTCTTTCCTGCACTGTTGACTGGTCAAGATCTATTCTCGACCAACCTCCTCCGCATCTACAGCGCTGCACGGCACACAATTACCATTGACAAACGCCTCGCCAGCGTATGGGATAAGTGAGAAGGCTATATCACAGTCTGTGTACAGCCCTTGTTGTAATAAAAACTGCCAAGCGGGTGGCTCCGCCTGGCAGGGTTAGTAATGCAAAGCAGTGACCCCGGTTAAGAGATCAATGCTGTAACCAGCTTCACCAGCACCAAAAGAACAAGTTCTTCCGGTATCTCCAGCGAAACGTTGCCCCATGTAACCCGAATCGGTCTCATGGACGGCATCACCTCCTTCACAGACCTCGGGGCCCTAAACCCCGAGGTATTCGCTTTTGGGCGAATGTCGTATACCCCGGTGTTGAACCCAGCGCGAGCCACGCCTGTGAAAGGTAGTCTCAGTATCCAAGGGGCGGACGCGTACGACAAGCGCTTTCGTTCTTTAGCCACTACCCCTTAGTGGTAGTGGCTAAAGAACAACCAGCAATGCCCACCCACACCCGCCGCCGCTTCACCACCCTCGCCGCCGCCGCCGGCCTCTCGCCAGCCCTCCGCGGCCTCAGCACCATGGCCCAGCCCTCCGCACCCGAAGCCGAGCCGCTCCTGCTTCAACCAAACGGCTGGATGCCGAACAACCCGCGCCTCCCCGTCCTGCTCTACCGCGCCGCCGTCCCCACCGCAGGCGACACCGCCACCCGCATGGAGACCCTCTTCACCGCAAACGGCTGGCCGCCGCAGTGGCGCAACGGCGTCTACACCTACCACCACTATCATTCCACCGCGCATGAGGTCCTCGGCTTCGCGCGTGGCCAGGCCCGCCTCGTCCTCGGCGGCCCCACAAACGATCCCCAAACCGGCCAACAGACCGGTCCCGCAACTGATATCCAGACCGGCCCATCGCCCAGCCACGAGCTCACTGTCCACGCCGGAGACGTCCTCCTTCTCCCCACCGGCACCGGCCACTGCGAGATCTCCTGCTCCGCCGACCTCCTCGTCATCGGCGCCTACCCTCCCAACCAGCACTGGGATATCTGCCGCCAGGCCCCAGACGCCGCGGCGCAAAAGCGCATGGCCTCTCTTCCATTCCCTTCGTCAGATCCCGTGCACGGCGCCGACGGCCCCCTCCGCCGGCTTTGGCCCAATCCCGCCTGATGCTCGCCGCGTGTTCGGAGCCTGCGCTACTGTGCATCCGATTTGCAGGTCGCACGTGCCTTTTCAAGCAGCTCGGGAGAGTACTTCTCTGGAATCTTCACGAGCTTGACACGATCTTTCCGTGCGATCTGCATGAGCTTGTCCATGTTCTCCTGGGTCTCAGGTGTCTCCTTCTGATCGAAGCTGTAGTTCTGGCTCTCCACCAGGGTGAGCTTTCCTACCGTCTTGGTCGTAACCGCGACGCCATAGAACCTTCCACTCGTTTTGTGCCCTTCTGCGAAGATCACGCAGGATACATTGCCCGAGAGTGCACCCCAGGCAATTGGTTCCGCCTGCTTCTTCTTATCCTGCGCGGAGTGCGCCAGGGGAGTAGCCAGCAACAAGGTTGTGACGATCCAGGCCCGTATCTTCATTTCTCAACGCCTCCATTTGCACTGCGACTATAGTGCACCGCCAGTCGACTGGGCAGTACCAAGAACGCGCCCTCCTGAGTCCTCGGCGGCTTGTCGCAAGCTGGCGGGTGCCCGTGCTCAGCGTTGGCCCACTGACAGTCTCCTCTTGCCCACCGGAGCATCAAGCGACAGGCCGAACCCGCCTAACAATCCTTTGAGACTTGAGGATGGCTTGCTGCATCTTTTTGTGAGGCAGGAAGAAAGCACAAAAGTACGCTGTAGCTCGGCGCAGGAGACATCGTGATTATCGTGACGGGGGCAACAGGCAATCTTGGACGTCAGGTCGTCGAAGGTCTTCTGGCAAAGTTGCCGGCAAAGCAGGTCGCAGTCAGCACACGCGATCCAGAGAAGGCCGAAGACCTGAAGCAACGGGGCGTTCGGGTGCGCCGCGGTGATTTCGCGGAGCCGACGACTCTACGCGAGGCGTTCGATAGTGCCGAACAGGTGCTGATTGTGTCAGGGACCGCCATGGGCGCCGAGGGGGTACAGCAGCATTGGAACGCGATCCAGGCAGCTAAGGAATCAGGGGCGAAGCGCATTCTGTACACCAGCCATCAGGGCAAGGGACCGGCCTCAATCTTTGTTCCAACCAAGGAAAACCACGTGCCAACCGACGCACTGCTGGCCGAATCTGGTGTCTCCTATGTGTCCCTTCAGAACGGGTTCTATGCAGAATCAGCCCTGTACCAGCTGCGGGGTCTTCGAGAGACAGGCAGGATTGCACTGCCGGAAGATGGTCCCGTCTCCTGGACGGCGCGGGCCGATCTTGCGGATGCAGCAGTCGCGGTCCTGCTGGAGCCGGGCTTGCTGGAGGATGGACCTTCGCCAGCGCTTACAGGCTCCGAAATGCTCGATTTCAGCGATGTGGCACGGCTCGCTTCGGAGATCCTGAACCAACCGATCAAACGCGAACTGGTGAACGACGAGACGTACCGGGCGATGCTGGTCCAGCAGGGTATGCCTGAGGTCTACGCCGGCTTGCTGCTAAGCCTGTATCTGGCGGCGCGGGCGGGTGAGTTCGCAGTCGTTGACCCGACCCTCGAGCGGCTGATTGGGCGTAAGCCGACCACCATGCGACAGGTGCTGGAAGAGTTCTTGAGCAGGACAGAGGTTTCCTTGTTTCAGGGCCGTTGAGGTCCCGGGTGATCCCGGGAAAATACGCGTTTGTTCGTTGAAGATCGCGTACGCCGCAAGCAGTGTGTGCTGCCGACCACGGCAGTGACAGTGCCTCGATTCCTGCTGCAGCACCCGCGCTATGGCGCGATGTACCTCTCCCGTCCTGTATTGTTCTCTTGGGTCGCGCTCCCGAATCTTGTCTCCAGCAGTCACCCCGAAGCGTCTGGGGTCCAGACCTAAGTGCCTTCGATCGAAGATTTTGGGCAAGATTCGTAGGGAGGGTACGGTGCTCGCATCTTGACGCACGCTGTACCATCTAATCAGGTATGCGTGTCTCCCCCGCCATCCCGGCGTCCCCCCTCGTGACTCCTCGTCGCCTCGACGACCGTCACGACTTTGCCTAGCTGCGCCCCGCGCCGGCACCCTTCCGTCATCCTGCAGTTCACCCTTCTTTAGACCTGCGCCCAGTCGCAGGAGGAGCACCCTATGTTTGACCGCCTCGCCCAGATGGACGCCCGCTACGAAGACCTCGGGACCCAGCTCTCCGATCCCACCCTCGTCAGTGACCAGAAGAAGTTCCAAACCACCGCCAAGCAGCATCGCGATCTCGAGCCCACCGTCGAGAAGTATCGCCACTATCGGTCTGTGCAGCAGGCGGTAGCCGACGCCAAAGCCATGCTCGCCGAAGCCGATCCCGACGTCCGCGCCATGGCCGCCGAAGAGCTCACCACGCTCGAGCCCCGCCTGGCCGAGATCGAAGCCGAGCTCCGCGTCCTGCTTCTCCCCAAAGACCCCAACGACGACAAGAACATCGTCATCGAGCTCCGCGCCGGCACCGGCGGCGATGAGGCCTCGCTCTTCGTCGCCGAGGTCTTCCGCATGTACCTCCGCTTCGCCGAGCAGCACCGCTGGAAGGTTGAAGTCATGTCCGAAACCGCCTCCGACGTCGGCGGCCTCAAGGACGTCACCGCCATCTTCGAGGGCGCCAAGGTCTACTCGCAGATGAAGTACGAGTCCGGCGTCCACCGCGTGCAGCGCGTCCCCGCCACCGAGACCCAGGGCCGCGTCCATACGTCTGCGATCACAGTGGCGGTCCTGCCCGAGGCCGAAGAGGTCGACGTCAAGATCGAGGCCAAAGACCTCCGCATCGACACCTTCTGCTCCTCCGGTCCCGGCGGTCAGTCGGTCAACACCACCTACTCCGCCATCCGCATCACCCATCTGCCCACCCAGACCGTGGTCAGTTGCCAGGACGAGAAGTCGCAGATCAAGAACCGCGAGAAGGCCATGCGCGTTCTTCGCTCCCGCCTCTACGAGGTCGAGCAGGAGCGCCTCCATCAGCTCCAGGCCACCGCCCGCAAGGCCCAGATCGGCTCCGGCGACCGCTCCGAAAAAATCCGCACCTATAACTTCCCCCAGAACCGCCTCACCGACCACCGCATCGGCCTCACCAACCACCAGCTCGCCATGGTCATGGAAGGCCAGCTGCAACCCACCATCGACGCCCTCATCGCCTACGACATCGCCGAGAAGATGAAGGGCGAGCCCGCCAGCGTCTGAATCGAATCATCCGCAACTCCAGCCACCCAAAACGGCTTGAGCAAGGGCCACCCCACCAAAGCCGTCATCTCGACCGAGCATCGCGAGCGGAGAGATCCCCGTATCACCACGCGAGGAGTCGTCCCTGGGTAAGCCACGCTGTATCCCAATTTGCGCAGGCGGTTGCACACTATCCGTAAGCACCCGAGAACCCTCAGAGATCAGCCCCCAGAACAGCCTTCGCCACCATGGCCCCATGATTGCTACTCCAACAGCTATGACCCTTCGCCAAGCCGTCTGTGCGGCCCGCGATCAGCTCGCCAGCGTGGACGATCTTCGGCCGACAGCCACCCAGGACGCCGAACTCCTGCTCCTGCACACACTCTCGCTGCCCCGATCCATCCTCTACGCCTACCCCGGCCGCCTGCTGAACACGCTGGAGCAGACGCGCTTCAGCGAAGCCATCGCCCGCCGCCTGACACGCGAGCCCATCCAACACATCACCGGCGTGCAGGAGTTCTTCGGCCTGCCCTTCGCCGTCTCGCCCGCCGTCCTGATCCCCCGGCCCGAGACCGAGCTGCTGGTCGAATCCGCCCTTGCCCGCCTCCCGCAAACCCTTCCCCTGCGCATCGCCGACGTCGGCACCGGCTCAGGCGCCATCGCCATAGCGATCGCGTTTCACCTGCCGCACGCCGAGGTCACCGCTATCGACATCTCCGCCGCCGCACTCGCCCTTGCGCGCCGCAACGCGGAGACCAACCGCGTCGCCGCCCGCGTCCACTTCCTCGAAGGTGATCTCTTCCATGCGCTGCCGCCAGGCACGAAGCCGTTTGACGCCGTCCTGTCGAACCCGCCCTACATCCCCGACTCTGACCGCGCCTCGCTCCACCCACAGGTCCGCGACTTCGAGCCCGCCAACGCCCTCTTCGCCGGACCCGACGGCCTCAGCCTCTACGAGCGCCTCATCCCCCAGGCGCTCCAACACCTAGCCCCCGGCGGCCTGCTCGCCCTCGAGCTCGGCGCCGGCCAGCGCGACGCCCTCGCCAACCTCCTGCACGGCTGGAACGCCGTCCAGTTCCTCAACGACCTGCAGGGCATCCCCCGCGTCGTCCTCGCCCGCCGCCCCTGAAGCAATGTCTCATTCGTTTCCTTGTCCAATTGGTAAAAAGGCGTCATCTCGACCGGAGCGGACGGCTTCATCGTCCGCGCAGTGGAGAGACCTGCAGTTTGCCCGTACTGCCGATACACCTTCAGGAACTCCGCTTGATTGCCGGGCTACCCGTTCAGTTCTGTCTTGCCTTTCTGTTCTGCTCTTCCTGTCTCGCCTTTCTGTTCTGCTTTCTGCCTTGCCCCTCCTGCTTGCATCGCTCTTTCGCGCAAACGCTAAGCCACCTACCACGTCTCGCCCTCTACGGCCTAAACCCCACACTCCGCCACAGCGGCCCCGGTTCATACACCACCCCCGCCGCCACCGTCCGCCACACCCGCCGCGTCGCCCGTATATCTCGCAGCGGATCCGCCTCCAGCAGCACCAGGTCTGCTCTCTGCCCGGCGCGCACGCTGCCAACCACATCCTCCACCCCCATCGCCCGCGCCGGCACCGTCGTCGCCGACTGAATCGCCTCCATCGCCGTCATCCCCGCCGCCACATACAGCTCCAGCTCCCGATGCAGGCTGTACCCCGGCACCGCCTGGTCAGTCCCCGCCACAATCGGCAGACCCGCCGCGTGCAGCGCCCGCACCGTCGCCAGCATCGCCTTATACCACGCCGTGGCGGAGACCTCATCCTTCGCCTCCACACCACCATGCGAAAGCCCATATGCCAGCTGCGGCGCCACCTTCTCCACGCCCGGCTCAAAGCTCGCCACCGGCACCCGCTCCGGGTGATACACCAGCTCATAGAGCGCCAGCGTCGGATCAAACACCGTGCCATGGCTGCGAAACACCTCCATCAAGCGCCGCGAGCGCTCGCTCGTAAAGTCGATCCGGAAATCCGCCGGCAGCCTCCTACGATCCGACACCTCGCCGAACTCCATCGCCGGATAGCTCGCATGATTGATCTGATCCATCCCCGCCAGCACCGCCTCCGTCGCCGTCATGCCCGTCGGCACATGGCCCGTCACCGTCATGCCCAGCCGATGCGCCTCCGCCGCAAACACCGGCACCAGCGCCGGCTTGATCGAGCTGTACAGCTTGATCTGCAACGCCCCTGCCGCCTTGTACCGCGCCACCACCGCCCGCGCCTCCTCCGGTGTGTCCGCGATCGTCGCGCCCAGCGACCGCGGCCCGCTTCCATCCACCAGGCCCGCAATCAAGATCTCCGGCCCGATCCCTCGCCCCTCGCGCAGCGCATCCCGCACCGTCGTGATGAAGTCAAACTCATTGCCGCAGTCCCGCACCGTCGTCACGCCGCTGGCAATATAGATCGGCCCCCACTCCACCTGTTCAAAGTGTGCGTGCATATCCCACAACCCCGGCAGCATCCACGTGCCGCGCGCGTCCATCGTCGGTGTGCCGCGCGGAATCCGAACCTCCCTTCGCGCCCCCGCCGCAACGATGCGATCCCCCTCGAGCAGCACCGCCGAGTCCTCCACCGCAGCGCCGCCACGGCCATCAATCAGCGTCGCCCCCACTATCGCTAGCTGCCTCCCCGGCGCACCCCGCGCCGCCACCGCCAGCCGCTGCAACGCCTCCAGATTCGCCTTCGCAGCAGCCTGGATAAACGCCGGCAGCGACGCCTCATAGCCCTCCCGCACCGCCTCAAAGTGATCGAACTCCGCATCCGTGCTCACCAGCGCGACCAGCTGCCCAGCGTGATCCAGCCACAGGCTCTCCTGCCCCCAGATCAGCCCGCCCACCGTGTAGCCCGACAGCTCCTCCGCTCCATCCCTCCCCCGAACAATGACAGCAGCAGCCGGCCGGATCGACACCGTCCCCGCCGGCACAATCGCAAGCGACGCCGGCCGCCCATGCGCGCTCCAGAACCGCAGCATCAGTTCCTGCATCGCAACCGGCGCATAGCCGTCGATGAAAAACGCGTCGGTATCCGCGGGCGCGTCGCTCGTCACACCATCCCGCGTCACGCGCACCCGGTCGCCCACTCGCTCCAGCACATCGTGCAGCTCGCTCGTGCGCGATGTACTTCCCTCCGTGCTGAAACGCAGCGGCCGCAGGCTCGCATCGGCCAGCAGCGTCGTCTTGAGCGGAACCTTGGTCCCGCGGTCCGTAAACAAAAACTCGTCCCGCAGCTCCAAGCGATCCCCGCCGGCGCCTGTAAGCGTATACGTCTCCCGCCCTATCGCCTTCGCAAATTTGTACAGTCGAAACGCCCCGCGCTCTTCAGCCGAAGTGAAACCAAATGCGTTACAGGTTGCCAGCAGCACCAATCCCACCTGAAGCATCACGCAGATCAGCCGTTTCATGCTGCTACTCTACAATCCAAGCCATCGCATCCACGCCGCCATCGCAGGAAAATACCGTGCCGCCGCTCGCATAGGCAAACCTCCGCCTGCTACCCTCTCCCACATGCACCTTCGTCGATCTGCCCTCCTCGCAGCCGCTTTCGCCTGCCCGCTCTTTACCGCCGCCATCCACGCGCAGACCCACACCATCCAGCGCAACGAGGTCAACCTCTCGGACGCCAGCCGCGCCAAGCTCCACACTCTTGAGAGCCTGACCTCGCTCCCGGCCGACGAGTGGCGCATGCACGTCGGCGACCTGCCCCACGGCGAGGACACCGCGCTCGACGACTCAGCCTGGGACAAGATTCAGGCGCCCTACGAAGGCTCCACAGAAGCCACCTGGTTTCGCCGCCGCGTCACCGTTCCCAAGGCCCTGCACGGCTACGACATCTCCGGCTCGCGCGTCTCCTTCCAGTTCCGCGCCGACGCCAACGGCCCCATGCCGCAGATCATCTACTTCAACGGCCGCCGCGTCGCGCTCGGCGACGACCTCGAGCCCATCGTTCTCTTCGAGCCCGCCAAGCCCGGCGACACCGTCGAAATAGCCGTCAAGCTGCTCCACACCGTCGACGTCAAACGCTTTCGCGGAGCCACCCTGCGCATCGAGCCCCTCACACCCGCCAGCGGCAAAACAGCACGTCCCAGCCCGCAGCGCCCGGATCCCGAGGACATCCGCATAGAGGCTATCACCGCGGCCAACATCCTGCCCTCGCTCCCCACCCCGCGCAAAGACCTCCTGCCCAAGGTCGAGCAGGCCATCGCGGACATCGACACCAACGCCCTCGCCGCCTCCAACCAGGCCGCCTTCGACGCCTCCCTCCGCAAGTCCCAGGCCGTCCTCGACACGCTGCGCCCCGAGATCGAAAAGGCCAACATCACCCTCACCGGCAACTCACACATCGACGCCGCCTGGCTCTGGCCCGAGAGCGAGACCATCGATGTCGTCAAGCGCACCTTCTCGACCGCGCTGCAGCTGATGAGCGAGTACCCCAACTACACCTACACCCAGTCCGCCGCGCAGTACAGCGAGTGGATGGCCGACAAATATCCCAAGCTCAACGAGCAGATCAAGCAGCGCATCAAGGAAGGCCGGTGGGAGATCGTCGGTGGCATGTGGGTCGAGCCCGACCTCAACCTGCCCGGCGGCGAGTCGCTCGTGCGCCAGTTGCTCGTCGGCCAGCGCTACTTTCAGAAGGAGTACGGCGTCACCGCCCGCATCGGCTGGAATCCGGACTCGTTTGGTTACAATTGGCAGCTCCCCCAGATCTACAAGCGCTCCGGCCTGGACTACTTCGTCACCCAGAAGATGCACTGGAACGACACCAATCAGCTCCCCTTCCGGCTCTTCTGGTGGCAGTCGCCCGACGGCTCGAAGGTCCTCACCTACTTCCCCACCGACTACACGCACGATAACGTCAGCCCCGCTCGCATCTCCGCCGATTTCGCCGAGTCAGCTGCGCGCAATCCCGGCGCCGCCGACATGATGGACCTCTACGGCCTTGGCGATCACGGCGGCGGTCCCACCCGCAACGTGCTCGACCAGGCCGAGCACTACATCGCGGCCAGCACACCCGGCAACTCCGCGCGGCAGCTTGCCGTCCCCACCATGCGCTACGGCACCGCGCAGCACTTCTTCTCCACCGTCGAGACCAGGGTCGCGCCCGACTCGCCCGAGTGGAACTACGACAGGATCGGCAAGGGCTGGCAGGCCCCGCCCGCACCGCCCACCGGCCAGCTGAGCGTGCCCACCTGGAAGGACGAGCTCTACTTCGAGTTCCATCGCGGCGTCTTCACCACCCAGGCCAACCACAAGCACAACATGCGGGCCGGCGAAGCCGCCACCCTCGACGCCGAAAAGCTCGCCTCGCTCGCCTGGCTCAACGGAGCCGCCTACCCCAACGACATCCTCACCGACAACTGGCGCAAGATCACCTTCAACGACTTCCACGATCTTGCCGCCGGCTCCGGCATCGCCGTCATCTATCGCGACGCGCAAAAGGAGTTCGATAAGGTCTTCTCGACCGATCAGATCATCGCGGAAGACTCGCTGAACAACCTCGCTTCCCGCATTGATACGCGTGTTAAGAACTCAACACCTGTCCTGCTCTTCAACCCGCTCGCCTGGCAGCGCTCCGAAACCATCAAGTTACAAATTCAGCTACCCGAGCGTGCCGACGGCATCCGCTTGCTCGATGACAACAATAAACCCCTCCTCACCCAGGTACTCAATTATGACGCCGCAACCAACACCTTCACGCTGCTCGCCCATGTGGACGATCTGCCCTCACTTGGTTACAAACTCCTCCACGCCCAGGCGCACGATGCGTCCGACGACACCAAGAAGCTCGTCAAAGTGTCTGACAAGCCCGACGCCATCACGCTTGAGAACGGCCTGGTGCGCGTCGCCGTCAATCGCCAGACCGGCTGCATCACCAGCCTCGTCGATCTAAAGTCCGGCAACGAAACCCTGTCGCCTAACGCCTGCGGCAACCAGCTCCAGACCTTCAAGGACACCCCCAAAGAGTACGACGCCTGGAACATCGACCCCGGTACCCTTAACCACAACACCCCAATCGACAGCCTCGAGTCCATAAAGGTTACAAATCAAGGACCGCTCCGCGCCACCGTCGAGATTGAGCGTCATTGGCAGGCCTCGAAGTTCACCCAGCGCATCTCGCTCGACGCCAGCGCGGACCTGGTCGAGATCGGCAACGACGTTGACTGGCATGAGACCCACGTCCTGCTCAAGGCCGCCTTCCCCGTCGCCGCCAAAAACGAAAAGGCCACCTACGAGATCCCCTACGGCTCAATCGAGCGCACCACACTCCGCGAGAACTCCTTCCAGAAGGCACAGTTTGAAGTCCCCGCGCTCAACTGGGCCGACTTCGGCGACGCCAAGCTCGGCCTCTCCATCCTCAACGACTCCAAATACGGCTACGACGACGAAGGCAGCACGCTCCGCCTTACCCTGCTGCGCTCGCCCGCGTCGCCCGACCCCGATGCCGACCGCGGCCACCAGAGCTTCCGCTACGCCCTCTACCCCCACGCCGGCACCTGGAAACAGGCCCAAACCGTGCATCGCGGCTACGAGTTCAACTACCCCGTAACCGCCATGCAGGTCGCCTCACACGAAGGCGCTCTCCCCAAGGAGCACTCCTTCGTCACCGTCGAAAACTCCAACGTCGTCCTGACCGCAATCAAAAAAGCCGAAGACGCAAACGCTCTCATCGTCAGAATGTACGAGTGGGCCGGCCAGCCCGTCGACGTCAAACTGCATCTCCCTGCGGGCTCCACTACAGCCACCGAAACCAACCTGATGGAGAAGCCCGAGGGCACCCCACTCACCGTCTTTAACGACACCCTCACCGCCCCCATCAAGCCCTTCCAGATCCTCACCCTCCAAGTCAACTACGCCCCGGCGCAAACCACACTCGCCTCCACCCACTAACCACACCGAACAAAGGGGCAGCATTCAGCCTGCCCCTTTTCGTTTGTCCTTCTGAGCGCAGCGAACGAATCCCCGCATTTTCTCTCACCAGCAACGCAGCCTCAACCTCGTCACTCCGCCCCCGCACCCTCCACCCCGCTAAACCACTCCGCATACTCCGTCGTGCGGGCCATATGCCGCGTCAAATCCGGTGCCCCATCCGTCCACCACACCGGTCCGCGCTCTCCCAGCGCATGCTTCGCTGTATCGACACGCTGGCGAGCCCGTTCGCGCGCGTCCGCATCGTCAGCCCGCATCGCCATCCCCTTCGCCCGGCGAGCTGCCATCAACTCTCGCGTCAACCGCTCCCGTTCGTCCTTTGCAAGATGTGGATTGCTGCACCGCCAAAGCCGTCCACGCACCACAAGGTATCGGCCATCCGGAGTTCGCAGCGACATCGTATTGAACACCCCCGTCCCATCCGCTAGCGAATCGTCACCAGCACCTTCGCCCCACCCGCATCCACAAACGACACCGCCCGATCCGTCATCTCGGCCGGTGCACGCCCGCTCGTCGCCTCGCCCACATCCATCACCCGGTCCGCCGGCGTTACGCACAGCATGCCTTCAACGCAGGTCAGCCCCGCCGGCGTCGCCTGCAACCCGTTCCAGTGCTGCACCACAAACATCTCCGTGCCATGCTTCTCCCGCACCAGCACGTCGTTCTCATAGTTGATGAAGACGCGTGCATCCTCCTGCTCCACACCGTTCCGCGCGATCTTTCCCAGCGGATCGCGCAGGTACAGCCGGTCGCGATACATCACCGCTAGCGCGATCAGCACCAGCGTCAGCAACACCAGAAGTCGCCGCATCTATTTCTTCTCCTCGTGGTACTCCTGCTCGGTGTTGATGCCCCACAGCTTCACCTTGTCCACCCGCCCCGTCGTCGCAATCTCGTCCACAGCCGTCATCGCCGTCAGCATGCTGTGATCCTGATTGTTGTACTTGTGCATGCCGTTGCGCCCAATCAGAACCAGGTTCTCAAACGAGTCCGTCCACTCCCGCAGCTCGTCAAACCGCGCATACGTCCCAAAGTACGCCGGATAGGTCTTCGGCACCCGCACCACATGCCCGTCGAGCACCGCGTCCGCCGACAGGATGCCGATCTTTACTACCTCCGCGATCGCAAACCGCTTCAGCGCCTCGTCATCCATCTTCCACAAATCGTCCGTCTCGTAGCAGAAGTACTCAAGCCCGATCCACACCTTCTCCGGATCCGCCACCAGGTGCGGACTCCAGTTGTTGAATATCTGTAACCGTCCCAGTTGCACATCCGGCTCCTGCACATAAATCCACGTATCCCGCAGCAGCCCGCCGCCAGCTTCCTTCACCTTCAACCGATCCGCCAGCAGCCCCACCGTAATGAAGTCGCGATACTCCAGTCCCTCACTCACCTCACGAACGTCCGCCGGAACCGCATACCCGGACGCTGCGATTGCCTGCACCAGCTCCCGCATCGGCATCGTCGAAAAGTAAAAATCCCCCATAAAGCTCTGCCGCTGCCCCAACGCATCCGTCGCCGTCACCCCGCCGATCTGCCGCGGCGCAGCGTCGTCCGGGACAATATCCACCGCCACCACCTTCGTCCGCATGTGGATCTCGCCGCCCCTCTCCTTCACCAGCTCCGCCACATGCTCCCACAGCTGCCCCGGCCCGAACTTCGGATACATAAATCGCTCAATCAGGCTCGTATCCGTCCCCTTCTGCGCCACATCGCCGCCCGCACCCCGCCGCATCAGGCTCTTCTTCACAAAGTGCTTCACCGCCGTCGTCAGGCTCAACCCCTTGATCCTCTGCGCACCCCACTCCGCCGAGATCGCGCTGCACGAGGTCCCCCATACCTTTTCCGTGTAGCTCTTGAAGAACGTCAGGTACAGCTCTCGTCCAAACCGGTTGATCAAAAAGTCCTCCAGACTCCGCTCCGGCTCGATCTTGCGCAGGCGCGACCACAGATAGCTCACCCCCACCCGCACCGTGCGCTTCAGCCCCAACGCCCGCAGCGTGCCCACCGTCAGCCGGATCGGGTAGTCGAAGAACTGCCGCAGATAGTAAATCCGGCTCTTGCGCGGCCGAATCAGCATCACCCGATCGCTCTCCGCCACCGTCGGCGCCCGCACGATCGTCTCCGTATGCCCGTGCGCCGGCAGCCGCGGATGGTCCTCCACATCCGTCTCCTCCGTATCGGTCGCCAGCAGAATCGGCCCCGCGCCGCGCAGCACCGGCTCCTGTGGCAGCCGCGCCGGCACCGCAACCACCCGCTGCTTGCCCTGGTAGCTGATCGCCTGCTCCGTCTCGGCCGCGCTCACCTCCGGCGGCATCAGGTCCATCCACCACTGCATCACGCGATCGCTCTTCGAGAAAAACCGGTGCCCGCCGATATCCATGCGGTTGCCCTTGTACCGGATCGTCCGCGATATCCCGCCAATCTCATCCGTCGCCTCGAGCACCACCGGCACCACATCCGTGTGCCGCAGCAGCTCCAGCGCCGCCGTCAAACCCGCCGGCCCCGCGCCAATAATGATCGCGCGCCTAGCCAAGCCGGCCCGTCTCGTCCATCCCATTCATCCTCTGCACCGTCTCCCAGTATACGAGTGAGACGATCCTCATCCGCCTCTGGTCTCGCCTCTCCAGGCCGACGCACTCTCACCCTCGCTTCCCGCTATACTGAGACACGTTGGGGGAACCGCCTTCTGCCGAGCAATCTCAGTCCACAGCCGCGGTTGGAAGACGGTCTATCCTCGCACGGCGACCTCTCCCCTGATCCCGACAGCAACCCCGAACATCTCCCCCCGCCGGAAAACAAACGCTTCTACCCCGCCCTCGACGGCCTCCGCGCCATCGCCGTTCTCATGGTCTTCTTCGGCCACTACGGCGCTTTGCGCTTTCCCTTTCTGCTCTGGGGATCCGCCGGTGTCGACCTCTTCTTCGTGCTTTCAGGATTTCTCATCACGGGCATTCTGTACGACACACGCAATGACCCGCATCGCGTCCGAAACTTCTACATGCGTCGAACCCTGCGCATTTTCCCGCTGTACTACGGCGTTCTGCTCGGTGCCCTATTAACAACACCCCTATTTCACTGGCTCTGGAGCCCGGCATGGGTGCTCTGGTTCTGCTATTTAGGCAACTACGCACGTTTTGTCTTCATTCACAGCCCGCTGCTGCACGTTGGCGCTCTCGATCATCTCTGGTCCCAGCCAAGAACAGCAACTTCCCTGACCCTCTACCTCGGTCATTTCTGGTCATTGTGCGTTGAAGAACAGTTCTATTTGCTCTGGCCTCTGGTCGTCTTTACCGTCCGAAAACGTGAGACCCTGCGCACCATCTGCCTGGCAAGCATCCCCGTCGTTCTTGCAGCACGCACGGCTTGCCTGTGGCTTGTACCTCCGCTGTATCTTTCGCAGGAGATCGTCTATAGAGCAACTCCCTTGCGCGCTGATGCTCTTCTCATCGGCGGTTTCCTCGCTCTCGCCTTGCGCGGGCCGGAGGCGGATCGTCTGCTCCGTTGGTCACAACCTTTTCTCCTGTCGTTGCTCGCCGTTTTTGTGGTTGCCGAACTATTGTCTGCCCTTATCTCTGCTCAACATACCTTCTACCATCCTTACTCTGGCGACCCCTTCATGAACACGATCGGCTATACCCTACTCGATCTGGCCGCCGCCGCTCTTGTGCTGAATCTGCTCTCCTTGCAACATCCTCTTGCCCGGCTGTTCAACCTGCAACCACTTCGAGAACTCGGCAACATCAGCTATGGTTTCTATGTCTTTCACGACATGCTGCATGGGGTCTACTCGCGGCTGGCCAGACACCTGCTGCACGATCACAACTTCATGAGCTTCACCCCATTGATGATGAGCATCGCCTTCATATCGACCATCGTGATCGCGACTCTGAGCTACCGCTTCTTTGAACGCCCTTTTCTCCAACTAAAGTCGCGTTTTGCTGATTGAGATCAGCGCGCTCAAAGTACCCTGACACTACGTCACGGAACGAGCATCAGATAGAGTTCTGCGACACCATCTCATATCTCTGCTCAACCATCTTCGCAAAGCGCGCTCCCAAATCGATCATTGGCTTCTCAATGAGGTGATACCCAAGCACCGCAATTGGTAGAAGGGACCCGAGATAAGTCGCGAGCTGAATCGAAAAAGGTTTGTTCGGAAGCAAATACACGCCTAGCACGAGGCAAAATGGATGAAAAAGATAGAGGCCATACGAGTACTTCGCCAACTCATGGCTGGGACGAAGGATCCAACGGCTATCGAAGGGTTTGAAGTAAGGAAGCGCCAGTCCTAAGGCGAGGCAGCAGTACCAATCCAGCCGTCGAGTCGAGGGTTGAAGGAAGACATAAAAGAGCACTGCCAGGAAGGGTGGAAATACCCATGCAGGCACCCTTGGAGTTACGCCCTTAAACCCGATATAGGCGATAACACCCGCCAGGAAATCAGGGATAACCTTGGGAAAATTATTGCCGTAGTTCGTAAATAAGCTACCGATCAACGCGACAGAGGCTACCCACATCGTAAGCATGGGCCATCGTGCCTTGCTTCTGGTCGCATAAAAAAAGAGACACGGCAGAAAAACGTACATGTCCACTTCAGGAGCTAAACTCCAGAGCACGCCGCTGATATTTGGCTGATTACGAAGATTCTGCATCAGCAGGCAGTTGAAAAGAATCGCTCGCGCGGTTGGCGTCACCGACGCAAAAAAATGGCCTCCTGCGCTGCTGACCGGGGCGCGTGTGACCACGGCGGCAATCACGGAAAGAATCGCCAGAGGATAGATACGGAAAACGCGTCGTATGTAGAAATCAAGCGTATGCGGCCTGCGTTCGAGAGACCACATAAGAACAAGGCAGGTGTGAACAAAAAACAGAAAAACCCCAAAGAGACCCACGTTCTCCATGCGATAGTTTCGCCAGCCCGTAATTCCTTTTGATAAAAAGGTATGGTCAACTACAACCAACGTGATGGCACAAGCGCGGAGAAAATCAAGATTGGGATTCGTCTTCATCTCTCCCGATTCTATGCAAAAAGCATGCGGGTATGCCTATCCTGAACGGATTCTCACCAACAGGGCAGCACCGCGTTTCATTGCTGCTCTTGGTCCTGTCAGGTCTCTACCGTCCCTCGATTGCCTCTCAGCGTTCGCATAAGACCTCGCCATCCCAGTTACACTCTCAACCAGACTCCTCACCATGCGTCGCGTAATCCTCACAGGCGGTAACGGCTTCGTCGGCTCGCACCTCGTCGAGACACTCGTCGCCAATGGCGTCGAGGTCCATGCTGTCGCAAACGAGGATCACCAGCGGCTGAACACGCTCCTTCCCCCGGAGCGCATCCACGTCATCCGCCAGAGCCCCTACGCCGCCGCCGAGCTTGTCACCCGCCTCGAGCCCGACGCCATCTTCCATCTCGCCGCCGTCTATGAAGAACCGGTCAGCATCGAGTGCGTGCAGGAGATGGTGGACGGCAATCTTGCGCTCGGAACCGCCCTTCTCTTCGGCGCCTCCCGCTGCCCGAAGCCCGCCGTCTTCATCAATACCGGCACCTACTGGCAGTTCGACGCCGGCGGCCGCTACGCGCCGAACACCGTCTACGCCGCCACCAAACAGGCCTTCCAGGATCTGCTCTTCTTCTACGAGCGCAAGGGCTTCGTCTCCGCCGTCACCCTCATCCTCTACGACACCTTCGGCCGCGGCGATACGCGCTCCAAACTCTGGGCCCATCTGCTCTCACTCGCTCCCGGCACAACCGTGGACCTCTCGGACGGTCGGCAGGCGATCGAGCTCGTCGCCATCGATGACGTCGTCCAGGCCTTCCTCCACGCCGCCCGCCTGCTCTCCTCGGGCGCCGCCCTTGCGCCCGTCTACTGCGTCCGGTCCGAGACCCGCGCAACCCTCAAGCCGATGGTCGAAGAGCTGAACCGCCGCGCGCATCTCGAGCTCGATCTCCGCTGGGGTGCGAAGCCCTACTGGGAAGGCCAGGTGATCGAGCCCTGGATCGGCCCGCCGTTGCCCGGCTGGTCGCCCCGCACCTCCGCCATCGACGCTCTTGTCGCCCTGGCGCTCAGCCGCACGCCCGCACCGGCCTCCGGCCCAGGCCCAAGCCTAGGCCCAGACCCAAACCCAACCTCGCCGACCGCGCCGCAAGGAGCCCCGGTTTGAGCATCGCCGCGGCCCCACTCCCTCAAGCGCCGTCTCCTTCCGCCAGCCGCGGCCTGATCTCCATCGTGGTCCCCGTCTTCAACGAAGAGCCCAACATCCTGCCGTTCTATCAGGCAGTCCGCCTGCAGGCAGAGCGGCTCGCCGAACGCTTCGACTTCGAGTTCGTCTTCACCGACAATCACAGCCAGGACCAAACCTTCGCTCTGCTCGCCGCCCTCGCCGCGGAAGACGCCCGCGTGCGCATCTTCCGCTTCTCCCGCAACTTCGGCTATCAGCGCTCCATCATGACCGGCTACGCCATGGCTCTGGGTGACGCCGCCATTCAGCTCGACTGCGATCTGCAGGACCCGCCCCAGCTGATCGAAACCTTCCTCGACCACTGGCAGGCCGGCGCCGATGTCGTCTACGGCGTTCGCACCAAACGGCAGGAAGCCTGGTCCCTCAACCTCGCGCGCTCCGCCTTCTACCGCCTCATTGACCGCCTCAGCGAAGACCAAATCCCGGTGGACGCCGGCGACTTCCGCCTGGTAAGCCGCCGCATCCTCGACCTGCTCAAGAGCCTCGACGACGCCAGCCCCTACCTGCGCGGGACCATCGCCGCGCTCGGCTTCAGGCAGGTCGGCGTCCCCTACGAACGAGCCGCGCGCGCGCATGGCGAAAGCAAGTTCCCCGTCTCAAAGCTGCTCTCACTCGCCCTCGACGGCATCCTCAATCACTCGATCGTTCCGCTCCGTCTCTCTACCTACTTTGGCCTCGCCATCTCCGCGCTCACCCTGCTCGGCCTCGCCGGCTACGTCATCGCAAAGCTCTTCTTCGCCTCGCAATGGCCCGCCGGCTTCGCCACCCTCTCCGCTCTCATCCTCGCCTCCATCAGCATCAACGCCATGCTTCTCGGCATCATCGGAGAGTACCTCGGACGCCTCTACCTGCAGAGCAAAAAACGCCCCCTCACCATCATCGAGCACAGCATCGACCACGCCATCCCTTCGTCGCGAAGCGCCTGACCCGCCTATTGGAAAACACCGTCGGCTTTCTCCGTAAGTCGTATGTAAGGATAAAGCGCATGCCCGGTCACGTTCAGCACACGGCGTCGCCCGACGCAGGTCCACCGCCTCGTGCCGCGCTGCCCCCTGAACTTCGCAACGTCTGGCTCACCATCCTCCTCTTCGGCGGCGGCAGCGTTCTCTACTGCCTGCTTGGTCAGCTCCTGTTTCACCACCCGTTCGGCGAGCTCTTCCCGCTCTCATCCGACCGGCAGCGCTTCGGCGATTTCACTATCTTTTGGCACAAGTTCCAGTACCTCCACAGCGCCGCATTCTTTACAAACGGCTTCCCGTTCTCGTATCCCGCGCCCGTCGCGCTGGTCTACAACGTCTTTCTGCATCACGCCGGGCCGCATCCGCTCCTCGCCTTCGTCGCCTTCAGTGTGCTGGCTCTGCTGGCGCCGGCGATCTGGTTCGGCAGGGCGCTCTCACGGCACGGCCTCTCCGGTCTCACAGCCTCTCTCTTTATCGCCACCATGGTTCTCTTCGCCTGGCCCGCCATCCTCGTCATCGATCGCGGCAACATGGAGATCCTCGTCTGGATCGCGCTTGTCGCAGCCACCTGGGCCTGGAGCACCGGCAGAGGCTATCTCGCGGCGTCGCTCTTCGGCCTCGCCGCCTCGCTGAAGCTCTTCCCCTTCGTCTACCTCGGCCTCTTTCTCTCCACGCGCGAGTACCGCAAGCTGCTCTTCGGAGCGGCCGTCTTTCTCGTCCTCTCCCTCGCCGCCCTGGCCCTGCTTGGCCCATCCATTCCCGCCGCCTATGCCGGCATCGCCGATGGTCTCGCCTTCTTCCGCTTTGAGTACATGGGCCGCTGGCACCCGCAGGAGAACGCCGTCGATCACTCCCTCTTCTCCTTGATCAAATGGGCGAGCGTCACCATCGGCCATCACGCGATCTTCTTTCAACGCAGCCTGTCCCTCTACTTGGCCTGCACAGCCCTGCTCGGGCTGCTTCTGTACGCTCTTCGCATCCGCCGTCTGCCCCTGCTCAACCAACTCCTCGCGCTCTCGATCGCCTCCATCTTCTTCACCGCCTTCTCCGGCGACGGAACCTTGCTGCATCTCTACTACGCCTTCGCGCTCCTGCTCTTTCTCTCTCTTCGCGCGCATCGGGCTCACGTGGTCGTCCCCGGACTCAACACGGCCCTGGTCTGCCTCGCAGTGCTCGTCACCCCGCTGAGCTACGTCACTACCAGCCACCAGCGTTTTGAAGGACAGGTGCGCGCGCTGCTCCTCGGCTACCTTCTAGTCCTCACCCTGCGCCACGGCTTCGGGCCGCCGCTCGAAGAAACCCTCCGCACCCGCACGCCGCTCTTCGACGCCATCGCGCTCCCCTAGTAAATCCTCACTCAACCCTCTAAGCCTTCACCTCTGCCAGAAACCCCTCCAGCTCCGCCGCGCAGTCTTCAATCGCCTCCGCCACCCTCCGCATCCGCAGCTGCGGATAGAGTGACGTCAGCTTCGTCGTCGCCAAACCCGCCGCCAGCGGACGCGCCGCCCGCTGTCCCAGCTCCGCCGTTGACACCCCTTCCAGCAGCGTGCCATCCAACCCCAGCGCATCCGCGATCCGCTCCGCAAACTCCAGCCGCCCCAGCAGCTCCGGCCCACACACATGAAATATCCCCGACGCCCCGCACTCCACCAGCCCCATCGCCGCCGCAATCAGATCCAGGTTGTACGTCGGCGTCGAAACCTGGTCCGCCGGCACCCGCATCCGCGTCCCCGTCGCCAGATTCCGCATCAGGCTGTACAGATAATTCTTCTGCCGCGCATCCGGCCCGTACACCACCGTCGTCCGCAGCACCAGCGCGCCGGCGCACGCGGCCTGCACCGCCTCCTCCCCCGCCAGCTTGCTCCGGCCGTACACACTCAGCGGCCGCGTCGCCGCATCCTCCGCGTACGGCCCCGGATATTCCTCCGACCCATCAAAGACATACTCGGTCGAGAAGTACACAAACGGCAGCGCGCGCCGCTGCGCATACGCCGCCAGCACCCCCGGCCCGCGCGCGTTCGTCCGGAACGCCAGCTCCGGCTGATCCTCGCACGCATCCACCGCCGTCATCCCCGCCACGCAATAGACGCTGTCCAGCTTGTACGCATCGAAGAGCGCCGCCGCCTGCTCGATCGTCGCCAGCTCCGCGAAGTCCAGATGCGTCCATCCCTCACGCCGGTGCCGCGTTGTCGCCACCGCCGCCTCCGCCCCGCGCCGCTCCCGCAGGTACCGCAACATCTGTGTGCCAACCTGCCCCGTAGCCCCCGCAATCAACGTTCGTGCCTGCACCGTCGCGTCCTCGTTCCGATCGGCCTTCTCCGCCGGCAAAGTCCCCGCGTTCGCCCAATCTCGTCCATCCTACCCGCACCCCTACCCCGTGCCATCCCCCACTCGCGCCATGCCCGAACAAGACAAAAGGCCGGTGACGCCAAAGCATCGCGCTCCAGCCCTCACCGGCCTCCATGCCGCGCGTAACCCCTACGCCGCCGGCCGCTCCGCCACCGTAAACCGCAGCCCGCCATCCGCCGCCGCGTCGATCACCACATGGTCGCCATGCAGCACGCTCCCATCCAGAATCCGCACCGCCAGCTTGTCCTGCACCATGCGCTGGATCGCCCGCTTCAACGGCCGCGCGCCATACGCCCGGTCGTACCCGGCCTTGAAGATCGCATGCCGCGCCGGCTCCGTCAGCTCCAGCGTAATCTTCCGGTCTGCGAGCAGCGCCTGCAGGTCCTTCAAGCGCAGATCCACGATATGCGTCAGCTGCGCCTCCGCCAGCGGGTGAAACACCACAATGTCATCCACGCGATTCAGAAACTCCGGCCTGAACTGCTGCCGCAGGCTCTCCATCACCCGCACCTTCGCATCCTCAAACCCCTCCTCGCCCTCCGCCCACGCCGTCATCAACGCGCTCGCGCCCACGTTACTCGTCATGATCAGCACCGTGTTCTTGAAGTCCACCGTGCGCCCCTTCGAGTCCGTCAGCCGCCCATCATCGAGCACCTGCAGCAGCACGTTGAACACATCCGGGTGCGCCTTCTCGATCTCATCGAACAGCACGACAGAGTAAGGCCGGCGTCGCACCGCCTCCGTCAACTGCCCACCCTCGTCGTAGCCCACATAGCCAGGAGGCGCGCCGATCAACCGCGCCACCGCGTGCTTCTCCATGTACTCACTCATGTCGATCCGCACCATCGCGGCCTCATCATCGAACAGGAACTCCGCCAGCGCCCGCGCCGTCTCCGTCTTTCCCACGCCTGTAGGCCCGAGAAAAATAAACGAGCCGATCGGCCGCTTCGGATCGCTCAAGCCCGCGCGCGATCGGCGAATCGCATTCGCCACCGCGCTTAGCGCCTCATCCTGCCCCACTACCCGCTCGCGCAGACGATCCTCCATGCGCACCAGCTTCTGCATCTCGCCTTCGAGCATCTTCGACACCGGAATGCCCGTCCACTTCGACACAATCGCCGCAATATCCTCCTCGTCCACCTCCTCCTTCAACATCCGCCGCGGCCTCTTCTCCCCAGACCTGTCATTCTGAGGCGAAGCCGAAGAACCTGCTTCTCCAGCCCCTAAAGCGGGTGCCCCAGGTCTCGATTCTGAGACCTGGGTGTCTCGGGCGCCATCCAGCGCCGCATCCTCCGCCACCGCCGCCTCCTGCACCGCGGTCAGCTCCCGCAGCTCCGCCTCCGCCTTCGGAATCTCGCCATACTGCAGCTCCGCCGCGCGCTGCAGATTGCCCTTACGCGTCTCTTCCATCTGCTGAAAGCGCAAGCCCTCAAGCGACTCCTTCAGCTCCGCAATCCGCCCAATCGCCCCGCGCTCCTGCTGCCAGCGCGCCCGCAGCCCCGCTACCTTTTCCTTCACCTCCGCCAGCTCTCTCTCGACAACCTCCAGCCGCTCGCGCGAGTTCGCATCCGTCTCCCGCCCCAGCGCCGCGCGTTCGATCTCAAGCGACGTAGCCTGCCGCTCCAGATCGTCAATCTCCACCGGCACACTCCCAATCTGGATCGCCAGCGCCGCCGCCGCCTCATCCACCAGGTCGATCGCCTTATCCGGCAGAAACCGGTCAGAGATGTAGCGGTGCGAGAGCGTCGCCGCCGCCACAATCGCCGCATCCTTGATCCGCACCTTGTGGTGCGACTCATAGCGCTCCTTCAGCCCGCGCAGAATCGCCACCGTATCCTCGACGTTCGGCTCCCCGACATACACGATCTGGAACCGCCGCTCGAGCGCCGCATCCTTCTCGATGTACTTGCGATACTCATTCAGCGTCGTCGCGCCGATCGCCCGCAGCGCCCCGCGCGCCAGTGCCGGCTTCAGCATATTGCTCGCATCCATCGCGCCCTCTGCCGCGCCTGCGCCCACCAGAGTATGTAACTCATCGATGAACAAAATGATCTCGCCGTTTGACTCCTCGATCTCCTTCAGCACCGCCTTTAGCCGGTCCTCGAACTCCCCGCGAAACTTCGCCCCCGCAATCATCGCGCCCAGGTCGAGCGAGCACACCCGCTTGCCCTTCAGAATCTCCGGCACATCGCCCATAAAAATCCGTCGCGCCAGCCCCTCCACGATCGCCGTCTTACCCACGCCCGGCTCGCCGATCAGCACCGGATTGTTCTTCGTCCGGCGCGCCAGCACCTGCACCACCCGCCGTATCTCCTCGTCCCGCCCAATCACCGGGTCCAGCTTCCCGCGCCGCGCCAGCTCCGTCAGGTCCTTCGCATACTTCTCAAGCGCCTGGAACTTGCCCTCCGGATTCTGATCTGTAACTCTCTGCGACCCCCGCACCGCGCCCAGTGCCTTCAGCACCGCCTCATGCGTCGCACCGGCCGTCGCCAGCGCCGTCTGTACCGCATCGGCCTGTCGGCCCATCTGCGCCTGCGTCAACGCCAGCAGCAAATGCTCGGTCGACACATACTCATCCTTGAAGTTCTCCGCCTCTTTGAAGCTCGACTCCAGCACCCGCGTCAGCGCTTGCGAAAGCCCGGGCTGCGCACTCGCGCCACTCACCTTCGGCAGCTTCGCTACCGCGGCAGCCATGCCCGTCCGCAGCGACTCCACCGCCACACCCACACGCTCCAGCACCGGCAGCACCACGCCCTCCGTATCCTCCAGCAGCCCCGCCATCAGGTGCACCGGCAGAACCTCCGGATTGCCATTCTCCGCCGCCATCCCTTGCGCCGCCTGAAGCGCCGCCTGGCTCTTCACCGTCAACCTCTCCCACTTGATCGCCATCGCATCCCCTCTGCTCTTTGCCCCACGTTACCCATTACCTGCTTCGCGTCACACGTTGTCTTCTTGTTTTCCGTTTCCTGTTCCCTACTCCCGTTCTCCCCAAACCTGCCGTCATCTCGACCAATGTCGTACGGCTGTATCGCACGACGCAGTGGAGAGATCCCCGTATTGCGTCGTTGCCGTTGCTCACTCCCTCTGCCCCAATCACAACCAACTTTCACAACATGGTTTCGCTCTCATCGTTAGACGTTTGCCTTACTCCAGAGTTGCACAAAATATGACAATGAAACACTCATATACCGCCTTCATAGTCTCTGGCACTCGCCTGGCCTTCTCCGCCGTTAACCGCACCACTCCCTCAAAAGTCGTACACCACCTCATCGGAAGTGGCCCTGTCACATGCACTTGCACCCGGTACTCTAGGCCGAGTCCTCCCCGGAGATCGCCCGTGGCCCCGCTTCGCCCCCATCTCGCCCTCGTCCTCGCCGGCTTCACCACACTGCTCTCCGGCTGCGGCTCCAGCTCCGCGCCCACCGCTACGACCGCCGCCGCCAGTTCCTCCCCGGTGCCAGCCCCAGCCCCGGCCGCACCCGGGACCCTGCGCGGCCACGCCCAGGCCGGTCCCAGCCAGATCGCCGGCTCCCACATCTACCTCTTCGCCGCCAACACCTCCGGCTACGGCAGGCCCAGCCTCTCGCTCATCAGCCCCACAGCACCCGGCGTCCTGACCGATGCCCTCGGCAGCTACGTCCTGAGCGATACCCAGGGCAACTTCGGCCT
Organism: uncultured Acidobacteriaceae bacterium; assembly: GCA_964246835.1. Taxonomy (GTDB): domain Bacteria; phylum Acidobacteriota; class Terriglobia; order Terriglobales; family Acidobacteriaceae; genus Edaphobacter. The sequence continues at coordinate 66,040 of CAXTRT010000012.1, read as the reverse complement.
CACCGGCACCTACCAGTGCGCGCCCGGGCAGCTCGTCTATGTGCTCGCCCGCGGCGGCTCCCCCGGCGGTGAAGCGCTCAACCCCTACCTCACCCTGCTCTCTACCTTCGGCGTCTGTCCCGCCTCCGGCAACTTCGCCGACCAGATCAGCTTCGTCGACATCAACCAGGTCTCCACCGTCGTCAGCGTCTACACACTCGCCGGCTTCATGACCGATGGCGCGCACGTCAGCGCCGGCGGCTCCGCCAACGCCCTCACCGCCATCACCAACGCCTTCCTGCAAGTCGGCAATCTCGTCGACATCGGCACCGGCGTCGTCAATCCCTACACCCCCGGCGGCAACGGATCCGTCCCGGTTACAACCTTCAACACCCTCGCCAACATCCTTGTGCCCTGCTCGAACGAGGCCGCCGCCTGCGCTGCCTTCTTCGCCCTCGCGCCCGACCTCGCCGGCAATGCACCCACCGATACCGTGCAGGCCCTGCGCAACATCACGCAGAACCCCGCAGCCAACGTCCCAGCGCTCTTCGCCCTCGCCGCCACGCAGCCCTTCCGGCCCGCCCTCGCCGCCCCCCCGAACGACTGGACCATCGGCATCACCTACTTTTCGGAGTCCATGGCCGGCCCCTACTTCCCTGCCTTCGACGCCGCCGGCAATCTCTGGGTGCCCGGTTACGCCAACAACACCCTCACCGAGTTCGACCCCTTCGGCAACCCGCTCTCCGGTGCCAACGGCTTCACCGGCGGCGGCCTCGCCCAGCCCTTCTCGGTCGCGATAGACGCCTCGGGCAACGCCTGGGTCTCGAGCTACGGCGCCATCTCCCCCGGCGCGCCCGTCGTCTCGGAGTTCGCGCCCAACGGCACAGCCATCACCTCAAACGGCTTCGCCTGCGGCAAGAGTTGCTCGTTCCTCGCCATGGACTCGAACCAAAACCTCTGGGTCTCGGGCGCGCCACAGGTCTCCGTCGTCCGCAGCTCCGGCGCCATGCTCACCGCCTTCACGCCGAACAGCTTCTCGTCCGGTATATCCGTGGACAGCCAGGGACACGGCTGGGCTATCGGCTCCGGCCGCAACCTCTCCCGGCTCACCATCCCCGCAACCATCGCCCAGTTCGCCGAAGGCGTCACCTATGCCGCCGGAAACGAGACCAACGCCCTCGCCATCGACGCCGGCGATAACATCTGGTTCACCAGCCCGAAGAACAACGCGCTCGGCAAGTTCTCCTCCGCGGGCTCAGCCCTCTCACCCGCCACAGGCTTCACCGGCGGCGGACTCAGCGGCCCGACCGGCGTCGCCGTCGATGGCGCCGGCCGCGTCTGGGTCGCCAACCGCGACGGCAACTCCGTCTCCAGCTTCGATCCCTCAGGCAAACCCATCTCGCCCGCCGGCGGCTTCCAGGCAGCCGGCATCTCGAACCCGCGCGGCATCGCTGTCGACCCCAGCGGCAACGTCTGGGTCACCGACTTCACCGGCAACGCCGTCACCGAGTTCCTCGGGGCCGGCGCCCCCACCGCCGCGCCGCAGACCTCCGCCAATCACGGTCAAAGACCCTAGCACCTCGTCGAAAATGCGTGAAATGACACCTGTCCTGGGCGGATTTTGCGCCTGATTAGCGCCCCGACTCACTCGCGCGGATGAACGCTGAGGCATACGCATGCATGCCCTTCAGCCCATCCTCGTTGATGTACACCATGTGCCCCGTGGGAAAGAAGTGATAGCTGATATTGTCCTCAAGCGCCTTTGGCATCGGCAGGTGCTTCATCTCGTACATTGAACCAAAATAAAGGGTTCCGAGATCGAAGTACCCGCCCATCAGCATCACCTTCAGGCGCGGATTGCGCTTCATCGCGCTCGCCAGATCACCCATCACGTTCACGCTCGCGTCCGGCCGCTCGCCCTTCGGCGTGGCATGCCGCAGCTCCCAGTCGAACCCCGGCAGCGCATACGCGCTCGGCATGTACGTCGCTTGCTCTCCATACTTCAAGTCGTTGCGAACATAGGAGTTAATGGCAGCGTTGAAGGCCGAGCTGATGCCGTTGGTGAACGGATCATAGTCCGACTCCGAGTTCAGCGGATCCATCGCCGGCCCCTGATACCGCGAGTCCAGCCGCCCCACCGTAATATCCTCCGCCCCGCGCAGCTGCTGGGCAAACTGCGCGCCGCTCAGCCGAAGATTCGCCTTCACCCAGTAGGCAGCCGGTATACCAGTGAAAGCATTGAGCTTCTCCGCCACCGCCTGCTTCCGCGCATCGGTCAGATCTGACCCCTGCAGCAGCGCCGAGGCATACTCGCCCAGCGTGTACTCCTCCACCTGCTTAAGGAACGGCACAAGCTCCGCAGGCTGATTCGGAACCCGTTTGTGATACCAGGCCGTGGCGGCAAAGCTAGGCAGTGCAGCCACATACGCGATATCGGTGCCGGGATTCGCACTGGGTCCGTCCGCCGTGATGTCGAAGCTGAAGATCTGGCTCAGCAGCATCACGCCGTTGAGGTCCAGATGATTTTCGAGCAGGTTCGACAGGACCGCCGACCGAGTCGTGCCATAGCTCTCGCCAAAGAGGTATTTGGGCGAGTTCCAGCGGTTGTACTTCGTCAGAAAACGTCGCACAAAGCGATCGAACGCATGCGCGTCCTGATCGGTTCCCCAGAACGCCTTCCCCGCATCCTTGCCCATGATGCGGCTGAAGCCTGTGCCCGGCGCGTCGATGAAGACCAGATCGGTAACGTCGAGCAGGCTGTATTGGTTCTCAACCATCGTGTAAGGCGCGGCCGGATCGTGCTGGGCGTCGGTCGTGACCACGCGCCGGGGACCGAAGCTGCCCATATGTAGCCACATGGTGCTCGAGCCCGGGCCGCCGTTATAGAGGAAGGTGACTGGACGCACCTCGCCTGCCGCTGCTTTTTTAAAGTACGCGGCGTAGAAGATGCGAGCCGTCGCAGGAGCCTCTTCGGGCTTCTCCCGGTCCGGCTGGCGAACGCCCGCCTCCGGCAGCAGTTTGCCATCGAAGGCAAGTGTTGCGTCCTGCGCATCGGTCGCGCCAACCGTGAGCGTGCCGGCAACCGCGCGATAGTTGATGGCCTGGCCGCTAATGTGAACGACGCCGTCTGTGGTGGAATCAGCCGGAGCCGCCGGCGGCGGTACAGCCGCGGGCGTGCCCTGGACGACGACCTTCTCCCCCGGCTTGCCGCCGGCCGGGGTATCTGCAGGCGACTGGGCGAGAGCAAGCGAAAAAGAAGTGCAGAGGGTTACGGCGACAGCAAGACGACGAAGCAAGGGCGGAGTACCTCGGAGGAGATGGCGATGGGAAGCAGGTCTGTGGCGATTGTAGAGCCTCATCTGTGGTTTTCAGAGACACAGATTCCCTCACATTTCTTCCGTCAGGCGAAGTCACCCACTCGCCTAAAAGTACGAGAACGCGCATTCTTAGGTACACACGAATGGACTGCGATGAACGCATGCGACCGATAGCAGGGTTCGCCCTGCATCCGTGTGTGGCTCGTCCTAAACATTGTGTACGACTCACACTCCACTCCGAGGCCAGACTCCGATGTTTTTAGTTCCAAGAATCTTCCTGTTCCTGCTCTTTATCTTCGGCGCGGGCATCGCTGCCGATGCACAATCAACGCTCGGCTCCATCAACGGCACGGTTCATGATGGCAGCGAAGCAACCGTTCCAGGCGCGACGATCACCCTCCACCGGGACGAAAGCAACACAGACCGCAAAGTAATCGCCGGAGCGGACGGCAGCTACACAGCACTGAACCTCGAGGCGGGAACGTACTCGGTTCGTGTAGAGCGGGAGGGATTTGCTCCCAAAACCAGCACACATATCCACCTGGACTCCCGGCAGCAGCTGCGGCTGGACGTAGACCTGTCTGTGGCCGAGGTCAGTCAGACCGTGCAGGTCGATGCCTCGGATGCAGGCACGATCACCACGGATAATGCCTCGATCTCCGCGGCGCTGAGCCCGCGCGATGTGCTGGACCTGCCGGCGAACTATCGCGGCGCGGGCTCAACCTCGCCGCTCAACGTGATTCAGACGCTGCCAGGCGTGCAGCCGGACTCCGGCAGCTATCCGCCGCAGCCCTCCGCCTCTCCCGCACCGGGTATTAAGTTCTCCATCCAGGGCGGCCTGCCGTCGCAGTCCGAGACCACGATCGACGGCATCTCCGCGCAGAACCAGACGACCAATAACATTTTGGGCGATGCATTCCCCTCGGCGGAGTCGATCGCCGAGATTCGCGTGGACGGCGTCAATAATAACGCCGAGTACGCCCAGCCGGGCGAGATCACGACTGTAACGAAACAAGGCACAAATGTGCTGCACGGCTCCGCCTTCTGGTACTTCCAAAACTCCGCCTTCGATGCCGTGCCGTACCAGGGTGCGACGAATGCGCCGCTCAAACCGAAGAAGGTCGCCAATGACTTTGGCGGATCGATCGGCGGACCGGTCTATCTGCCGCACCTCTATCACGGGCGCGACAAGACGTTTTTCTTCGCAACCTATGAGGGGCTTCGCTTTCCGCAGTCCACGGTGCTGCAAGCACTGGTGCCAACGGTCCTGATGAAGCAGGGCAACTTCTCGCAGGAGACCTCGGCGTTACGGAATCCCTTCGCCGGAGGCAACTATCCGAACGCGACCTTGCCCAGCATCAGTCCAAGCGCCGCCGCTTTCCTGCAGTTCTATCCGGACCCGAACGTCGGCGGCAGCGAGAGCCTGCAGGCTGCCAATGCGAACGGCTTCAACTATCTGAGCACGCGCCGCCGCGACATCAGCTCAAACCAGTACGATCTGCGCGTCGACCAGACGCTCGGACAAAAAGGTAGCGTCTTCGCGCGGTACACCTCGAAGAACATCTCGCAGGTGCAGCCGGTGGATCTGGCGCTGCCGAACTCCGCCGCTATCGGGCAGTACCGCATCTTCGCCGCGGTCTTCAACTATGCGTTCACGCCGCATCTAGCGAATGAGTTCCGCTTCGGCTTTACGCTCGAGCAGGATGGAACAACCAGCCCTTTCAACGGAGCGGCAACCGTCAATGCGGCAGGCTTCGCCGGTGTCGGGCCCAAGTTTCCCTTCAATGGCCTGAGTCACATCGGCTTTGACACTCAGATTGCCTCGATTGGAACACGCCTGAACTCGACCTATCAATCGCGAGTCTTCCAATATGTCGATAACGTCACGCTGCAGCGCGGAGCGCATACGCTGCGGCTCGGCGTAGACATTCGTCATCTGACCGCGATTAGCCCGCTTGATTTTTCTTCTTCGGATAACTACGGGAACTTCTATTTCACAAACGCCAATAGCTTCACCGGCCAGGAGTTTGCTGACTTTCTTATCGGCGCACCCTACCAGACGCAGATCGATAACGTCTCTTCGGATAACAACGGAAACTCCGACGCCTATGCGGTGTACGCGCAGGACAACTGGAAGGTCAGCTCGAGGCTGAACCTTACCTTCGGCCTGCGCTATGAGCTTCATCCTGCCTTCTCCGACAAGGGGGGCAACATCGGCAACTTCGATCCCTCGGTCGCAGGATCGGGCCGCCTGCTCTATCCCTCCGGCTTCATCAACAACTTGGCGCCGGCGGAGCTTGCCAACCTGAACGCCTGCCCGACCGCAGGTATCCAGAATCCCTACGCAACGGGCGGTGCGATCAACGGCGCGCCATGTACGCCGGTGCTTTCAAACACGCAGGCCGGTATACCGGCAGGCCTGCGCACAAGCCCCAAGCTGCGATTCGAGCCGCGCTTCGGCTTCGCCTACCGGCCCTTCGATAACGACAGGACGGCCATCCGCGGCGGTGCAGGCTACTACAACATCACCACCTCGGGTGCGCTCTTCTATGCACTCACCGGCACGCTCCAGGCGAACGTCCAAACCTTCAACAACACGGCAACCACCAATGCCGCAGGCCAGCCAACAGGACCGGCCTTTGTCTTTCCGAATATCTCAACGGCGAGCACCAACAGCTTCGCCGGCGGCAACTTCACGCCATCGTACGGCTCGGTCGGCTTTAACTCCGCCGTCGATATTCACTGGCACGATCCATACTCGCTGCAGACGAACCTTTCGATCGACCATGACTTCGGGCGCGGCTTCGGTCTGCGCGTCTCGTACGTGGGCCTGCATACATGGCACCTGGTCTGGCAGCCGGAGTTAAACCAGCTTCCGCTGTCAACGACCACGGCGGCGGCAAGCCAGCCTCGCACGGCGTTCAACTATCCCAATTTCTACTCCATCGCCCAGCGCAGCACGGAGGCGCAAGCCGACTACCACTCCGGCCAGGCAGAGTTCTCGCACCGCTTCGCGCATGGGCTCTCCTTCAATACGGCCTACACCTACGCGAAGAATCTTTCGGATAACCAGGGCACCTCCGGATCGTTCGGCGTCTCCGGCAGCTTCGTCGATGAGCAGGGCGGCTACTACGCCACATCCACGGCGAATCGCCACCTGGACTACGGCAACGTTACCGGCACGCGGCGTCATCGATCGCTGACAACGGGCGTCTTCGAGCTACCCGTCGGCCGCGGCAAGCACTTCCTGGGCAACAGCAACCGCGTCACGGATCTAGTCGTGGGAGGATGGCAGATCTCAAACATCTTCGTCTACCAGACAGGACCGTTCCTGACGGCGTTCCTGCCTTCGGGCGGCGCCGACCCATCCGGCACCGGCTCCGGCTCGCTCTTCGGCCGGCAGCAGCGGCCGGACCGCGTGGCGAACGGCAACACCAGCCGGCGCTCGCGAACCCAGTGGTTCAACCGCGCAGCCTTCGCGTGCCCGGGCGGAGTCGGCGCCGGCGGCAGCACCGGATTTGCCTCGCTTGAGGGCGGCAACTGCATCGTCGGCAGCACGACTGTCGATTCCGTTACAGGCCAAGTGCAGATGCCGATCGGCCGCTTCGGAACGGAGTCTGTCGGAGATCTGGTCGGCCCCGGCACGGTTACGCTCTCCTCCGGGGCGAGCAAGTCGTTTCACGTGACGGAGGGTGTAAGTCTGCGTGCCGAAGGCACCTTTACTAACATCCTTAATCACACCAATCTGGCCGATCCAAGCCTGAACGTGACGAGCTCCTCCTTCGGAACCATCACGCAGGCACGTGGGTCGGACTTCGGTGGAAACCGGACAGGGCAGGTATCGATGAAGCTGGAGTTCTGACTTCTGTTCACGCTGCACAGTGTGAGGGCATGGTGCCAGCCATGCTCTCACGGATTTGTAACCAGATCGGATCCTTGAGGTTTTACTCACGATGATTGAAGCATTGCTATGCGATATAGACGGGACTTTAGTAGAGAGCAACTGGCTGCATGCCGAGTCATGGCAGAGGAGCTTTGCCGAGATCGGAATTCACGTGGAACTCGATGCGATACGGCGGCAGATTGGCAAAGGCGGCGATGATGTGATCTCGACTTATGTCTCGTGGTGGCGGCGCGAAGCCGTAAGTGCGCCGTTGAAGGCCTACCGCACCTTCCTGGTAGAGAGCGAGTATCTGGCTCGGGTGAAGCCGCTGCCAAGGGCAAAGGAGTTTCTGGAGCGACTGAAGGCGGCAGGGATCCGCCCGGCGCTAGCGACCTCGGCGAGCGCAAAAGATCTTGAGGTCTACAAGAAGATTGTTGGGATGGAGAACCTGATCGACGCGGAGTCGAGCGCGGACGACGCGGACCGGGCAAAGCCGCATCCGGACATCTTCCAGGCGACGCTGAAGAAGCTGAAGCTGCCGTGTGAGAAGGTGCTGGCGCTGGGCGATACGCCCTACGACGCGGAGGCCGCGGGCAAGGCCGGCATCTCGACCATCGGTGTGGAGAGCGGCGGATGGAGCCGGCCGGACCTGCTCGAGGCTGGATGCATCGAGGTCTATAAGGATGTCGCGGAGCTGCTGGAGCGCTTTGAGGAGAGTGCTCTGGTGCGCTGATGCTACGAGCCGGACGCATGCTCCTTGGCGTCATCGCCGAAGTTCCTCTGGCCAAAGCGGCAGAGCTTCAGCAGCGGACACTTCGGGCAGCGCGGCTCGTTGAAGGTGCAGAGGGTCTGGCCGTGTAGTTTGAAGAGCGCATGATCCTCCTGCAAGACTTCGGGCGTCCATGTCTCGGGAACTAAACGCATCAGCAGCTCTTCCGTGCGCTGCGCGTCGCCGCGCGGTGTGAGTCCCAGCCGGTGGGCGACGCGCAAATGGTGCGAGTTCATAACAAGGGCAGGCCGGCGCAGGGTCGAGAAGTTGACGACCTCGGCCGAGACCATCGGACCGGCGCCGGGGAACTGCTCAATCCAGGCGCGAATCTTCTCTGTCCGGTACTTCGCAAGAAAGTCCAGCGAGAGCTCGCCGGTGCGGGCGGTAATCTGCTGCAGGGCCAGCTTGAGATTCGGCGCCTTCTGCTCAGGGTAGGTGACGTCTGCAATGGTCTCCTGAATGGCATCGACCGGTGCCTCGCGAAGATTCTCCCAGCTCATGAAACGATCACGGAGCCGGGCGAGCGCGGCATAGGTGGTCTCGGTACGGGTGCGCGCGGCCAGCACGGAGTAGATGAACTGCGTGAGCGGATCCCAACGCTCACGCGGCGCGGGCTCGCCATAGTAGCCGAGCAGAAGATGATGGATGTGCGGCAGCCGATCTGGATCGGCAGGCGGCGTGGGTGGCGGAGGAACATGCGCATCTGGAAACAAGCTGTCGGTCATTCCCGTTCCATGCAATTTGCTACCGAGGTTGTTACGTTCTGCTGTGAGGCAGCGCTCAGCTTTGCTTGACCTCGTTGTAAAGGGAGCCGAACGGATCCTTGATGACGGTGCTGGCAATGTCATCCAGGCTCTTGCCGTGCTTGTACATCAGATAGGCAGCAAGGGCGCCGGAGGCGATCGTGATCCAGAAAAAGGCTTTGCGCATAGGGAACTCCAGTAGTGAGAAGGGATGGCGATACGCGGCTCTTTGCGTTGAGATGCAGGAACGCGCGAGGAAGCAGAGACACCTAGCGGATGTCGATCCCGATCTTCGTGCCGTTGCTGTCCCGCATCCCCCAGGCCATGCGCGGCGTGTTGTGCGCGATGCCGAAGCGGCCGTCCGGCCCGAGCAGGATGATGCCGCCGTGGCCGCCGAGTCGCTCAAAAAGATAGTCGATGGCGGCGGTCGCGGCCTGCTGCGGAGAGGATCCGGCGGCCACGCGATCAACGGCCCACTTGCCCAGGACGAGCTTCATGATGGGCTCGCCCCAGCCGGTAAGCGAGACCGCGGCGGAGAGGTTGTCGGCGTAGCAGCCGCAGCCGATGAGCGAGGAGTCGCCGACGCGGCCGGGAGCTTTGGACAGGGTGCCGCCGGTCGAGGTGGCTGCGGCAAGATTGCCGTGCGCATCAATGGCGACGGCGCCCACGGTGTCGTGAGAGTCGAGGGTTGGGTCCTCGATCTGGAGAGCGGCAGGCAGGGCGCGCTCGGCCTCAGCCGCGACCTCTGCTTCTGCGACTGCCGCTCCGGGAAGCGTAGTGTCGGCAGCGCCGGAGAAGGTGGTGTCAGCCACGCCGTCGAGTTCAGCCTGCTGAAAGCGTCTGAGCCGCTCCCGCTCGCGCGGCACGATAAGCTCCGTGTTGTCGATCAGCGCCATGCCGTGCTGGCGCGCGAAGCGCTCCGCGCCGGTGCCGACAAAGTAGACATGCGGGCTGTGATCGAGGACGAGGCGCGCGGCATGAATGGGGTTGCGCAGACGCTCCACGCAGGCAACGCCGCCGGTTCGCAGGTTGGCGCCGTTCATCAGCAGCGCATCAAGCTGGACGCGGCCATCGCGCGTGAGAAAGGAGCCCCGCCCGGCGTCGAAGGTATCGTCGTCTTCCATGCTTGCCACGGCGGCCTCGACGGCGTCTACCGCGCTGCCGCCATCGCGGATAATCTGCGACCAGCCAGCGGCGAGAGCATTCGCGATGCCGCGCTCGTGCGAGGCGACAGCGTCATCGGGCATGGCCCAGGCGCCGCCGTGAATAAGAAGAAAAGGAGCGATCGGCACGGTTGGATTGTACGGCAGCGCGGCGTAAACTGGTGCGTATGACGACCGTGACGCTCAAGACCGATGAGGGGCTGCTCGCCAGGGCCGAGGCCGCAATGGCGCGGCAGAATCTGTCACTCGACGATGTCTGGAAAGAGGCTCTCCTCCGGATAGCGGCGGATGACGAGCGGCTCAGCCGCTTTGATATGGCGATGGAACAGCTTCGTCATTTCGATACCGGCGGCCCGTTTACGCGCGATGAGATGAATGAGCGATAGGGTATTCTTCGACACAAACATCCTCATCTACGCCTTTGAGAAGACAGCCACTGACAAGACCATCGTTGCCTTGCGGATGTTGAGACAAGCCATCGTAGAGGATACTGGATGTATCAGCGATCAAGTCCTCAATGAGTTCTTCAGCGTGGCTTTTCGCAAGTTTCGGCCGGGCATGACAGTACAGGAAGCTCATCGTGTGCTCGATTATCTCTCGCAGGCCTACAAGATAGTGCCATCTTCCAGCATCTTGCTTCGCCGCGCTTTCGATCTCCACCATCGTTTCTATCTGCAATGGTATGACTGCCTGATCGTAGCTGCGGCTCATGAGGCAGACTGCACAATCCTCTATACAGAAGACCTACAGCATGGACAGAAGATCGATCAGCTTGTGTCGTAAATCCATTCCGTGCGTGACCTTCGACAAGCGTCTGAAGAGACCTATCCGGGATCGCCTTCATGCCTTCCAGCGTCATCGCCGCAATGCACTACGACGAGCAGACGGCTGTGCTGACAGTGATCTACCGTGGCACTCGCGGCAAATATCGCTACTTTGACGTGCCATTGGAGGAGTGGACGGCCTTTCAGGCTGCGCCCTCGAAGGGTACGTACCTGAATACCGTCTTCAAGGAGAAGGGTTACAGGTATGAACGTCACCCGTAGTAAGATCACACGAGTCTCGTGTACACTGCTTTCATGAAAAATATTACGCTCACAGCCGACGAGGGCCTGATCGAGCAGGCGAGAGCCGTTGCGCGCCAGCAGCATACAACGCTCAACAACGCCTTTCGCGAGTGGCTTGCCGACTACACAGGACAACGGGATGTTGTGCGGGAGTACGACGAACTTATGGAACGGCTAGGGGGTCGACAGACGAATGGACCGTATACGCGCGACGAGATGAATGAGCGATAGGTTTTTTCTCGATACGAATGTCTTCGTTTATGCCTTCAGTATGCGCGAACTGCAGAAGGCTGAAACGGCGAAACAACTCATCCGGAGGGCAATGGAGCAGCGCAGTGGAATCATCAGCTACCAGGTAGTACAGGAGTTCTGTAACGTTGCGCAGAAACAATTCAACGCACCGCTCGCCACTGTCGAGATCGAGCAATATCTCTTGTCAGTTCTAAAGCGATTGCTTGCCGTGCATTCTTCCATCGATTTGTGCGCTGAAGCACTGCACATCCGAGAGCGTTACAAGCTGAGCTGGTACGACAGCTTAATCGTCGCCGCAGCGGCAGAGGCGAAGTGCAGCATCCTCTACACGGAGGATCTGCAGCATGACCAGCGCTTCGGCGACCTTGTCGTGCAGAATCCATTTCGCACGGAGAGCCTTCGATAAAGCTGTAGCACCCTTTCCGCCACGCCTATACGCTTCGCGTGCCTGCCTGGAGCTTCAGCCGCTCGGTCTGCACGTAGGTGTAGCGAATACGATGAATCACCGTAATGGTGGAGAACACCGCCAGCACCCACAGCGCCGGAGCCATCACGCCCCAGTGATTAAACAGGGCACCGAGAATGATGAGCACGACGCGCTCCGGCCGCTCCATAAAGCCGACCTTGCAGGAGCCGATCAGAGCCTCGGCCCGGGCTCGTGTGTAGCTGACCATCAGCGAGGCGGTCATCACAAAGGCGACCAGAACAACATAAAAAAAACGATTGCCGCGGGCGTAATAGACCAGCAGGCCGAAGAAGAGCGCCACGTCCGAATAGCGGTCCATCACCGAATCAAAGAAGGCGCCGAAGACGGAGACCTGGTTGGTCAGGCGAGCGACGCGGCCGTCCACCATATCGAACAGCCCGGCGCCAATGACGACCAGGCCGGCGTAGAGAAACATGCGGTCGGCGTGCTCGCCGCGGGCGTAGCCGAACAGAATAGCGGCCACGATGTTAATCAGCAGGCCGATGAAGGTAAGCGTGTTCGGCGAGATACGCGAGAGCGCCAGGCCGTTGACGATCTTCTGCAACAGCCAGCCGCTGCCTCTCCCGAATTTACTCGTCCAGGTCATAACTGCTTGATCATCAGAAGCTGACTACTCGGCGGCGGTATCGTGGATGGTCGTGAGCTTCAGCACCTCAAGCTCGCGCTTTCCATTGGGCGTCACCACCGTAGCGATGTCGCCAAGCTCCTTGCCGACCAGCGAGCGGCCGATCGGTGAGGTGGTGGAGATCAGACCCTGCGCAACGTCGGACTCTTCGCTAGTGACCAGCTTATAGGTGAGCTCTTCGTTTTTAGTTGAGTCAAAGACAACGATCGTCGAGCCAAACCCGACCTTGTTGCGCGGAATATTCGCCAGATTAACCATGGCTAGCTCGCCCATGCGCTTCTTGAGCTGGCCCAGGCGAGCGTTCACGAACTCCTGCCGCTGCTTCGCGGAGTGATACTCGGCATTTTCGGAGAGGTCGCCCAGCGCAACGGCCTTCTTGATTTCAGCGGGAAGTTCAGTCGTCAGTTCGTACTCCAGCTGCGTAATCTCATCCTGCAGCTTTTTCATGACGTGGCTCGGCATGTTGATCTGTTCTGCCATGGAAGAACCTTTCGGGGGTAAAACGAGCGCGATCCCTGCACAGGAGCAGTGCTCCCGCCGTGCAGGTGCGTGAAGGTTCGATTATACGCAGGCGGCCACGGCGAAGGCTCTTCGAGGGCAGCGCTAGGTCTGGTCCGGATCCAGCCGGGCCCGCGCGGCCTGGTACGCGCGGCCGGCGAGAAAGCCTTCCAGGATCAGAACCGCCGCGACCTGATCGACAAGGCCGCGATGCTCCTGGCGCGGCTTGCCTATGGCGTAGAGATGCTGATGGGCCTCACTGGTGCTCAGGCGTTCATCGGTCAGGTGAACCGGAAGCCCGAAGGCCGTGCGAAGCGCGTCAGCAAAGGCCTGGGTCCTGAGCGCCTGCGGGCTGATCTCGCCGGACATGTGGAGCGGGTAGCCCACGACGATCTCGGCGACGGCGTGCTTGCGAAGAACGCGGCCGATGGACTTCACGTCGGCATGCGGGGTAGAACGATAAAGCGTGATGAGCGGCTGAACCGTGAAGCCGAGAGGATCCGTGATCGCAAGGCCAATACGTTTGCGGCCGACATCGAGGGCCAGAATGCGCGGCGGCAGGCTGGCCGGGGCGGCCTCGGGCTGGATCGGCTCCTCCACACCTCTAAGTGTAGCCGCGGCGTTGGTGCGATCGGCGCGAGGGCTCTTTAGAATGATCGTGTGGACAACTGCTGGCCGGTAAAAGCTGCGGCGTTTGGGGGTGGGCTCTGAAGAAGCTGGGTGGATTCGTTGTGTTGCTGCTGGCGCTGGCGGCTGCCGGCGCATGGCTCCTGCTGGCGCCCTACGGGCCGTCCACAGAGACCTTTGTCGATATACCGAGCGGTAGCGGAACGCCGCGCATGGCCGCGCTGCTCGAGACCAACGGCGTGGTGCGCAGCCGCTACGCCTTCGATCTGCTGCGGATCGTTAAGGGCGGCCGCCTGCGCGCGGGCGAATACCGCTTTGATCATCCGGCGTCGGCCATCGAGGTCTACAGCCGGCTCGCGCGCGGCGACGTCTACACCCGCACCGTGGTGATCCCGGAGGGCTACAACATCTTCGATATCGCGCATGCGGTAGAGGCGGCAGGACTGGGTTCGGCTGCGGAGTTTCTCGAGGCCGAGCGCGGCAACACGGCGCTTCTCGCGGACCTTGCACCGGGCAGTCACCCCGCCTCGCTCGAGGGCTTTCTCTACCCGGATACATATCGCTTCTCGCGCCACAGCACGCCGGCGGCAATGCTGGCCGTCATGTTGCGACGCTTCCGCCAGCAGACTGCCGGGCTGGGCCTGGGTGAGGGCGCGCTGCGCATTGTCACGCTGGCCTCGCTGGTGGAGAAGGAGGTCGGGCAGAGCGCGGAGCGGCCGCTGGTGGCGAGCGTCTTTGAGAACCGCGTAGCAAAAGGCATGCCGCTCCAGACCGATCCCACCGTCATCTACGCGGCGCTCCTAGACGGTCGCTATCGCGGAACCATCTACGCCTCGGACCTAAGGGCGGACTCAGCGTACAACACCTATCGTCACACGGGGCTGCCGCCCGGTCCCATCGCGAGCCCGGGCCTGGCGTCGCTGCGGGCGGTGCTGCATCCACCGCGAACGGACTACCTGTACTTCGTCAGCGACGGCGCCGGGCACACCAAATTCTCCGCCACGCTCGGCGAACACACAGCCCATGTCGCGGAGCTGCGACGGCAGGGGACTCCATAACGGCACGGCGCATCGAACAGGTTTTCCGAATCGTTTCCGGCAAACGCTGGATCAAATAGCGACCGGACAGGACTTGCCCGCCGTTGACCAGGGCCGATGTCTGCCATCGCCTGAACGCTATACTTCGAGACTGTGCTGATGTTCGGACGATCCCCTGCTCTTTTAGCGATGCTCTGCCTGGCGCTCCCCCTCACGGGCTGTGTATCGCGAACGCGCATGGTGCGCAAAATTCGCCGCGCGCCCGTCGTGCAGAGCACCTCGCTTGATGGCCTGGTCAACGGCATCAACCAGCGCTACAACGAGATCCAGACGATCAATCTCACAGTAGAAATTTCAGCCGCGACCGGCGGCGGTCAGACCGGTGAGGTTAAGGAGTATCCGGCGTTCTCCGGCTACATCTTCCTGCGCAAACCGGCGGATCTGCGCGTGCTCCTGCTGGTTCCCGTGCTGCGCTCGAAGGCCATGGACATGGTCAGCGACGGCAAGACCTTCAAGCTTCTGATTCCCCCCCGGAACAAGGCCATTGAAGGAACGAATACGGTCACAACGCCCTCGAAGAACGGTCTTGAAAACCTTCGGCCCTATGTCTTTCTCGACTCCATGCTGATCCAGGGTCCACACACGGATGAGATCGTCTCGCGCACGCAGGATATGCGCGTCATCGAGACCACCGACAAGACAAAGGATTTGATCGAGCTGCCGGACTATGATCTGCAGATCCTGAGCAAGCCCGACGGACAGATTGCGCGCACCGACCGCGTGCTGCACATCAGCCGCGACAACCTCATGCCCTACCAGCAGGAGATCTACGACGCGACCGGCCAGATCGTGACACGGGCGAACTACAGCAACTACCAGAGCTACGGCGCGATCCGGTTTCCGGCGAAGATCGTCATCGAGCGGCCGCTCGACCAGTACTCACTGACGCTGATCATCACCAAAGCCACCTTTAACGAGAAGCTGGAAGAGGATCAGTTCGACCTGAAGATTCCGGACACCGTGCCTGTGCAGCAGATGAAGTAGCGGCGATCGCTACGTACTATCAGCAATCCAATCCAAGAAGCCGTCGTCTCGACTGAAGCCGTACGGCTTCATCGTACGGCGTAGTGGAGAGATCCCCGCATTGCGTCGTTGCTTCTGCTTGTTTTGCCGTCGTGCGCTAAGTTATATGGTCTCGAACAGGTTCTAGGCAAGCGCCCCTGCTTACGCGAGCAAGCCCGTCCGCACGGCATGGCTGGCGATCGCTGCCGTGATCTCAAGCGCAAGCGCCAGCGCGCGGCGGCCTTCCTCTCCACTCACCACAGGTGTGGTGCCGGTGCGAACGCTATGCAGAAAGGCTTCAATCTCCAGGCGCAGCGGCTCGCCCGCCGTCACGGGAACCTTGCTGAGCGAGAGTCCAGGCGACGGATGACCATTCGCGCCTGCGCTCTCCGCCATCGCGGCCGCAAGGGAAGCGAGCTGCGCGGGATCCATACCGGCCACCGCCCGCACATCGATCAGCAGAAGGTCCTGCCGTGCGAAGTCCAGCGAGAGATACTGCCGCGGCTGGAAGAAGCGCAGCTTGCGCACGCGCTCCGTGCTGACACGGCTGGCGGTGAAGTTGGCGACGCAGCCGTTCTCAAACTCCACCCGCACGTTGGCAATATCGACCTTGCGCGAGAGCACCGGCAGGCCCACCGCGCGAAGCTCGCGCACCGGCGAGTCCACCAGGCTGAGGACGATATCGAGATCATGGATCATCAGGTCGAGAACCACATCGACATCGAGCGAGCGCGGCGTGAAGATGCTCAGCCGATGCGCCTCAAAAAACATCGGCCGATGCAGGTGCGCGCGAGCGGCCGTAACCGCCGGGTTGAAGCGTTCGAGATGTCCGGCCTGAACCAGCGCGCCATGCTGCTGCGCCAGACTGAGGATCGTGTCAGCCTGCTCGAGGGTCGCCGCTATCGGCTTCTCGATCAGGCAATGCACGCCGGCCTTCAGCAAGGGCGCAGCAACGGCCGCATGGTGCGCGGTCGGCACGCAGATCGAGGCAGCTGTGGGCGCGCCGAGTGCCTCCATCGCCGCCTCTACCGATGCAAAGTGCGGAATGCCAAAGTCGCCTGCGGCCTGCGCCGCGGCAGCCGGATCGGGATCCACAACAGCAAGCAGCCGGACAGCGTGGCCCGCCTGCTCGAGCTCGCGATAGACGCGCAGGTGATGGCGTCCGAAGACACCGGCGCCGGCGACAAGAATGCTGGTCGGTGGTCGCAACGAGCTTACTTGGTGGAAGTGGGGCTGAGCGGTGCTTCAACAGCCTGGCGGCAGCGGCTGTAAAGCTCCAGCAGCTGCGCGACCTGATCCTCCGGCTTGCTGCTAGAGGCCGCGCCGAAGCCGGTCGAGCCGGGAGCCTTGCTGCCGACGTGCGCGGTTGCGGCGACGAACTTCAATAGATCAAGCGCGATATCTTCTTTGCTGCGCGCGGTTGCGATAGATTCCATGAACTCTCCTACCATCTGGTCTGATGGTAGCGGTCCGTGGCAACGCTGTGCAAACGCGCGCCGCTCAGGCGACAAGCACGGAGCGCGCGCGCAAACCGCAGAGGATCTCATAGGAGATCGTGTGAGCGAGCCGCGCGTGGTCCTCCGCGGTAACTCCGGGGCCGAGCAGTGTGGCCTCGTCACCGAGCGAGACGGCAGGAATAGCCGTCACATCAACCGTCGTCAGGTTCATGGAGACGCGGCCAAGGATCAGCGCTCGCTGTCCGCGAAGCATCACCCAGCCGCCGGGCTGCGCGGCAGTGCCGGAGAGCTCGCGGCGCAGGCCATCCGCATACCCGACTGGAAGCAGCGCGGCTCGCATCGGCTTCGTCGCCGTGAACGTGGCGTTGTACCCGACCGTCTCGCCGGGCGCCAGGTCGCGCAGAGCGACGACGCGCGACCTCCACGTGCCCACCGGCGTCAGCGCGGTCGCCAGCTGCGGCGAGCCGCCTTCCAGCGGCAGAGCATACCCATAAAGCGCGAGGCCGGTGCGCGCGAGCAGACGGGCCCCTACAGCGTTTGCCTGCGCGGCGAGCCATGGCAGCAGACGCGCTTCATCGAGCGTGGAGGTGTTGCCGGCGTGCAGCCAGGCGGGGCGATGGGCCGCCGTCCGGAACTGCTCGACGGCCTGCTCAAAGCGTTGCTGCTGCCGCCGCGTGAGCTCGGAGCCGGCGACCTCAGCCGAAGCAAAGTGAGTCAGCACGCCGTCCAGCTTCAGCTGCGGAGTGCCGCGGAGCGCATCGAGCAAATGGGTCAGCTCCTGGCCAGGACGCGCCCCCTGCCGCGCCATTCCCGTATCGATCTCCACATGAAGCGCCAGAGGATCGCGGACGTCTGCATGCGCGGCGAGCCACGCCAGCTGCTCGCAAAACCAGACCACAGGCGTAAGGCGGTGCCGCACCAGCAGCGAAACATCGGCCGCCTCAAGACCGCACATCACCAGGATGCGTGGCTGGTCGCGAGGCAAGATGCCGGCGGCATCCAGTGCGCCGCGAACCAACGCACCCTCGGTCGCGTCCGTGACGCCCAGCCACTCCGCGCCGGCCCGCGCCAGCACGGGAGCGCAGACCGCGGCGCCATGGCCGTAGGCATTCGCCTTGATCACCGCAAGCAGGGCTGGCCGCGTACTCTCCTCGGTGAGGCCGACTCCCACGACACGACGCAAAGCGGAGAGGTTGCTCTCGAGCGCAGCCTGCGAGACTTTGATCCAACTCTTTCCAGACGGCATCGGTTCTATGGTATCGAAGCGAGCCTAGTACTCGCCTCCGCCACCGCCGCCTTCAGCAAGGTTTTCAAAGCGCGTGTAGTCGGCCAGGTAGGCGAGCATCACGCTCCCCGTAGGCCCGTTGCGCTGCTTTGCGACGATGATCTCCGCCTTACCCTTGATGTCCTCATTCTCGCGGTCGTAGTACTCCTCGCGATGAATGAAGCACACGACATCGGCATCCTGCTCAATTGATCCGGACTCCCGCAGATCGCTGAGCATGGGCTTCTTATCCCCGCCGCGCTGCTCGCTCGACCGCGAAAGCTGCGAGAGCGCGATAACCGGAACGCGCATCTCCTTGGCCAGCGCCTTTAGACCGCGCGAGACAGCGGACACCTCCTGGTTGCGGTTCTCAAAACCCTTTTTGCCGCCGCCCGAGCCGGTCATCAGCTGCAGGTAGTCGATGACGATGAGGTCGAGCTTGCCGCTTTGCTGCCGCAGACGCCGTGCCTTCGCGCGCATCTCGGCCAGCGTAATGCCGGGAGTGTCGTCGATGAAGAGCTTTGACTCCATTAGGCGTTCAAGCGCGCTGAGCAGCTTGCCCTTATCTTCGCGCGGCAAAAAGCCGGTCTGGATCTTGCGCGAGTTCACCATCGCCTCGCTCGCCAACATGCGGCGCAGCAGGCTCTCCTTCGACATTTCAAGCGAGAAGACGGCCACCACCTTGCCATCACGCACAGCCGCGTTCTGCGCAATATTGATCGCCCACGCCGTCTTGCCCATCGAAGGCCGCGCGGCGATGATGACCAGCTCGCTGTCCTGGAGGCCGCTGGTCATGCGGTCAAACTCAATGTAGTGCGTGGCCAGACCCGTGACCTCGCGGCCCTGTTCGTAGAGCGCATCAATCGAGACGAAGGAGTTGGCAACGATCTCCGAGATCCCCGCAAAGCCGCGCTGAATGCCCTTTTCGGAGACCTCCATCAACTGCTGCTCGGTAGCATTGAGGACGTCGAGCGCCTCTTCACTCTGATCGGCGGCGCGTGCCATGGAGGTCTGACAGATGAGCATCAACTGCCGCAGCAGGCTCTTGTCCTTGACGATACGAACGTACTCTTCAACGTTGAGGCGATGCGGCAGATCTTCGGTCAGTGAGAAGAGATAAGCCCGGTCACCAATCGCCTGCAGCTCCTTGCGCCGATCGAGCTCCTCTATAACGGTGATCAGGTCAATGGCGCGCCCAATGTCCACCAGGCCGGTGATGCAGGCATAAATACGGCGGTGCGAATCCAGAGAGAAGTCATCCGTGAGGAGCTTTGAGGTGGCGTCATTGAACGCGATAGCGTCAAGCATCATGGCGCCGAGAATCGTGCGCTCGGCCTGAATGGAGGCGGGAAGGCCACGGTCGGTAAGGATGTCTGCGAAGGCTGCCATGGAGTTCTACGCTACCGACTTACATAGAGAGCCGTGCACCATAGCGGGTGCACGGCTCTCTAATGCATCTGTGAAGATACTGCACGCTTGTGGAAGCGTTGGAAAAGCGGCAGCAAACCTACCTCTTCGGCTTGTATTCCTTGAACAACTCCGGAAACTGCTTCTTCAGCGCCGCCGTCTTCGGCACGTCGCAGACCTGAATATATGGATTGTTCGGGTTCTTCACCGCGTAGTCCTGGTGATAGTCCTCGCCGTCGTAGAAGGCTTTTAGGGGCTGAATCTGGGTCACAATCGGCTTGGGAAACGCGTGGATGCCGTCGATCTGGTGCACGTAGGCCTCAGCCACCTTTCTCTGCTCATCCGATGTGTAGAAGATCGCCGAGCGGTAGGAGGTGCCAACATCCGGACCCTGACGGTTAAGCTGCGTAGGGTCATGCACGACTGAGAAGAAGAGCCGCAGCAGCGTGCCGTAGCTGACCTGCGTCGGATCGAACACAATCTTTACCGATTCGGCATGGCCGGTCGTCTCCGTCGTGACCTGGCTGTACGTTGCCGTATCGGCCGCGCCGCCCGCATAGCCGGCCGTCGTCGCCGTCACACCCTTCACCTGCTGGTACACGGTCTGCACGCCCCAGAAGCAGCCGCCGGCGAAGACCGCTGTCTCGGTGTGCTTCGTTGAGGGTTCATCGAGCGTAGGTGCGGGAAGCCGCTCTTTCAACACTGCCTGTCCGATTGCCATATGCCTCCATCCTGCAAACACGACTCCAAGTAACAGGAGCACAACCACGATGCGAACGATCTTTTCCACTGCGAACTCCTGCGGCCAGGCAGCAGCCGCGCATCTTTCCAGTTAGACGCAGAGACCACGCCGGCAGATTCTTGCCGCCGCTCCGCGTGGTGCTCCTGTATCCAACGACCCCGGCTATTTGTTTAGAAGTCGCTTCTCAAAACAAAGCACACGCACACCGGGACGAAACATGATCGAAATCTCGCCTGAAAAGCTGTAGCCAAGCCGGGGAAAGAGCCGCTGCGCCGCTACATTATCCGCGCTGGTATCCGTTCGCAAAACCGCAATCCCGCGCTCGCCGGCGATCGTCTCCGCCTGCGCCATCAGCGCGAGAGCTATCCCCTGGCCGCGAAAGGCCGGCTCCACCGCCAGGCGATGAATGACCAGGGCCGGCTCGTCAAAGTTCCACCCGACATGCGCGTACTCAGGCTCCTTCTCAGACGTGATAGCCGCAACCCCGGCGATCCGGCCCTCAACCTCGGCGATCCAGAGCTGCCTGCGGGCCACATCATACTCAAAGACTCGCGCATTGGGGTAGCTCTCATCCCACTGGCGATTGCCGACAGCGAGCATGGCAGGAACGATGCGGTGAATGAGGTCGAGAACCGCGGGCACATCCGCGAGCGTGGCGTAACGAAGCTGCATCAGTCTTCCTTTGGCCTCGCTTCGTGCATGCAAGGAGCGTTCAGGAGGCAAGCTTTCGGCCCTGTAGCTCGATGAACACATGAATCAGGCTGACGGCCGCCGGAGTAACCCCTGAGATGCCGCTGGCCTGGCCGAGCGTCTGCGGGCGAACATCCGAGAGCTTCTCTTTCATCTCGCGCGAGAGCCCGCTCACCGCACCGTAGTCGAACCACGCCGGGATCACCTTGCCCTCGGCCGCCTTCAGCTTCTCGATCGAGCGGCGTTGCTGGTCCAGATAGCCGCCGTACTTAACCTCAGTCTCCACCGCGCGCCACTCGTTGCGCAACCAGGAGGGAAGTGTCGCGGAGCCAAGCGTAAGAGCGGCAAGCCATGGTTGGGCGAGGGAAGCGCGAGCCTCGGTCCGCAGCTGGGATTCAATCACCGGCCGAAGATCTTCAATGCGCAGCTCCGGCCGGCGCAGCACCTGCGCGAGCGGCTGCCCGATCAGCTTACCGCTATCGCCGGGCAGCTTGGCTTCGATCTCCGCAGGTAGCTCTCCAGCCCGCAGACGCACCGTCTCCAGCAGCGCGCGCAGCATACCGGCGCGCGCTTGGCGAGCCTCATACGCCTCCCACGTCGGGTCATCGATCAGCCCGAGCCGGCGCGCATGCGGCGTCAGTCGCGACTCCGCGTTGTCGATGCGCAGGTGCAGCCGGAACTCCGCGCGCGACGTAAACATGCGGTACGGCTCATCGGTGCCCTTCGAGATCAGATCGTCGATCATGATGCCGATGTAGGCCTCGGTGCGGTCGAGCGTAAACGCGGGCTCGCCCCTGACCGCCAGCGCCGCATTGATACCCGCCATGATTCCCTGCCCCGCCGCCTCTTCATAGCCGCTGGTGCCGTTGATCTGCCCGGCAAGGTACAGCCCCGCAATCGACTTCACCCGCAGTGTGCGATCCAGCTCGCGCGCGTCGATCGCGTCGTACTCAATGGCGTAGCCGGGCCGCAGCATCTCGGCGTTCTCAAGCCCCGGTATCGAGTGCACCATCGCCGCCTGCACCTCCATCGGCAGGCTCGTGCTCATGCCGTTGATGTAGACCTCATGCGTCTTCAGGCCCTCAGGCTCGAGAAAGAACTGGTGCGAGCTCTTATCCGGGAAGCGGACGATCTTGTCCTCGATTGACGGGCAGTAGCGCGGTCCGATCGCCTCAATCTGCCCCGTATACATCGGCGAGCGATGCACGTTATCGCGGATCAGCTGTAGCGTCTCCGGCGTCGTCGTCGCGATATGGCAGGAGATCTGGCGCAGCGGCAGCTCGCGCGTGCGCAGGCTGAAGGGCGTCGGGTCCGCATCACCCGGCTGCTCCTCAAACTTCGACCAGTCAATAGTCCGGCCGTCCAGCCGCGGCGGCGTCCCCGTCTTCAGCCGGCAGCCCCGCAGGCCCAAACGCTTCAGGCTCTCACCCAGCAGCACGCTGGCGGGCTCGCCCGAGCGGCCGGCCGTGTACTGCTGCTCGCCGCAGTGAATGAGCCCATTCAGAAACGTGCCGGTCGTGATGATCGTCGCCTTCGCCAGCACAGTACGGCCATCCCGCAGCAGCAGCCCGCGCAGCGTGCGCGTGCCATCCTCGTTCGCTTCAAGCACCAGGTCCACAACCTCAGCCTGCTTGATGAAGAGGTTCGGCTGGCCCTCAAGAACCTCGCGCATCTTCACCCGGTATAGCGCCTTATCGCACTGCGCGCGCGGGCTCCAGACCGCCGGTCCCCGGCTGGTATTGAGCAAGCGGAACTGGATGCCGGTGGCGTCCGCAACCTCGCCCATCACGCCGCCCAGCGCGTCAATCTCGCGCACCAGATGGCCCTTGGCGATGCCGCCGATCGCCGGGTTGCAGCTCATCTGCGCAATCAAATCCAAATTCAGGGTAAACAGCGCCGTCCGCAGGCCCATGCGCGCCGCCGCCATCGCCGCCTCGCAGCCGGCATGCCCCGCGCCGACAATGGCAACGTCGTATTGTTCGGTAAAGGCCACGCTTCTATTGTAAAGTCGTGCGCAGGCTTGCGCAGGGGGGATATACATCATGCTGAACGATGCTTCGCTGATCGGCTTCATTCCCACGCACGACGCCGAGGCGGCACGTCCCTTTTACGAGCAAATCCTGGGGCTGACGTTTGTCTCGGATGACACCTTTGCGCTGGTGTTCCGCACGGATCGCGGCTCAACTCTTCGCGTGGTGCGCGTTGGTGAGTTCACCCCGGCACCCTTCACCATTCTGGGCTGGGAGGTGACGGAGATCGAGCAGAAGGCACGTGATCTGGCCGGGCGCGGCGTGGCCTGTCTACGATTTCCCTTCCTCGAGCAGGATGACGACGCGGTCTGGACCGCACCCGGAGGCGACAAGGTGCTGTGGTTCAAGGATCCGGACGGCAACACACTCTCACTCTCGCAGCACGCGCCCAGATAGCCTGTCAGACAGCCTCAATCAAACTGCGGCAGATGATGAATCTCATGCGGTGGCACCGGCTCCAGCTCTCCGCCGGCCTTGACCCAGCCGCGCAGGCCTCCGTCGATCACCTTGGTCTGGCAGTTCTGCTGGTTCAGCATGTACGCAACACGCACGCTCGTCGCCTCGCGAATGCAGGAGCAGTACAGATAAATCTCGCACTCCGGCGCCATAAACTCCCGCAGCGCCACCAACTCCTCCTCCAGGCGATGCGGCTCCACCCGGATCGAGTTCTTGATGCGCTGCATCCCCGGGTCGTAGTAGCCATGGCTGCGAACGTCGGCGATAACGACGAGCGTATCCGGATTCCTCGCGCGCAGACGCTCGTGCAGCACAGCCGGATCGATGCGGTCGATCGAGCGAAACCGCCGCGCCTTCAGCGTGAACAGGATCCAGCTCAGCCCGTAGCCGCCGGCCAGCAGAAAGGCCGCCCACAGAACGACATGGCCCGCGCGCGCCAGCCAGCCCTCGATCGCATGGATGAAGCCGCTGAAGAGATATCCCGTCAGAACCCAGGCGGTCGAGTAGATCGCAGCGCCGCCGATCGTCAGCCGGAGAAAGCGGGAGAGCCGCATGTTCAGGCTGCCTGCCAGCGGAGACGCCATCGCGCCCAGCCCCGGAACGAACTTGGCGAAGAGAAGTGTCTTTGGGCCGCGGCGATAAAAGTAGTCCGCCGAGCGAAAGATGCACTGCTCCGGATTCGCGGTGAGCCGGCAGAGCAGCGCCAGCAGCCACCAGCCCGTGTAGCGCCCGCCGAGAAAGAGCAGCGTATCCCCCAGAGCCGCGGCCAGCCAGACCGTCGGCAGCACCAGCAGCAGGTTGAACTCGCCGAAGTGAGCCGCCGCGCCCAGCGCCAGCAGCGCGATCGAGGCCGGCGTCGGCACGCCCAGGCTGCCCAGAAACACAACCACCAGCGTCAACAGATAGACGTGCTCTCCAATCAGCCGCTCCAGATCCATGCGTGCCCTGCCCGACCCTTCCCAACTCTACGCGGAGCGTTCCACCCGACTGGCGTTCTACAGTGCGCCTCAAAGCATATCTGGTTCGGTCTCTTCACGTCTGCTTCCCCCGCGAAGGCTGTAATTGGAGATCGACTGTATACGCTAAAACTCGAGCCGCGCCCCAAGCTGCACCTGCCGCTCGCGCGCCTGCCCCTGGCTGACACCGTTATAGCTGCCGAAGGGCTGCGTGTTCAGGCCCTCGGCGGCGATGGCCGCAGCGTCCTGAAACGTCAGCGGCGTGATGCCGGGCGTCCCCGTCAGAGCCGTACCCGGTGTTCCAGCCAGAAACGCGCGCTCGGTCACGGCGGAGACGTTCCGGTGATTGGGAAGGTTGAAGACATCGGCGGTAAAGCGCAGCCGCACTCGCTCGTTGACCGGCATCTCGCGGCTCACGCGCAGGTTCACGCTGATCTGCTCCGGCAGCCGCAGCACGTTGCGGCCGACCGTCGGCAGATAGACCGCGCCGCCGGAGCCGTTCAGGCTCTCGTGCCCGCCGGCAAGCCGCGTCCCGCCGAAGATGTTGTAGCTGTACGGCCGGCCGCTGCTCTCCACCAGCACCGGCGCTGCCGTCCATCCTGCAGCCACCGCTCGCCGCCAGCGTGTGGCCGGCTTCGTCTGCGGCGCAACGGTCGCGCTCAGGACGATCTTATGCGGAACATTCAAACTTGAGAGTCCCTTGTCGTAGCGGACGTTCTCCGGATCGAGCTGGCCGTTCGTGCGCGGCACGGAACCCCCGTTCTCGCCGTAGTCAATCGTCTTCGACCAGGTCCAGCTGCCCCGCAGCTGCAGGCTGCGGCCGCTGCGTTTGCTGGCCTCGATCACCAGCGCGTTATAGCTTGCGTTTCCGTTCGAGAGGATGTCCGTCACCGGGCCGTAGGCAGTGTCGATCCGCTGCGTGTAGAGCGGCAGCGAAAACGTATCGCCATTGCGAACGCCCGGCGTCGCATTGCCGCCGACCAGCTGGAAGCTCTTCGTCGCGGTCACCGGTGCGATGTTGATGTCGGTCGAGTTCGGCAGCTGCCGCGTCAGGTTCAGTAGGTACCGCGCATGGATCGATGTTCCGGAAGCGATCTCCCGCTCAACCTCAAAGCTCGCCTGCTGCGAGACCGGCAGCCGAAAGCGGCGATCGAAGACCATGGCGGAGGTGGTGCTCACCACACCGCCCGGCGGCGCACCCAGAAACGCGCACGGGTAGCCGAAGCCCTGGTTGCTCACCTGCGGGCACGCCGTCTCCACCGTAGGCAGAATGCGGATGCGGCTCACCGTCGATGGCAGCGCCGTCTCAATCAGCGCGCTGCGGATCGTCGCCCCAGGAAGACGCCCAAAGTAGAGCCCGTAGCCCGCGCGCACCGTCGTTCGCTCCGAGCCAAAGGGCTGCCACGCCAGCCCGCCGCGCGGGCCGATGTTGTTGCGGTCCTCCGGAAACACACTCGTCGCGCCGATCGCGCCAAATACCCGGTCAAGCGCCGTATTCGGCCGCTGCGGCAGCGGCAGAAACTCATACTCATACCGAACGCCCGCGCTCAGGCTCAGCCCTTTGCGCAGGCGCCAGTCATCCTGCACAAAGCCGGCCCACTCCTGCGTCGTGAAGCGCGTATCCTGCGCGCCAAAGCTCTGCGAAAACGAGCGAAAACAGAACTCATGGATGGGTGCGTTGATGCTCGGACAGCCACCGTTCGGGTACGCATTGACGCTGAAGGTGTAATCAGTAATCCAGTCCACCAGACCGCCGGCGTGCCCGTTCGTCGTGCCGCTGTCGTAGTGGAACGTACCCTCGGCATTCGAGAGCGCCTGCACGTGGTCCTGCACATAACTGAAGTCCCCGCCCGCCTGCAGCAGATGCCGCCCGTGAACCCAGGTCAGCACCTCCGCCGCCTGCGACCGGCGTTCGTCCGGCGAAGGTCCCTTACTCGCTGACGCCGGCGTGCCGAAGATCAGCCCCTGCGGCCCGATGGCGACTTCAGGCGCAAGCCCGCCGGGGCCGATCGCGGGCTCCTGCGCCAGCGGCGTCTGCGCCTGCTCTACATGCAGGTCGCGGCCATACTGCGCGCGCACCTCGTTGCTCAGATGAGGCCCGAGCGTGTGGATCCATCGGCCGATTACAGCGTCGACACTCACGGTCGTGCTGCCGAAGCTCGCCAGCCCGCGGTTCACCACCGCAGCCGATCGGCCGCCGCCCGCGGAGCTCGATCGCGCGCGGTTGTACTCCAGGCTGGTGCGGTCGTGCGCGCGCACCTGCCAGTCCAGCTTGCCGAAGTTGATCGTCTGGTCCTGGCGGCGCGCCAGCGTTCCGGTCAGGCTGTCGAGATAGTTCAGCGCAGCCATGGTCTTTGCCGCGGTCACGCCGCGATTGCCCAGCAGCGCCAGCTGCATCGGCGAGAGATCGTAAAACGTCGCGCTCTGCGGCGACGAGACGCCGGGAAAGTTCCGTCGCTGCGCATCGAACGCATAAAAGTAAAAGAGGCGCTTCGGAATCGCCGCGCCGCCAAGCGTGCCGCCGAACTGCTGCCGTAGATCGTCGGGCCGCACCACGCCGCTCGTGACCACGCCATCTCTGTAGTGCGTTGCGATGGCAAACGGATCGCCGGCAGCAAACGCGCTCGATCGCACCAGGTAAAACAAACTCCCGTGCCGGTCGTCGGAGCCGCTGCGTGAGACCGTCGTAATCACGCCTCCCGCCGCATGGCCGTAGAGCGCGGAGTCGTTCTGGCCCGTCACCCGGAACTCGCGCACAGCGGCCTCGGAGAAGGTATAGGCCATGCCGGGATGTCGCCCCGCGCCCTCGCCTGCCGCATAGCCGCGTTGCGCCGCTCGCGCAGAGCCGCCATCCTCGGTCTCGTCCTCCACCTCGGGTCCGCTCTCCTGCCCGTTGCCGCGCGGCACGCCGCTGTAACTCTGGTCGTCGTCCACGCCGTCCAGGCGCGTACTGTTCGCCGTCGGCGCAAGCCCGCTGAAGCTGAGTAGATCGAGCTCGGCGGTCGCGGCATTGGCCTGCGGAGTCAGCAGCGCAAAGCTCTGCCAGCGCCGGCCATCAAGCGGCAGCAGGCCGATCTCCGGGCTGCTCAGAACGTTGGTCGCCGCCGCAGCCGCGCTCTCCTCCGTCGTCGCCGTCACCGTAATCTCCGCCGCAACCCGCTGGACCGCGAGCCGCGTCGTCACCTCGGCGACTGCTCCCAGCTGCACCTGCACCTCTACCGCGGCGTCAGCCAATCCCGCGGCAGACACCTGCAACCCATAGCTGCCGGGCGTCAACGCGATCGCGTCAAAGCGTCCCTCCGCTCCGCTCGTCAGCCTCTGGTGCTGATGCGTCGCGAGATCCTCAAGATCGATCTGCGCCTCCCGCACAGCTGCTCCGGAGACATCCTCAACCCGGCCATGGATCGCCCCTGATGTCGGCCCCTGCGCCCCCGCCCATGCGCTGAGCGCCAGCACAGCCGCGGCCCCCAGATGCAGCATCGCGAAGACCCGACGTAGCCCGCTGCCCGAGCCCTCCGCGTGCCGACCGTGCCGCTCTCCCGAAGATCGCATGGGGACGTAGTCACTTCCCGTGGCAGGTCCGGCCTGCACACGGAGCAAGACTATCGCCGAAGCATTAGCGTTGAAATGACGCGAAAGCGGCAGTGTCTTGCTTTCTTTCTTCCATTCCGACCCTGAGCGAAGCCGATGGGGAGGAACCTGCTTTCGGTCAAACCGGCGAAGACTCTTTGCCTAGAACGTAAGCCGCAACGCCAGCTGAATCTGCCGCACCTGATACGCATTGTTCGCGTTCGCGGCCGTAACAGAGCCGAAGGTCGGCTGATAGTTCAACGTTGAAACCGGCGCCTGTGCGCTGTTGGCCGACTGCACCGTATTCAGCACATAACCGCTGCTGTTGATTGAGGTCGCATTCTGGTGGTTCGCCAGGTTGAAGGCCTCGCCGATCAACTCCACGTTGTACTTCTCCCTAAACGTGAAATCCTTCTGCGCGCGCACGTCCAGGTTGATCGTGCGCGGATATCGAAAGCTGTTACGCCCCAGCAGCGGAATGTAGCTGACGCCGGTTCCGGAGAGACCCGAGCTGTTCGCCTCGAGACATCCGCTCGCATAACATTGGTTCGGCACCGTGCCCGACACAGCCAGCGAGTACGGCAGCCCGGACTGCATCTGGAAGAGCGGCTTCAGCGACCAGCCATTCGTCGCGTACTTGAGCGCCGCGGTGCGCGAGCTGCCCGGAACGTTCAACAGCGCCCAGCCCACCACACGATGCGGAATGTTGTTATTCGACGGACCATAGTTCGCCCGCGCATCGCCGAACGGGTCGTACCACCCATTGGTGCCGGCCGCCGTGCTGGAGTTCTGGTTGAAGTCCAGCGCATGTGCCCACGTGTAATTGGCGTCGTAGCTGATCCGCTTCGACGCGCGCTTCTGCACCTCGACCGTCAGCGCATTGTAGTTCGCGTTGATGTTGCTGATGATCTCGGTTGTGGAGCCAAAGGCAGGATTGGGTGTGTTGAAGGTATAGCTGCTCGCCGTCGCTCCCTTCTGCGTACGGTTGGAGTAGATCTTCGAGGAGACTGCCGTGCCGCACGCCAGCGGTCCGCACACCCCATTTGCGCCGCCAATCACATAGTTGAAGTTGTAGGTATTCGCCGGGCTAAGATTCAGGTTCAGATAGTTCGGCAGCTCGCGGCTGAGCGCGCCGATATAGCTGACGGACAGCACCGTATCGAGACCTAGATCCTGCTGCACCGCCAGGTCGAACTGCTGCGCGTATGGGTTCTGAAAGTTCTTCGCGAAGTACTGAATCGCCGGCCCTTGCGCCGCTGGTGGCGGGGCCGCCGCGGCCACACCCGGCAGCAGCGGAGCGCCGGATGTAGTCGAAGAGAACGTGTAGCTGGCCTGGCTGTTGCGCGACCCAGTGTTCTCATACGCGTTCAGCAGCAGCGCGTTGAAGATACGCCCGTAGTAGATGCCATAGCCGCCGCGCAGGACCGTCCTTCCCTGTCCGTAGGGGTCCCACGCAAAGCCGATCCGCGGCGCGATGTTGTTGCCGTCACTCGGATGCGTATTTGTAAGCGGAAGCGTTGCTAACCCACTAAACGGTGCAGGCAGCCGCTCGTAGTCGTATCGTGCGCCAAGATTTAACGTCAGTCGCGGCGTCAGCTTCCAGTCATCCTGCACGAAGACGCCGTAGTCCACCGTTGAGAGCTGAAAACTCGCCGGCCCAAAGCCCTGCGAGAAGCTGTTGTAGCAGGGATAAAATCCCGCCGCCGCGCTCCCCACGCCGCTTCCCGTCGCGTTGCACGTCGCGCCCTTGCTCAGCAGATCGCTGAAGTAGTTCACGATGCTGCTGCTATAGGTGTACGCGCCGTTGCCCTGAAAAAGGTTGTTCTGCACATCGAAGTTATGGACAATATCCTCGCCGAACTTGATGGTGTGCTTGCCGAGCAGCAGGCTCGCCGTATCGCCGATCTGCCACTTGCGCTCATCCGGATATGCCGTGCGGAAGCTATAGTAAGGCGTTCCAAGATTGAAGCCCGTCGTCGCGAACAGAGCCACATAGGTCGGAACGCCGGTCGAGTTCGTCAGGTTCGTATTCGTGTAGTCGCTCGGCGTCTGCCGGCCTTCATCGTTCAACTCGCGGCCATACTGGTAGCGCAGCTCGTTCACCAGCTTCGGCGTAAACAGGCTCTCCAGCTTGGCAAGACCATAGTCCAGCTTCACAAAATCCGTGCCGAAGCTGTCGATCGCGTACGTGTTGGTCGCCTGCGTCTGCACACCGCCTGGCGAGTCCCAGCGCAGCCGGTGGTACAGCCCGCTCACGTGCTGCTTGCTCGACACCTGCCAGTCCAGCTTCGGCGTATTGATCGTCTGATCGCCATACCGCGCCACTGGTCCCAGATCGTTCAGCAGCGATCGCAGCTGCGTGTTGTACGCCGCCGCGCCCATGCCGTAGTTGGCATACTTCAGCCGCGCCGCCAAAAGGCAGGACTGTGCATCGACCGAGCTGGCCGCCGGCGATCCGCTCGGTGCTGTTACCGCGCCGCTGGTCAGGCTGCAGTTGTAGCCGGCCGGGAGCGCCGCATCCGGAGCCGTAAAGAACGAGGTCGGATTGCTGGCCTTGGCGGTCCCGGGAAAGTTACGCTTGAACTGGTCAAAGGCATAAAAGAAGAACAGCTTGTCCTTGATCAGCGGCCCGCCCAGACCAAAGCCATACTGGTTCCGGTTATCCTTCGGCTTATACGGAGCGGTCACGTAGGCATTGGTCGCGCTGTTGAACGTCGTATTGGTTGCGCCCGGCTGAAACGCCGACCGGCTGGAGTTGCGGTTATAAAAGTAGAGCTCGCCATGCAGCGCATTTGTGCCGCTCTTGGTTACAGAGTTCACCACCCCGCCCACGGCGCGCCCATACTCCGCCGAGTAGACGCCGGTATTCACCTGAAACTCCCGCACCGCTGCCTGCGACGTCGAGTAGCCCGCGCGCGTGCGGCCACGCTCCTCCGAAAAGAAGGCCTGGTTGTCGTCCGCGCCGTCGATCTCAACATTGTTCAGCAGCGGACTGATCGCACGAAAGCTGAGCAGGCCAAACCCGTTCGCATCCGGCGTCACACCCGGGGTAAGCACCGCCAGCGCCGACCACCGGCGATTATTGATCGGAATACTCTCGATCTCTATATTGCTGAGATGGCCGCCATAGGCCGGCGACTCGAAGTCGAGCACCGGCGTCTGCGCGGAGACATTCACCGTCACAGTCTCCGCGCCATTCGCCAGATGCTGGTTCAGCTCAGTCACGCCATTAACCTGCACGGTGACATCACTCGTGCGCGTCTCGCTAAACCCGGCGGCTGAAAATGTAACCGTGTAGGTTCCAGGTTCCAGCTGCGGAGCCTTGAAGAAACCGGAGCCATTCGAGGTCAGCGTCTGCTCCGCATCGGTCCCGTTATTGTGAATCTTAACCGTCGCGTTCGCCACCACGGCGTCGCCCGCGTCGAACACTGTTCCTGAGATCGCGCCCTGTGTTGTCGATTGCGCAACCGCCATCCCGTTCGCCGTGGTCATCGCGCACAGCAGAACGGCGTTCCTTGTAAATCGTGCGTGCATCTGGATCTCCTGAGTGTTCTGGCGCAGGCTCGGTAGCGGAGGTGTTCCCCCTCCTTCATCGCCCATCGCACATCTGACTTTGATAGTCCCAGTCTGCCATACAGCCATGAACACCGCGTAAACAGCCGCTCTGCGCTGTTTAGCCTCCTCAAAGAATGTCCGCATGCACTATCGCCCGCACCACTCATCGCAGGCACCGGCTGGTTACAAGCGCACCTGGCGATACACTAGGAACTAGCCCTATGTTCCTTGACGAAGCAAAAATCCGTATCAAAGCCGGCGACGGCGGCAACGGCTGCATGGCCTTCCGGCGCGAGAAGTTCGTGCCGCGCGGAGGCCCCTCCGGCGGCGACGGCGGCCACGGCGGCGACATCCTCATAGCGTCCTCCCTCAGCCACAACACCCTCATCCACTTCCGCTTCAACCCCGAGCACAAATCGCAGCGCGGCGGCCATGGTCTCGGCTCCAACTGCTCCGGCTTCGCGGGCGAATCCACCACGCTCCAGGTTCCCGTCGGCACCCTCGTCTACGACGACGCCACCGGCGAGCTGCTGCACGACTTCGCCCACCCCAACGAGTCCCTCATCGTCGCCAAAGGCGGCCGTGGCGGCCGCGGCAACCAGCACTTCGCCACCAGCACCCACCAGGCCCCGCGCGAGCATGAGCTCGGCCGCTCCGGCGAAGAGCGCGTCCTTCGCCTCGAGCTTCGTCTGCTCGCCGATGCCGGTCTGGTCGGCTACCCGAACGTCGGCAAGAGCACCTTCATCTCGCGCATCTCCGCCGCGAAACCCAAGATCGCCAACTACGAGTTCACCACGCTTGAGCCCAACCTCGGTGTCGTCCAGGTCGGCGACTACCCGCACACTGAATCCTTCACCATCGCCGATCTTCCCGGCCTCATCGAGGGAGCCCACCTCGGCGCGGGCCTCGGCATCCAGTTCCTCCGGCATATCGAACGCACCAGCGTCATCGTGCATCTCGTCGACGTCTCCGACGCAACCGATCGGCCGGACCCCGTAGACGACTTCAAAGTCATCACCGCCGAGCTGAAGAGCTTCGACGCCTCTCTACCCACACGTCCCACAGTTGTGGTTGCGACCAAGATCGATGTCGCCAATCCGGACAAGCTCAAGAAGCTGTCCGCGATGGCGAAGCGCCGCAAACTTCCCTTCTTCGCCATCTCCGCCGTCACCGGCGAAGGTCTCGAGCCCCTCAAGTACGCCATCGCCGATCTGGTCCGCATCCATCGGCCCGTCGATATTCCCGCGCCCGAACTCGAAGCCATTCGCCCCACGCACCCGCCGCCGCCGCCCAACGCCCGCGGCCGCGCGCACTGATGTCCCGCACCCGGCCGGGCCGCTGCTTCGGGAGGGCCTAGCATGCGGCTTGCCTTCTTCGGCGGCAGCTTCGATCCCCCGCATCGCGGACATCTGGCGATCGCCCTGGCCGCGGCGGATCACCTCTCGCTCGATCGCGTGCTGCTCGCCCCTACCGGCCGGCAGCCCTTCAAGCACGTCGGCGCGGAAGCAGCCTTTGCCGATCGTCTGGCAATGGTCGCTCTTCTGTGCGCGGCACATCCAGCCCGCCTCGCACCATCCAGCCTCGACGCGCCGCATCCTGACGGCTCACCCAACTACACCGTCGACGCCCTGGAAGCCCTGCACCAGCAGCACCCGGCAGCCGATCTCTTCGCCATCGTCGGCGCCGACAGCCTTCTTGACCTCCCAAACTGGCGCGCCAGTTCTAGGCTCTTCGAGCGTGCCGCATGGATTGCCGTAAGCCGCCCAAACCACCCTCTGCCCAAGCGCCTACCACCGGCACTCGACGCCGCGCAACGCCAGGGTCGCCTGCATCTGATCCCCGACATACAAGTTCCCGCATCGTCAACCGACCTTCGCGGAAGACTGCATCGCGGTGAAGTCTGCGGTGACGCTATCCCCGAACCCGTGCTCGCCTACATCCAAACCCACAGCCTCTACGCCTGAGAAGCCTTCGATCAGTCCTTTGCTTCTCTTTCTTCCATTCTGAGCGCAGCAAAGAACCTGCTTCTCGCTTTAACTCTTGTTTGTCATCCTGAGCGCGACCCTCTCTTATTTGTCATCCTGAGCGCAGCTCCTTGTTTGTCG
Organism: uncultured Acidobacteriaceae bacterium; assembly: GCA_964246835.1. Lineage (GTDB taxonomy): Bacteria > Acidobacteriota > Terriglobia > Terriglobales > Acidobacteriaceae > Edaphobacter. The sequence goes on along the minus strand of CAXTRT010000012.1, from coordinate 32,299 downwards.
TCCTGAACGCAGCCCGTCCTTGTTTGTCATCCTGAGCGCAGCGAAGGATCCCGCAGTGGCTTTTACCGACGGAGCGCAGCGACGTACATGCGACCCGCTTGTCTCCCACTCGTCATAACTCAGCCAACCAGACCTTTTAAAGCCACAGACAAACCCATTCCCATTGCTGCCGCCATCGCAACCCTCTACCATCAGGTCAGGAGATCTATGCCGTCTATTGAAACCTATGAACTGGTTCTCGCCGCCGTGGCCGCCTGCGAGGATAAGAAAGCCGAAGACATTCGCATCATGGCGCTTGACCCCACCGAGAGCGGCCTCTCAGACTACTTCCTCATCTGCAACGGCACCAACGAGCGGCAAAACGTCGCCATCACCGACGAGGTAGAGATCCGCCTCAAGCGCGACTTCGGAATCTACCCCAACTCGGTCGAGGGCCGCCGCCAGAGCGAGTGGATCCTAATGGACTACGTCGACTTCATCGTCCACGTCTTCTCCGCCGAAAAACGCCAGTACTACGGCCTCGAACGTCTCCGCAAATCCGCAACAACCATCAGCCCAGACGACCTCAATGCAGAGTTGAAGGCAGAAATTCGAGCCACTCGTGAGAAAGTGAAGGAAACTCGGACTAAAAAACAAGCGTCCGTCCCGCCATCGGTCTCTACCAAATCATCTGCAACAAAATCTACGTCAACCAAAGTCAAAACAAGCAAACCAGCGAAGAAGGCAAAGTCAGAGCTACTAAGCCACGCAACAGGTGCGAAGAAGAAAACTTCAGTGAAAGCCGCCGTCTCGAAGAACCGAAGCAAGTAGCCGGTGTAAAACTCGTTTGCAGTCTAAGCAGCAAAAGGCCGGACGAGTGGCTCGCCTCGTCCGGTCTTTACTTTAACTAGAAGTTCACCTTCAGCTGGAATTCCGTTGTTCTCGGAGCGCCTTGAGCGAATGTACCCGATCCACGTTGGGTCCGGTTGGCATCCTGCACGACTTGGCTATTTGGTCCATTCAAATAATTCGCTACCGAACCAACCGTTCCCTTCGCATCTGTCACGTTGGCGATGGTGCCGCTGAAGTGACTGAAGTTGCTCATATTGGCCACGTTGTACATGGATACTGCCGGTTCGATGCTGAGGCCTTCGCGAATCCTGCCCAACCGCACTGGGTATGCCGCGCTGAGATCAAACGTTCGCAGAGCAGGATTGTTAATCGGAGTCGTCGGCGCGGTTGCAAGCTGCTGCTGGACGCCACCTGCTGCGTAGAGTTGGCTGGCTGAGAAGAGACCGGCATTTATGAGTGCCTGACCGGCTGGTGTAGGCTGTCCGGCGTTCGTCGCGTTATAGGAGTTGATCAGTCGGTTCAGTCCCGATCCCTTAACACGATGCATGTAGTCGCCTGGTAGTGTTCCCGGGAGCAAATCCCCTGTCGTACCGTCACCTGTAATATCTGAGCGGAAGATCTCCCCTGGCGTGCCATTGCCCTGATTGTCCACTGTAAGAGAGGTTGGTGTCGCGGAGTAGAAATGGCCGATCCCGCTGAGGCGCACTCCATACTTGACGTCAAGACTGCCGCCGAAACTTAGCTCATTCGTGCGGTCCAGGCTTGATCGACCCATGTATTGATTCGGGTTGTCATAGCTCCATGGCGCTGACACAAAAAACTGGTCGCCGGAGACATTTTGTGCATTGCCGCCAATTGGATTCTCAATGCGAGAGAGCGAGTAGGAGATCTGCAGGTTACTGTTCAGAATACCCGGAGCAGGATGGGGCTTCTGCTCTTGCAGCACCATCTGGAGGGCATCATAGCCGGACCGGCCAACTGGAAGAATGAACTGACCCAGGCCAAGATTTGGATTGGCGCCGGCAAAGGCCGGCCCCGTGGCGGGAGTGAGACCAAAGGCGCTCGCGGCATACCCGCTGAGGAATTGATTTGTCGAGTCCAGACCGTTTCCTGCGAAGGTACTAATCGTCGCGCCAGATGCGATTGCGCAGGTGATGGCCGCGGAGGAATACCCTCCAGCACATCCGGCGGCGGCTGTCGTTGCCGCGATCGCGTTCTGCGCCGCGACTACATTCAAATAGCGTGCTGCTCCAACGTGATTAACATCGATGAGAAGTGGGATCTTAATCGTTGCGTTATGGACATAGTCCGCGCTGAAGATTGTTCCCTTCGCAATCTCACGCTGTATACCGCCGCTGAACTGAATGGAATAGGGCGTGACGTAGGGGGCACCATAGATTCCAGCGGCCTTCAACCCTCCGCCTCGTGATCCGATGTATCCAGGATTCGGCCCGCCTGTCTGGGAGGCCCTCTGATACTGCGCCTTCAACGCATTAATCTGCGGAGCGGCCTGCGCAATCGACTCGCCGCAGATTGTGGAGAGCGGTACTCCATTGACAGAGTTCACCGTCCCGGCACCCGGAATAGCAACCTGGGTCGTACCTCCGCAAACGGACGTGTTGTTAAAGTAGTTGCCGTTTGCGTTCACAACCGCGCTTCGGGCATTCGATGTGTTATTGAAAATGTCGCTTTCATAAAAAATCCCAATTCCTCCGCGAATGGAAGTCTTATGGTCCCCGGGACTGAAGACAAACCCAAGCTGAGGGCCAAAGTTCGCATAGGGCTGATGCGTTGTTTTCCCTAGCCCCGCCTGATATTGGTCAAAGAGGGGTGTGTTGCCTGTGCATCCCGGGAACTGCAGGGTGGGATCAAGGGTCGAGCAGAGGGGAGTTCGGACATCCTGATTGGCGCGATCGGTATCTACACTCCAGCGCAGGCCCGCAACCATCGTGAACGACGGCGCTACCTTCCACGTATCTGCGACATAGGCACCACTTCGCCAATCATGCACGCCGCCGCCCGAAAGGCCGAAACCGGGCTGCTCAGAAAAGAACCCGTTCCCGTTTCCTAGAACATAGGACTGAGCGTAATGGCCGTAGATGGGATCCGACGCGCAGTTTCCGCTCGCTACTTGAGGGCAGCTTGCAAGTACGCTTGAAGGACCAAGCTGCGTGTAGAGGGATGGTCCGTAGAAGGCCGCAAATCCGCCACCAAGCAGGCGATTCATGCTCGCGCCAAACTTCAGCGTATGCGCTCCCTTGGTCCAGGTTCCGTCGTAGCGCAACTGCTTATCTGATTGGTAGGTTCCTTGCGGAGCAAGATAGTTAGGGCCCGCGAAAAAGTTGTCCTGGGAGTCATACAACGTCACGGCTGAGCCGATCAGCGTCGTGGGATTGTAAATAGAGCCTTGGCCAGCAGTGCCATCGGTGAGCAGATTATGAAACTTTTCATAGCCGCCACGGAAGGAGTGGGTAAAGCGTCCGGTAGTAAAGTCGACGCCGCCGACAATCGCAGGCACATTATTTCGGGTTTGGTAAAGCGAGTACAGCAGTTGGTAGTTCGAGAAATCTGAGTTGACGTCATACGCACCGCGTACAAACAGGTGCGCGCCCTTCGGTCCGTTGTAATCGATCCGGGCAGTAGAGTAGGTGTCACGAAATGGCGCGGGCGTGAACGGATACGCCGCAACCACGCTCGCAAAGGTGCTGCTGGTCGTCGCGCTGCTCTGTTGATCCTGCTTGATACGCTCGGAATCCGCGAAGAAGAAGAGCTTGTCCCTAATGATAGGGCCACCGATGCTTCCGCCAAACTGATTACGCTGGAAGGGAGCATCCAACCCGCCCGTCGTGTGTGCGAAACCTACCCGGTGGTCCTGAAACTGTCCAAAGATCTGTCCGTGAAACGCATTCGTGCCGGAGCGCGTCGCAACCAGGACCTGGCCCGTGGAAGTCACTTCGCCGGAAACGTCCTGTGTCGAGCGATTAAGTTGAAACTCGTCGATGGCGCCCGTGGTGACATTCATGATCGTGGTTCCGACGGTTTCATCGGTGATGTCCTGACCATCAAGTAGGATTCGTGTCGTACGGCCGGAAACGCCGCCCACCGAGATCGCAGAGTACCCTGCCTTGGTCGGATCAAACGTCTCGCCCGATTGAAGAACAACTCCAGGCTGCAGCTGTGCTACATCCAAGAAGTTTCGCCCATTAATTGGGAGTGACTCAATCTGCTCTCGAGTGACAACGCCTGAGACACCTGGCTGGTCAGTGTTCACCTGAAGCTGGCCAGTATTTACCTCGATGGTCTCGGACGACTGTCCGACCGTCAGCTTGAAGCTCCCGGTTGTTACCGTTCCCGTTCGGACGACCGTCGTTACCTCCAACTTCTGAAAACCTGGCGAAGCAATAGTCACGCGATAGTTTCCCGGATTCAACGGACCCACGGAGTAGAAGCCCGATCCATCAGCTGTGACCTGCTTCACCGATCCGGTATCGATGCCCGTAATCGTGATCGGCGCGTTCGGTACAACCGCGCCCGTAGAGTCGGTAATTGTGCCTTGAATCGATCCGCCATTTACAGAGATCGCCTGACCGAAGCTCATCACACTGAGCGGAAAGGCTAAGGATAGTCCGACCAACTTCTTCATCAATGGTTCTCCGAGGAACGTATTGAGTCACCCTGGGCAGGATGTGGGACAGGAGTATAGGGAATAGCTCCCCTACTCGGTAGAATTGTTAAGTCTTGGCCAACACAGTGCAAATCAGGGGCCAAAGGCCCGTCCCAGAAACAGACCTGCGACAAAGTTCTGCCGTGTATCAGCACCCCAGGCAACATTCGCGAAGCTGTTGAAAACGCGAAGTTCTGTTCAGCGCCTCTCTCGTCCTACAGCAGCATCCACTGTGAGACCTGCACAAGCTGCATACATATACGACGTAGATCCAAAGCGGTATCTACAATAATCTGTAGGTAAGAAGTGAGAATCTCCTATATGTCATATCCAGGAATCGTTCGGTGACCATCCACCTCGCCTGCGTCACTGCCGCGCCGCGTCGCCTTCGTTCTGAGCCGGCCTTCACCCTGATCCAGGACTATCTCGCCCGCGCCAGCCACTATGAACCCAGCAGCTTTGAAGCCTTCAGCGAGGAATCCGCCCTGCTGAACGCAGTCGACAGGCGCAGCCACGGACGCGCCCGCCCCTCGCTCCTTCTCTTCGACGGCTTAGGTAAGTCACTCACTTCACGCGAGTTTGCCGCCCACCTCGGCCGCCTTCGCGACTCCGGACAGCAGCAGGTCTTCGCCGCAATCGGGCCGGCGGACGGCTGGTCAGCCGCGGCGCGCGCACGCGCCGACCTCGTCCTCTCCCTCGGTCCCATGACATTGCCGCATGCCCTCGCGCAGGTCGTCGTGGCCGAGCAGATCTATCGCGCGCTGACCATTCTCGCCGGACACCCCTACCATTGTGGCCATTAACCCGGACTAAGGCCGCCGCCGATATCGAATGGCAAACTCATAACCCGCATTCGGAGGAAACAGCGCCGCTACCAGCCGCAGCCGCTCCGCCAGAGCCTGCGGCGCCAGCAGCGGATACTCCCGCTCTCGCAACTCCGCATAGTCAAAGTCCACGGCCAGCGACAGCAAATAGATGGCGACCGCATCCGCAAACGCCGCCTCAAAGAAGGCCGTCCGCGCCTTCTCGTCCATGGGACCCTCGCTGGCGCTCTGCCGCGCACGCGACCGGCTCTCCCACGCATCCTGGCTGGTCTCCCCGCGAGTATCCGCCTCCGCCTGTCGCCAGACCGCCTCCGAAAAAGCCTCGGGAACACCCGCGGTGTCCACAAATCCATGCCCGACATTAATAAAGAACTCGAACGAGAGAGCAAAACGGTCCGACAGCAGCCGCGCCGAGATGAAGACCGCGTCCGTCTCCCCCAGCAGCACATTCCTGTGGCACGTCGCCTGCTCGCTTAGCTCGGAGGTATAGACCGGCGCCACCAGCGTCTCGTCCTCCTCCGGCTTAACCCCGGTCGCACCAGCGCGCGCCCGGCTGATCGCCAGCGGCACAAAGAAGTACGCCGAGTGATTCAGCGCCTTGGCTATTCCATCCGGAACCGCCTGCACCAGCCGCTCCAGATCCCGCGCCTCAATCCGTGTATCGCCAAAAGAAGCAAACGCAATCCCATTAGGAGATCGCCGGGGCATCGCCTCGCGCGCAACCTGGTCCGGCTGCACAAGGCTCGTTGGAACGCTTTCAGCCATAAGGCAGTATTCTACTTTGAGTGACCCTCTCGTGATCCTTCCCATGAACCAAGCCCCCCACAGCCGCCCCGCCCATACCCTCGCCAAGCCCCGCGGCGACACCTTTCTCGGCATCCCCATCGGGGAGCTCGGCTGGTTCACCTGCCTGCTCATGGGCACGGCCGCCGGCTTTGCCGCCTTCTTCGCCGTCACCTTTCTGGCCATCCTCGGCTTCCTTGTCCTGAACTCCTCCGGCTACCAGCTGAATTACAACCTGACCTACCGTCGCTTCGGCCTGCCTGCCGGCCTCCTCGTCGGCGGCGTCTCGCTCGCGTACATGGCTTTTTCCTGGACACGCCGCCAAATCAAGCGCCGCTAGACTTCATTCCAGGTCGGGAAAGCTGTAGACCGCAACCGAGTTCTACACCCCGGCCCAGTTCTCCAGCTTCAGGCCTTCGACTCGGCTGAACTCCCGAGTGTTATTCGTCACGAGTGTAAGATCCCGAGACCGCGCATGGGCCGCGATAAACAGGTCATTCGCCCAAATCATGCCCCCGCTGGTCTTCAGTGCTGCCCGAATCTGTGCGTACTGCAAAGCGGCGTCCTCGGAGTATGGCAATACCTGGACATGTCGTAAATAGCCATCGAGCGCCTCCTGATCCTTCTGGCGTCTCGGCGATACTTCAACGCCGTACAGCAGCTCAGACTGCGTGATCACCGATATGCAAACGTCGCCGAGAGCGAGCTCCGCCAGCCTTCGCAGAACGGTCACATTGGAACGCTTCATAATGTACGAAGAGATGTCCGTATCGAGCATAAAACGAGGCATCAGGGCTCTCGCTCCTGCATTGGAAGATCCTCAACATCCTTCATATACTCGTTTGAAGCGACCGGTCCGGATGCCAGATAGGCGGACCAGTCGGAGGGACGGGCCGAAAGCACCACATCGTCGCCTTCCTTGCGGATGTACACCTCTGCCGTCGAGAACTGGAACTCCTTCGGCAGCCTAACCGCCTGGCTCCGGTTATTCATAAAGATCTTCGCTGTACGCTGCATACTTCCACCTCAGGAAAGCGGCATATACCTAAGTATATGCCTAAGGGTTGACGGTCCTACCTTCACGACGTCAGACCGTCCCCCTCAACCCCGCCTCGTAACGCCCCCGCAACATTTCTCCTCCGCAACCCCGCCGTCCGCCCGTCCGCCGTAGTACAACTACGATCTCAGCCCTGCTCTGCCCGGAGGTTCTCTGCTCATGCCGCTCTCCCGCGCGTTCCTGCGCCGATGTTCGTTCACCACCCTCACCGGCCTTTGCCTCCCTCTCGCGCTCCCCGCATATGCCGCTGATAAAAAGACTCCCGAACCCTCCTTCTCTCAGCCGCAACCCGCCACCGAGACGCTCGACCTGAACATGTACGCCCGCATCCGTGAGGAAGGCCTGCAGCACTCGCACGTGATGGAGTTTGCCGGCGCGCTGACCGACGGCATCGGCCCCCGGCTGACCGGCTCGCCCAACATGACGAAGGCGAATGCCTGGACGCGCGACACCCTCACCGCGATCGGCCTCGAAAACGCCCATCTCGAAGACTGGGGCGAGTTCGGCATGGGCTGGCAGCAGATCAACACCTGGGTGCGCCTCGTTTCGCCCGATCCGGAGCCGCTCTGGGCTCAGGCCGCCCCCTGGTCGCCTGCCACCAAAGGTCCCGTCACCGGCGATGTCGTCCTGGTTGCCCTGTCGTCCACAGCGACCGCCGACGATCTCGCGAAGTACAAAGGCAAGCTCGCCGGCAAAATCGTTCTCTTCGGCGCGCCGCGCGCCACGCCGGACGTCACCGAGCCCCTCTTCCATCGCTACACCGCCGAGGAACTCAAGGAGATGGAGACCGCCGAATCGCAGGCTGTCCGGCCCCGTTCCACCGCCCCCATCCTCACGCCGGCGCAGCGCCTCGCCGAGCGCGCCCGCCTGCTCGCCCTGCGCAAGGCAGCGCTGGACATGATGGTCAGCGAGGGCGTCCTCGCCATCCTCACCCCCTCCCGCGACAGCGAAGTCGGCGGCGGCACCGGCATCATCTTCGACGACAACGGCGCCAACCTCGTCCGCAACGCGCAGCTCAAAGCCAACGCCGTCACCATCCCCAACGCCGTCATGATGATCGAGCACTACAACCGGCTGGCCCGCCTGCTCCAGAACAACGTCCCCGTCCAACTTGAACTCAACATCGACACCAAGTTCTCCGGCGATCACGAGCACGGCTTCGACACCGTCGCCGAGATCCCCGGCACCGATCCGAAGCTCAAGAACGAGGTCGTCATGGTGGGCGGACACCTCGACAGCTGGATCTCCGGGACCGGCGCCACCGACAACGGGGCCGGCTCCGTCGTCGCCATGGAGGCCGTCCGCATCCTTAAGGCCCTCGGCGTCAAGCCGCGCCGTACCATCCGTATCGCGCTCTGGTCCGGCGAAGAGCAGGGGCTCTACGGCTCGCTCGGCTACGTCAAGCAGCACTTCGGCTCGTTCGGGCCGCCCGTCGTCGCCGACCCGCCAGGAACGCCCGCCTTCCTCGCCCATCACGGCAAGCTCACGCCAACCAAAGAGTGGGAGACGCTCGACGCCTACTACAACGTCGATAACGGCTCCGGCAAGATCCGCGGCGTCTACGCGCAGAGCAACTTCGCCATCGCGCCCATCTTCACCCAGTGGATCGCGCCGCTGCATGACCTCGGCGTCTCCACAGTCACCAGCCGCGACACCGGCAGCACCGATCACATCGCCTTCGACGCCGTCGGCCTCCCCGGCTTCCAGTTCATCCAGGACCCGCTGGACTACGAGACCCGCACCCACCACTCCGACATGGACACCTACGACCACCTGCGCGCGGACGACCTCGAACAAGCCGCCGTCGTCGAAGCCATCTTCCTCTACAACACCTCCGAGCGCGAAGCCATGATGCCGCGCAAACCCTTCCCTCACCCCGAAGATGAAAAGCGCCTCACCGACCCAATCCCGAACGTCTACCCCAACGCCGTCCCGCCACCGACCGGCAGCAAACCATGAGTATCAACCAACTATGGTAAGAAGAGACACGCTCTATACAGTTGTCAGTCCTTCTCTCTCTGAGTTGTCATCCTCTTCCTTTCTGAGTTGCTATTCCCTCTCTTTCTACGTTTCATTCTCCCTCTTTTGCGTTGTCATTCTCTCTTTTGAGTTGTGATTCTGAGCGGAGCGAAGAATCCCCGCATTTCGCGTTTAGCGAAGAACCTGAGCCTGGCCGAACGGGGATTAACCCACGAAAGCCGTCATCTCGACCGAAGCGTAGCGTAGTGGAGAGATCCCCGTATTGGTCGTTGCTCTTGCTCCTCCAGGGAGAATCGGAGTATCTGTTCTTCGCTAAGGGCATGGCTTCAGCCATGCCACAGGTGCTCTAAATGCAACAAGGCTTAAGCCGCTAAGGTCCACTTGGTTAAGAAATATTCCCATCGGCAGAGAGGTGTTATCTCGACTGAAGCCGGGGTCCCCGGCGAGCGCATCTGCTCGTTGGGGTGAAAGCAAAACGGCCTGTTCGTTTTGCGAAGTGGAGAGACCTGAAGTGCGTACGTACCGGCTACACACCATTCAGTCCTTTGCTCGAAGCCCTATACCAGCGCCCGCACCAGCCGCCCCGCCGTCCCCACCACCCGCAGCGCATCGCTCCGCCCCGCAAAGTACCGCGCATTCAAGGCTTCGCCGCCAAGATCCTCGACGATGCGAAATCGAGCCAACTCACCGGCCATCTGCTCCGGCGTAAAGAAGAGCTGAAAGGGCTCTCCCGCACGCTGCACGCGATCCATCAGCGAATCGCGTTCCAGCTGTTCGAGCGGCGGCAGCGCCGACCGCGGCTGCCCATAGTCCAGCACCACACCGCTTCCCGCAGGCGCGTCCGCAATCAGCCGCAGCGTCGCCCGAAAGCTCATCAGCGTGAGATACGGCACCACGCCCAGCCACCCAAACATCGTCTTCGCCCGCGAATCGAACCCCGCCGTCGCCAGCCTCTCGGCCAGGCGGTCCGTCTCAAAGTCCACCGGAACAAACGCCGCACTGAAAGAGTCCAGCAGCCCCGCCGCGCTTAGCAAATCCCGCTTCCACACCTGCGTCGCCGGATGATCGACCTCAAACACCCGCAGCCCGGCATGCGGATTCCGCAGCGCAAACGTATCCAGCCCCGCACCCAGCAGGACGTACTGCGTTGCACCCTCGGCGACAGCCGCGGCCAGCGCATCCTCGGCAAATCGGCTGCGCGCCACCAGCCACGCCCGCAGAGACACCGAGTGCGGCCGGTCCGTGCGCAGCGGCGTCCGTCGCAGCTCCGCGTGCGCCTCCGTCCCCAGCATGCGAACCGCGAATGGGTCCGCAAAGACCAGCGGTGCCGCGTCATGAATTTGGTGCGCCGCTCGCCGCAGAGCAACCCGCAGCGCCGTCCGCGATGGCCGTCCCTCTTCCATGTCGTGCAGAGCTGCGCTTTACGCCGGTCGCATCCAGCCAAGCGTCCGCGCCAAATACGCCTTCAGGTCTTTGCGCTCAACAATCGCATCCAGAAATCCATGCTCGAGCAGAAACTCCGACCGCTGAAATCCCTCCGGCAGCTTCTGCCGAATCGTCTGCTCGATCACCCGCGGCCCGGCAAAGCCGATCAGCGCCCTCGGCTCCGCAATATTCAAATCGCCCAGCATCGCAAAGCTCGCCGTCACCCCGCCCGTCGTCGGATCCGTCATCAGCGAGATGTACGGAATCTTCGCGTCGTCCAGCCGTCCCAGTGCCGCGGAGATCTTCGCCAACTGCATCAGTGACGCAATTCCCTCCATCATGCGCGCGCCGCCTGAGGCCGAAACAATCACCAGCGGCTGCCGCGCCGCCATCGCCCGGTCCACTGCGCGCGCGATCGTCTCCCCCACCACCGCGCCCATCGATCCCCCAATAAACCCATACTCCATCGCGCTGATCACCACCGCCTGCCCCTCGATCGTCCCCGTCGCGTTGACGATCGCATCGTTCAGACCCGTCTTGCGCTGCGCCTCGTCCAGCCTCCGCTTGTACGGCTTCAAATCCACAAACTCCAGCGGATCGGTCGACTTCAGATCGAGATCGACCAGCGCGTATCCCGGGTCCAGAAGATACGAGATGCGCGTCCGCGCATCGATGCGGAAGTGATGGCCGCACTTCGGGCAGACATATTGGTTGTGCAGTAGATCGGCCTTGAAGATAGGAAGCCGGCAGCTCTCACAGCGAATCCATAGGCCTTCGGTCCGTACTGTCTTCTGCTCGTCGGTGACGATTTGGTGATCTTCGCGCTTGAACCAGGTCATAAGGGAAAGTCTTACTGCACATGGGAAAAGTCTTGCTGCATCGGTGCTCAGTCATTGTACCGTTTCGCGCCGGCAAGCCCACGGCGTCCGCACACGGGAATGGACTCACGTCGTCGCGAGCCGCAGCGCGAACACCGTAATCAGCACCACGCAAAAATCTTCAAGCACCGCCACCGGCCAGTCCCGGCACCTCTTCCGCGCCACCAGCAGCTGCCGCACGTGGTACCCGCCAAAGGCTCCAATCACCGCGCCAATCACGCCGAGAACCACACCCTCCGTAATCGACCCCTTCAGGCCCGTAGCCACGATCGCGCCCACCAGGCCGCCAAACACGATGCGAGTCGTTAGCGGTCCCGCTGCCAGGCGCGACGGCGTCTTCGGAAGCTTGTCGCCGATGTACTCGCCCAGCGCGAACAGGGTGAAAAGAACCACCGAGACCAGGCTCGCCGTCCAGAACGCCCACGTGTGCTCCACCGGCAGCAGTCGCAGCCACGCAAACCAGCACACAACGCAGATCGGAGTCATGGTGCGGCAACCCGTCGCAACCCCAAGCAGCGGAATCGCAAGCATCCAGCTCATCACTGTAGCCGTCATCAAAAACTCCCTCTGCTCAATCTCTCGTCCAGTACGGTTGAGGAAAGCCCTCTTGCAACCAGGCTCATGCGACCTTCCGGATCGGCCGAACCTTGGCGCGCTTCTCTCTTGAAGCAATCCAGAAGTCGTACGTGTTCTGCATCTTGAACCACAAATCAGGCGACTGCCCGAAGGCCTGGCCGAGTTTGATCGACATGGTGGCGGAGATGCCGGCGCGCTCGCTTGTAATGCGGGCTAACGTGATCCTGCTGATACCAAGATGCGCTGCAAACTCGGTCTGCGTCGTTGGAATCTCGTCAAGCGCGTCCTTGAGAATACCTCCTGGATGTGGCGGATTGAACATGGAAACCTCCTTACCGGTACAAGAACAAGTGTAGCGTGTAACGCTACACTTTCACAGACTACGCGCGAAGAAACCCATACAGCGGAAACCGGTTCGCCATCTCCAGCACCTCGCCCTTGATGCGCGCCAGATGCCCCGCGTCGCCGCGATGGTTCAGCGCCTCCGCCACCCACGCGGCAACCTGCGTCATCTCTGTCTCCTTCATTCCGCGTGTCGTCAGAGCCGGTGTGCCCAGCCGAATACCCGACGGCTTCAGCGGCGGATTCGTATCATATGGAATCGCATTCTTGTTCACCGTAATGCCGGCCTCGCCCAGCGCATGCTCGGCCTCGGACCCCAGCATGCCGCGCTCAAACACATCAACCAGCATCAGGTGCGTATCCGTGCCTCCGGAGACGATGCGAAATCCCTTCTCCGCCATCGCCGCGGCCAGCGCCCGCGCATTCGCCACCACCTGGTGCGCGTAGCTCTTGAAGTCAGGCTCCAGAGCCTCGCGAAACGCCACCGCCTTCGCCGCCACCACATGCATCAGCGGGCCGCCCTGCTGCCCCGGAAACACCGAGCGATCAATCCCCGCGGCAAACTCCTTCGACGTCAGGATCAGCCCGGAGCGCGGCCCTCGCAGCGTCTTGTGCGTCGTCGTCGTTGTCACATGCGCGTGCGGCACCGGCGAGGGATGCGCCCCGCCCGCCACCAGCCCCGCAAAATGAGCCATATCCACCACCAGATAGGCGCCCACCTTGTCCGCGATCGCCCGCATCCGCGCAAAATCAAAGTGCCGCGAGTACGCGCTGCCGCCGCCGATCAGCATCTTCGGCCTCTCGCGCGTGGCAATCTCTTCAATCTGGTCGTAATCCAGCATCTCCGTATCCTGCCGCACCTGGTAGCCGCAGACGCGGTAGAGCTTGCCCGAAAAATTCAGCTTGTGGCCATGCGTCAGGTGCCCGCCATGCGCCAGATCGAGCCCCAGAATCGTATCCCCCGGCGTCAACAACGTCATAAACGTGGCCGCATTCGCCTGCGAGCCCGAGTGCGGCTGCACATTCGCATGCTCGGCCCCAAAAAGCTCCTTCGCCCGGTCGCGCGCCAGGTTCTCCACAATATCGGCATACTCGCAGCCGCCGTAGTAGCGCTTCCCCGGATACCCCTCGGCGTACTTGTTGGTAAAGACCGTGCCGGCAGCCTCCAACACCGCGCGGCTGACAAAGTTCTCAGAGGCAATCATCTCCAGACCTTCGTGCTGGCGAAGAACCTCGTTGTGAATCTGCTCGGCAATCTCCGGATCGGCGGAGGCAAGCGGTGCATTGAAGTCGATGGGCATACCCTCGATTTTATGCTGGCCCCGGCGCCCCGGTTCCATCTCATCCACGCCAAAGGCGCAAACTCCTCTCTCCAGGCTCCGGAGATCATGGGAAGAATCGTGCGTCCTCGCTCTGCCCGGCTCATTCAAAGCGTGGCCAATCCAAAGAGGACACATATTCGCAGTGATGGAACTACCGGCAACGTGGGCGGCGCCATACCCCAAAATTTGTCATTCTGAACGCAGTGAAGAATCCCCGCACCT
>CAXTRT010000012.1:0-18295 GCA_964246835.1 uncultured Acidobacteriaceae bacterium | reverse complement strand
TTTGTCATTCTGAACGCAGTGAAGAATCCCCGCACCTCGCCGCGGGCCGCACTACCGCTCAAGGAACCCCCTACAACCTGCTCACGCGCAAGCAAGAGTGCGAGATGCTGCCGCTCCGTGCCGACGAAGACATCCAGACAATCGTTCATAGCCAGCTTGCGCGTGGAACTCTTACTCGACGCGGGGAGAAACCACGACGCGGTCAGATACAGAGGCCGCCGCAGGCCACAAAGCCGCCCTGCTCCATTTACAGTAGCGTCATGTCCGCATCACCCATGGTCGATCTCGTCGGCGTCGGCCTGAACGCCACGGATACGGTCATTCCCGTCGTCGACTTCCCCGTTCGCGGCTCCAAGGTCGAGTTCCGCCAGTCGAGCGTCCTTCCCGGCGGCCAGGTCGCCACCACCGTCGTCGCCTGCCGGCACTGGGGCCTTACCACCCGCTACGTCGGCAAGCTCGGCGAAGACGAGGCCGCCGCCCTCCATCACCAGGCCTTCGCTCACGCCGGCGTCGAGACTCGCATCCTCACCGTTCCCGGCGGCGCGAGCGCGCAGTCCATCATCCTCGTCGATAGCGGCGGCGAACGCACCGTGCTCGGCCGCCGCGACGATCGCCTCCTCCTCCGGCCCGCCGATCTCGATCGCGACTGGATCACCTCCGCCCGCGCCCTGCACGTCGATGGCTACGACACCGCCGCCGCCACCCTCGCCGCCACTTGGGCCCGCGCCGCCGGCATCCCCGTCATCGCTGATCTCGATGAGCTCTACCCCGGCGTCGAAGACCTCCTCGCCAACGTCGACTTCCTCATTGCCAGCCGCGACTTCCCCTGCAGGCTCATGGCCGAATCCAACCTCGAAAAAGCCCTCTTCAAGATGCACTCCCGCTTCGGCGGCGCCCTCACTGCCGCCACCCTCGGCGAGCAGGGCGTCCTCGCCTGGGATGGCCGCCGCTTCCTCCACACCCCCGCCTTCCGCGTCCCCGTCGTCGACACCACCGGGGCCGGAGACATCTTCCACGCCGGCTTCATCTTCGGCCTCCTGCAAGGCTGGCCGCTCGAGCGCCAATTCGACTTCGCCTGCGCCGCCGCCGCCCTCAACTGCGGCGCGGTCGGCGCCCGCGGCGGCATACAGCCCCTCTCCATCATCGAAGCCCTCATCGCCACCGGCGCCCGCTACGCCGCACCCGACCTCACCGCCCCTATCCGCTGAACCCAAACCAGAGCCGCACCCTCCCCAGAGCCGTCCTCTCGACCAGACCGCATGATCACCCCAAGGAAGCCGTCATCTCGACCGGAGCAAGACAGCAGTATCGTCTTGCGCAGTGGAGAGATCCCCGCATCTGCCGTTGCTATTGCGCACTGTTCACGCGTGGCGCAATCACCCGCGCACCCCAGCTACACTAAGAGCCTGAACTGAAACCCCGGAAGCAGTGGTTCGGCTCTACTCCGGCAAGCCCACTCCTAACCCAAGCCTTTGGAGGACTTTAGCCCAGAAGTACAGGGGGCCCGTACCCTCGGTCACAGACCCGAGTGCGCATGCCGCCGCTGCCGCACTCCAAACGCCGCCAGAAAGACCAGCAGAAAACCCAGCAGCGCCAGCGTGGAGACCAGCTTCGGACTCAGCGCCATTCGCCGCCGCAGGCTGCCGCGCGCGGCATAGCTGGACGAGTGGCCGCCGAGCACATACGCACTGCCCGTCAGCACCTCCTCCGTCTCGTACACCAGGTTGCCGAACAGCACGACCGTCGCCTGCAGCACACGCGCCTGCCCGTCAAACACCGCGTTGCCGCCCACCACCGTCGTCCTTCCCTGGATCTCGCCGTTCACACTCAGGTTGCCGAACAGCACCAGCACCCGGCCCGTCACATCCCCTTCCACCTGCACCGAGCACAGGACGCACGTCGCGTTGTGGATCACCTGGCCCTTCGGCACGAACAGGTCCTGGTTGAAGTACCCGCGATCCACCGCCGCAGCCGGCTCCGCACCGCGCACCGGCTCCTCACCCGCCTGTGCCCCTGCCTGCGCCAGCAGTCCACCACCTAGCAGCAAAACCACAGCGCCCATGCGCAGTTGGCGAAGCATCACTCGCAAGCAGATCTCCTTCTCTCATGCGCACGCATCGCCCTGCCGCGTCCGGATATCTGCTCAGTACGCGATTCGTACGCTGTCGGTTCCCTGCTGGACCGTTCCCTGACTGGACCGTTCAGACGATCGCCCGCCGCGCCACCCACACCAGCAGCCAGATCACGCCGGCTACGATCAGCAGCGGCGCAAGAATCACGGTGATACCCACGCCGCTCGAGAACACCGCCCTATCCCCGCCCACATGCGCGCTCTCCGCCAGGTTCGCGGTGCCAAATACGGTCGCCAGATCGCCGTCAATCCGTGCGCCATCGCCCAACACCAAGGTCGAAAACAGCGTCGCCACATCGCCCGAGATCGTTCGGCCCTCCGTCACTGTCACCGTGCCGAACAGCACAGCGACGTCGCCATGCACATCGCCATCGACCCGGACCGAGCAGAACACGCACGCCACATCCGCGGCCGGACGATCCTCCGAGATGACGATTGTCGAGAAGGCTCCGACCCGGTCCTCGCCCTCCCGGCCGTGCCGCGCATACGTGTGCCCCTGGACCGGAGCAGCGCAACACACAACAGCCAGCACCGCCGCCAGTCGCCACCAGCCGGCCCTCATGGTTCCCCGTCGCATGGTTCCCCGTCGCACACAGAGCTGCATCCGTCGCCTCCTGCTTCCATTCAGATACGTTCTGGCCCGAGTAACTCTCAGCTTGACGCTTCATTCGCGGAGTCGGTAGCGACACTGTGCCAAATGCTACGCTTAAATCTCATGAGCCGAGACCTGCCCAAAGCCTACGAACCTGCCGAAATTGAAGAGAGATGGGCCCAGTTCTGGGCCGCCGAGAGGCTGTTTGACGTGACCACACCGTCCGCCGCGCAGGCCGCGGCCACAACGTTCACCCAGCTCCTTCCGCCGCCGAACGTCACCGGCCGCCTGCATATGGGCCACATGCTCAACCAGACTGAGATGGATATTCTTGCGCGCTGGCATCGCATGCGCGGCGAGACGTCGCTCTGGGTTCCCGGCACAGACCACGCCGGCATCGCCACGCAGCTCATGGTCGAGCGCCAGCTGCTCGGCGAAGGCAGCTCCCGCGAGCAGATCGGCCGCGAGCAGTTCACCGAGCGCGTGTGGCAATGGAAGACCACATACGGCAACGCGATCCTCGACCAAATGAAGCGTCTCGGCGCCTCGGTCGACTGGTCCCGCGAGTACTTCACCATGGACGACCGGCTCTCCACTGCAGTGCGCGAGGCCTTCGTCCGCCTCTACGAGCAGGGCCTCATCTATCGTGGCGAGCGCATCGTAAACTGGGATCCGGCACAGCAGACCGCCGTCTCCGATCTCGAAGTGAATCACGAGGATCGTCTGGGCAAGCTCTACAGCATCCGCTATCGGCTGCTCGACGGGCCGCTCGCGGACGGCACCGACTCCATCGTCATCGCCACCACGCGGCCCGAGACCCTGCTCGGCGATGTCGCTGTTGTCGTGAACCCGGACGACGAGCGCTATACCAAGCTCGTCGGCAAGCTTGTAACTCTACCATTTACAAATCGTCAGATCCCCATCCTCGCCGATGACTGGGCGCGCCCCGAGTTCGGCACCGGCGCCGTCAAGGTCACACCCGCGCACGATCCCAATGACTTCGCCATCGGCGAGCGCCACGCCCTGCCAAGCCTCACTATTATGGACGAGACCGCGCACATCGATCTCCTCGGCTCGCCCTACCACGGCCTCGACCGCTTCGCCGCCCGCGAGCAGATCGTCAAAGATCTCGACGCTCTCGGCCTGCTGGTCGAGGTTCAGGACCACACCCTCGCCATCGCCACCAGCCAGCGCTCCGGCGTCATCATCGAGCCGCGCCTCTCAAAACAGTGGTTCCTCAAAATCCAGCCGCTTGCCGATAAGGCCATTCAGGCCGTCGACGAAGGCCACATCCGCTTCACTCCCGAAAACTACAAGCGTACGTACGACGAGTGGATGCGCAACATCCACGACTGGTGCATCTCCCGCCAGCTGTGGTGGGGCCACCGCATCCCCGCCTGGTTCTGCGACGCCTGCGGCGCCATCACCATCTCCCGCGACACCCCGTCCGCCTGCATCGGCTGCGGTAGCTCCGACATTCGCCAGGAGACCGACGTGCTCGACACCTGGTTCTCCTCCGGCCTGCTGCCGTTCTCGGTCTTCGGCTGGACGGACGACCCCATCACTGATGCGAAGAATCCCGACCTCGCTGCCTTCTATCCCACATCGGTGCTGACCACCGGCTCCGACATCCTGTTCTTCTGGGTCGCGCGCATGATCATGTTCGGTACGCACTTCATGCTCGATGTTCCAATGCCGGACGGCTCCCCGCGCACCCTTGCCGACGCCGTTCCCTTCCGCGAGGTCTACATCCACGCCCTTGTACGCGATGCCGACCGGCAGAAGATGTCCAAAACCAAGGGCAACGTCATCGACCCCATCGAGACCGTAACCAGATTCGGCACAGATGCAGTTCGCTTCACGCTTGCCAGTATGGCTTCGCCAGGTACCGACATTGCCTTCTCAGAGGCCCGCACCGAAGGCAACCGCGCCTTCGCTAACAAGATCTGGAACGCCGCCCGCTTCCTCTTTCTGCAGCTCGACCGCGCCGAAGCCGCCGGCTACACCGTAGCGCTCGGCGCCGACCCCACCGCGTTCGCAATCCTTCCTGACGCCACGCCGCTCGAGTCCCGCTGGATTTTGTTACGCCTCTCTGCCGTCTGCGCCGAAGTGGACCGCGCGCTCTCCGCGTATCGCTTTGATGAGGCCGCGGGCGCCGTCTACCAGTTCTTCTGGGGCGAGCTCTGCGACTGGTACCTCGAGCTCGTCAAGCTCCGCCTCGACTTCGGCGACCCTTCTACCAAATCCTCGACCCACGTTCGCAATGAAGTCACCGCCATCTCTCTCGCCACGCTCTCCGGCGTCTTTGAGACGTCGCTCCGCCTGCTCAGCCCCTTCATGCCGTTCCTCACCGAGGAGATCTGGCATGCGCTCTACAACGGCCAGCCGCCCGCAAAGTCCATCGCGCTTACACGCTATCCGCAGGCGGCCGATCTTCCCGCCGACTCCACCGCCGAAGCCGCCATCGCGACCCTGCAGGAGCTTATCGTCACCATCCGCGGCATCCGTAAGGAGCTTGGCGTCCCTGAGAAGGAAGCCGCTGCGATCCAAGTCCACGGCGATAACCATGTCCTCGCGCTCGCCGATGCCAACGCCGACATGCTCGCGCGCATGGCCCGCGTCTCCGCCGTCGAGTTCGCCGACGCCTCTCTCTCCGGAGCCAATGCTCGCAGCACCGCAAGCTTTGACGTCGCCGTTCTCTACGAGCGCCCCGTCAGCAGCCCGGCCGACATCGCCGCCGAGCGCAGCCGCCTCAGCAAAGAGCTTGGCCGCCTGGAAAAGGGCCTTATCGCCGCCGATCGCCAGCTGGGCAATGAAGGCTTCATGGCCAAGGCGCCTGCCCCCATTGTCGCCGGTCTGCGCAAACAGGCGGACGAGACGCGCGCGCTCTACGTGAAGACGCGGAAGGCGATGGACGATCTCCCTCCTGCCTGATCCCCGTTCACCTCACCAAATCCGATCCGTCCCTTCCGCGCACACAGGCCAACGCCCTGCTGCGTGATCGTCGTCCCATAGCCTGAGGACATACATATGAAGCCCGGCAACACACCCGACACTCCCTCGCACGATTCCATCCAGACCACACCGCATACCGAATCGCAGCAGAATCAGGACCGTTCTCAGGATGACCTCGAATCGAACGCCTTTGTCCAGGATCTTGGCCATGGTGAAGACGCCGCAACCTACGAGAACTCCGATGGCGCCCAGACGGGCAGCAATCGCGCCTTCGCCCGCAACGAATCGCAAGGTCCGGAGCACAAAGGTGTTCCTGAAACCGAAGCCCACACCGGCCATCTCACGTCTCGTGTCATTCACAGCGAGAGTCAGGGAATCAGCAGCCACTCCGCCAACGAAGAAGCGATCGGCCAGGAGAAGGTAACCAGTGAGCGCCCCGACTCACAAGCTGCTATCAACCGCTCGGCAAAGCAGTAGTCCCAAAAACTATGCGGAGGGACGACTTTGCCAGCATAACGGCGATCACAATCTCCGGCCTTTCTAGACAATCTACAGTGCCGGAGATCGATATCGCCACAATGCGTAGTCGGCCGTCTTGGGAGATGCCGGAGTGACGATTCTGTATTGCCGTTCGATGTATTGACATAGCGGTGCCATCAGGTTCGACTTGTGGCGCGGGGACGGTACAAGTGGAAGCAGAAAGAGGGCCCGAAGCTGTGCGCTGCTGCCGCGCGCGGGGCGCATTGCTCCAGGCCGTCGGGTGAGACAAACAGGTCCCGTTCGGGATGTGTTTGCATCTCGGCGATCTTCTGCCTCACCTGGGCTGCGGTGAACAGGTTGAGTGTGCCCATGAGCGGCCTTCTGCGAGTGCGGAAGACTGTACGCTGGCGAGCCGTTGCGGCGAGTACCCGAAAGGCGCATAGAGAATCGGGGAGGCGGTGGGGAAGAGTACGTGGGGATCCGTGGAGGAAAGCCTAGCGACAGCGCGGATGCGTGCCAGCTTGTGTGCGGCGTCCGCCTGCGTATACGACCGACCCATGGAACGCTCCGTCAGTTGGACTAATTGCTTGCCGAAGCCGCTGGTGGGCTCCCCATGGGCAAACGCCGGATAGAGCTGCACCTTTGCGATGACGCTCACAATGGTGGTCACACTCTGCACGAAGAAAAGCGAAAAGACGAGCAGCAGGGCAGAGCGGCTGAGCTGGCGGGTGATCGCATTAGGTGTAAGCAGGAGTAGAGCTGGAAGCAGGATGCCAAGCTCATAGCCTGAGACATGCGCCCAATCGCACCGGCCGAACGCGGCGGGGAGCATGCCAAGGGAGTAAAACGCAAGGAGAGCGGTAGAACTCATGAGGCGCGCGCGGTGGCGAGGGTTCATGAGGTAGACCAGGACAATGGCGAAGGCCGCAAGGAAGATGAGAATATGCGGGCCGGGAAGGACAGGCAGGCTAAAGCCCCCGGCGGAAAATCCTTTCATTGTCTCGAACACCCCTATCCGTGCAGCGGCGAGAAGCAGGACAATAAAAGCAAGAGCAAGCCAGAGGGCAAACCAGGTCCAGGGCCGGCCACAGATGCGGCGGCAGATCGGCAGATAGAGAACAACTGCGACGCAGAAGGTAACGCCCATCTCTGGCGAGAGACAGAGGAGAAGGGTAGCCGCAAGAGCGGAGGCTAATATCGTTTGCCAATCGAAGGTCTGCAGAGGCGCGTTGGCACGGCGACTGAGCCTATGCACAGCAACTAGGCAGGCGATCGGAGCAGCATAGCGAAGCGGGTTATAGTTCAGGCCGCTGCTGAGGATCTCCACTCCGAGAACCAGAGCAAATAGAGCGAAGGCGGCCGACTTTCCCTGCGCGGGAAGATCGATCCAGAGCACGGCAAACCAGAGAGCGAGCAGGCCAAGGCAGGTTGAGAAAAGCCAGAAGAGCGCGTAGGCGACCGTTAGTGAGAGATGGAACAGGCTTGATAAGAGCCAAGGCCCAAATATCTGGAGGGGGCCGTAGGCGAACTCAAAGTCACGATAGGGGTGAAGTCCTTGCGCAAGCAGGCCGAGGCGGTCGAGAAAGTAGACGCCTTCCCCCACGCCGTTGCTGCCGCGGATAAGAAGGAAATAAACGGCGGAGAAGCCGGTCGCGAGCAGCAGCACCACTGCGAGATCGAGATGCCTGGGCTGGCGGACGTCGGGGTAGCCAGGCGCGTCGGATTCAGGCTCGATAAGGCTGAGCCGAAGCCTGCCCAACCATGAAAGGACACCTACAACAGCGAACAAAATGAGAGTAAGCACGAGCGCGGCGCGGTTGTTGAAGCCGAACAGGTAAGAGTCTGAGAAGGCAGGGCTGACGGGGATATAAAACGGCACTACAAAGATAAGGGCCGGTGTGGTGTGCAGCAGAGCAGCAAGCCAGGGCAGGCGCGAGGGAGGCACCTATTGATGGTGCCCAGCAGCCAACAGATCGTCAAGCATGCAGCCCATAGAGGGTTCAGGCACCCGCTGGCTCCCCCAGCCGTGGGATTGCAGGCATCCTGCGCCGGCATAGTCTGAAGGAGACTTGGACGCGGACGGTATGCTCCACGCTGAGGCGAGGAAGGGTGCATGGATTCGTTCGATTCAATTGATCCACGGCTTCTGGCGCATGCGGTGCAGGTGTTCCGGCTCTGTGTATGGCTGGTTCTGCTGGCAGCCATCTTTACTCCGCTGGAGAGGCTGTTTGCCTCGCACCCCAAGGAGATCTTCCGCAAGGGCTTTGTAACGGATCTGGGCTACTACTTCCTGAGCAGCCTGCTGCCGAGTGTCTTGCTCAGCGTGCCGCTGGCGCTTGTTGCATGGGCCGTGCACCAGGCGGTTCCCGCAGGATTGACCGCGGCGGTGGCAGCCTGGCCGGTGTGGCTGCGCATCGTGACCTCCGTGCTGGTGGGCGAGATCGGCTTCTACTGGGGACATCGCTGGAGCCATGAGATTCCGCTGCTATGGCGGTTTCATGCGATCCACCACAGTGCCGAGCACCTGGATTACCTGGTCAATACGCGTGCTCACCCTGTGGATATGGTCTTTACGCGACTCTGCGGACTGGTCCCGCTGTATATACTCGGGCTGGGATCGCCGGCGACCCGGGAGGGCAGTCTTATCCCAGTCCTGGTGGTGCTGCTTGGCACGATTTGGGGATTCTTTATTCATGCCAACGTGAAATGGCGCTTTGGGCTGCTAGAGTGGCTGGTGGCAACGCCGGCCTTCCACCACTGGCACCATACAAACGACGCACCGGATCTCTACAACAAGAACTATGCGGCGCTCCTGCCGTGGATGGACCACATCTTCGGCACGTTATATCTCCCGCCGGATAAGCAGCCGGAGCGATATGGGATCGATGCACCGGTATCGCCCATGCTGTTCGATCAACTCGTTGAGCCGTTTTTAATCTGGAGAAGGCCAGCTGTTTCAGTTACGACTGTATCTAAAGGCGATGCGGAGACCGACCATGGGGACGAAGTCCCGGAAGATGCGCCATAGATTCGGGTGCGACGCGCGACCTCTAGCTATGTGACAAAGTATGGGACGAAGGGCTCTTTCGCAACGTGCCTCGCAGTAATACCCAATGTCTCGCAGTCGAGGATCAAGGGTACTGAAAAGCGTCCAGGTAACACGGGTACCGGTAACTAACTGCATTATTAGATCTTATGATCGGTTACTGGGCCGTTTGACTTGTAACGTTGTGTGTAAAAGCTTTCCCTCAGTGGGTAAATATTAAGACACAGCGCCTTGCAGCAGGGCGTTTTTCCATCTAAATCGGCCAAAACAGGGGATTGGAAGAGTTTTCGGAGTGATGCGGATAGTGGCGGCCTGGTTGCATTAGATAGGTGCAGATGAACTGAAGCAAATGGTCAGCTTTCCTGCTCGTTCATGAGGAAGCAACCAGGATGTACCACTTTTACTGAGGATCCGAACGTTATGACGTCTTTTCTGCCTTCCATCCTTCGCAATAACCTTGCAGTCCTCGCCGCTGTCGTTCTGTCCTGCGCTGCGGTCTCCGCCCATGCCAACACCGTCAATGTCTATAACGCAGGCTTTGAGCAGACACTTACCAATACATCCGCTGAGTTTGGCTCGCTTTATCCTTCACAGCAGGTTCTTGGCTGGACGAGCACCGGCTACAACTTCGTCTTTCTTCCGGGCACGGCGGACACAACGGGTGCGACGGGTCAATATGGCGGCATCAAGCTCTGGGGTCCCGCGGACGGATCCGCGAATGGCCTGGGTACAAGCCCAGCCGGCGGCAACTTCCTGGCGATGGATGGCGGCTACTCGCAGGGACCTCTCTCGCAGACACTGAGCGGCCTGACCGTGGGAGCGGCGACGACCGTTTCATTCCTCTTCGGCGGAGCGCAGCAGTACGGTTACACCGGTGCAACGACAGAGCAGTTTCAGGTAAGCCTGGGCAACCAGAAGCTCTTTACAGAGGTTCTGCAGGATGACAGCCACGGGTTTACGGGATGGAAGAACGAGAGCCTGACGTTTACGGCGACGGGCACAAGCGAGACTCTGTCGTTTCTTGCCATCGGAACACCGGGCGGCGCACCACCAATGTCACTGCTTGATGGGGTCTCCGTTACAGACACGGCCGTGCCGGAGCCGAGCTCGCTGGCGCTGCTGGGCACGGGTCTTGCCGGTGTGAGCGGGTTGGTTCGCCGCCGCTTCAAGAAGTAGTCCAGACGGATCGGAAGCGGTTCTTGCGCAGCACAAAGAGATCGCCGGGCGGATATCTCCGCTGTCCGGCGATCCTTTTGCCGGAGCGGACATTAGCAGCGGTAAAGCGCGAAGAAGGGCGGCGGTGAAACTAAGAGAATGGCGTCCCTGGAAGAGGGCGGCGAACAGCTCCTGGGAGATTCCTGGGAGATCACAAATTCCTCAGATAGTAAGCCTTTGGCGAGATAAACCTATCTTCGTCGTCACAGGCTCTCCTTAACCGAGGGTTCAGGTTCGGCTGCTAGGGTTTTAGAAAAAGCCCCGGATGGCGCGCGACGCGCAACCTGCCGGGCAGGGAGAGTTCGATATGCGAATCAGGCGGTTGCTTTTAGCGACGATGGCGGGAGCTCTGATGGTGCAGGGCCTACCCACTCAGGCACAGGCGGGGTGGACTGTTGCGAAGCAGATGCACATCGGCGGCCCAGGACAGTGGGACTATGTGACAGTTGATCAGTCGACACAACGACTCTTTGTGCCGCGGAGCTCGCATACGCAGGTGATCGACGCAGTAACGGGCAGGGTGCTTGGCGATATTCCAGGGCAGACGATTGCGCACGGCGTGGCGATCGTCCCGTCGCTCAATCGTGGCTTTATTACGGATGGCGGCGGCAAGGGCTCAATCGTGATCTTCGATCTGAAGACATATGCCGTTCTGGGCAAGCTGGCCACGCTGCCAGACTCGGACGGAATTATCTACGATGAGGCGTCAAAGACGATTCTGGCGGTGGCGGGCGATGCAAACTCGCTGATTACCTTCAAGGCGGACATCGACCCGAAGAATGGCAAGATGAACGCTCCCATTGCGCTGGGTGGGGCGCCGGAGTTCCTGGCGACCGACGGGTCGGGGAAGGTGTACATCAACCTTGAGGATAAGGATGTGGTGGCGGAGGTGGATCTGGCATCGCGGAAGGTAATAGCTCGGTGGCCGGTAACGCCGGGCGGCAAGCCGGTCGGGATGGCGATCGACCGGGAGCACCATCGGCTATTTGTCGGGTGCCGCAACCCGCAGAAACTAGTGGTGATGAGCACGGTGAACGGAAAGGTGCTGGGATCGGTGCCGATCGGGGCCGGGGTGGATGCAACGGCGTTTGCGGGCGGTCAGGCATTTGCGAGTTGCAGAGACGGATCGCTCACGGTTGCGCGTGAGAAGGGCGGCAGCTTCCAGGTGGAGCAGACGGTGAAGACGCCGGAGGGAGCGCGGACAATGGGGTTCGATCCGAGCACCAGGACGTTCTATCTGCCGACGGCGATATTCGAGCCGATGAAGCCTGGCGCAAGCGGGCGGCCGACGCCGAAGCCGGACAGCTTCATGCTGGTGGAGGTCGGACAGAAATAGGAATGCGGAGGTGGGTAGGGTACTCCACCTCCATACACACCCAAGGAGCGACCGCGCTCAGTCCGTGGCGAGCGGTGGACCGAGACGGTCGATGCCGAAGGCACGGGCTCGCTCGGCGTCGGAGGCGTAGGAGCGGCCGCCGTGCTGGTCCTGGAAGTTGAAGTACTCTTCCATGCGGCCAGCAGGGGCGTAGGTGATGAGCATGCGACCGGTAGTGGGGCCGACGAAGGCGAACGCGTGGGGAATGCCGCGGGGGCCAAGGACGGAGTCGCCGGCGTGCAGGGTGTGGAGGGTGTCGCCGACCTTGACGCGATACTCGCCGTCGAGGACGTAGAACCACTCGTCCTCAACGTGATGACGATGGAGAGGCGGGCCGCCTTTGGCGTTGTGGTGGTGCTCCATGGCGAAGAAGTCGTTGCGGCAGTCCTGCGAGGAGACCTTGAAGGTGGTGGTGCCGTTTGGAAGAGCGCGCTTGATGGCGTAACGATCCTCCTCGCGGGCGAGAGGCCTGGGAAGGCTGGTCGGAGTGGGATCGTCCCTGAAAGTCCCAGCTCGAAGGAGGCGGGCGACGGAGACGGTAGGAAGGAGAGTGGCGGCGGCGCGGAGGAAGGAACGGCGCGGCAGAGCGATCATGGTGGACCTGCCTTCGGAGGAGATGGCTGGTGCATGGCCTGAGCGGAGATTGCCAGTGTAGCGCAAAAGTTTCGGCGCAGCCTTTCAGGCGCGAGGAGGCTGCGACTTGCCGGAGGTTGTATGAGGTGCGGAGCAGGCATCGAGTTTCGCGGTAATCTCCCGATACAGGACCGCGAAGTCGGTCGAGATAGTTTCAAGCAGAGGGAGGCCGGCACGGGCAAGGGCAGCACGTTTGACGGCATCGCGCTCGCGGGCTTTACCCTGATCGTGGCCGGAGCCCTGGTGCTCGATGACCAGGGCAGGGAGGAAATCGGCGCGGGTATAGATGAGGAGGTCGGAGCGCTTGCAGCCGATGGAGCTGTAGGCTCGATCGGCTACCTCCTTGCCGGCGGTGCCGAGAAACTCTCCCATGCTGACCTGCAAGCTGAGGCCATAGCGGCTAGAGCCAAAGGCTTTATTGACAGTCTGAATGGCTCGGAGGGCGGCGCGAAAGACGATCTGTTCCTCCCTGTTGAGCAGTTCCCTGGGAAATAGAATGGCTTCCGAGACGAAGCGAAGCTGGTTGGCGGCGCTGGCGACGTCGGTTTGCTCGCGCTCGGCCTCCGCGAGTCGCCATGTCTCGCGCCGCTCTGCCTTGTGCCGGATGGCTTCGGCCTGGAAGGCCCTGAGACTGGCTTCGGCAGCTCGCCGGTGGCGGTGAGCCTCTGCGACCTCCTGCGATCGGCGATCGAGGGTGTGTTCAAGGGTGGTGATGGTTGCGTTGCGCTGAGTTAACTGATCGGTGAGGGTCGCGAGCGAGGTGAGGAGGCGCTTGCGGCGGCGGTGGGCGAGGAGCCAGCCAAAAGCGCCGGCGCTGAGGGCGATGGCTGTGCCTGCGGCGGTCTGGACGGGGTCGAAGGTAAAGGTGCGGATTGGATCGGGTGCGGTCGATGGTGCGACCGGCGGAGGGTTCGGTGGAAGAGGGCGGATGTGCGAATGCGTTCTTTGGAGAGCGACAAGATGGGCTGAGGCTTGGGTGGAGGTGAAGACAGTAGCGCAGAGCAGGAGGAGGAAGAAGAGTGGATCGTTGATGCGCATGGGGAGCCTGCCATAAGAGATGCAGGGTGAGGTGCGATGGACGTTTTGGGTGGATCTCTCCTCTGGAGTGTAGGAGATCCTCCCCGGGTACTTCAGCACCAAAGTCTTGAATTGGTGCGGGTTGCGTTGGGGGTACGTAGGGCTGCCCCGACTCGGGCGGCTGGAGATGCCTTTTGTTGGACCGATGAGATGAGTATACGGGCGCGGCGTGAGTGGTTGCGCCACTACGGTGGACGATAGCGGCCTAATGAATGTAAAGCCGGAACGCAGGTTTGCGTCGCGGATGGGAGTTGGATTCAGCTATGCGGGGAGGCGAGGCGGAGGGTGGGGTGTGGGACGCCGGTGACGTAGTGGCGGTGGCTGGAGTAGGGCCAGTCTTCTGGTTGGGCGACGAGGCCTCGGGTGACTGGGTTGCGGTGCATGTATCTCAACTTCTCGAGGCGCTTTCTGGCGGTGAAGACGTTGAAATCGTAGTAGCGCGGTTGCCAGAACTGCTTGGCTCCAATTTGCTTCGTGCCCGAGAGTTTATGGGCCTGGAGGGCTTTGGCGAGGGATTCTTTCTCCGGTTCGCTGAGGAGGAGATGGACGTGTTCGGGCATGAGGACGTAGCCGTGGACGTCGAGGTTGTAGCGTCTTCGGGTGGATTCGAGGGTGTGTTCGAAGAGGGTGTAATGCGGGGTCAGGGTGGGCTCGCGGCGGTAACAGCTGAAGGTGATGAAGTGGAGATGTCCTTCTTCTTGATATCGTTTGAGGCCAAGTGGCATGTTGGCAGTGTCAGGGATTTTCGCTGCCGCGAAAATGACCCACCTTAGTCACGATGAAGCCGTGCCGAAGATGGGGCACCCGGTGTTGTGGCTCGGTTGAGACCTGGGCTACCCGCCACCCGGTGTTGTGGCTCGATGGAGACCTGGACCACCCGCCCACCCCGTAGTGTGGCTCGGGACCTGGTCGACCCGGTTTCTTACGTCCCACCCTTCGCGATGAAGCTGCGAAGGATGGGGCACCGAAGCTTAGGGTGGGGCACCGGGCTCGATTAAGATCTGGGCCACCCGCCCACCAAGTGTTGCGGCTTTATGGAGACCGGGGCCACCCGCCCACCTTAGTCACGATGAAACCGTGCCGAAGACGGGGCACCCGGCTCAATTCAGACATGGACCACCCGCCTGCTCAGAGTTTATTTGCAACTACAGTGGTCACTGCGTACGTTTTTCCGTCTGATCCGGTAACAACATCAGGAATAAAGTCGCGAGTGATTGTAAAGTTACCCAGAGGCGTACCATTGCATATGTACTGCTGAGTGCAGTCTATGCTGCAGGATTGCCCATTGTTGAAAACTGTTGAAGCGTTGGCCGCATTCGCTGATTCGTGAAAGTCGTAGAATGAATCTGTTATTGGCGGAAGATCCTTCATCAACACGTTGTCGCGAAGCCCCGTGCCGACGACGAAATTTCCTCCCCCAGGACAATAATTTCCATTAGTTGCATACTGCGCCGGGCAACTAGTAGCTACCGTCGAGAGCGTCTCAGTCAACACAACTCTATAATAATCAGTAGAACTAGGGCCGACAGACATTTGAGCGACAATCCCGAATCCTGTCAGAAACTGGGGAACCAATGGCGGAAGGGGGTCTACCGTTTTATTTGTGACAGACGCAGAAGTCGGGCAAATCTGTGACAAGCATGGCGACTGACCAGTCGCTGCAGCAGCATTAGGCAGAATTTGATCACTATGTAGACTCTGCTTCAAGTTGTGGCCCCCAGATGTTTGCTTTGCCCTTAGAAGTGCCTCTGCGAAACGACGTTTGACAAGCGGTTCCTGCTCATTCTGGCTAGCAGTGCTCAACATTTCTAGTGATCTGACAGTATTTACACGGACCAAGAGTTCGGAAGACTGTAGACGGATCGATGGGCTCGGATCTTGTAATGCCTCATCTGCAATTTTTAGTAGTGAGGTTTCCAGATTTGCAGGAGCATTTGGCGCTATTTGCGCAAGCAATGACAGTAGAGATACACGATCAGATTTATTCCGGGCACCATTAAATGCTTGGATCAAATTGTAAGCACAACTACCGCCAAGTTGTCTGTAAGCAAGCTGCTGAGCTGCTTTTATCACTACACTAGTTGAGGAGGTTGTACTCTCACATAGTGTACTTAGCCTTGTTCCACCTGCCGGAATATCTAATGACAGCAAAGCTGATGCTAAATTCACTTGCACTGATGGATCGTTCTCGCCTCCTAATGCATTTGTAATAAGTTGCACTGCTTCTGAATCATGGTCTTCTGCTAGCTTGAAAGCTGCCACGCCTCTTATTTCTGGATCATTACTGGATAAAGCTACTATAGTTCCGGCACGAGTTCTGATTCCTTTTGACTCTAGGTATTCGGAAAAAGTCACATATCTTCCGGGCTGACTTATACTCTGAGAGCTTCCAGGTATTGTGCAACTTGCAATAATTAGCAACACAACTCCGTACTGTTGCAGCAGGCGCATATTTACTCTCCCCTGAGATCTAGTCATGGTTGTTCTCTTAGTACGGAACTCATTGCTTGCTGTCTACTATTTACACGGTCGGCTCGAGCACTTTCTATAGCAAGCCGTATCTCTGCAACTGTCTGTGCACCCTCAATTTTCTTTCCATCGACAAAAATTGTCGGAGTAGAGTTCACTCCAAGCTTTCGTCCCAATTCAACGTCTCGTTGAACTTCAGCATCCGTATCGTTATCCTCGATGCACAATTCTATTTTCTTAGCTGTTTCAGGACGGTCTTTCGCAATAGATTCAATACTTTCAGATCTGATTGTTGCGGTATTTATCAATGCTTGATGATCAAATAGGTAGTCATGGAATGTCCAAAAAGATGACGGTTCAACCTTCTGAATGCAGGTGCTTGCCATAGCCGCCGAGCGTGCCCAACTGTGCATAGGCAATGGAAAGTTTCTATAGATAACCCTCACATCTTTCTCTGTCTTACTCTAACGAACTTCCTTTAAGGCATTCGACATTCGCCTACAATAAGGGCATTGAAAGTCTGAGAACTCAACGATCGTTATTTGAGCATTTCCATCCCTAGATTCTGTTGAAGACTTTCCAGCTAGCTGCTGCTCTATACCTCTTCGCTCTACTCTCTCGGCCACTAGAGGATCGACACTCATGTCATAAAGTGCCGGCACGAGATGATGTCCATCGGGAGATAAATACAGCTTCAAGGTCTTCGCCGGATTACCTGCTTCAAGGTAGATCGCCCAGAAACATGAAGAATCTACTTGTTCGACGGAAGCGACCGTCACTAAAGCTTCATCTACATGGAACTTTCTGCCAGCGTATCTTGCCACGGCAGTCTTTGTAGCTTGTGTTGGAGAAGCGCAATCTGCATGTGCAGCTGTGTTTTCTAGTTCAAGGGCGAGTAGACAATAGAAAATTATCAGCAAAGGTCCGCAAAGGATTTCTCGCACAGAAGATAGCTCCTTCCTGAGTTGAACTCTGATTATTTAGCCTTGAATCCGATGCTCATTGGTTGAATCGGCCAAGTTCTGTTTGTAAGAGTCGCGCGTTCCGCTCCTAACTGAAGAAATACATCAAATATCGTCTTGCCTACTTCTACTCCAGCTACTTCGCGAATAGCGGATCGATAGCGAAAGACGTTTCCATTCTGATCAGTTCGCTGTAGTGTTGTAAATCGAAGTGCTATCGCTGATATGCCTACAGAAGCTAGGGTATGCAACTCATTGGGCTGTGATACACCATCATGATTCTCATCTACCCACACGCGTAACTTATCGTATATACGATCTTCCTTCGAAATCCAGCCGTCTTCGTTACCACCGTTCTCGCGGCTGTCGTATATGGCCAGAGCTGCAAATCCGTTGCGCTCGGCACCTGGAGCAGGTACTGGTTGATCAGTTTCATTACCAAAAAGTTCACCGAAGTCATCGATTGTTCCATTTCCATTCCGATCTAAGGCGAGCCAACCATTTTGTGATCCTGCTTCAGGCCACGCTACCTTAAACTGAGTGGTCTCCTCCGGGAAAGGTCGAAACCAGACACCTCTCGACGCATTGCTAAGATGGAAACCGTCACCACCTAGATCTATAATTATTGGACTTGTAGTCCGTTCGCAGCATCGCCCATCAAATTTGTTTCCTGGACAACCGCTACTTGAGGGGTATGCGCAAAAGTCAGGATTGTAGTAAGTACACAGGGGGTCATTACCTTGCGGAAAGGAACATTGATTTCCACTACCCTGACCTGAACAGCCATTATCTGTTGGGCATTTGGTACATTGCGCCAACCCGCTATGACTCCAGGAGCAGATGAGTAACATAAAGCTAAACTCGATTAGCAGCTTCATACCCCGCATATGACTTACCTCGGTTGACAAAGTGAATTCGTGTATGACTTGTCAACGAAGCAACGGTAACACCAAAAAGATTACCCCTGTATTAATTGTTTCGCACATTCTCAAGAAACTTTGGCAGCAACTACTGTAATAATGTTCCGTTTTCGGGTTGGGTTTTGGGGTCTTCGGGGGAGATGGTGACGGCGGCGGCGATCTTGTCGTCGGTGTCGAGGTTGAGGAGTTTGACGCCGGAGGTGGAGCGGCCGGCGGAGCGGATGGTTTTGGTGTCGATGCGGATGATCTTGCCGAACTGGGAGATGAGCATCATCTCGGTGGTGTCGTCGACGAGCTGAATGGAGGCGACCTTGCCGATTTTGGGGGTGGTCTTCATGTTGATGACGCCCTTGCCGCCGCGGGACTGGAGGCGGTAGCGATCGCAGTCGGTGCGCTTGCCGAAGCCGTTTTCGGAGACGGTGAGGATGAGGCAGGGGGTG
>CAXTRT010000011.1:0-92525 GCA_964246835.1 uncultured Acidobacteriaceae bacterium | reverse complement strand
GCCCAAAGAACTCCACCCCCGGCACCCTGGCCCGCACCGCCGCCATCACCTCGGCCCCGTAATGGTCGCCCGAAGCCTCACCCGCCGATAGAAAAATCGAAGCCATCCGCCTCGAGTCTACTCACATGCCGCAGCAATTCTTAGCGAGTCGGAACCGACTCCGCCGCCACCGCCGACCCCAGCTCCTGATCCTTGTACTGCAGCTGATACAGCTTCCAGTAGAGCCCGCGCGCCAGCAGCAGCTCCTGGTGCGTCCCCTGCTCCCGCAGCTGCCCCTTATGCATCACCAGAATCGTCTCTGCCCGCTGGATCGTCGACAGCCGATGCGCGATCAGCACGCTCGTCCGCCCCGTAATCATTCGCTCAAGCGCCGCCCGCACCCGCAGCTCCGTCTCGGTATCGACCGAGCTCGTCGCCTCATCCAGAATCAAGATCCCCGGCGCGTGCGCCATCGCCCGCGCAAAGCTGATCAGCTGCTTCTGCCCCGTAGAGAGTGTCGCCCCACGCTCCGTCACCGGCTCGTCAAACGCCATAGGCAGCGATCGGATAAAGTCGCCCACATTCACGTCATCCGCCGCCCGCTCCATCTGCGCGTCCGTAATCCACGAGGAACCAAGCCGAATGTTCGTCGCAATCGTTCCCGTAAACAGGAACGGATCCTGCAGCACTACGCCAAACCGCCGCCGCAGCGCCATCAGCTCCAGCTCGCGAACATCCACGCCATCGATCAAAATGGCCCCATGCTGCACGTCGTAGAACCGCATCATCAGCGCCGTAATCGTCGTCTTTCCCGCGCCCGTATGCCCTACGATCGCCGCCGTCTCTCCCGGCTCGATCGCAAAGCTCACATCCCGCAGAATCCACTCAATATTCGTCCGGGCCCGCAGCTCCGCCGCACTCGCACCCGCAAGCAAGGCTTCATCCTCCGCCGTAAAGCTCTGGTACGAGAACCACACATTCCGAAACTCGACCCGTCCCGATCCGTCGCCGCCCTCAGTCTTCGCCGCCGACCGAATTTCCGGCTCCGTATCCAGCAGCGTAAACACCCGCTCGCTCGCCGCCATCGCCGCCTGCAGAATGTTGTACTTCTCGCTCAGATCCATGATCGGACGAAAGAATCGCTGCGCATATTGCATAAACGCGATCAGTACGCCCAGGCTCACGGCCCCATGCAGCACACTCAATCCACCTCGCCAGATCACCAGCGCAATCGCAACCGAGCTCAGCAGCTCCACCGCCGGGTAGTAGAGCGCATACGCCAGAATCGCGTCCTTGAACGCATCCATGTGCTGCCGGTTGATCGCCGCAAAGTCGTCATACGCCCGCTGCTCGCGGTTGAACAGCTGCACGATCGCCATGCCGCTCACATGCTCCTGCATGTAGCTGTTGATCCGCGCAATCGCCGTTCGGATCCTCCGGTAGCTCTCCCGCACATGCTTGCGAAACACTTTGGTTACATACAGAATCGCCGGGAGCACAGAGAGCGTCAGCAGCGCTAGCGGCCAGCTCATCCGCAGCATGATCAGCACAATAAACAGCAGCACAAATACGTCTTCGAAGATCGCCAGCACGCCCGACGTAAACATCTCGTTCAGCGCGTCTACATCGCTCGTCACCCGCGTCACCAGCTTGCCCACCGGATTTCGGTCGAAGAACGCCGGCTGCATCCGCTGTATATGCCGGAAGATCTCTCGCCTGAGATCGAACATGATCTTCTGCCCGGTCCATTGCATCAGGTACGTCTGAAGAAACTCAAGCGCAAACGTCAGCACCAGCGCGCCCAGATACAGGCCGCCGATCTCGGATATGCCCGTCGTCGCGTCCGCGCTCAGGTGCCCGGCCAGCCACGACTGCTTATGGGCCGAAGTCTTATCCAGGTACGTATCGACCGCCACCTTCACCAGGTACGGCCCGATCACATCCGACCCGGCCTTCACCAGAATCGCCGCCGCGCTCAGCCCCGTCTGCAGCTTGTACGGCCGCAAATACGTCAGCAACCGCCGCATCAGCCGGCTGTCGTACGCTTTGCCGACAACGTCCTCGTCGCCCGCCGGCTTCTTCGCCGCCGTCTCTTCGGCCGCTCCATCCTTCGCTTTAGGCTTTTGCTGTGCGTTTCGTTCGTCTGCCATCTGCTCTCTATTCTAGAGA
Source organism: uncultured Acidobacteriaceae bacterium (assembly GCA_964246835.1). GTDB lineage: Bacteria > Acidobacteriota > Terriglobia > Terriglobales > Acidobacteriaceae > Edaphobacter. The sequence goes on along the minus strand of CAXTRT010000011.1, from coordinate 90,377 downwards.
TGCTGCTCCTGCGAGAACGCTTCGCACCAAAAGCTGCCGTCGTCCAGTGTTTGTCATTCTGACCCTGGACTTGCCGAAGGGGAGAATTCCCGTATTTCGTCTTGAGCAGAAAGAGCGAAACGACGTACTCCATCAAGCCGCCCGATAAACATCCTGTCACAACACCACCTACAATCAAGTCCTCAAGAGTCTTTTATGCCCGATTCTCTCGGCCTCTACATCTCCATCCCGTTCTGCCGCGCCAAGTGCACCTTCTGCAACTTCGCCTCGGACAGCTTCGCCCCCGGCCGCCTGCCTGCGTACCTCGACGCCCTCACCCGTGAGATCGCCGGCGCCCGCACCCGAGCGATCCGCCTCGATGCCCATCTCCCCTCGATAGTCGATACGGTCTATCTCGGCGGCGGCACCCCCAGCCTGCTCTCCGCCGCACAGGTCCGCGATCTCTTCCGCACCCTGCGCGACACCTTCGACATTGCTCCACAGGCCGAGATCACCATCGAGGCCGCCCCTGGCCAGCTCGCCCCCGCCACCCTCGACGCCTTTCTCACCGCCGGCGTCAATCGCCTTAGCTTCGGCGTTCAGAGCTTCATCGATCGCGAGTCCGCCGCCATCGGCCGTTTCCACACCGCAGCCCAGTGCCTCGCCGAGATCGCCCGCGTCCACGCCGCCGGCATCCCCTCCGTCTCGCTCGATCTCATCGCCGGCCTGCCCCACCAAACCGAGGCCTCCTGGCGCGAATCGCTCGCCAAGACGATCGCCACCGGCGTCGCGCACGTCAGCGTCTACCTGCTCGAGATCGATGAGGACTCTCGCCTCGGCCGCGAGCTACTCGCCTCGGGCGACCGCTACAGCGCCGCCCAGGTGCCGTCCGACGATCAGGCCGCCGACCTCTACCAGCTCGCCTGCGACACCCTCACCCACGCCGGCATCGCCCAATACGAGATCTCCAACTTCGCCCGTCCCGGCCACGCCTCCCGCCACAACCTCAAATACTGGCACCGCGATCCCTATCTCGGCTTCGGCCTCGACGCCCACTCCATGCTTCTCGCAACCGACGGCGCCAGCCTCCGCTTCGCCAACCCCGGCGTCCTCGATGCCTACGCTCTCGAGATCACGCATCGCGGGCAGGGAATCGCCTCACCAGAGTCCACATCGCAGCCAAACGCCCTCAGCATCCTCAATAACAGCGCCAACCCCTTCGAGGTCGATCGCCTCACTCACCAGGCCGTTCTCGAAGAGACCCTCTTCCTAGGCCTCCGAACCAACCAAGGCCTCTCGCTCGCGGACCTCACCCGCACCTTCTCATCTGTCGCCCTCACCGCCCTCGACCCCATCTTCCGCGAGGCTCGTAGCGACGGTCTGCTCACCCTCACACCCGACCGCATCGCGCTTACCGCCCACGGCCGCCTCCTCTCAAACGAACTCTTCAGCCGCCTCCTCACACCTGCTTCCTGAGACACACAAAGCCTTCTCTCGCGTGTACAGAAGCAAATACATCGCAAGCCCTCCCAAGTTGTCTTTCTGACCTAAGCAAAGCCGAAGGGAAGAACCTCCGTACTTCTTTTTGAGCCAACGGAGCGAAGCAACGCGCTCCACAGGTTTGAAGGGCATACTCTAAGCCGAGACCTCGCTGCCTTTTCTCGCGCGTCAGAACGCGACGATCTTCAATCCCGGAATGCGCTCAAAGTGTCGTACGTTGAGTGTCGCAACATCAAAGCCAAGCTGCAGTGCCGTGATCCCAATCGCCAGATCCTCAAAGCTCACTGCGATGCCTCGGGCTGCTTGCTGACCCTCAACGCGTCCCATCATGCGAGCGATCTCGACCGTCACAGGATGCACAGGAATATCGCTGCATAGGCGTTCGACAAAATCTAATCGCCGCTCCCGCTGTTCTTCTGTCTTTGCCCGGTACGCTCCATGCATCAGTTCGGCAATCGTCACAACGGAAATCCCCACTTCGATCTCGCCGTATGACGCCCGAATCTGTTCAAGAATCTGCCGTACCGTATGGCCTCGCCGCTCCGCGGAAATCAAGACGCTTGAGTCCAGAATTAGACTCACAGGTTTACTCCCATGTCGAAGGGGTCCATGGCTTCCGCTGACTCAGAATCTCCCGTACCTCTTCGGCAAAGTCAAAGTCGAGAACGGGAGCTGTCCCTGTCTCGTCTTCATGCTTCTTCGCTATCGCGATGCATTCTGAGATGGAGTGGCGAGACGGTACAGGCTGACGCAGTACCGCCACGGCAAGCATTCCGTCTTCGATGACGATCTCAGCCCCAGCTCGGACCCGGGCTATCAAACTAGAAAAGTCGCGTGCTGCCTCTGCCTCGGAGATATGAATCGTCGCCATGTCCGCCATCATATCCCGCCCCATATCCTCATCTCCGTCCGCTATACGTCATAACTCATCCGCTCTACCATCAGACAGGCTATCTCACACGAGCTCAGGAGCCCTACCCTCATGCCGATCGACCTTCGCAGCGATACCGTCACGCAGCCAACCCCCGCCATGCGCGAGGCCATGGCCTCAGCGGAGGTTGGCGACGACGTCTACTCCGAAGACCCCACCCTCAACCGACTCGAGCGCTCCGCCGCCGAGATCTTCGAGCGCGAAGCCGCAATCTTTGTCCCTACCGGCACCATGGGCAACCAGATCGCTATCAAGCTCCACACCCAACCCGGGCAGGAGGTCCTCTGCGAGTCACGCGCCCATATCCTCGACTGGGAGATGGGCATGGCCGCCAGCTTCTCCGGCTGCACCCTCCGCCCCGTCGCCGCGCCGCGCGGCATCCTCACCTGGCAGCACCTTGAGCCCGCCATCGCGCCGAAGATCTACTACCGCGCTCCCACCGGCCTGATCTGCCTTGAGAACACGCACAACATGGCCGGAGGCACCGTCTACCCGCTCAAGACACTCGAAGAGATCTGGACCGGGGCCGCCGCCGCTGGCCTGCCCGTGCACCTCGACGGCGCCCGCGTCTTCAACGCCGCCGCCGCTCTCAACCTTCCGGTCGCAACCATCACGCGCGGCTTCACCACCGTCAACTTCTGCCTGTCCAAAGGCCTGGGCGCACCCGTCGGCTCCATCCTGGTCGGCTCGCGAAAGCACATTGAGCGCGCCCGCTCCGTCCGCAAGGCGCTCGGCGGCGGCATGCGCCAGGCCGGCATCCTCGCCGCCGCCGGCCTCATCGCGCTCGAGCAGATGCCCGCCCGTCTGCATGAGGATCACGCCAACGCCCGCCTGCTCGCCGAGTCCGTTGCTACCATCCCCGGCGTCGAGATCGATCTCGACTCGGTCCAGAGCAACATCGTCATCTTCTCCTTGCGCGACCGCGGCGACGCCCCAGCCGCCGTCGCCGCGCTTCGCTCGGAAGGCGTGCTCACCAGCGCCATCGGTCCGCACGCGATTCGTTTCGTCACCCACTTCGACGTCTCACGGACGGACTGTCAAAAAGCAGCGGAGCTCACACGATCTCTCCTCGCGCAGGTGCCGGCATAGGTGCCCCATTCTCTCTCTGCCGAGACCTCGGCAGATTTGCGAAAGAAACGACCTTAAGTAGCACCAAACAGCCCCCTGACTCGACGAAAAAGGGCCGGATTCGAGCACAAAATCGGCCTTGAAGGTATTCACGGTAGATTCGCAATCGGCCGCGGCCGCTGCGCTAAGCTGGTCAAGCATATGCCAGCCGCGCCATACCTCCTGAGGAAATCAGCCCGTTGAGCCAGACCATCTTTGTCCTCGAAGACGAGGCCGACATTCTCCGCCTCGTGCAGTATCACCTTGAAAGCGCAGGGTTTACCGTCAAACCCTATGCCACCCAGGGAAGCATCGTAGCGGATGCCGAGCGTCAGCCGCCCGCGCTCTTTCTGCTCGACATCATGGTCCCCGGTGGCGACGGCCTCGACCTGTGCCGGCGCCTCCGCCAGAACCCCGCTCTCTCGGTCGTTCCCATCATCTTTCTTACCGCCCGCGCCGCTGAGAACGACCGCGTTCTCGGCCTTGAGCTCGGGGCCGACGACTACATCACTAAACCGTTTGGAACGAGAGAGTTGACAGCCCGAGTGAAAGCGGTTCTTCGCCGCTTCGAACGCCCTAGCTCGCCGTCTATCGTCAAATTCGAGACGGTCGAGATCGATGCCAGTGCCATGCAGCTGCGCGTTGACGGTGAGCTTGTGACCACGACTGCCACCGAGTTCCGCCTGCTTGACTACCTCGCGCGGCATCCCGGCCGGGTCTTCAGCCGCGATCACCTGCTCGACGCCGTGTGGGGCGACGCGCGCTTTGTTACCCCGCGCTCTGTCGACGTGTACGTCCGCCGCATTCGCGAGAAGATTGAGGCCGATCCCGAGATCCCGCGCTATCTTAAGACGATGCGGGGAGCGGGATATCGGTTTGAGATCCCCAAGGCCGCACAGGCGTAATTAGCCGCAAAGGCGATCTTCCGTTCGCGTCCGGCAGGGGACTGTTTCTACAATGACTCGCAGCCTCTTCTTCAACTTCTTCGCCCGGCTCACGATCGCCATGGCGTTGGTTCTGCTGGTCAACATCTGGCTTCGACCTGCTCACTGGTGGCTTGTCGTGCTGTTCGTGCTTGGCTTCGCATCGTTGAACGCATGGATGTTGGCGCGTGCAGTTCGCGCCAGCATATTGCCGCTGCAGTATTCCGCTGCGACTCTGGCGCAGAGGCGATCGCCGACCGACGACGCGCACGGCGTTCTGGTCGCGCAAATGGTCGACCGGGTCACCGATCAACGCTACAGCGACTTTGACGCGCTGGCCCGGAGTCTGGCGCGCGCCATGCGGGAGATTCAGCAGGCGCTGGCCACGGCCGCTGCAAGCCGCGATGAGCTTGCGGCGATGATAGATAGCCTGCAGGATGCGGTCGTCGCGGTAGACGGGGCGGGCCGCATTCAATGGACGAGCGAACGCATGCGTCGTCTATTGTCAACCTCGGCCGGCAGTATTCGGACCGGCCATTCTCTGGTTCAGACCATACGGGATCCAGAGGTTCTCGAGTGCGTCAGAACCGCGCTCGAGCAGCGCACCTTCAACCAGCGGCGAACCACGCTCTTCATCCCTGGACGCATTCTTGAGGTGAATGCGTCGCCTATGCCTTCGGGCGGAGCGGTCGTTCTGTTGCATGACGTGACACGGATGGAACAGGTGGAGCGGACGCAGCGCGATTTCGTAGCCAACGTCTCTCACGAGCTGCGAACGCCGCTGACGTCAATCTCGGGCTACGTGGAGACGCTGCTTGAGTTTGAGACGTCACTGAGCTCTCAGGCAAGGAGCTTTCTTGAGACAATTCTAAAGAATGCAACCCGCATGAATCGTCTCACAGAGGACCTGCTGACGATGGCTCGTGTTGAAAGCGCTGGGCAGGAGCTCCATCCGATGCCGGCGCGGGCGGATCTGCTGGTACGTGAGGCGATCCAGAGCGTAAGCGGGCTGGTACAGGATGCGCAGGCGGAGATTGACGCGGCTGACCTGCTGGCGGACTCTGTACTCGCCGATCATGATGCTGTCATTCAGGTGCTGATGAATCTGATCGAGAATGCGATCAAGTATGGCCGCGAGAGGGCATCAGGACGGTCCCGCGTTATTGTGAGCACCAGGCTGGTCTCGGAACCGATTGCCGCGGTTGAGTTCGGGGTGCGGGATTTTGGCTCCGGAATTTCCTCAGAGCACCTGCCGCGACTCTTTGAACGCTTCTACCGGGTCGACAAAGCGCGGTCGCTTGAGACTGGAGGAACGGGGCTTGGACTTGCCATTGCCCGCCATATGGTTCAGGCGCAAGGGGGAGAGATACGAGCCGAGAGTGAGTTGAATAACGGAAGTCATTTTCTTTTCACGCTGCCGATCGCGCGACCCACATGAGAAGTGCATCGCGTTCCTCCCTGCCCTTATTAGGCTATTCTCGCCGGTGTAACGTCTCCGTAACATAGCCATCCCACACTGAAGCTGTAGCTTTCAAATCTTTGTCATCAATCTCCCAGGAGCAAACGAGTGAGACTGTCCTACCTTGTGGCCGGTATTGTTGGCCTCTCTTCCATCGCTGCGTCGGCGCAGAACATCAACGGGGCCGGTGCTACATTTCCGTATCCCATCTACTCCCGATGGTTCAGCGAGTTCGCCCGGGTTGATTCGAACGTTCACATCAACTACCAGTCCATTGGATCTGGGGGCGGTATCCGTCAGGTCTCCGAGGGAACAGTTGATTTTGGAGCTACGGATGGACCGATGAGCGATGACCAGATTAAGAGCGCGAAGATCAAGACCATGCATATCCCAACGGTCCTGGGCGCGGTTGTTCCTGTCTACAACTTGCCAGGACTCAACAAGGAGCTGAATTTTTCGCCCGATGTTATTGCAGACATCTATCTCGGGAAGATCAGCAAGTGGAATGATCCGCGATTGGCCAAGGATAATCCGGGTGTCAACCTGCCTGGGGACGCCATCCTTCCGGTGTATCGATCGGACGGTTCGGGTACGACCTACATCTTCACGGACTACCTTTCAAAGGTTAGCCCGGAGTGGTCGCAGAAGGTGGGAAAGAATACCTCGGTGAAGTGGCCCACCGGTATCGGACAGAAGGGAAATGAAGGTGTTGCCGGTATGGTTCGGCAGTCGCCACACTCCTTCGGCTATGTGGAGCTGATCTATGCGGCGCAGAACAAGATGCCTTTTGGAGCTGTGCGAAACGCCTCCGGCAAGTTCGTGAAGGCCTCTACCGATGGGGTAACGGAGGCCGCGGCGGCAGCGGCGAAGAGCATGCCGGCAGACTATCGGGTCTCGATTACGAATGCGCAGGGTGCGGCTTCCTATCCAATCGCCTCCTTTACCTGGCTGCTGATTCCGGTCCAGGCGACAGATCCGGCAAAGGCGAGGGCGATGCAGGCTTTCCTAAACTGGATGCTCGATCACGGCGAGGCCGAAGCGGCTAGTATGACGTATGCCCCATTGCCGAAGGCCGTGCAGGACTCGGTTCGGAAGACAATTCAAAGCATCCACTAATGCCGGTGAGAGTAGACCCCTTGCGGCAACGTGAGGGGTCTACTTTGCTCGACAGACGTCCAGTGTGACGGGCGTTCTACACAGTTAGCTCAGCCTCTCTGAAGGCACACACGTCTGATTCGTATGACCAGCGAACCCACACCGCAGACTCTGATTACGGCACCTCTGGCGCGGCAGCCGCAACAGAACGCTTCCGTTCCGCCGCGCGAGGACGAACTGTCTGTTGTACGGCTCTTTCTAAACTCGCGCGGCAGCAGCAGCACAGCTGACCGGGGGTTTGCAGGCCTAATGCAGCTGTGTGCCTGCTCGATCTTTGTCATCGTAGGATTCATCTTTGTCATTCTGATTCTGCGCTCGAAGCTGTCTCTGGCGCAGTTTGGCTGGCGCTTCTTCACGCGCACGGCGTGGGACCCGGTCAGCGGCGACTTTGGTGCATTTCCTTTCATCTATGGAACGCTTGCGAGCTCACTGCTGGCACTTCTGATTGCGGTTCCGCTGGCGCTTGGCGTGGCAATTTTCATTACGGAGCTCTGCCCGCGCCGTTTGCGCGCGCCGATCTCATTTCTGACCGAGCTTCTGGCGGCGATTCCATCCGTTGTGTATGGCTTGTGGGCGGTGTTCGTGCTGGTTCCGATTATGCGCGATCAACTCGGACCTTTCCTCGTAAAGTTCTTTGGCTGGACGCATTTCTTTGAAGGTGCAAACTTCGGCGTTGGCCTTCTAACCGCGAGCATCATTTTGGCGATTATGATTTTGCCGATCATCTCGTCGCTTACGCGCGACATCATGCAGGCGGTTCCCAATTCTCAGCGAGAGGCCGTGCTTGCTCTTGGCGCAACGCGCTGGGAGATGATCCGCATCGGTGTGTTGCGCAACTCGCGTATCGGGATTGTTGGTGCAGTAATGCTTGGGCTCGGCCGCGCGCTCGGCGAGACGATGGCAGTCACGATGGTGATCGGCAATCACCCTGAGATTTCGCATTCGCTTTTTGCGCCCGGGTACACGCTCGCGTCCGTGATCGCGAATGAGTTCTCCGAGGCGACCGGCGATCTCTATCTTTCAGCGCTCATCGAGATCGGTCTCGCGCTCTTTCTGGTGACGATTGTGGTCAACGCGATCGCTCGGCTGATGGTGTGGGCGGTGACGCGCGGCGCCCCGGCGAGGGTCTCCTGATGAATTCACCCGTTCTTACAAACTCCTCCTCAATGCTTCCGCAGCGCCCTCCTCTGCGGCACTCCCGGTCGAACGGAATGCGTCGTTCCGTGATGGACACCTTTGTGGTTGGACTGTCAACACTGGCGACAATTTTAGTCATCGCTCCACTGGTCGCGATCCTCGGCTATCTGTTGTACAAGGGCGCAAGTTCTCTCAATCTGGCCTTCTTCACGCATATTCCCGCATCGGTCGGCGAGCCGGGCGGCGGTATGGCGAACTCAATCGTCGGCTCCGGCATCGTGTTGCTGCTGGCAAGCCTGATGGGCATTCCAGTCGGGATCGCGGCGGGTGTTTACCTGGCGGAGTTTGGCCGGGGAAAGGCAGTCGCGTCTGCCGTACGGTTTACAGCGGATGTGCTTAATGGTGTGCCGTCGATTGTCATGGGCATCTCCGTGTATGCGCTGGTCGTGCTTAGACAGAAGCACTTCTCGGCCCTTGCCGGCGGGATCGCGCTGGCGATCATGATGATTCCTACAATTACGCGGACCACAGAGGAGATGCTGCTGATTGTGCCGAACGCTGTGCGGGAGGCGGCGCTGGGCCTGGGTGTTCCGAAGTGGCGCACGGCTCTCTCGATCAGCTTGCGCACGGCGTCGCCGGGCATCATCACGGGATGCATGCTGGCATTTGCGCGTGTCGCGGGCGAAACTGCGCCTCTGCTGTTTACAGCATTTGGGAACCAATTCTGGAGCTTCCGTCTGAATGAGCCTATAGCCGCTTTGCCGCTACAGATTTTTGTGTATGCGATCTCGCCGTACGACGAGTGGCATCGCCTGGCTTGGGCGGGGGCTCTGGTGCTGATCGTCTTGATTATGGTATCGGTGACGCTTGTCCGCATCTTTGCGGGGCGCGGCGTTATGAAAGGAAGCAGCTAGTGGGTGTCGATATTCTCGTCGAGAATCTGAACGCGTGGTACGGCACGACGCATACATTGCAGGACATCAATCTGCGGATTCCGGCGAATCACGCGACGGCGTTGATCGGACCGTCGGGCTGCGGTAAAAGCACCTTCGTGCGATGCCTGAACCGGATGCACGAGACGAACCCGGACGCGCGGGCGACCGGCACAGTACGTATGGGCGAGATTGACGTCTACAAGGACGCATCGCCGGTAGAGATTCGCCGTCGTGTTGGCATGGTATTTCAGCGGCCTAATCCTTTTCCAACTATGTCGATCTACGACAACGTGATCAGCGGCCTGAAGCTGAATGGATTTCGCAATCGCCGCATTCTGGATGAGACGGTCGAGCGTTCGTTGAAGCAGGCGGCGCTGTGGGAAGAGGTGAAGGATGATCTCAAGAAGAAGTCCGGCGCATCGCTCTCGGGTGGCCAGCAGCAGCGGCTCTGCATCGCGCGTGCCGTTGCGGTCGATCCGGAGGTGCTGCTGATGGACGAGCCGGCAAGTGCGCTTGATCCAGTCTCGACCTCGAAGATTGAAGATTTGATCTTTCATTTGAAGGTGCAGTACACCATTGTGATCGTCACGCACAACATGCAGCAGGCGGCTCGCGTTGCTGAAAATACCGGGTTTTTTCTTTCCGGCAAGATGGTCGAGTTTGACTCGACGCACAAGATCTTTACCAATCCCCGAGACAAGCGAACCGAGGATTACATTACGGGGAGGTTTGGCTGATGGCTCTGCGAATCAATTTTCACCAGCGTCTGGATGACTTGAAAGAGCGTCTGCTCGTGATGGCCGGGATGGCGGAGCAGGCGATCCAGCGATCCATCGAGGCTTACACCACGCGGGATCTTTCGATCTGCGAATTGGTCTTTCGATCGGAGCCGGCGATCAATAAACTCGAGCGCGAGATCGACCAGATGGCGCTCGATCTGCTTGCCATGGAACAGCCGATGGCGATCGATCTGCGCTTCATTCTGTCCGTGATCCGCATCAACGCGGATCTTGAAAGAGTGGGGGACCAGGCGGTAAACATCGCAGTACGCGTCCGCGAGATGGGTGCGTTCGCCAATATTGATCTGCCGGTCGATATTCCGCGGCTGGCGTCGCTTGCAGCAGCTATGGTGCGAAAGGCGCTGCAGGCCTTTATCGAAGCCGATGCGGAACTTGCGCGATCTGTGCTGATGCTCGACGATCAGGTCGACGAGATGAATAACAGCGCCTTCTACTCGCTGTCTACTTTGATCAAGGAGCGCCCTGAACTCACGCCGCAGTCTCTCAATGCCTTGATCATTGCACGCAATCTGGAGCGGGTCGGCGATCACGCGACAAACATAGCCGAGGACGTGATCTTCTGGGTTCGCGGCTTCGATGTGCGGCATAATAGCAAGCCTGCAGAGGCTACTGCGGACCTTATAGAGCCGAGAGCGGATTAGCGTGCGGGCTCAGCACCGGCACAGGCGCGCTCTTCTCTGTTGTCCACCATCGCAGTTCTCTGAGCAGCGGAAACCATAGCCCTACTCTGATCTCCTCTTCACCCATGAGCTGAGCATAGCCACTAAGCTGCAACTGGTGGCGCTCCTGCTCTCGATCGAGAAAAGTGTAGAGCGCCTCTCGATCATATGAAGAAGGCGCATCGCCGGCAGTCTTATAGTCGATGATCCAGAGGTAACGATCCCCCGATTCGCCCGGCGTCGCTCCCGCCCGGAAGATGCGGTCGATACGAGAGTGTCTCGCCTTCTCATCCCATGAGATCAAGGCAAGCTCACTGCGAGCCTGGCTTCGCGCTCCGAGAAGCCATTGCCCAGTAGGATCGGCGAGAGTTCCGCGCACTGCTGTCATAACGGTTCGAAGCTGCTGATTGACGGTCTGCGATGCAAGTCCGTTCGCACGGATGACGGCGCGCATCCGCGGCTCCCATGACGAAAGGTCTGAGAGAAGCTGCGGGATCGTCATGCCTCGAGCCAAGTTGGCAGCAGCTTCTTCCAGAAACGTGTGGATGGCGATACCGAGACACCGCGAGGCGAAGGACCCGTGCGGCCGCAAAAGGGGAGCGCTGCCCGGCATCTCGTTCTTGCTATCGCCAGATGCACGCGCCGTTGAGGCTGGAAACGGGCGAACGCTCAGGGGCAGACTTGCCAGCGGCGGAGATGCAGCCGGCTCGGCTGTATCCGGTCCCGCGGCGACGGCAGCGAGATCGAAGATTGCGCCAGAGCGAGACGTCGGCACCAAGGCTGCTTTACCCAGTGCGGCGACCCGGTCCTCCGCCGCCGGCCATGCGGCTTCAAGCAGGCTGCCAGACGTAGCAGTAACGCTCCCATCCTGTCGCATGGAGGCAACGCCGAAAAGGTGCAGCTCTTCCCGGGCGCGGGTGCAGGCGACGTAGAAGAGACGCTTTCTCTCAGCGGTCTCCCGGCGCGATCGCAGCGAGCGCAGCCAATGATTGAGCGATGTGGCTTCGTCACCCTTCGCGGCGATCGGCGCGAGAATCACACCGCCGTCCAACAGCTCCTCCCATTCGAAGAGCCGGGATTTAGTTGGGGGAGAGCGGCGCTCCAGCTCCGGCACCAGAACCACATCCCACTCAAGACCTTTAGATCTATGAATAGTGACAAGGTCGAGGGCATCCGCGATGTTGTCCGGTGCAGCGTAGAGGCGTTTGAGCCTGCGCATCAACGCAGGCAGTCTTACCTCACCCTCTTCTTGGTCGAGATTGCGGAGAAGATCGAGAAAGGTGTTCGCATTTCCAAGCGCGGTATCGTCGAGATAGAGGTTTCCGCCGAGCGATCGCCATGTTCGCTCGATGCGCTCCGGCAGCCGGACGTGCGGCGCCGCGCGTACTGCGGCATTAAGAACCGGCCACGTTCGTTCAAGCCGCAGGATGCCCTGGGGGGAGATCTCCGTGCCATGTGCGGCCATCAACTCCATCATGGTGCTGCCAAGAAAGCTGTCGTCATCCTGTCCGGTAAGCGTGTGCAAGTCAGCCATGCCGAGGCCGCACCAGGGAGCGTGCAGCACGGCAAGCCATGCGGTGCGGTCCGCGGGATGCATCAGGGCGCGGGTAAGAGCGAGAAGATCGAGAATTTCTTGCCGCTCATCGAGCGTATCGATCTTGAGAGCGCGAAAGGGAATCGGCTTGTCTCGGCGCAGCTCCGGGAGAACCCTGGCGAGGCTGCTTCGGGACTGCACCAACACAGCAATCCGCCATGGAGAGGTTCGGTTTGCTGGAAGCGGACGAGCGCGCCACTGCTCGACGATCTCTCGCAGCGCGTGGGCGTTGTGCGTGGCCTGAGCCTTGACCGCGTGCTTTGTTTCAGAAGGATTGCCGGAGGCAACCGTCAGATGCCACACGGCGCCATTGACGCCGGCGAGTTCGGGCTTGAGCTTTCGTGTCGGAGACGCCTGTACATAGGCGACATCTTCGGATCTGGAGATCGAGCGTGGAAACACTCGGCTGAAATCGTGGTTGAAGGCGGCGACCAGTCCGGCCTGTGACCGGAAGTTCGCAGTGAGATAGAGCGGCCTCACCGGCAGGTCTCCCAAGAGGCCGGTGCGCATGGTCTCGACGAATCGCTCCACGCGGGCCTGCCGGAAGAGATAGATGGACTGCTTGGGATCGCCGACGAGAAAGACCGTTTTGCGTTCGTCGGCCCAGCCGTCCGTCAGGTGCTCAATGAGCTCGTACTGTCGTGTGCTGGTGTCTTGCATCTCGTCAACGAGCAAATGTTTCAGTTCGGTCCCAAGAGCGATCTCAAGATTATTGGCGCCATGCTGCTGCCGCAGCGCATAGTGCGCGAGAAGTGATGGCTCGGCGAAGTCCGACTGACCCGTTTCGCTGAAGATGATCTGCAGCTCTGCCAGGGACTGCCGAAGAACGCGGAAGAGCGCTTTGGTGATAGGCCATTGCTCGGCTGGAAACCTGGACGGTGGCAGAATTCCGATTTCGTTGAGGAGATCAAGCAGGTCGGGGTGACCCTGTACCTCGAACAGGATTTCTTTCAGCAAGACTTTGTCTTTCGCGTTTGTGTCGAAGCGGACGTGATTGCTGTTGAAGCTGTTGCGCCAGGTGCCTTTCGAAGGCGCTATGAGCAAGTGTGCGAGGGCACGCCAGTACACGAGATGCTCCGCTGCCTCGCTCGGCGAGCCGTGAAGCTCACGGCAGACCGCCATGGGAGAGGGTTGGTTGCCGTAGCCGGAGCGTTCACTGAGATTGTTGGCAATCCTGGCGAGACGCCGCAGGAGCTGCTCCGGAAATGCCCAGGAGAGCCGACTCAAGCCCTCGCAGACGACCTGCTCCAGCGATCGATCAAGTTGGTTTCGCAGTCGTGAGTCAAGTACCTCGTCGGTGAGGTCTTCCTCCCGAAGGGGAACAAGCGAGCCCCACTGCTCTCGCCCGGCCAGCATCTCAGCCACCAGCGAGACACAGGCTTCGAGATTGCCATCACGATGCAGCAGCAACGCGCGCAGAGCGTCGCTGAGCGCGATGTCGTCTCCCCCCAGATGCGACCAGGTCCGCCGGGCTGCTTCGCGATAAAGAGAGGATGGCTCCTCTACGGGGCTGAGTGAGCCATTGCCTCCGCACAGAACAGGAAGCGAGCGCGCGATCTCGGCACAGACGGCATCGATGGTTCGGATTCGAAGACGACGTGGTTCATCGAGCAGACGCCAATCCATTGCGCAGTCACGCTGTAAAACGGCTCTGGCCAGGGATCGTGTGGTGCGGTCGTAGTCTGAGCCGGCTTCGATATTGTCTGTGAAGGAATCATGCGCTTGTCGCAATTCCTTGAGGATGCGCGTGCGGATCTCCTCCGTCGCCGCTTTGGTAAAAGTGATGGCAAGCACCTGCTCCGGATCTGTAACGCTCGGGTGAGCAAGCAGCCGAAGATAGCGCTGGATGAGAAGTCCGGTCTTACCCGAGCCCGCGGGCGCCTCAACGATCCAGGATCGCTCGACATCAAGCGCCTGCTCGCGTGCCAAGGCATCCGATGTGCTCGTGGAAAGCAGTTGTAGAAGCTCAGCCATGACGATGGTCCTCGTCCTCTAGGACCTCATCATCTCTTAGGCTCGATACGTCGAGGCGGCATAGCATCCGTTGGCCGCAGTGCTCGCAGGTTGAGGGGTACTGCTTCGGACGTACGCGTATATCGCCTGCTGCAAACTCGATTGCCAGGCGTTCGAGCACCTCATGCCAGCGTTCGATCTGCTCTTGAAAGCTGCCGGCGTCCATGTGCGCCGGCGCTCCGGATACGGCTACATTCAGAATGCCCGGAGCTGCTTCAAAGCCGCGCAGCCGCATATCTTTGCCCGCACGCACCTGACCGAACCCGACCGCCGCCAGCGGAGCAAATGCGCCATCGGCCTGAGCCGCCGCTTCGCTGGCGAGGATGGCGTAGAGCGGGACCTGCGGTTTGTCGGGCCGGTCACCGAGCCACTCGCTTGTGTTGGCCTCGCCCGTCTTATAGTCGAGGATGACATGCCGGCCATCGACAAGGTCGATTCGATCCACGCGCACCGAGAGACGAAGTGGGCCTAAGGAAATATTCTTTCGTTCCTCCTCCTGCGAGACAACGGTGAACTCCGGGCGGCGGAGTTCCACCTCAAGCCAGTCACGGAGCAGTCTGCTCAACCGGATCTGCTGTGCTTCCAGGTAGGCTCTGTCCCAGCGGTCGGCCTGGCTTCGATGCGCGCGTGAGAGACCCTTCGCTACGGCACGCTGCACCATCTCTTCGCGCTCGCTCTGCCCCATGACGTGCAGCTCGCGCTGGCTCCCGACCAACCTCCAGAACTCTTCGAGAGCCTCATGGACGACACTGCCGCGCTCGATTGCATTGAGTCCCAGATCGCGGTCGCGAAGCTCGGAGGAGCTAAGCCGCAGCTCTGCGAACGCGCGAAATCCGCAAGCGGCCTGCAGCTCCAGAAGGCGCACACCGCCGCGATGCACCTGGTCTGGGAGAGGAGCGATGCCGGTGTCATCCGCTACAGACTCAAGCGGTATGGGGATGGTGCTCTGTTCAGGATCTACGAGGTCTAGGATGGCGATTCCGGGAAGATGTAGATCGCGAATACAGGCTGCCGCTTGTTGATGTCCTTCAATCGAGTTTGCCACCGCGTAGCTGAAGATGACCTTGGGCGCGGCCCCTGCGAGGCGGCGTGTCAGTTGCTGGGCGAATGCTCGCTCGCGCTCCGGATCTGTCCCCGGCATACCGAGCTCGCGTTGCAGAGCCCAGGAGAGCAGCGGCAGTGCGGCTGAATCAGGGGGCCAATGCATCTCTCCTGTACGCAGGACCCAGATCGCATCGAAGTGCTGACCGGCAGCCTCAAGCGGGCCGAGAATCTGGACAGAGGCATTCTTTGCTTCCGGTGCAAAGATAAGCTGCTTCATCAGACGACCGAGAGATGCGAGGAACTCACGAAGGTCAACTATGCCGCCCAGACAATCCAAGGTGGCCAGTTTGTCGAGAGCCTCTTCCCAGCGTTCGTGCAGCTGGAACTCGCGACTTGAGAGCGTGACGGAAGGCGGACTCCACTGCGATCGCGCCAGCCACGCACGAACCCATTCCGCCCAATCGGCAAAGCCGCGAGTATGCAGATTTGCTTGTGCCTGCGCCTCCTCCATGCCCTCGAGAGCACGGCGAAGCAGTGGCAGATCCGCGCGCGCGACGTTATTCTGCTGGAGCTCGTGCAGCAAAACTTTGATGGTGACCTCAGGGCGGAGCCGCAGCTGATGACGTAGACCGAGCGCATCAAAGGCCGCGCGCGCCGCGGCCTCCTGACTGGTCGCGACAAAATATGGAGAGAGCAGAAGACGGCTGACCTGCTCAAGAGAGAGCGGCCCCACGGCCCAGTGAAGCAGGTCCAGGGCGGTATGAACCATGGATTCGTGGGACATCGGCCGGCCGAGAGAGAACTCATACGGCGCGAGCTCTGTGTCCGCTGCGATATTCTCCAGTTCCGGGGAGAGGAGCTCGCGCAGGACGGAGTCAATCGTCTTTCTCTCGGCCTCAAGATCGTTGACGATGAGAGCGATGCGAGCACCGGGCGCTTGGTCAAGAGTGGCGCGGATCCATCGTGCGCATCCACGCAGCTCCTGTGTCTCGTCTTCCGCCTCCACAAGTACACACTCCCGCATCGGAGCTTGCTCGACCTGTGTAACAGGCATACCGAGCGATCGAAGGAACTTAATAAAACCGTTTTGCGCAGGCGTGAGCCGATCGAAGCCAAGAAGCAGCGCGCCATGACCGGACTGCTGGACATCCCGCAGATCGAGATGCCTGATGAGCTCCTCTTCAAGCAGGGACTCGCTGAGCAGCGAGTCTTTACGACATGTGTCCTCAAATACGCGGACCCAGAGCGCAAACTGCAACGCATCCCCTTGTAAATACTGGGCGGACCTTCGCAGTCGAACCTGAGCACCGTAGGCGCACGCTCGTTGCCAAGCCGTTGCTGCGAGATCAACCAGAGAGTCCACTGTGCGCACGCCGGATGAGGTCTCACTTGCCGAGATCACATTTCGCCAGACCTGCTGCTCCTGCAGCGGTGTGAGCAGCAGGGCAGATACCCTGCCGTCAAGAAGAAGCCGTCTCCAAAGAAGTTGCATCCAGCTGCGCCAGCTTAGAACTCTGGCGGGCTCCCATCGCGCTCGTTGCCGATCGCGCTGCGTTTGATCCCAGGCATCCTGCACAGTGCGTGCTGCCCGTTCGTTTGGCGTAACGATGAGAGTGCCTTGATCGAGAGCGGCGAGGACCTCGGCTGAAACCATCTCCCCCATACTCTTAAGGATACGCTGAGAGTCCGAGCCTTCTGGCCCTGCTTTCCACAGTGCCGCGCCCTGAGAAGTCAGGCGGGTTTTGCCCGTAACTGCTTGACGAGGCTCATGGCGAGAAGCAGGATGGCCGCAAAGAGAGGAACCACGAGCGCTCGCTGCAGCGACCCCGAGCGCGTGGAGATCACGCCCATTAGCCAGGGAAGCGATGCAGCGCCCAGGCCACTCACCGCGATCACGATGCCTGCCTGCCGTGCACGCGGCCGCTCCCCCATCAGCAGAGAGAAAGTAACAGGAAACCAGGGCGAGAGGCTCAGGCCGAGAAGCACTGTAATCAGAGCGATGCTGGTGGCTGTATGGGCGAGCGCCAGGCCTGCGGTCAAAAGCAGGGTTGCGCTTAGAGCCAGCCTCCAGACCAGGGTCTCCGGCAGTCTGCGAAGAAGCCCGGCAGACCCTATGCGGCCGAGCGTGAGGCTCATCCACAGAAGAAGAGTTGTATATTGACTGATCGTCAGAGTCTTGTCTCCGTAGCGAAAGGCGTAGGTGGTCAGCCAGCCGCTGAGACAGGTCTCCAAGCCGCCATAGAAGAACAGCATTCCCATGAAAAACACGAAGGTCTTCAGGAGGAGACCCGATCTGGCGCCGCTGGCGAGCGGCTCCTCCACGGTCCGCACATCTGTAAAGCCGTCCCGCATCTCAAGCGCGAGACCCGCGCCGCAGACAGCAAAGAGCGCAGCAAGCGCGAGAAGAAGGTGGGGAAGGAAAAAGTGCGGTGTAAGCCAGCCGGAGAGTAAGGGAGCCAGCATGGCTCCAAAGCTCCAGAAGAAGTTTAGAAGCGAAAGAGCCGAGGCACGCTTTTCCATAAATCGCTGGCCGGCAAGGATATTTACCGCGGTGATGGAGTGTCCGAGGCCAAAGCCGGTGAGGAAGAGAGCAGGGCACGCCACGGCTAGGCCCGGCGCAACGGCAAAGAAGAACAGGCCGAGGGTTGAGGCGGCTATGCCCAGGAGCAGACCTCGCTTGAGCCTCCAGGACATCGTGGCGCCACCCAAGAAGGAGCCGCAGAACTGAGACAGAAGCAGTAAACCGCTCTGCTCATCGAGCAGATGCCACTGTTTTGTGAGCAGAGGAAGAAGCGGTCCCAGCATTGCTGTACCTAATCCAGTCAGGACAAAGGCGAAATGCATCATGGCGATCGATGGGATCTTTCGCTCCGCCGGAATCTGTCGCTCCGCCGCGTGTGCTTCTGTCTTCATCTCCTCAACCTCGATCCGTTCCATGCGTGGCGGGAACGCCGTTACCCATTATCATCATGAGTGTGACGTAC
Source organism: uncultured Acidobacteriaceae bacterium (assembly GCA_964246835.1). Lineage (GTDB taxonomy): Bacteria > Acidobacteriota > Terriglobia > Terriglobales > Acidobacteriaceae > Edaphobacter. The sequence continues at coordinate 72,157 of CAXTRT010000011.1, read as the reverse complement.
TTATTCCGCAGACTTCCGATCGTGTTTGTCGCTTTGCTTACATTGTCCGGCGGTCTAGGCTGCCGCAGCACGCCGCAGGGTCCGCCCGTCGGTTCAAGCTCCGCGCCGCTTCAGCATTTTCCTGTTCGGGGAAGGGTCGTTGCTGTACAGGGAAGCAGCATCACGCTCGACCACGAAGCGGTTCCGGGCTTCATGGGTGCGATGACCATGCCGTACAAGCTGAGCGATCCGGCGGCGGCGAGCGAGCTTCATCCCGGGGACCGGATTACAGCGACGATTCTGGTTCGCAAGGATGCGGACGGCTTCACGGATCCTATGCTGGACCAGGTGGTCGTGATCGCACAGGCGCGGCCCGACTACAAGCCAACCGTGCACTATCACACACCGACAACCGGCGATCAGGTGCCTGATTTCGCTCTGCTGAACCAGTCCAATCGCACGATTCATATCGACCAGTTTCGCGGTCGGCTGCTTCTCGCAACGTTTGTGTATACGCGCTGCACGATCGCCGATTACTGCCCGCGCATGAGCCGGAACTTCGCGACGATCGATGAAGCTTTGGCAAAAGATCCCAAGCTGTACGGAGACACGCACCTGCTCTCAATCTCGTTTGATCCCGCTTACGACACGCCACAGGTTCTGCGGAGCTACGGCGGAGCATATACTGGCCGCTTTATCAAGGAGACCTTTGGCCATTGGGACTTTGCCGCTCCGTCTGAGAAGGAGCTTCCGGCGGTTGCAAAGTTCTTTGGGGTCGGCATCACTCCCGGCGAGTCGGGCTCTCTCTACCATTCACTGTCCACTGCGCTGATTGACCGCAAAGGGCGAATTCTTGTCTGGTATCCGACAAACGAGTGGACGCCGAACCAGATGTTGGCGGAGATCCAGAAGGCCGCAAAGGTTTAGCTGCACTCTAGAAATGCAAACCGGCAGCAGCGCGGTTCAAAGGAGTTCTATTCAATCATGGCAAAACTAACGATCGGCCTCGGCGTTCTCCTTATCCTGATTGCGATAGCTGGATTTATTGCCACCGGCTCGAACCATCCCACGGCGCTTATTCCTGCCGCGGCAGGGCTGCTGTTTTGCATTTTTGGCGCGCTGGCAAGCTCGCCGGAACCGAAGAAGCGCATGCTCTGGATGCACATTGCGGTCACGCTGGCTCTGCTGCTGTTTCTGGGCAGCATCAAGGCCGACATCGATGTCTTCCGGTTGGCTCATGGTGCGTTCTTTGAGCATCCGGTCGCCATTGAAGAGAAAGCGGCGATGTCGCTGGTCTGTCTTCTGTTCGTGCTTCTTTGTGTTCGATCGTTTATCGCGGCACGCCGCACTCGCCTCGCTCTTTAGCTTCTTCACGCGGATGACGAGCACGTTGAAAGGTCTTCCATGTCGATCAGTTCCAGCTTCGGATCTCCCAATATGCCCAGCGGCGATCGCGCTACGCGCGGAGCCGGCCGCGCTACGACGGCCGGCCTAAGCGCGGAGCGGCCAAAACCAGCACTTAAAAAGGTTCTGCCGGAGATCAGGAAGCTGGTTTATCCACGCCGATGGCTGCTCGCCGGCGGCTTTGCGCTGATGATTGTCAATCGCGCCAGCGGTTTAATTCTTCCTGCGAGCACGCGCTACCTGATCGACGATGTAATGGATAAGCGGCAGATTGGACTTCTGCCCATGATCGTCGGTGCGGTTGTAACGGCCACGATCCTGCAGGGCATCACGTCTTTTACGCTCACGCAGCTGCTGTCCAAGGCCGGGCAGCGGCTGATCGCGGAACTTCGCACACAGGTGCAGTCGCACATCGGCCGGCTGCCCGTCTCGTTCTACGACTCCAACCGCACTGGGACTCTGGTCGCTCGCATCATGACGGATGTGGAAGGCGTCCGAAACATCATCGGCACCGGCGTGATCGACTTCTTTGGCGGCGTGCTCACGGCCATCTTCGCCTTCTGCTACCTGATCTCGCTTTCGATCAAGATGACATTGCTGACGTTCGTCATTCTGGTGATCTTCGGTCTTATTCTTCAGCGTGCCTTCAAGGTCATCCGTCCTATCTTTCGGGAGCGCTCGAAGATCAATGCCGAGGTGACCGGGCGTCTGACAGAGTCGCTGGGCGGGGTTCGCGTCGTCAAGGGATACCATGCGGAGGAGAGCGAGGCCAACGTGTTTGCCGCGGGCGCGCAGCGACTTCTGCTCAATGTGAACAGCTCGCTGACGGCGCAGAGTTTTATGTCGCTGGCCTCGACCGCGGTTCTCGGCTTTGTCGGCGCGCTGGTGATGTGGCTTGGAGCGCACCAAGTTGTCGCCGGTCAGCTCACGAAGGGCGGGTATGTCACCTATGTGATGTTTCTGGCTTTTATGATCGCTCCGATTGTGCAGCTTGTTTCGATCGGCACGCAGCTGACCGAGGCCATTGCCGGCATTGATCGCACGTCGGAGATCCTGTCGGAGCAGGAGGAGGATAGCGAGCCCACCCGCGCCATAACGTTGCCGATTCTCCGCGGTGAGGTGATCTTCGACAACGTCACGTTCGCCTATGAGCCGGGAAAGCCGGTGCTTCACGGGATCTCGTTTACCTCCCGGCCGGGAACTTCGACGGCTCTGGTTGGCTCTTCGGGGTCAGGCAAGTCGACCATCATCTCGCTGCTGTGTGCGTTCCATACCGCGACGGGCGGTCACGTCTTCGTTGACGGCGTGGATCTCTCAACCGTGAAGCTCTCCAGCTATCGCAGCCAACTTGGCGTCGTCCTGCAGGAGACATTTCTATTTGATGGCAGTATTCGCGAGAACATTCTCTTCTCGCGCCCGGAGGCGACCGAGCAGCAGTTGATGGAAGCCTGTCGCATTGCCCGCGTGGATGAGTTTGCCGAGCGCTTTCCGGAAGGGTACGAGACCATCGTTGGAGAGCGTGGCGTCAAGCTCTCCGGCGGACAGCGGCAGCGGCTTTCTATTGCACGCGCCATACTTGCCGATCCTCGCATCCTCATCCTCGATGAGGCCACGAGTTCGCTCGATTCGGAGTCGGAGGCGATGATTCAAACCGGTTTGAACTACCTGATGCAAGGGCGAACGACGTTCGTTATCGCGCATCGGCTTTCGACCATTCGCCGAGCCGACCAGATTCTTGTCATCGAACAAGGGAATATTGTCGAACAGGGTACGCACAGTATGCTGCTTGCGGAGCATGGCCGATACTTTGACCTCTACACGCGCCAGCATGGCCTCGAAACAAATCTGTTTCTCGCGCCGGGCGAGGGTGATGCTGTGCAGCCAGAGCCCATGGCGAGTAAGGCTTGAACGCATGCCGACGAGCAATCTGGTGACAGCATGACGTTGCAGGAGCAGTTCGGTCAGATCGATATCTACGTCTTCGATCAGATCCTGCGCGGCAATCTCGTCTCAGGCATGCGCCTGCTTGACGCAGGCTGTGGTTACGGCCGCAATCTCGTCTATCTGCTTCGAGAGGGTTGTGAGGTCTTCGCGCTCGACAGCGATTCCGAAGCCGTCTCTCATGTTCGCGCACTCGCGGCGCAGTTAAGGCCGGATCTTTCCGCCGCCAATTTTGCGCAGGGAACGATCGAAGCGCTGCCTTTTCCCGCTGACTCCTTCGACGTTGTTCTCTGCAACTCCGTTCTTCACTTCGCGCGCGATGAGGCGCATTTTCTAGCGATGCTTGAGGAGCTATGGCGTGTACTGCGTCCGTGTGGCATGCTGTTTTGCAGGCTCGGCTCCCGCATCGGCATGGACTTCGAGCCTGTGAGCGGGGAGCATGGGCGCGAGAATATCTTTCGCATCGGCGATGGAAGTGAGTGGTTTCTGGTCGATGAAACCACTCTCCTAGACATCACCGAGCAGCTCGACGCGACTTTGGTCGATCCGCTCAAGACTACGATCGTCCAGGACTACCGCTGCATGACGACGTGGGTGCTGCGCAAGCGGCCTGCGGACTCGCAGCCGATGGCGTCAGAGATCACGTAGCAGCATCAGCTTTTCCCAATCCCAGTTCTCGCAGGAGAAATGCGTAGTCAAACGCGATCTCCTTGAGGTAGTCATACCGGCCGCTGGCGCCGCCATGGCCCGCGTCCATGTTGATGTGCAGCAGCAGGGCTGTGTCGTTTGTCTTCAGCCCGCGCAGCTTGGCGACATACTTGGCCGGCTCCCAATACATAACCTGTGAGTCGTTGAGGCTTGTTTTGACAAGCATGGCAGGGTAAGCGCCCTGCTTCAGATTGTCGTATGGCGAGTAGCTGCGCATATAGGCGAAGGCGTCGGCCTCGTTTGGATTGCCCCACTCCTCATACTCCGCCACGGTCAGAGGCAGGGAGGCGTCCAGCATGGTGTTCATCACGTCGACGAACGGCACATGCGACAGGACCGCCCGGAAGAGGTCCGGCCGAAGGTTGACAACGGCGCCCATCAGCAGGCCGCCGGCGCTCCCGCCTTCGATGGCGACACGCTCTCGATTGCCATAGCCCTGCTCGACCAGGGCCTCGATGACCTCGACAAAATCGGTAAAGGTGTTGCGCTTGACCCTCATCTTGCCGGCGTCGTGCCAGAGATCGCCCATCTCGCCGCCACCGCGGATATGCGCGTATGCCAGCATCAGCCCGCGATCGAGCAGAGACAGCCGCGTCGCGCTAAAGCCGATCGGCAGAGGATAGCCATACGAGCCGTACCCGTAAACATAAAGAGGATTGGAGCCGTCCTTCGCGAAGTGATCGCGGCGATAAACAAGCGAGACAGGTACGCGCGTGCCATCCGCTGCCGTGACCCAGATGCGTTCGGAGCCGTAGTGCGCGCGATCGAAGCCGCCGGGAATCTCCTGCTCCTTCAGAAGTGTCGACTCGCCCGTGGCGACGTCGTAGCGATAGACCGAGGCGGGAGAGACCAGGGACTGATAGCTGTAGCGGAAGGTGGTCGTCTCGAACTCGCGATTGACGTGTCCCGCGGCAGTGTAGGCGGGCTCGGGAAAAGCGATGTCCCTTGCCGGGCCAACGCCCACGCCATCAAGCAAGGGAAGGACTTCGAGCGTCGTCAGGCCGGCGCGCCGTCTGGAACAGATGCAAAAGCTCTCGAAAAGATCGAAGTCTTCGAGCGGCGCGTCCCTTTGCTCTGGCAGCAGTTCGGTCCAGTGCTCACGGCCCGGCGAGGCGACCGGAGCAGTCACAACGCGGAAGTTCTTGCCCGTATCGTTGACGCGAATGTAGAAGATCTCGCCGCGATGATCGACGGAGTACTCCTGCTCTTCAATGCGCGACGCCAGAAGCAGGAACTCCTGCTCAGGTGTCAATGCATCGAGGTATCTGGTTTCGCTGGTGGTGTGACTTCCGGCTTCGAGCAGCAGGAACTTCCCGTCGCGGGAGCGGCCGATACCGAGATTGAAGCGTTCGTCCGGCTCTTCGTAGACCAGCACGTCTGCCTCTGCAGCCTGGCCCAGAGCATGCCGCCAGAGCTTGTCCTGCCGCTTGGTCTGCTCGTCCTCGGTCGTGTAGAAGAGCGTCTGGCCGTCTGCCGACCAGGTCATGGAGCCAACGCGCTCCGCCGTGTCCGGCAGGTCCTGGCCCGTGTGCAGATCCCGCAGGCGCAGGGTGTACTGGCGAAAGCCCGTAGTGTCGGTCGAGTACGCAAGCAGCCATCCATCCGGGCTGATTGCCATGCCGCCAAGCGACATAAAGGCGTGGCCCTCAGCAAGCTTGTTGACGTCGAGAAGAACAACTTCAGGCACAGCTCCGTCGTACTCTCCACTCGCGGCCGCTTCCCGTCGACAGTGAATTGCGTACTGACTGCCCTCGACCGTTCGGGTGGAATACCACCAGCCGCGATATGAGTACGGCACCGACTCGTCGGTCTCCTTGATGTGGGACAGCATCTCGCTGTAGAGCTTTGCCTGCAGCTCTTCGGTGCCGGCCATCGCCTGCGTGGTATAGGCGTTCTCCGCTTCGAGGTAGGCGATAACCTCGGGTGAGCTCTTGTCGCGCATCCAGCCAAAGTCATCAGAGAGCGTCTGGTCGTGCAGCACGGTTGTCTTTGGATCGCGGCGTGCCACCGGTGCGGAGAGAGTCATCGTTTCGGTTCCTTTTGCCCTGTCGGACAGAATATCGTCTTCTGGAGCACGCAGCGAGAATGCGAGCGGAGTGGGCTGGCCGTGATTTCAGGACATACAGTCTCGTGCTTTCGGGTCTATGATGCTGACGACATAGGAGGTCGCCAATGACGTCGACCCGTGCTTTTCGTTCGATGCTGCGATCTATCTGCTTTCCTCTCGCCGCGCTTGCTTTAGTTACGGTTCCTATTGCCGGGCAGAGTGCCGAGGCAGATCCAACAACCTCGCCATCAGCCCCGGGACCGGCCACTTCACGCGGCGGCCGGGAGACGCCACATCACGAGGCGGGAAGTGTCGAGGCCTCCGCACCGGCGATGCGGGACAAGATGTTTCTTCGCCAGGCAGTGACGGGCGGCATGCTCGAGGTCAAACTCAGCGAACTGGCCCAACGCAAAGCGAGCGGCGACGACGTGAAGGAGTTTGCCACGCACCTGATCGCGGATCACTCCAGGATGGATGACAGTTTGAGGGCGGCCGGCGAATCGCAGGGCGTCATGCTTCCTACAAAGCTGCCGCCACAGGAGCAGACGGTCTATGAGCGGCTGAACGGCCTCTCCGGTGAAGAGTTCGATCGGGAGTACATCAAAAAGATCGCGGAGGATCATCATCGCGATCTTCGGGAGTTCCGCTCCGAGGCAGCCAGCACACCAGATGACAAATTAAGGACTACGGTTCAGGACGGAACCAAGATGATTCATCAGCACATGGTTACTGCCGACCAGATTGCGCGAAGCAAAGGCGTGCAGACTGCTTATCCGGCGAGAGTAGCAGCTTCGACCTCACCGCAGTAAAGGCTAGGGTCAATTTTGCCGGAGGAAGGCTGATAATACTGCGTGAGGCTTTATTTCATGCGGCGCTGGCTTTTCGGTTCCTGGTTTCTCTTTCTCCTTGCCCTTTCTCTCCCCGCGGAGACGGTTGGCGGCTTGCCCGCGCCTCAGGGGTATGTGAACGACTTTGCGGGCGTTCTGTCCGACCCGGTTAAGCAGCAGGTTGAGTCGCTGTGCACGGCCGTCGATCGGCAGGCCCATGCGCAGATTGCGGTGGTTACGATCAAAACGATCAATGGCGATCAGTCAGTCGAGGAGTTTGCCACACAGCTGGAAGACAAGTGGAAGGTTGGAGCGAAAGGTACCGATCGCGGCGTTCTGATGCTTTTCGTGATGAGCCCGCGAAAGGGCCGGATTGAGGTTGGATACGGCCTTGAGGGCATCCTGAATGACGCCAAGGTCGGGGATATTGGCCGATCCATGGTCGCCGATGCGCAGGCGAACGACTACGATGCCGCGATCCCGCTCGGTGTCCAACAGATCGCGAACGTTATTGCCGGCGATGCCGGCGTCACACTCACGACGGGATCGCGAGCGTACCGGCGACAGACGGCGCGGCAACCGTCGCTGGGTCTAGGCCAGATCCTGCTGTTCGTTATTCTCGGCATCTTTATTCTGTCCGCTATGGGACGCGGTGGACGCGGAGGCCGGGGCGGCGGGGGAGGTCTGGGATGGTTCGTACTCGGAAACATCCTTGGCGGGCTGGGTGGCGGCGGACGAGGCGGATTCGGTGGATCCGGTGGAGGCAGTGACAACGACGGTGGTGGGTTTGGCGGCTTTGGGGGCGGTTCCTCAGGAGGCGGTGGCGCGTCTGGTGACTTCTAGGATGTCGTTCCACTTAACGGGCCAGCGGGGGAGTGTTAGAGTACAGCCGGAACATCCGGGCATCAGCGATCGTAGAACGTAGAGCATTTCTCCTGATACCGCGCCGCAGTTCGAAGGCAGTGAAGGCTATTTGCTTGAAAGAAAACGGCACATACTGAAGCGGACTGCTGTACACCTTCAGGAGAAACGCTACAGAACAGCCCCAGAGGCGGGCAGAGGGAAATATGAAGGGTACTTGGGTTGCAATTGGAGCGGTTGTCATCATCATCCTGCTGTTTCTGCTGGGCTTTGGCAGCTACGTGGGCACGAAGAATCAGCTGGTGAAGATGAACGAGGATGTCGATCAGTCGTACTCGCAGGTGAACGTAGTGCAGCAGCGCAGACTTGATCTGATCCCGAACCTAGTCGCAACGGTGAAGGGCTATGTCGCTGAAGAGACAACGGTGCTCACCAACATAGCTAACGCGCGGGCAGGCGTTCTCGGGGCGCCAGATAGAGCGTCGGCGATCAATGCGAACTCCAAGCTGGACGTCGCGCTCGGGCCGTTCTTCCGTTTGCAGGAGCAGTACCCGAATCTGAAAGGGAATGAGCAGTTCATGCGACTCTCAGATGAGCTGGCCGGCACGGAGAACCGGATCGCAGTGGAACGAAGCCGGTACAACCGGACGTTGCGCGACTACGACGTGTATGTCCAGCAGTTTCCGAACAGCGTATGGGCCGGAATGGCTGGATTCAAGTACCGGGACGAATACTTCAAGGGAAATCCTGAGAACTCAAATGCGCCGAAGGTTGATTTCGGCAAGTAGATATGCGGCGAGTGGAAAGCAACAAGGCCTCCCTGCTTCGGGAGGCCTTGTTCGTATTTGAACAGCATTATTTGGTGAAGGAGGAGATGGCCGTCGCTTCGTCGTCCTTAATGTCGAAGACGGTATAGAGCTTGGTGATCTGCAGGAGGTCATGCACCTTCTTGGTCAAGTTGAGCAGCTTCAACTCGCCGCCGGCGTTCTTGACTGTGGTGAAGGCGCTTACGAGCTCGCCGATTCCGGAGCTGTCGATGTAGTTGATTTCGCCGAGGTTCAGCAGAATCTTCTTGGAACCCTTAGCCAGCACGTCACGTACGGCGTCGCGGATCGTCACGCTGCCTTCGCCGAGGGTGATGCGTCCGCTGAGGTCCAGAATGGTGATGCCATCTACCTGGCGAGTGGATACCTTCATGCTCATGGAAAAGCTCTCCTTATACCCGAATTACGCGGGCCTTCTATGTTTGATCAACGTGAGTTCTGTGCCCGGGTGGGTTTGGCGAAAGTTTACCTCATCCATAAAAGCCCGGATGAGGAAGATGCCGCGGCCTGATCCGCGAAGAATGTTTTCAGGAGCAAGAGGATCGGGAATAGTGTCCGGATCAAGGCCAGCACCCTGGTCAGCTACTTTGACCAACAGATCTTCGGTCGTGGTCTCAAAAGAGACAGTCACATGCTTGTTAGTATCGTATGCGTTGCCATGTAGAACGGCATTGACCACAGCTTCGCGAACGGCCATGGCGATGTTGCCACGGGCGTCTTCGTCAAAGCCAACGCGCTCAGCGTACTCCTCCGCTGCACGTTCTGCCTGATCCACGCTGGCGAGTGAGGAGGACAGGGTCATGCTCATACGGCTTGTGGTTGAGTCTGCCAAAGCACAACCTCGATCGGAAGTTCAGAACGAAAGCAGGCACCCTAAAAGGACTGTCCTCGCAGTGTGCGGCTCTGACCAGGGATTGTCAAGGAGACGTCGAACCCATCCGCTGCTCGACTCCGAAGTCACCGCTATTCGCCGTATATCGTTGAAGAGTGATGTAACGGTCGAGGCTGCACACAGCTTGAGGGCGGTCTTTCAGGCTAACTATGTCCTTCGGCGACGGTACAAGTGTCTAGGGTTTGAGGTTCGATGAAGATTCTGTATGCGGGCAGTCTGACGCCCAATGATTCCGCTCTGTATAGGCTGTGGGCACTCGAACGCCTGGGTCATACAGTGATCCGCTTCGACATCAACTCTTACGAGCTGGCGCACCCGCTTCTGCGAAAAGTGGCCTTTCGCGCGGCGGCCGGTCCGCATATCCGGCGGCTCAATCGCGACCTGCTGGCTGCGGCTGCCGGGCAGACGGTTGACGTTCTATGGGCCGACAAGGTTCTGGGACTGCAGCCTGCAACGCTACGTGCGCTGCGGCGGAAGGGAGTTGTGACGGCCAGCTACATGATCGACAACGCCTTTGGCCCCCGGCGCGATCCGGGCTGGCGGCTCTACAGGAAGGATCTCCGCGAATTCGATCTGCACATTACACAGCGAGACGTCAGCGTGCGGGATTACGGGCAGCGCGGAGCGCGGCGGGTGCTCAAGATTCAGACAGCCTATGAGCCGACGCTACACTTTCCGCCGCCGGCGGACTGGTCGGATCTGGACCGGACGCGGGAGGTCTCGTTCATCGGCAGTCCCTACGATAACCGGGCCGACTTTCTGGTGCGGCTCTCAACGGAATTCTACATGCCGGTTACGGTCTCGGGGTCGAAGGCATGGCGAGCCGTGCTGTCGCCGGAGCTGCTGGCGAAGCTGTTCTCCGGCGAGGACGGGCTCTACCACGATGCGTATCGAGAGGCGATCTGGGCTTCGAAGATCAATCTCAGTTTTCTGACGCATTCCAATCAGGACGAGTTCGCGCATAAAAGCTTTGAAATTGCGGCCTGCGGAGGGTTTCTGCTGGCGGAGCGATCGGAGGGGCACAGCGCGCGGTTCCGCGAAGGAGAGGAGGCGCTCTTTTTCACCGGCATCGAGGAGTGTGCCGCGGTAATGCGGAGATACCTGCCGGATGAGGCTGCGCGGAGCCGGATTGCAGCCGCCGGGCAGGCACGAGCCCGAGAGAGCGGGTACAGCAATGATGCGCAGATGGCGCGGATTGTGGCGGTGCTGGAGGAGATCTTGCGCGGGCGGGTGTAGAGAGTTGAACGTGGTTGTTCCAGTTCGCCAGAGGTAGGTCAGGACAGCCCGACAGAGTTCAGGGTCTTACTTTCGTCAGACTCCGGATCAGAGGACAACTGGAGAAGATAGTGAGGACGAGGGCCGTCGATGACAGTAGTAGGCGGATCCGAAGCTTAAAGATATTTGCCGTCGGCGAGTTCGCGGACTAAATCCAGATCGGCGGCAAGGAAGTCATAGTCGGGAAGCGCGCCAAGGGGCGACCAGCGCATCTCGTTGAAGATACGATTTTCGAGTTCGCCTTCGAACTCCTGAACAACGAAAAACTGCAGGTCGATAGAGGCGCCGTTGCGATAGCGATGGCGCAGGCCTGCGACGTGACGGCCGATGATGGCGTTGATTCCCAGCTCTTCGTTCAGCTCGCGGGCGAGCGCGGCCTCGGGAGTTTCGCCCGCTTCAATCTTGCCGCCAGGGAATTCCCACTTCAGACTCATGGGCTGGTCAGGACGACGCTGGCAGATAAGCACTTCGCGGCTGTTGGCGGTCTGTTCACGCAGGATCAGCGCAGCCACAACGTAGCGGACCGTGGGTGTGGTAGAGGCATCAGCGTGCCCCTTCAGCTTGCGAATAGGCTCTTTCACTAATCTCAATCGTTAGACGAGGTTAGCGAGGCAAAAGGCTCAGCAGAGTGCGCATATGCTTAGAGCAGGCTTGGAGCGCTCTCGTTCAAGCCATCGCGGGGGAGCCTGGACGGTAGATGGGCCAGCCGCTTTGCAGAGCATGCGCGGCCAGAGCGGGCGATGGATCGACGGCAAAGGGGCGGGCTGCGATGGCGAGCATGGCGGCGTCGTGGATGGAGTTGCCGAAGACCACATCAGGTGCGTCAACACCGGCCTGTCGCAGCGCCGTTACCTTGCCCTCGTCTGTTGGAATATTCAAAACTTGGTTAGTGATGATGCCATTCACCACCTTAACCCTGGCTGCAAGAACGTGATCAGCCAGAATACCGAGGTCGCGGACGCCCTCTTCGATGACCCAGTCGTTTGTGGAGCTAACGGCCCAGATCTCGGTTCCGAGCTGGTGCAGCTGCTCGATGAGGCTCTTCATCTCCGGGAAGATTCTGGGGCGAACGTACTCGGCGAAGTAGACCTTGGCGACGCGGCACATTTCATCTTCGTGCAGGCCCTGGTACATCTGCACCATCTCGCCGCATATGGCCAGTTCGCTGACCTCGCCGCGCAGGTAGGAGCGGTACCGGCTGTCGATAAAGTCGACGACCTCACGGGAGACAAGACCGGCCTCGATGGTCCACTTCATGAACTCGGAGCCGGCGTCTCCGGACCAGAGAGTGCCGTCGCAATCGAAGACGGCGACGCGAGGAGCGGGATGAAGCACGGCGAGGTGGAACTCGGTGGACTGCAGGGACGGAACGGGAACGACGGCGCTCACAGGGGACTCACTTTCGCGGGCGGCGCGGCAATATGCCTGCGCGACCGCAGCGTACGTCCTATTTTACGAGAGAGATCGTGAACCTACGGTGACCCGCTCAACGTATACGGTGCATCTTAGAGGGGATAGGAGAACGAATCACATGAGTGAAGAACATCTGTCTGGCCAGGCTGGAATTAAGAAGATTGGTGAGTTGATCCAGGATATACGGATCGCGATGATGACAACGGCCGCGCCGGACGGCAGCTTTGACAGCCGCCCCATGGCGACCCAGAAGACCGAATTTGATGGAACGGTGTACTTCCTGACACGGCAGGAGTCCGGCAAGGTGCAGGAGCTGGCGGACGACTCGCACATCTCTCTGCTTTATGCCGATCCGGGTGATTCGAAGTTTGTTACCGTGAAAGGGAAGGCAACTGTCTATCGGGACCAGGCAAAGATTCAGGAACTGTGGAACCCGATGTATAAGGCTTGGTTTCCGCTGGGAGAGACCGATCCGGCAATCGCAATTTTGCGCGTTCGTGTGGATGAGGCGCAATACTGGGAGGCCTCAAGCAGCCGGCTGGTACGCGGGCTGAAGTATGTTGCGGCGGCGGCGACCGGTGGGAAGGTCGACATCGGCACCCAGGGAACGGTGACGCTGTAAGGGCGTTTGTCTGGGGAGGTACCCTCCTCCCCCCGTACTTGGTTGTAACATCTTCATTTGATTTAAGTTGCTGGTGCGATGCAGGCTAAAGTATTCAGCAAAAATAGGTTATCGGTAAAGTATCCTACTGATTGGAGTTAGTATCGCCGGGTGGAGAAGCGGGTCCTTCGCTTTGCTCAGGATGACAAGGTGGTGGAGGGTCGTGATGGCGAGCCGTTTATTCTGTTTAACGTTAGCTGTTTGGAATGGGTAAGTGCGCCAAAGGAAATGTGGGTTACTTCGCCGACTTTTGCGGCTGATGCAGGGTTTCTGGCTTTGGTCGAATCAGAAGTTTGCTTCAGATGGGCGGCAGGCCATCCACGATGGGAACTCCGGCGGGTGGGGTGAAGACGAAGTCGGCGGAGGTGACGGATCGGTTTTCCTGCAGATTGCTGAAGTGAAACTCGGTGACGGAGCCGTCGACTTCTTCGAGCTTTAGACTTCGGATTGCGCCAGTGGGCGTGACATCCAGGGTTAGAGACCTCAGGCGGGCTTCCTGGCCGCGAGGAGTACCACGGATGATGGAGCCGTCAGAAACCGCGGTGACCTGGATGCCGGTGAGTTCGCGAGCTAACTGGGCGTGACCGAGCAGCAGGCGAAGAGGCGAGCGAAGATCATCCATCTGTTTGGCGGCGATGCGCTGGGCCTGAGCGTCACCGGGAGAGTAGGACCAGGCGTACTTGCCGTTGAGGACGAAGACCTTACCGGCTGGACGGGTGTAGGACCAACGCATGCGGCCGGGTTTGCTGAGGAGAAGGATGCCAGCTTCGGATTTGTGCATGCCGAGGCCGTCGTAGCTCTCTGTGAAGGTGGTGCGAAGGGAACGGAGCCGGTTGTAGTGGGTGTCGACTGATTTGAGGAGTGCGGTATCGGCGGGGGAGAGTTGAGGATTCTGGGCTTTGAGGACTGTGGGCGCAAGCAGGAGAGCCAGTGCAAGGGCACTGGCTCTAAGGTGCGGAATGAAGACAGAACTCATTGAATCGGCTGGGTACAGCCGGTAGCCCCTTGCGGGTCCTTACGGATGGTGTTGTTCTCGTCTGAGCAGAAGCCGTTATCGCCGGTTTTGCCAACGGATTGAGGGACAGCGGTGATCTCAAACGAGGTAAACATGTCCTGATTATTCACGGTGACTTTGGTGCAGTTTGTAATGGCGAAGGTGTAGCCGGACTTCTGGCCGGTAGAGAGAGCAGGCTCGATGAGCTGTGCGGCCTGGGATGTGGGCGCGCCAGCCTTGGGATCGCCACCGAGGTTAGCGAGGGTGCAGGCGAAGCCATTCGCAGGGTAGGCGGAGTTGTACTGGAGTTCGGCTTGTGCGATGGTGCGGACGGATTGAATGGCACTTGTTTCGTTGGCCTGCTTGCGAAGCTTGAGCAGCTGCGGCACGGCGAGTGTCATGAGGATGAGCATGACGGACATGACGATGAGCAGCTCGATGAGGGTGAAGCCGGCCTCGCCGTTCTGCTGCTGGTTTCCTGCAACGCTCGTTCTGGTCATAAATCAGTCCCTTTGATCGATAGTGCAATGTGTTGCTCGAACAGAGTACCGCAAAGCGTGCAGGAGCTTCAGGCGGCAAGGCCGGCGCGATCAATCTTCAGAGCGCCAAGGTTGCCGAGCATGGTAAGAGCCAGCTTTTCGGGTTGGAAGAGGCTCTGCGCCAGGGCCTGAATTTCTTCAACGGTGACGCGGTCGATATCGGCGACAATCTCCTCAACGCCGAAGAAGCGACCGTAGTACATCTGCTGACGGGCGAGATTGGCCATGCGGCTTCCGGAACTTTCCAGGCCCATAACGATGTTGCTCCTGAGCTGGTCCTTGGCGCGGGCGAGTTCGGGCTCCGGAACGCGCTCGGTAGTGAGACGGCTGAGTTCCTTAACGGTAAGCTGAACGACCTCCCGGGCTTTTTCAATGGAAGCGCCGGCATACACGCACAAGGAGCCGGTGTCGCGGAAGGGGCTCATCTCGGAGTAGATGGAGTAGGCGAGGCCGCGGTCTTCGCGGATGGTCTGGAAAAGCCGGGAACTCATCCCGCCGCCGAGGATGGTGTTCATCAGGTAGAGTCCATAGCGCCGGGGGTCGTTGACGCGCGGGGCGGGTACACCCAGGCAGATCTGGACCTGCTCGAGCGAGCGCTTGCGCTTGAGGGTGATATGCGGATACGCGATGGGGGTTGATTGGCCAGTGATGAGCGGGTCTGGATGGGGAACGAGCGAGCCGAAGCGGCGTTCAACCCGTTCCACGAAGGCATCGTGATCGAGGTCGCCGGCGGCTGAGAAGACCATAGTCTGCGCGGCGAAGCGGCGGGCGTGCTCCTCAAAGAGAATCTCCTGATTGAAGCTAGAGACGGTCTCAGAGGTGCCGAGGATGGGACGGCCGAGCGGATCACCCTTCCAGAACTTTTGGGTAAAGATCTCGTTGACCAGGTAGTCAGGATTGTCCTCGTCCATCTTGATCTCTTCGAGGATGACGCCCTGCTCGCGTGTGACGTCTTCGCCGGTAAAGGTGGGATGAAGGACGAGGCCGGAGAGGATGTCGAGCGCGGGCTCAGCCTTCTCTTCAAGCACCTTGATGTTGAAGCAGACATTTTCCTTGCTGGTGAAGGCATCCAGGTTGCCGCCCATGCTGTCGACCTCGCGGGCGATCTGCTGGGCGGTGCGGGAGGTGGTGCCCTTGAAGACCATGTGCTCGACAAAGTGGGAGATGCCGTTGCGCTCGGGCGCCTCATCCCGCGCTCCACTGGCAATCCAGACACCCATGGAAAGGCTGTTCACGTGCGCCATCCGCTCGGTAAGGACGAGCATGCCGTTGGACAGAACGGTACGGCGGATATTGCGGGTGGTAGAGCGTACGGCTCGGCCTTCCGGGCTGAGCGTTTCAATCGGGGAAGCCGTAGCGGACATGGAACTCCTTAGTGCGTATTCTTTCACAGGGTTTGCACGGTCCGACTCAGGCGCAGGCCTGAAGACGAGGCGAGGCGATAAACTAATTAGATAAGGCGAACGACCGCTCGACTCATGTCCACTTCAACCATTTCGAAGGGTCTGCCTCTGTTTGGCCTAGATGCCAAGGAGCTGACCGAGCTGATGGCCGGTCTTGGCGAGAAGCCCTACCGCGCCAGGCAGCTTTTTGACGCGTTGTATCGGCAACGGGCGAGCGCACTTGAGGAGATCACGGCGCTGCCCGTGGCTCTGCGGGAGCAGCTCGCAAAGACCTACGAGATTGGGCTGCCTGTGCTGTCGTCCACGGCGCGCTCGGTGGATGGGACGGAGCGCTACCTGGTTCGGCTCGCGGATGGCGAGACCGTAGAGACGGTGTGGATGCCGGATGGGGATGGTGCGGACACGGCCGCGGAGGACGAGGGTGGGCCGGCTGGCGCGGCGAACTTCCGGCGATCGACTATTTGCGTGTCCTCCCAAGTCGGGTGCGCGGTGAACTGCCAGTTCTGCCTCACGGCTAAGTTGGGCATTCGGCGGAATCTGACGCCGGGTGAGATGGCGGGGCAGGTGGCGGCAGTGCTGAACCGTCACGATGTGCAGCTGGCGAGCGCGCGGGGCAACAACAATCCGGCGCGAATCAACCTGGTGTTCATGGGGCAGGGCGAGCCGTTCCTCAACTACGACAACTTCATGGCGGCGGTGCGGCTGCTGGTCACAGGGCTAGGAATTCCGGAGTCGCGGATGACAGTCTCGACGTCGGGGATTGAGCCGGCGATCCGGCGGTTCGCGCTCGAGACGATACGGCCGAAGCTGGCGCTTTCGCTCAATGCGTCGAATGATGGCGTGCGTGAGCAGATCATGCCGATCACACGCAAATGGAACATCGCGGCGCTGCTGGAGGCATGCGACACGTTACCGCTGCGATCGCGCGAGTGGGTGACGTTCGAGTATGTACTGCTGGGTGGGGTGAACGATCAGCCGGAGCATGCGCGCGAGGTGCTGACGCTGCTGCGCGGGCGGCGGGCGAAGGTGAATCTGATTGTGTGGAATCCTGGGCCGGGGATTGCGTACACGCAGCCTAATCCGGTGGATGTGGCTCGCTTTCAGCAGATGCTGATGGCGAATGGGCTGCCGACGTACATCCGCAAGCCACGCGGTCGAGATATCTATGCGGCTTGCGGGCAGTTGAAGCGGACAATCGAGACGACGCCGCATCCGGAGCTGATTCAGGGGATTGTGCCGGCCCTGGCGGGTTGACGTGGTTGAGCGAGTTGGGTGAGGCAGACGTCAACGTCCCGGTATAGGAGCAGGTCCCTCGGCTGCGCTCGGAATGACAACAAAGAATTGAATCTTAACCAAGAGAGTGGAATGACACCAAGAAGTAGCCAGGCGGCGCGATTACGCTCGAGGCTGCCGGCGGCGTTCGCGCAGGCCGATGTTCAGCAGGGCTTCGGTGACGCGATCGTACTCGTGGCGAAGCACGTCGCCTTCGTGGACGAAGTTGCCGACAATGGGCTCGACGCCGAGGGCCTTAATGCGATCGAGGTCGGCTTGGATGGGCGACTGGCCTTCACGGGCGTACTGGTCCAGGCGCTGTGCGGAGATGGGCGAGTTGTTGATCAGGGCGTAGTCGAAGATGCGCGAGCGCAGCGGGCCGGCGTGAGCGGCGATGCGCTCGATGTGCTCGGAGGCTGTCAGGCCGAGGCTCTCGTTGGCCTGGGTCATGAGATTGCAGATGAAGACGCGCGTGGCCTTCGAGGCGGCGAGCGCTTCAGGGATGCCTTTGACCAGCAGGTTGGTGATGAGCGAGGTGTAGAGCGAGCCGGGGCCGAGGGTGATGAGGTCGGCGTTGGCGATCGCGTCGAGGGTCTCGGGAAGGGGACCGGCGGTTGCGGGATCGAGCATGAGCTCGACGATGCTGCACTTGCTCGCGGTGATATTGGTCTCGCCGTGAACGATGGTGCCATCGTGCATCTTGGCCGAGAGCGTGACGTTGGTGTTGGTAGCGGGGAAGATGCGGCCGCGCGTGGCGAGGATCTGCGACGACATCTGCACGGCCTGAGCGAAGTCGCCGGTGATGTTGGAAAGGGCGGCTACAAAAAGATTGCCGAAGCTGTGGCCCTCGAGCTCGCCCTGTTTAAATCGGTAGCGGAAGAGCTTCGAGAGCAGATGCTCGTCTTCGCTGAGGGCGACAAGGCAGTTGCGTACGTCACCGGGCGGCAGCATCTTGAAGTCCTCGCGCAGGCGGCCGGAGGAGCCTCCATCGTCTGTGACCGTGACGATGGCGACGAGGTCACGAATAAGAGTCGGACTGTCGTTGTGCAGAGGATTGTCGCTATCGTGCGAGACGGGCGCCGCGACGAAGCGCTTGAGGCCGCGGAGCAGCGTCGACAGCCCGGTTCCGCCGCCGATGCAGACGACGCGAATCGTGCGGCTGCCTGTCATGCTGTGACTTTGAATGTTCATCGGCCTCGCTTCATGCAAGATGCGGACCTAGTCTATCGCCTAGACCGGTCTCTGGCCGAAGAGCACGAGCCTGGCGCGATCGGGCTGCTTGCGGGCGTTTACGCCTCGGGATAAAGGAGCTCGGTAAAGCGGGGATCGTCTGCCATGTCCTGAAAGTCGGAATCGGCCCGGGCCTGGATCCGGTTGTGCGGGTTCTGGCGGATGGCCTCGGTGAGGTGCTCGAGACACTGATGCGAGTCACCTGTGATGCTGGCCAGAACCGCAAGGCCGTAGAACGCGTAGTCGGCTTTGGTGTTTTCGGTGAGGATCTCGCGAAAGTGTTCGCGCGCCTCGTCGTATTTTCCGGTGTTCAGCAGGGAGATGGCGTAATCGTATCGCTCTTCGTGGCTCAGAAAAGTCACCTTGCCCTTCTGGACCTTCAGCAGGCAGGCATTGATGTACATGCGGATGCGATCGGCCAGATCCCCGGGGCTGGCGGCGAGCATCTTGTCGAAGGCGGCGTGCGCCTTATCGTACTTGCCATCCTGCATAAGACGGACGGCAGACTCGTAGAGAGCGAGCGCCTTTGCACGCGTCTCATCGACTGCCTGCGGTTTGGTTCCTTCGATAATCTTTGCCGTTCGCTTGCTGGTCGGTGTCACTGTCTTTGCCTGAGCCATAACGTTCTCGTCGGAGTGCAGAGAAGCTTTCGGAGCCGCTCAGAATACAGCGATCCGCACTTCACACTCGTCTCGGTTTTATACGCAGACCCTGCCTGCGGGTCAACCCCGCCGACTGCCGTATACCTGAGGATTCAGTTCAGGATCGTTATACATCTTCATCTGACGATACAGCTTGAAGGATCGTTCGCCGGCGGTGACGGCGCGCAGGAGGTCTTCGAGCGCATCAATGAGATCCGATCGTTGCTCGTCGAGGATGGCGAGGCGACTGGTGTTCTTTTCACGATGTTCCCGTGCAGCGTCAGGGCGTTCAGCTTCCTCGCGGGTGTGGAAGATCTTGAGTGCGAGGATCGAAAGCCGGTCGAACATCATGCCAGGAGTCTCCGAATGAAGAGGCGTCATCGCCGCGGATTGCGGCAGACGATCCAGCAGCCATATGTCGATTTTCTCGACAAGATCGTTGCGCTGCTGGTTGAGAGAGTCGATGGCGCGCTTAACCGTAGCGATCTCATGATCGGTGGCGGCAGGGTCGCGAGCTTTGTCCTCTTCATGCCAAAGCGCACAGTTAGCGTGATGCTCTATGCGGATGAGTTCTTCAAGCCCGCTTGCGGGGGTAGGGGCGCGTGCGGTCTCCGGGGCATGCCACTCGGCCGTCCAGAGCGTCTGGGAGCGGGCGAGCTGCCGTACGTCGGGCTCTTGCCAGGGAATCATCACCATCGACACTGTACCGCAGCCCGGCCCTGCCGCGGCGGTGGGTTGGTCTAGGTTGGTCTGTGAAGCGAAGTAAGGCATGCTTAGAGAGCCATGCTGCCGCTCTCTTCCGCTACACCTCCGCAAACCAACATCGAGCCCGGCGTGCGGCGCGTTCTCATCTACCGGCTCGGATCTCTTGGCGATACGCTGATTGCCTTGCCGGCGCTGCACCTGGTGGCGCGAGTCTTTCCAAACGCCGAGCGATGCATGCTGACGAATCATCCGGTCAACGTGAAGGCGCCCTCAGCGGCGGCGATTCTGGAGAACAGCGGCTTGGTGCATCGGTATCTGCGATACACGGTCGGCACACGATCGCCACTGGAGCTGGCGCGGGTCTGGGCCGAGATCGTCCGCTTCCGGCCGCAGGTGCTGGTGTATATGGCCGCCGGGCGCGGTGTGGCGGCGGCACGACGCGACGCGGCGTTCTTTCGGATCTGCGGGGTTCGGCGGCAAATCGGGGTGCCCCTCACGGAGAGGATGGACCAGCCACAGCAGGAGAATGAGCCGGGGCTGACCCGGATCGGAGCACCGGGCGTCGTGCTGCCGGAGATTCCGTTCCTGCTAGAGCCGGAGGCGGCGCGGCTCACGAGGAATCTTGCCGAGCTGGGCAACGCGGAGCTCGAAGAGCCGGCGGCATGGGATCTGCACCTAACCGAGGCGGAGCGGGCTGCGGCGGCAGCCTTACTGGCGCCTGCGGGCTCGCGGCCCATCCTTGCGGTATCAGTGGGGACGAAGGTGCAGGCAAAGGATTGGGGCCGGGAGAACTGGCGGGCGCTGCTGACGCGCCTCGGCCACGCCTTTCCGGAGCATGCGCTGGCGCTTGCGGGCGCGGAGTCAGAGAGTGAGGCGAGTGAGTTTGCCGCGGAGCTGTGGGGCGTGGGAGCGTCCGGGCCGGTGATCAATCTATGCGGGAAGCTGACACCGCGAGAGAGTGCGGCGGCCTTTGCGCAGGCGCAGCTCTTTCTGGGGCATGATTCAGGTCCAATGCATCTTGCGGCGGCGGTGCAGACGCCATGTGTCGCAATCTTCGCCGCGCGGAACATTCCGCGGGTGTGGTTTCCGTATGGCGACCGCCATCGCGTGCTCTATCACCGAACGGAGTGCTGGGGATGCGGGCTCGAGACCTGCCTGATCGAACAAAGGCGATGTCTGACGGGCATCAGCGTGGACGACGTCTTTCGGGCGGTAGAGACTTCAATGGCCGAGAACCCGCCGTATCGATCCACATAAGAGGTTTGAAGCGACGACAGCTTCCGTTTGCCCGGAAGCTTGTGTAGATTAAGCCAATCACAACAGGCAACACATAGCGGGTCACGCCAGAGCTCGTCGATGACTCCTTTTTATAGCTTTGTGCACAGGCAGCATCGTCTGCCGCGTCACCGTACTTCTATCTCACACAGGGCGGTAGCCTCATGCGTCTTCGGATATGGAAATGGATTCTCGCCGTCGCGGTTCTGCTGGGATCGTTTGGGATGCTGCCGCAGGTGAGAGCGCAAACGGCGGCCACGGGCCAGACGGATCGCGTCGCGGCCCTCGAAAAACAGACCGGCGACAACGCGACAGCGATCGCGGCGGCACAGACGGCCGGCGATAACGCCTGGATGCTGGTGAGCTCCGCGCTGGTGCTGATGATGAGTGTGCCGGGTCTGGCGCTGTTCTATGGCGGTTTGGTGCGCAAGAAAAATATCCTTGGCACGATGATGCAGACGTTCGCCATGGTGGCGGTGATCACAGTGCTGTGGGCGCTGCTGACCTACTCGCTGGCATTCGGCGATGGAAACGCGTTTTTGGGCGGCCTGCATAACGTTTTTCTGCATGGAGTTGGGCTTACTCCGGACAAGGATTATGCAGCGACCATTCCGCTGCAAACTTTCATGGTTTACCAACTGATGTTCGCGATTATCACGCCGGCGCTGATTACGGGCGCGTTCGCGGAGCGGATGAAGTTCTCAGCGATGCTGGTGTTTCTTATGCTATGGGCGATCTGTGTCTACAGCCCGATGGCGCACATGGTATGGGGCAAGCATGGCCTGCTGAACGCGACGCTGGGCGGCAAATTTCCGACTCTGGACTTTGCCGGTGGAACCGTGGTGCATGTGACCTCCGGCGTCTCGGCGCTGGTGACGGCGCTCTATCTGGGCAAGCGTGTGGGATACCCCAAAGTTCCTATGCCGCCGCATTCGGTTGCCTTCAGCTTCATCGGTGCGGCCCTGCTGTGGGTGGGCTGGTTCGGCTTCAATGCCGGGTCGGCGCTGGGTGCGGGATCGCTCGCCACATCTGCATTTGTAGCGACGCACTTTGGCGCGGCGGCCGCGGCGATTGGCTGGGGCGCGGCGGAGTGGATGCGGCAGGGGAAGGTGTCGGCTCTGGGGGCGATCTCGGGGGCGGTTGCCGGGCTGGTTGGTATTACGCCCGCGGCAGGTTTCGTCACGCCAATGAGCGCGCTGTGGATCGGTCTGATCACGGGCGCCTTCTGCTACTTCATGGTCGTCAAGGTGAAGGCGATCTTTGGCTACGACGATTCGCTCGATGCGTTCGGGGTTCACGGCGCGGGAGGAACGATCGGGGCTCTGCTGACGGGAGTCTTCGCGAACAGCGCGATCAATCCCATCTTCGGCGCCGGCAAAGCTACGGGTGTTCTTGAAGGCAACGCGCATCAGCTGCTGAACCAGGTTGTAGGCATAGCCATCGCATGGGGGATCTCGAGTGTGGGCACAGTCTGTATTCTGTTCGTCGTGGACAAGGCGATCGGCCTGCGCGTGAGCGAGGATGACGAACGCGAGGGCCTGGACCTCTCGCAGCACGGCGAAGAAGGGTACGATTGGGCGCACTAGAGGCACTCGGTTGGCGGAGGAAGAGTGATGCACAAGATTGAAGCAGTGATTCAGCCCTCCAAGCTGGATGCCGTCAAGGACGCCCTGGTCGAGATCGGTGTCGCGGGGATGACGATTCTGGAGGCGAGGGGACATGGGCGGCAGAAGGGGCACACGGAGTTCTACCGCGGCCGCGAGTACTCGGTCGATCTGCTGCCGAAGGTGAAGCTGGAGGCGGTGGTCTCGGACGATCTGCTGGAACGGGCGATCCAGGCAATCGCAACGGCAGCGCGCACAGGTAAGATCGGCGACGGCAAGATCTTTGTCTCGCGGATCGACGAGGTAATCCGCATCCGGAACGATGAGCGGGGCGAGACGGCGCTGTAGGTGCGGCCTTGATGGCGATCTTCCCACGGGCTGGGCTTCGCCAGGAGAAGGCTACGGACGATGAGCAGCGGACTGAATACGCCAGAACAGTCGAGTTCCGAAGATCTTCGGGAGCGCTATCGCTCGTCGATGGCAGCCCTGGAGAGATCGTTTTGGACCGGAGCCGCCAGGGGATCAGAGACCGTCCGGGTGCGGTCAGCTGCCGTGGATGCGCTCCTTCGACAGCTGTGGATTAAGGCGATCGAGCGCTACCCCCAGCTGCTGCACGGGGTGGCACTCATGGCTACGGGAGGATATGGGCGCGAAGAGCTCTTTCCGTACTCTGATGTGGATCTCTTGTTCGTGCTGAGCGCGGAGGCGGGCGAGCGCGATGTGAAGTCCGCGATGCGGTCGGTGAGTGAGGCGATGTGGGACGCGGGAGCGCGGTTCGCGCCGGCCACACGCCGCCTGACTGAGTGTGAGCACGTCGATTCGGACAACGTTGAGTTTGCCCTGGCGCTTCTCGATCAACGCTTTCTCTGTGGCGATTCTGACATTGCGGAGAAGCTTTCTACAAAAGTGCTCCCAAGACTGCTACAGAAAGACTTTAAGGTTCTCGTTACAGGAATCGAGCAGTTGACGCGGGTGCGGCACGCCAGGTTTGGGGACACGATCTTTCATCTCGAGCCGAACATCAAGGAATGCCCGGGCGGTCTGCGAGATGTACACGTCGCGCGATGGCTGACGGCCATAAAGCGCAAAGCTCCCGGGAGCGTCGCAGCCGCACCGGTGGAGGATAGCGATTTTCAAGATGCCGTCGAGTTCCTGACCGGCCTGCGATGCTTTCTACATCTTCGCCACGAGCGCGACGACAACACACTCGACTGGCGCGCGCAGGACGAGGCGGCGGAGCGAAGGATCGGAGTTGTCTTCGGGCAAGGCATCGAACGCGAGAGAGTTCTCGACGCGGCGTACTGGATGCGCGTGTACTTCCGGAATGCGCGCAGTATCGAGCGATCGGTATCGCGCGCGATCTCCGCGGTTGCCGTGCCAACCAGCAATGCAGGTGTGCTGGCAAAGTTAGGCAGACGGATCGCCGCGTCTCGCTGGCCAGCGGGGTATGAGACAGCGAACGGCCGAGTCAGTTTTGCCGCAGGTGCAGCGGCGAGTGCAAAGGGCTCTGACCCGGAGACGGTGCTGGATCTGTTTGCGGAGGTGGCGCGGACGGGTGTCACGCCGGACTCTGCCGTTGAGTCGGATTTGCTGGCGGGCCTGCCCCTGCTGGCGGATCGTCTGGAAGATGGAGCCGGCCTCTGGCACCGCCTGCGCGACATTCTGCTGGGCCGCTACGCTGGAACGGCGCTGCGCGTCATGCATGCGGTCGGTCTGCTGGAGCTGCTGGTGCCGGAGTTTCACGGAATTGATTCGTTGGTGATTCGCGACGCCTATCACCGGTACACGGTCGACGAGCATACGTTTGTGCTGATTGACACGCTACATGCGCTAGGCGAAAGCGAGGGAGGCCTGAGTGCGTGGGGCAAGCGCTTCGCACAGGTTCTGGAAGAGCTGCCGCATAAGGAGATCCTCTATCTCGCCGCGCTTATGCACGACACCGGCAAAGGACGAAGTACGGTTGACCACACGATTGAGAGTGCACGTCTGGCGCAAGGAGTTCTTGTGCGCCTGGAGCTTGAACCATCCGAATCGCAGAGGGTGGTGGATCTGGTGCGCAACCACCTCGAGATGTCGTCTGCGCTGCGCCGGGACATCTTCGATCCAAAGACGATTCGTGCGTTCGCCAGAAAGGTTCAGACGCAGGAGGCGCTGCGCATGCTGGTGCTCTTCACCTATGCGGACCTGAACGCCGTTCATCCGGATGCGCTGACGCCCTGGAAGGCAGAGAACCTGTGGCGGCTCTATATGGCAACCTCCAATTATCTCGACCACAGTGTGGATGATGAGCGGATTGGCGCGCTGGCGATGGAGCTGGTGGCCCATGTGACCGCAAGCCTGCCCGGACAGACCGAGGCCATTCGAGCCTATGTGGACGGTTTTCCCGAGCGGTATGTACGGACCCGAAGCGCGGAGCAGATCCGCAGGCACTTTGAGATGTCGCAGCGGTTCGATCGCGATTCCGTTCAGATCGAGTTTCACTACTCGCCCATGGTGAACGAGCTGGTTCTGGTAACGGTGGATCGTGCGCTGTTGTTTGCCAACGTAGCAGGCGCGCTGGCGGCGTGGGGCATGAACATCGTGACCGCGGACGCGTTTTCCAACCGGCATGGAACGGTGGTCGACAGCTTTCGCTTTACGGACAGCTTTCGCACGCTGGAGTTGAACGAGGCGGAGCGAGACCGGTTTGTCGCGAGCATCCATGACTGCGTGAGCGGCAGGGTCGAGGTCGAGAAGCTGCTGGAGGGACGGCGGAGAGGCGGCCGGCGCGCTCTGAAAGCGCCTTCCTCGCCCATCTTCACCATGAACGATGAGGCTTCATCGCACAGCACGCTGCTGGAGCTGGTCACCGAAGATACGCCAGGACTTCTGCGGGCGCTGAGCCTTACACTGGCGGCGCACAGATGCAACATCGAGGTTGCTTTAGTCGATACGGAGGGCGAGACGGCGATCGACGTCTTCTACCTGACGCGGGAGGGTCGAAAGTTGACAGAGCAAGAGCAGACGGAGCTGGTGACAGCGCTGACAGAGGCGGTTCTGGCCAATGCGAGCTAGCGGACCGGCGGTGGCGGCGATTTTGCTGCTGGCAAGCAAATTGCCGGCGCAGCAGCAATCGGCACATCGTGGAGGCGGCCAGGGACTCCCGAAGAGCTGTCGCCGCAGTGTCTTCGAGGGCACGGTGCAGGCGGGGCAGAGCTTTCATAAGGCGTTTGGGGGAGGCCTTGAGATGGTGCTGGAGGCGGTTCCGCACGGATGGATTCTTCGCGTTGTGCCGGCCGCAGGGCCGCGGCCGGAGATCGACTTTGCCGAGCTGGCGACGCCGCCCTTCCGATCGATCAATCCGCTGCTGCTGACGACCGACTTTGGCTTCAGGTCGCAGGATGTCGTTGGCTGGAATCCAAGGACATTTCGCTATCTTTCCCGCAGGTTGGAGCTTGCCGGCGCGCAGCAGGCGTACCGGGCGGTATTGTCGTCTGCCAGTCCCACGCCCGCGCAGGAGATGGCGGTGGCACGTGTGGCAGAAACTGCTCTTGAAGGTACGATCGAGGTCTTGGATGCGGTTCTGATCCCCGGAACAGCCGATTCATCGCGATCCGCGGCTCTGGTGGCGACTCGTTATTCCTCAACGGCGCATACGATACAGCCGGGGGCAGCAGGAGCATTGGGAGAGGTGCTGTCTCTTCGTTTTAGGGCTAGCTTAAGTGCTCCTGGCGCAACAAGTTGTAGTGATAGGACACCCTCGATCAAAGCGCAGTGAAAGATCATGCGAATCCTTTCTCGCTCAGCCCGGAGAATCCGTCATAATAGATTTATGAACAGCGAGAACACGAGCACCGGACGGCCCACAGACGCACCGCAGACTGGAGATCGCTATCTGTTCGGCAGCATGGACAGCATGGCGAAGAACCAGGTTAAGGTGAATGAGGTGAACTGGGGATACGACCAGCCGGAGGGCATTGTGCTTGCCTCGATGGATGCCGCGATCAACTGGGTTCGGAAGAACTCGGTCTGGCCGATGACCTTTGGCCTGGCGTGCTGTGCGATTGAAATGATGTCGATGGGTGGATCCCGCTATGACATCGCTCGATTTGGTGCGGAGGTCTTTCGGCCTTCGCCGCGACAGAGCGATCTGATGATTATTGCGGGAAGAGTGTCACAGAAGATGGCTCCGGTGATCCGGCGGTTGTACGAGCAGATGCCGGAGCCGAAGTGGGTAATCTCAATGGGTGCCTGCGCGACCTCTGGTGGTGTCTTCAACAACTATGCACTTCTTCAAGGCGTGAATCAGATCATTCCGGTGGATCTTTATGTTCCCGGATGCCCCCCGCGTCCGGAGCAGCTGCTTTACGCCATTACACTTCTGCAGGAGAAGATTCAGGCAGAGCGTGGGACGGTTCGGAGAACACTGAATCTGAGCTGATGGCTACCTAAGGCTAAGCCGCTGTGGATGCGGACACAGAGAATTGGCACGATTCGTTACTTTGCAGGTTCAGAATGTCGCGGAAAAAGTACTTTACCCTAGTAGAGTTGAACGAAGAAAGTGCAACACGGCAAGGAATTTCTTCTCGTTCTGGTTTACAACTGCTATAAAGTGTATCGAATCAAAGTTTGAACAAAGAGAACACAAGTAAGTGAATCCAAGCATCTCGCAAGATATGCAGACGTTCTTTCGGAGGAAGTAAATGGTTTATAGCCCGTACTCTAAACTTGGCCGGTACGTACTGGCTGCATGTGCGGTCAGCCTGGGCGCAGCCAGCCTAGGTGCTCAGACTGCGCCCAGCGCGCCCGTCCCAGCCGGGCCAAGCCCTTCACGGGTTGATGTGTTCACCGGGTACTCGTACTTTGGCGCCCATGGACAGGTAAAGCCAGCCGGCATCAATTATTCTTCGGTGGACTATGGCGCGGCCGGAAGCGGAGCTTACTACTTCAACAAGTACGTCGGTGCCGAGATTCTGTTTACGGCTCACCCGGACGGCAACAACGATGGCATCTACACCGGATCGGCGGGTCCTATCTTCCGCGCCCCGATGCAGAACTTCACGTTGTTTGCACATGGTCTCGCGGGTGGTGCGCGGATCGGCGGTCCGAACAATAGTGGAGTGCCGTTCTACCATGAGCCCTATCAGTGGGGACCGACGCTCGCCGCCGGCGGCGGTATGGACTACGATCTTTCTTTTCTGAATCATCGCTTTTCCCTGCGCCTTTTCGAGGCGGACTATCGCTACATTCACGAGGACTTCGGTCCGTATACTCCCCCCCCCACGCCCGGCGTCATGGGTGGGCGGGCAAACCTGAGCGCGGTTGAGTTGAGCACGGGTATTGTTACGCATTTTGGCACGATCGTGCCTCCGCCGCCGGTCACACTGGCCTGCGTCGCGTCTCCCGAGACTGGATATCCGGGCGATCCGATCACGGTTACCGGTACAGCTGCAAATCTGAATCCAAAGAAGACAGCAACCTATACCTGGACGACAGATGGCGGAACGATCACTGGAACGTCAAATGTTGCAAACATAGACACTAAGGCAGCAAACCCTGGCAGCTACACGGCAAAGGGTCATGTCACCGAAGGCAAGAAGCCGGGCGAGATGGCGGACTGCTCTGCCGCGTACACGATCAAGGCATTCGAGCCGCCGACTGTCAGCTGCTCGGCAAATCCTTCAAGCGTGAACCCGGGTGACTCCTCCACAATCACCGCGAATGGCGTCAGCCCGCAAAATCGTCCTTTGACGTATAGCTACAGCGCGACGGCAGGGTCGATTACCGGAAACACCTCCACAGCTACACTGAGCACGGCGGGTGCTGCCCCCGGCACGATCACCGTGACCTGCAATGTAGTGGACGACAAGGGCCAGACAGCGTCACAGACAACGACCGTTACGGTCAACGCTCCTCCGCCCCCACCAGCACCGACGACCAGCAATCTGTGCTCGATCAACTTCGATCGTGACAAGCGTCGTCCAACCCGCGTCGACAACGAAGCCAAGGCCTGCCTGGATGACATCTCTCTGAACCTGCAACGCTCCTCGGACGCGAAACTCGCGGTTGTTGGAAACGCTGCAAGCGGAGAGCGGATGGGCAACAAGCTAGCTGCTGAGCGCGCCGTCAACACCAAGGACTACCTGGTAAAGGAAAAGGGCATCGATGCATCACGCGTCGCGGTCTATACCGGCACACAGGATGGCAAGACTGTGACAACAACCTTGATCCCTGCTGGCGCAACTCTCGACAGCACTGGAATCACGGCGGTTGACGAGTCTGCTGTCAAGATTCGTCCTCGGACCGCGGTTCGCCGTCACAAGAAGTAGTCGCATCTTGCAGTGGAGAGAAAGGCTGGCTGGGTTGTCACCCAGTCAGCCTTTCTCTCGTTCTAAGTTCTTTTCACACCTCTGCAATCTGCCCGCAGTCTTTGAGCGTATCGAGTAAAACGCCTTAGGCGTAAAGAGAGTAAATCGTTCCATGAAGCGACCCTGTATTTCTTTCCACACTTCCAAGGCTGTACTGCTGCAACTTGCCCTCGCGCTAGGCCTGCTGCTCTGCCTTGACAGTCCGCTTTTCGCGGCGCCCTGGCTGCCTTTCGGTCCCTTTGGTGGAGATGCGCGCTCCTTTGGAGTTGATTCTTCAGACCACGAGCATCTCTATCTTGGCAGTCTGAATGGCTGGATCTATGAGACCCATGATCGCGGGATGACATGGGCGCGGCTCGCCCGGCTAGGTCTTCGAGACGATCTGGCGCTCGATCACATCCTGGTAGACCCCTCCAACCCGAAGCACCTTCTCGTCGGTGTTTGGGTTCCGGGCAGTAAAGAGGGAAGCCTCTACAGCAGCGCGGATGCAGGTAAGAGCTGGGTTGAGATCCAAGAGATGAAAGGCGAGTCCATCCGCTCCATGACCCAAGCTCCATCCGACAGCAGGATTCTTGTTGCGGGTACCCTCAAGGGTGTATTTCGCTCGACCGATGCCGGACAGCATTGGAAGCCCATCAGCCCGGATGGCAGTACGGAGATCCATGAGGTTGAATCGATCGCGATCGATCCGGTCAACCCATCGATCATCTATGCGGGAACGTGGCATTTGCCCTGGAAGACAGTCGATGCCGGAGAACACTGGACCAATATCAAGGAAGGCATTATCGACGACTCGGATGTTTTCTCGATCATTGTTGATCCGAAGTCTCCGTCGACAGTGTATGCGAGTGCGTGCTCGGGAATCTACAAGAGCGATGATGCCGCGGCTAAGTTCCGAAAGATTCAGGGCATACCTTCGACAGCCAGGCGTACCCGCGTTCTCAAGCAGGATCCGGAGCAGCTCGCGACGGTCTTCGCCGGTACCACGGAGGGCCTCTTTCGTACGACTGACGAGGGCAAGAGCTGGAACCGAACCACCGGACCCGAGGTCATTGTCAACGATGTTTATGTCGATCCGAAGGACTCCAAGCACGTTCTGCTCGCTACCGACCGGGGCGGCGTTCTTGTCTCAGAGGATGGAGGAGCCAGCTTCAGTCCGGCAAATAAGGGGTTTATCGCGCGGCAGGTTTCAGCTTATGCAGCGGATGCGCGAAATCCGGCTACTCTCTACATCGGTCTGCTGAACGACAAGGAGTGGGGCGGCGTTTTTACAAGCGACAACGGTGGGCTTACCTGGATCCAGCAGAGTACGGGACTCGGCGGCCGCGATGTATTCGGACTGGCTCAGGCCGTGGACGGAACCTTTGTCGCGGCGACATCGCACGGAATCTTTCGGCTAAGGAACTCCATGTGGGCGGAGGTCGGCAGCTTCAGGGAGGCTGCCGCGCCCACGGCCAATGCGAGGGTTGGATCGGCTACCAAGAGGAAGCAGCCTTCGAGGTCGGGAGCGGTTTCACAGAAGAGACCGGTCGCCGGCCTTGTGAAAGGCGAAGCTTTCGACGGCGGAGTATATGGTCTGGCCGCGGACGCGAACTTAATGTTCGCGGTAAGCACCAAAGGGCTTCTGGTCAGTCCGACAAGTGGTGAGAGCTGGACGACGCTTGCGGGAGTTCCGCCTGGGATGTACCGCTCCGTAGCCACAGCGAAGAGCGTGGTCGTAGCGGCTACGCTCACTACGCTGGCTCTCTCTTCGGACAGTGGCACAACCTGGACGGATCTTCCAAAACCTGACGCACTCACCCAGATTGCCGCGGTGGCAGTTGATGATGAAGGTGACATCTGGGTTGGCGGCCGCGAGGGGCTTTTTGTAAAGCGAGGTGGCATGCAGGGCTGGCAGAACCCGCCTAATCTGCCGATACGCGACGTCAACAGCCTCTTTTACGACCGCGGATCACACGAGGTGATCGCCACGGCAAATAGTACAACTACCTTGATCTTTGCGATTCACGTTCCGGATTTCACCGCAAGATCCTGGGATACAGGGTGGCATATGAGGTTTGTGCGGATGGTTGGTGACCATATGATCGGCGCAACCCTCTATGACGGAATGGCGCTTCAACCACGGATGATCGAGTCGCCCATCGCTCTCGCAAAGTAGGCCAGCGGCGTAGACTTGTATGTATGAGTGCTTCTTCTTTCATCGCCTCGCGTCACGAGTTTCAGACAGACGACTCTGCTCTTAGGCCAATTGCGGATCGGGTTCTGGCAGGCAAGCGGCTTATGTTCGAGGATGGGGTGCAGCTCTACCGTAGCGGCGACATTCTCGCGGTAGGCTGGCTCGCAAACTATGTCCGGGAGCGCCTCCACGGCGACCTCGCCTACTTCAATGTCAATCGCCATATTAATCCGACAAACGTGTGTGTTGCCTCGTGCCGTTTATGTGCCTTTGGGCGCAAGAAGGGTGATGCGGGGACGTATACGATGGCGCTTGAAGAGGCGTTTGAGACCGCGGCGAGCGGCTACACCGAAGCGGTGACGGAGTTCCACATCGTCGGCGGCCTGCACCCGGATCTGCCATTCAGCTATTTCATGGATCTCGTGAGCGGCTTGAAGCAGCGGTTTCCCAAGGTGCACGTCAAGGCTTTTACGATGGTGGAGGTTGCCTTCCTCGCCAAGCGCGGAAAGATGTCGATCCAGGAGACGCTCGAGCGAATGAAGGAGGCTGGGGTCGACTCCATGCCGGGCGGGGGCGCCGAGATCTTTGCTGATCGCATTCGGCACATCATCTGCGATCACAAGATCGACGGTGGCGAGTGGCTGGAGACGGCCCGCATGGCGCATAAACTAGGGCTACGATCGAATGCAACGATGCTTTATGGGCACGTTGAGGACGAGGAGGATCGCGTCGATCATCTTCTCCGCCTGCGGGAGGTCCAGGACGATACAGGCGGCTTCCAGACCTTCATTCCGCTGGCCTTTCATCCCGATCACACAGCGCTCGATCACATCCCACGCACCACGGGTATGCTCGACATTCGTCAGATTGCCGTAAGCCGCCTTTTGCTCGACAACTTTGCACATATCAAGGCTTATTGGCAGATGATGACGCCCAAGATCGCGCAGATAGCGCTTCGTTTCGGGGCCGATGATATCGACGGGACGGTGATCGAGGAGAAGATCTATCACGACGCGGGGGCCACAACACCGCAGGGCATGCGCCGCTCCGACCTGGTTCGTCTCATCACGGAAGCAGGGCGGCAGCCTTTTGAGCGAGACACGATGTACCGTGCGGTGACGCGCAGCGAAGATACATTTACGGTCGCGGTCTGAGGAGCGTGACACTGGTTTATCCCTGTCGTTATCTGCTCTTTCCGAAGACCTCTCCCATGCGGCGGATCTGCGCTCCAACTCCGCGCAGCTTGTCCTCAAAGTGCTCGTAGCCGCGATCCAGGTGGTAGACGCGATCGAGTATCGTCTCGCCATCCGCGACCAGAGCCGCGAGCACGAGCGATGCGGAGGCGCGCAGATCAGAGCACATCACGGCTGCCGATTGGAGAGCCGTTCTGCCCCTCACGGTAGCGCTTCTGCCGGAGACTGTAACGTTCGCGCCCATGCGATTGAGCTCCTGCACATGCATGAAGCGATTTTCAAAGATGTTCTCAGTAACAACGGTTGTTCCGTCGGTCTGCGTCGCGAGAGCCATGTACTGCGCCTGCATATCCGTAGGAAAGCCGGGGTACTCTTCAGTGGAGATATCGGTCGCACGAAGGTTGCCGCCCGATCGAACGCGAACGGACTCCTCTCCTATATCCAAGCGCACGCCGCACTGATCGAGCTTGGCGAGGACCGATCCGAGATGAGACGGATTGCAGCCGTCTATGTTTAGGTCTCCGCCGGTGATGGCGCCCGCGATGAGAAACGTGCCGGCCTCAATACGGTCCGGGTTGATGCGATGGCGTGCCCCGTGAAGCTTTTGCACTCCGGTGACACGAATAGTGGAGGTGCCCGCGCCGGTGATGCTCGCCCCCATTGCGATCAGAAGAGCGGCAAGATCGGTTACCTCCGGCTCGCGGGCGCAGTTCTCGAAGAGCGTCTCCCCCTCGGCCAGAACGGCTGCCATCAGCAGATCTTCCGTACCGGTCACGGTGATTTTGTCGAAGACGATGTGAGCGCCTTTAAGGCGGTCTGCTCTTGCCTCCAGATAGCCATGTTCCTGAGTGATGGTTGCACCCATGGCTTCGAGACCCTTGATGTGGAGATCGATGGGGCGGCCCCCGATGGCGCAGCCGCCCGGCATAGCCACGCGAGCGACTCCCGTTCTGGCAATAAGAGGCCCGAGGACGAGGGAACTGGCGCGCATGGTCTTTACGATCTCGTACTTCGCGACCGGATCGGAGAGAATCGCGCATTTTATACGAGTCCGGTGTTGCGCTCGACCATAGCCAAGCTCGACCTCCGCGCCCATGCTTTCGAGCAGCCGTCTCTCTGTTTCGATATCCCGAACCTGCGGGACATTCTCCAGAATGACCTCGTCTTCGGTCAGAATTGCGGCAGCCATGCAGGGAAGCGCGGAGTTCTTCGCGCCAGAGATTTTTATAGTGCCGAGCAGGGGGTTCCCACCACGGACGACAAATTTGTCCATAGAGAGAGTTTACGGAAGAGTGAGGGGGAGCGGGGTGCCAAGCTGGGTGCGGTGGAGAAGATCGAGGACGCCGGAGGAAGAGAAACACGCATCCGGCGTCTAGAAGCCTTGCTAGAGTTCAAGCCTGGAGTCGTCGATGGCGAGCCGCACGTTGCCGTCCGACTTGGTGAGGCGGCGAACGGCTTCCATCTTATCCACACTCGCCTTCAGCATGACGACGGCAATCGGGATGGATTTCCCGGCGGACTTAATCGTCCGGATGGCCGTCTCCCGGTCGATGCCGCAGACCTTCATGAGTACGCGTATGCCGCGCTCAACCAGCTTTTCGTTCTTCATATGCACGTTGACCATCTGGTTTTCGTACACATAGCCAAGCCGCGTCATGGCTCCTGTCGTAATCATGTTGCAGATCATCTTCTGGGCGGTGGATGCTTTCATGCGGGTGGAGCCGGTGATGACCTCCGGGCCGACCTCGGCGATGATGGTGGTATCGGCCACCTGGGAGAGCGCTGTTCGGTGATTGCAGGTGAGTGCCGCGGTCTTGGCGCCCCGTGCCCGCGCGTATTCGACTGCGCCAACGACGTAGGGAGTACGGCCGGAGGCGGAGACGCCGATGACGATGTCTTTGCGAGTCGGCCGTCGGCGGGCAATGTCGCGCTGTCCGATCTCCGGTGAATCCTCGTTCACATCGGAGGCGCTGGCCAGGGCTTTAGGACCGCCGGCCATGATGTATTGCACCTGCGAGGGCGCGGTAGCGAAGGTGGGCGGGCACTCTGACGCGTCAAGCGCCGCGATGCGTCCGCTGGAGCCGGCACCGACGTAGATGAGACGGCCGCCATCGCGCAACGACCGAGCAACAGTGTCAATCACAATCGCAATCTCGGGAAGCGCTTTTTTAACAGCCGCCGCAATCTTGGCATCTTCGTGATTGATGATGCGAGCTATCTCGAGTGCGGATTTAGTGTCTAAGCCTTCCGATGCGGCGTTGGCCGTCTCTGTCGTCAGGTCGTAAAGGGTAGAGCTCTCGTTGCTATCGTGACGAGAGTAGGGGGGCTGCTCTAGCATAGTGAGGGTTGCCATAGGGTCGCCTGCGTTCACTCCAGATTCTACCGTAGTCATGGGCCTGCACAATGACCGAGATGATGTAGCGAAAACGCTTAGCTTTCATAAGGATGTCAGCGAATGAGTATGATACGGCGGCCGATGCGAAATGGATGGGTGCGGATCCTGGTCTGTTGTTCTCTAGCCTTTGCCATGACGTCGTACGTGGTGCGGGCACAGACCTCCTCCGGTTCTATCGATGCCGCTCTGCAGGAGCGACTGCAGAAGCTGGCCGTCTTGCATCCTGGCCGCGTCGCACTCTACGCACGGCAGTTGAACACAGGCAAGGTTGTGGCGCTGGACGCCTCAAAGCCGGTCCAAACGGCATCGGTCATCAAACTTGCCATCCTGTACGAGGCGATGGAGCAGATCCGCGAGGGAAGAGCTCAGTGGAACGAGAGTGTAACGCTGAAGAGTGGGGATGCCGTGAGTGGATCGGGCCTGTTGCAGTTCTTTGACGCGCCGCTACCTCTCACGCTAAAGGATGTCCTCACACTGATGATCGTGGTGAGCGACAACACAGCGACAAATCTCGCGATCGATCGGTTCGGAGTCGATACGATCAATGCCCGGCTGGCTCGGCTGGAGCTCGAGAATACGCACCTTTACAAAAAGATCGGTAAGCCGGCCACAGATCCTATGCCCGTGGATCAGTCGAAGTTCGGACTCGGTAAGACGACCGCGCGCGAGATGGAGACACTGATGGAGCGGATCGGCCTCTGCCAACTTAACCCACCCGCGACAGGAACTGCTGTCGGGTCCCTGAGCGCCAGGGATGCGTCCATTTGCAACATCGCCTTGACTATGCTGCGCAATCAGTTCTACCGAGAGACGATTCCACGGTATCTTGAGAGCCAGGATGCGACAGAGACAGGTGTTGGCATCGCGAGCAAGACTGGAAGCCTAGATGCGGTGAGAAATGACGTGGCCATCGTCGCCGGCAAGAGCGGCCCTATGG
The DNA here is from genome assembly GCA_964246835.1 of uncultured Acidobacteriaceae bacterium. Classification (GTDB taxonomy): domain Bacteria; phylum Acidobacteriota; class Terriglobia; order Terriglobales; family Acidobacteriaceae; genus Edaphobacter. The sequence continues at coordinate 36,614 of CAXTRT010000011.1, read as the reverse complement.
TGCTGTCGATCTTCACCTATGAGAACGCCGATAAGAGTTGGACTGTCGACAATACCGCTGAACTTCTGATTGCCCGGCTGGCGCGGGAGATCGTACACACCTGGTCCCCGGCTGGGATTGACGGCAAGGCCCTTGTTCCAGGTCTTGGCATCCGGTCCACACAGGGTGAAAGTAACACCAACGATGACGTTTCAGCGTCTAAAAAGTAGGAATGAGGGAAGACGACGTGATCAACGAGGAGAGGCCGGATAGCGGAGAGAGCACGGGACAAGGGCCGAAAGAGGGCCCCAACTCAGCCCGCTCTTCGCTGCGCTCCTGGATTCGCGACCTCATTCTTTCGGTCTTCGTGTCGATCTTCATCATCGTGTTTCTGTATCAACCGGTTCGCGTGGAAGGCACCAGTATGCTGCCCATGCTTGAAGATCAGGATCGGCTGTTCATCAACAAGATGGCGTATCGCGTCGGAGAGATCCACCGCAGCGACGTCGTCGTCTTTCTCTATCCGCATGATCACGAGAAGAGCTATATCAAGCGTGTTATCGCGCTGCCTGGGGACGACCTGCGTATTGATCATGGATGTGTCTACGTCAATGGTCATCGCGTATTGGAGGACTATGTTCCGGCCCGTTACGCCGACGATCGCTCCCTGCCGGAGACCATTATCCCGGACAGGCATTACTTTCTGATGGGCGATCATCGATCGATCTCAAGTGACAGCCGGGAGTTTGGTTCAGTTGACCGTGCTCTTATCTACGGAAAGGCGGCGTTTGTTTATTGGCCCGTCGATCAGGTGGGCGTTGTCCGGTAGTCCGCTGGATTGGGCTACACGGAAGTAGCATTGCAGCTGAGACCTGGTGCGGTACAGTCTGGCTAGGCTTACTTTGGGAGTTTGTATGAAGCGCCGGCTCGCTCGTATTTTGGTGGCTGCACTCGGAGTCGCATTGGTTGTGGTCCCTCGATCAGAGGCGCAGGCACCGTATCACCGTGTGCGGCCTCGCCTGCCACATCGACAGAACGATCATCAGAGTCGCCGCCATGCGACGCGCCGCTCTCGAGAATAACGCTCCTGCGACGCGCTCAGGATCTGTTTTGCTTGCCGAAGTGAACGATCTGCGCAAAGGTTTCAGGATCAAGACTGCCGCCGCCGACAAGAGCACCATCAATCTCGGGCTGCGCCATCAACTCGGCGACGTTCGACGGCTTGACCGAGCCACCATAAAGGATGCGCGTTTTATCGGCGATCTCCGGGCCAAAACGCCGCTTTAGCTCTCCGCGAATAATCCCGTGCGTTTCATTCGCTATCTCGGGACTTGCAGTGGATCCGGTTCCGATGGCCCATATGGGTTCATAGGCGATCACAAGAGTATGCGCCCTGTCTTGCGGAAAGTTTGCGAGCGCCGCACCCATCTGCGCCATCAGCGTATCCGCGGTATAGCCCTCCTGACGATCGGACAACATCTCTCCAAGGCAGACTACCGGTGTAAGGGAATGCGCGCAGGCAGCCTTGATCTTGAGGTTCACGTGTTCGTAGCTCTCGTTGGCATAGAGCCGGCGCTCCGAGTGACCGAGCAGCACATGTGTTGCCCCGATCGACGTCAGCATTGTAGGAGAGGTCTGTCCCGTGTACGGGCCTTCGTTCAGCCAGTGCATCGTCTGTGCCCCAGCCCTGACGGCGCTGCCACGCACTGCGTCGATAACAGAGACCAGAGAGGTGGCCGTAGGAAAGAGGACAATTTCGCTGCCGCCATGCGACTCGATCATTGGCAGGAACTCACGAATGAACTTAACCGAATCGGCGGGGCTCTTATACATCTTCCAGTTGGCGGCAATGATCGGTGTTCGCATGCGTCTCAGTCTAAAGTGCCCTCGATGTGAATGGATATCAGCCCGCGACACAAAGTGAACGAGGAGTAGGAACATGTTTGCGCCAGAAGGCAAGCTCATTTTTCCGTAAGAGCCGCGACACCTGGAAGCTCCTTTCCCTCTAGGAACTCGAGCGAGGCACCGCCGCCGGTTGAAATATGCGTGATCTTATCGGCTACGCTGGACTGCTGAACAGCCGCAACGGAGTCGCCGCCACCAACGATGGTTGTTGCATCCTGATTGTTTGCGACGGCATACGCGATCGCTGTCGTGCCTTTGGCAAAGGCCGGGAGTTCGAAGACACCCATTGGGCCGTTCCAGACGATGGTATTGGCTCCGGCAATCGCTTCAGAGAAGGCCTTGATCGAGTCTGGCCCGATATCGAGCGCCATGAAATCGGCAGGAAAGGGACCGTCTCCTGAGAAGATTTCGGTATGCGCGTCATTTGCAAAGCGATCTGCCAAGACGTGGTCGGTCGGCAACAGAAGAGCGACATTATTTCGCTTTGCCTTTTCGAGTGCGGCCCGGGCGATCTCGATTTTGTCTGCTTCGATCAGGCTCTTGCCCGTCGTCTGGCCTTTAGCGTTTTGGAAGGTATAAGCCATGGCCCCGCCGATGATCAGGGTATCGACCTTGTCGAGCAGATGATCAATGACCGCGATTTTGTCCGACACCTTCGCGCCGCCGATGATCGCAACAAATGGCTTGATAGGATCGGCGACGGCCTTTCCCAGATAGAGCAGCTCCTTCTCAAGCAGAAGACCGGCCGCGGACTGCTTCACGAAATGCGTGACCCCCTCGGTGGAGGCATGAGCGCGATGCGCACTGCCAAAGGCGTCGTTGATATAGAGATCACATAGGCTGGCAAGCTGCCGCGCAAAGCCTTCGTTGTTCGCCTCTTCTTCAGGATGAAAGCGAAGGTTCTCAAGCAGCAGCGTCTGCCGGGACTCCAGTTGGGTCGAGAGCTCGGTCGCGATTTCGCCGACGCAATCAGGGGAGAATGCGACGTTCTCGCTCGGCCCTAAAACGTGATCCAGCAGCTCACGCAGGCGATCGACCACAGGCCGCAGGCTCAGGGTCTCGACTCGCTTGCCTTTGGGGCGGCCGAGATGTGAGCACAGGATGACCTTCGCCTTATGGCGGATCGCGTACTCAATCGTCGGAATCGTCTCGCGAATGCGCGTGTCGTCTCCAATCTCGCTGCCGTCTTTCGAGAGCGGCACGTTGAAGTCGACGCGGATAAGGACGCGCTTATTGGCGAGATCAAGATCGCGAATGGAAAGCTTGGACATGGAATCTCCGGGTACGGGAAGAGCAGTGGAGTTAGGCTTCTGGAACGATTGCGTCTACTTCAATCTCGACGCGCCAGTCCGGATTGAGCAGGGAAGACACAATGACCATGGTGGCCGCGGGTCGAACGATGGAGAAGAACTTGCCGTGGATGCGGCCAATCTCCTCCCAGTCCTCGATGCGAGTCAGGTAGAGGCGCGTCCGCACCACCTGTTCGATAGAGCTTCCTGCTTCTTTGAGGATTGCTGCAATCAGAGTCAGGCACTGTTCAGTCTGCGTTGCTGGATCGGCCTTGTCGGCGTCAACAGGTCCAGTGCCGGAGACGTAAACGTGGCGACCGACACGGACGGCACGGGAGAAGCCGATGATGGGCTCGTAGGGACTGGTTCCGGCAAGATTTACGCGTTCGCTCATGCCTCGTTGGATGAGAAAAGCGGGGTGAAGGTCCGGTTCTCTGATGAGAGAATCGGACCTTACTTCGCGGAGCCTGTTTTGAAGACTAAAGGCCCTTGCTCTCAAGGAACGAGATTAGATCCTTGACGCGGCTCGAGTAGCCCCACTCATTGTCGTACCAGCTGATGACTTTGCCTGTCTGGCCAATGACCTTGGTGAGCTTGGAGTCCACGATCGAGGAGAGCGGATTGCCGCGGAAGTCCGCGCTTACCAGCTCTTCTTCCGTGTAGCCCAGATAGCCCGTGAGCGGGCCAGCCTCTGAGGCGGTTTTCAGTGCATCATTTACGCTAACTACCGAGATTGCCTTTTCCGCGACAAAGGTCAGATCGACGACCGAGACATTTGGGGTCGGCACACGAATCGCAAAGCCATCCAGCTTCCCGTCCATCTCAGGAATAACGAGCTTGAGTGCCTTTGCGGCGCCTGTACTCGAAGGAATCATTGAGAGCGCAGCGGCGCGGGCGCGGCGGAGATCCTTATGTGGCGTATCCAGAATGACCTGGTCGTTGGTGTAGCTGTGGACCGTGGTCATGATGCCGGAGGCGATGCCGAAGGTGTCGTTCAGCACCTTGACAACCGGTGCCAGGCAGTTCGTCGTGCAGCTCGCATTTGAGATCACGTGATGCTTTGCCGCGTCGTACCTACCCTCGTTGACGCCAAGAACTAGAGTAAGGTCTTCGTTTGTAGCCGGCGCCGAGATGATGACCTTCTTCACGGTCGAGCCTAGGTGCGCCTTGGCCTTTGTCGCGTCGGTAAAAAAGCCTGTCGATTCGACGACGATCTGCGCGCCGACCGAGGCCCAGTCGAGTTTTGCGGGGTCACGCTCCGCGAAGACCTTGATCTTCTTGCCGTCGACGGAGATAAAGTCGTCTCCGTGCGCGATCTCATTCTTGAGGTTGCCGAGAATCGAATCGTACTTGAGAAGGTGCGCGATGGTTGCCGGACTGGTGAGATCATTGACCGCGACAAACTCGATTTCAGGGTTGCCAAGCGCTGTGCGAAACACATTCCGGCCGATGCGGCCAAAGCCGTTAATTCCTACCTTTACTGCCATACGTGCGGTTGCTCCTGTCGCATGCGAGTGCGTTCACCAGTATTGTAAGCGTGGCAGGGAAAGAGCTCCTAAGCAGGGCCTGTAGACACACGGCTATAACGCGCTCGTATTGCGGCTTATTTCGGCGCTGTGTTACAAGCGAGCTATGCGCGACCTGCGCGAATGGATTCTGGATACGATGAGACGACGCACGAGACGACCGCCCAACGACTCTGAGTCGACCGGCAAAATAGGGCAGGAACTGCCGACAGATCAGCTCGCGCCCCTGCGGCCGACCTATCCGGATGCGCTTCCTGCACGGCAGCCGGAGATCCAGGAGCCGATGGCCGATGCTTCTCCTGACGGGTTACGAAATCCAGAGATTTCTGACGCTGCACCGATTGTGGGTAGCCCGGCTGTACCTGCCCAGCAGTCTGCAGATGGATCGGAAGCCGCGGAGACACCGGAGCCGGCTCATCGTCCGGAGCCGAAGATTATTGTTGAGACGCAGCCCGAGCATCTCGGCACACCCCCGGCCGAGGCGGTTGCAGCCAAATCGCCGCGTGGCTACGTTGTCTTGGCGATCGGTCTGCCCGGATCAGGAAAGACGACCTGGTACAAACGCCGCGGCGTCACGCCGCTCTCAAGTGATCTGCTGCGAAATATTCTGTTCGACGACATCACCGAGCAGCGCTACCAAGGGCTCGTCTTTTCGACGCTCCGCAGTCTGCTGCGTGCGCGTCTTATCGCTAAGATGCCCTGGAACTACGTCGATGCGACCAATCTTTCGCCGCACGAACGCCGTCAGTGGATCAAGATGGCGAAGAGCTTCGGGTATGAGGTGCAGGCTGTGTTCTTCGACGTTCCTCTTGCTGTCTGCATGGAGCGCAACTCGAAACGCGAGCGTGTTGTGACCGATGAAGTCATGCAGAAGATGGCCGAACGTCTGCGCCCTCCGACCTTCAAGGAAGGCTTCGATAAGATCACCGTTGTCCGTGTTAAGAGCCACGAAGGATCCGAGCCTTCAGCCTTGAATCCTTCCTCCGGGATTCCGGACGCGCCCCAAGAAGACGCTTCCTAGCGTTCGGTGAGCTCAGAAGGGGAATAGCCATGGCCGAAGGCGAGGTCAGCTTCGATCGAGTCACTCTTGCGATCGATGGCCAACAGATCCTCAACGGCATTACGCTTACACTCCATGCGCAATCGACCACTGCTCTGCTTGGCCGCAGCGGCTCCGGCAAGACAACGCTGCTTCGCACCATCAACGCCCTCGTGGTACCTACCGCCGGCGAGGTGTTCGTTCATGGACGCAGGACCTCTGCGTACGATGTGGTCGCCTTGCGACGCGGCATGGGCTACGTCATCCAGGAGAGCGGCCTCTTCCCGCACATGACGATTGGCCGCAACGTAGCGCTCAGCTATGAGCTAGCGGGCAGGTCTGGGGAAGCTGCTCGACAGCGCATGGAGGAGGTTCTGGGGATGACCGGCCTTCCTGCCCTGGAGTATGCGACCCGCTATCCGCACCAGCTTTCCGGTGGGCAAAGGCAGCGTGTCGGGCTGGCCCGTGCCCTGATGAGCGATCCGCCGATTCTGCTGATGGATGAACCGTTCGGGGCTCTGGACCCGATTACGCGCTCCGAAATTCAGACCATGCTGCATGAGCTTCTCAGGCGGGTTCGCAAGACAGTTGTGATAGTGACCCATGACCTTGAAGAAGCGCTCTACCTCGCGGATCGCATTGTCTTTCTTGAGCGAGGAAGTGTCGTCGCGGACCTGCCGTCAGCCGAAGTTCGAACAAGCCGGCATCCTGCCGTGCGCGAGTACATCAAGGCGATACGGCGTGAAGATCCGCAAGCAGCACGCGCAGGAGAGCCGCTTTGAGCGGTATCTCTCTCTTCTTCTCACGCCATGGATGGGAGGTCGCGCGCCTAAGCTTTGAGCATCTATGGCTGACCGGCAGCGCGATGCTGCTGGCTACAGGGATCGGCCTTCCGCTCGGCATCCTTCTGACGCGTCGTCGCGCTCTGGCAAAGCCTGTGCTCGCAATCGCCAACATCATCCAGACAGTACCTAGTCTGGCTCTCTTCGGTCTGCTGCTGCCTGTGCCGTGGCTCGGAGCGAACGCCGCTCGCCTGGCAATTCTGGCGCTGACCGGCTACGCCCTGCTGCCGATCCTGCGGAATACGTATGTCGGCATAGAAGGCATCGATCCCTCTCTGCGCGATGTGGCGAACGCGCTCGGGATGACGAACTGGCAGCGGCTTGGCAAGGTGGAACTGCCGCTGGCCGCAAGCTTTATACTGGCCGGCATTCGGACCGCGACAGTGATCTGTGTGGGCGTCGCGACCATCGCGGCGGCGATCGGGGCAGGCGGTCTGGGCGAACTGATCTTTCGCGGCGTGGCCAGCGTCGACAACAGTCTTGTACTAGCTGGTGCGATCCCCGCCGCACTTCTGGCGCTGATTGCGGATACGGGTCTTGGCGCGCTCGAACGCCGTCTCGCTGTGAAGGCTCACCGCGCATGAGATATACCTCCGGCCGCTGGCTTGCACTTGTGGTTACAGCTGTCGGGCTCTTCGGAGTCACGGCCTGTGCCCCTCCCCGCTCTTCCCGGATCACAATCGGAGCCAAGAACTTTACGGAGCAGACGGTTGTTGGCGAGCTCCTGGCGCAGGAGGTCGAGTCGCTTGGCGGCGGCAGAGTGGAGCGTCGCTTCTATCTTGCGGGCAGCTACATCTGCCAGCAGGCGCTGCTGGGCGGCCGCATCGACGCCTACGTGGAGTACACCGGCACCGCGCTGACCGCAATCCTGAAACAACCAGTTGACCGCGATCCGGAGCGCGTCGTTGCGACGATTACGAAGCTCTATCGCGAGCGCTACGGCGTTTTCGTCGGTAGATCGCTTGGCTTCGAAGACACCTTCGCGATGGTCGTCCGCGGCGATGAGGCGAAGCGACTGAATCTCGATACGCTCAGCTCGCTGGTGACTCGCGCGCCTGCTATGCGGCTTGCAGTTGGCTATGAGTTCGAGGAGCGCCCTGACGGTCTTCGAGGGTTACAGGCCGCGTACGGCCTTCGCTTCTCCGGGCCGCCACGCGTCATGGATCTCGGCCTGCTTTATCGCTCGCTCGCTGCAAGCCAGGTCGATATCGTTGCGGGGAACTCGACGGACGGTCCAATTCAGGCCTTCGGCTTCTTCGCTCTTAAGGATGACCGGCACTACTTTCCTCCCTACCAGGCCGTTCCTCTGGTACGTCTTCGATCGCTTGCGCTGCACCCGGTGCTTGGCCGTGCCGTCGATCGCCTTACGGGCCGTGTGTCGGCAGAGGACATCCGCGCAATGAACGATGCCGTTGATCGCGAGCATAAGGATGTCGGCGAGGTTGTACGGACATTCCGGGAGAGAAAAGGCCTATGACAGTTACAAATTCAGAATCGCCGGCAACTGAGCCATGGATGCGCGGTACTCATACTGAGTTCGACAGCCTGCGTCGTGGTGTCGTCCATGCGCTGCAACTGGCGAAGGAGGATGCCGATCGCTGGGCCGCGGGGCTGAACGAGTCGCAGATGAACAGCCGTCCCGCAAGCCTCCCGAGCGTTGGCTTCCATCTACGCCATATCGCCCGGTCTCTCGATCGCCTGCTGACCTATGCGGAAGACCGGCAGCTTAGCGAGCAGCAACTGAGTGCACTGGCGACAGAACACCAGGAGACGCCGCCGGCAGCAACGCTGCAGGAGTTCCGCGATGGCATCAATCGTTCCATCAGCCGCGTAGCAGCTTTTGCTCCGAAGCTGTACGAAGAACCTCGCGGGATTGGCCGCAGGCGTCTGCCGACCACAGTCGGCGGTCTGCTTCTGCACTGCGCGGAACACACGCAGCGTCATGCAGGGCAGATGGTCATAACGGCAAAGCTTGTCGCGCAAGCCCATGGATTTGTCACGTTCTAACCGACCAGGTGGCCCATCTTGTCGCGCTTGGTCTCAAGATAGCGTGCGTTTTCAATCGACTCCGGCACGACCGCGGAGATTCGCTCGACCACGCGGACACCGTGCGCCTCGAGCGCCGCAACCTTCTCCGGATTGTTCGTCATGAGTCGTACCGCGCGCACACCCATATGCTGCAAGATCAGCGCCGGCAGCTCAAAGACGCGGCAGTCCGCCTTGAAGCCAAGCTCCAGGTTTGCCTCGATCGTATCTCTGCCGTGGTCCTGCAGCTCATAGGCTCGCAGCTTGGCCATCAGACCGATGCCGCGGCCCTCTTGCTGTTCGTAGAGCACCATGCCTCGGCCCGCTTCGGCAATCGTCGCGAGCGCCAGTTCGAGCTGCTGCCGACAATCGCACCGCAGCGAATGAAAGACGTCGCCGGTCAGGCACTGTGAATGTATTCGAACGATCGGCGGAGCTTCAAGCAGGTCACCCATCACCAGCGCCACAGCGCCTTCTACCCTCACCAGCGGAGCGGGTGTGGCCTCATTGCATGGCTCCGGGCTCTGCGTCGTCCCTTCAAAGCCGAGGATGCGAAAGCGCCCCCATCGCGTGGGAAAGTCGGCATCGGCAAGCTTCTGAATCGTCATTTGGGACATAGCTGGATTATATGATTCGCATACGCCTGCTACGATTCGCGCGCGGCGTACAGTGGAGATGTGCACCAGCCCGACCCCAAGCTCATCCTCATTACACTCCTGGTGGAGCTAGGCGTGGCCGCGGCTTTTTCAAGCTCACTGGCCCGGTCCATGACCTTCAAGAATCTTCTGTTGACGCCGGTCCGAACTCCGCGCCAGACGCTTGGGCTTGTTGCCTTGATCTGTCTTCCAATGGTGCTCGGTGTCTGGATTCGAGTCTCGGTTCCCAACTTCCTGGCGGCCGATCTCTCCTTTGAAATCACGATCCTGCTGGGTGTGCTGCTCGGTCCGCTGGCGGCTATGGCGGGCGGTGCCGCGCTCGCCGTTCCCGCCATGCTGCACCATGAGTTCTGGTCGCTACCCATCAATTTGCTGGTCGCGAGTGTCGCGGGCGGCTTTCGCCACTTCACCGATCTTGAGGATGTATGGTCCTTCTCTCCCATGATCGACCTGAGTGTCTATCGCTGGGTTACACGCAACCTGAGACGTCCGCAGCTCGATCGGCAGATCTTACTTCTTCTTCTTATTACAGCCTTGCAGTGCGTCATCAGCTTTGTTTCCTCGCTCAATCCACGCCGGCTCTTTGAACTTCATTCGAGCTCCTGGCTTGTGGAGTTGGCGATCTGTGCCTCCGCTCCCGTCATCGTCGGAATTCCGCTTAAAATCTGGAACGCGATCCGGGTTGAGCGGCAGCTTGAGGAACAGGGCAGGCTCCTGCTTGAGGCCCGGCTGGATGCCCTGCAACGCCAGATCAATCCGCATTTTCTCTTCAACACCTTGAACTCAATTACATCCCTTATCCGGCTGAAGCCGGATCTGGCACGCGAGATGATCGGAAAGCTGGCGAATATTCTGCGCGTCCTGCTGAAAGATCGTGAAGCCTTCGTTCCGCTTCGCGAAGAACTAAATTTTATCAATGACTATCTCGCCATCGAAGTTGTGCGGTTTGGCGAAAAGCTGCGCGTCGTCAAGGAGATTGCCGAAGATACGCTCGATGTTGTTGTGCCCAGCATGTTGCTGCAGCCGCTGATTGAGAACAGCATCAAGCACGGTCTGGAGCCTCGCATCAACGGCGGAACAGTTACGATCCGCAGCCGCATCACCGGCAATCGGCTCGTCCTTGAGATTGAAGACGACGGTCTCGGTGTTTCCCCGGAGCGTGAGGCGGCGGAGATCTCGGCTAATAAACTCCCAAGGCCTGGTCTCGGCGTTGGTATGCGGAATGTGCGAGAGCGCATGCAGGTACTCTATGGCGGGCTTGCAACCATCGAGATGAACGGCCGTCCAGGGCGCGGAACCCAGGTTATGCTCTCCATGCCTGTCCTTGACCACGGGGCCGAGGAGTGGGCGAGGGCAGCTCTTGCAGGAATGCAGGATGCGGGACAGCGCGTTGCCGAGGCAGTTCGCGCCATGACGCGTTCTTGATCCCAGGATAGGTTCTTCGTTTAGACGCGTTCTCAGCTCATCCAATCCTGCGTGGCTTTCGGCGAAGAACCTCTTCGTAGTACCGCTCGTACAACGGAATGACGCGCGATGCACAGAAATGATCCTGCGCTGTACGTCGTCCGTTCGCAGCAATCAATCGCAGTCGTTCTGTGTCGCGCAACAGGGCAAGAGCCGCCCGTGTCATACCGTCGACATCGCCGACCGTGAAGAGACAGCCGTTGACGCCATCCTCAATGAGTTCGGGCACGCCCCCAACTCGTGTGCCGATGGTTGGCACGCTGCACGCCATGGCTTCAAGCGCTGCCAGGCCAAACGACTCCATCTCGCTCGGCATCAGCATCAGGTCCGCGAGCGGCAGAAGTTCGCTCACGTTATCCTGCTTGCCGAGAAAGTGTATGCGGTCCTGCACCCTATGCTGCCGCGCCAGATGTTCTGCCAGCGAGCGGTCCGGGCCGTCACCAATCAGCATCAGACGAGCCGGTATCTCGCGCGCAACTCGGGCGAAGACCTCGACCGCATCCTGCACACGCTTTACAGGGCGGAAGTTCGAGAGATGCACCAGCAGGCGTTCCTCCGCCGCCGCGTACAGAGGCCGAAGGGCCGCAACCTTCTCCGGATCGCGGACATACACATCGCAGTTTACGAAGTTGCAAATGACTTCAATCGGGTTGCGTGTCGAGAAGGCCACCTCTGTGCGCTCTCGGAGGTGTGCTGAAATTGCCGTAACGCCATCGGACTGCTCGATACCGAAGCGCGTAATCGGCAGGTAGGAAGGATCGAGTCCGACCAGGGTGATGTCCGTGCCGTGCAGCGTGGTGATAATCGGCAGATATCGGCTGCGTGCGGAGAGCGGCTGAGTCTGAAGCATCTGTCGCGCCAGCACGGCGGAAACCGAATGCGGAATCGCATAGTGCACGTGCAGCAGGTCAAGCTCGTAGAAATCGGCGACCTCCGCCATGCGCGTAGCCAGCGCAAGATCGTACGGCGGATGCTCGAAGAGAGGATAGTTCGACACCGCAACCTCATGGAAGTGAATGCGGGCCTCTCGCCCTGTCAGCCGAAACGGCTGCGAGTAGGTGATGAAATGTATGTCGTGGCCACGCGCCGCGAGTTCTATCCCCAACTCCGTCGCAACAACGCCCGAGCCGCCGTATGTGGGATAGCAGGTGATACCAATCTTCATAACTAAGCGTCTCTCCGCTACAAGTCTACGTTGCACCGGCTCCATCTTGCCGCGGTGTGGACGTGCGGGTGCCTTCGGGTGCGGCGAACGAGACAAGCTCCGTGACTCTCTCTTCGAGAGCGCGTGGAATAAGTCTTAGCAGCGCCTCCCGCTCAACCTCACGCTCACTCTTCAGCCGCGTCGTGGTTCTTTCGAGATCTCCATCGCAGAAGCCCGGGTGACAGATGAGCTCCCACGTTCCCTGCGGAAGTTTCGCCAGCAGCGATGCAAGCGTCGCCTCGTCCAGATCTCCAGTGGCCGAGACTCCCACCGCCCCGCGCGTTGTCCGAATCCGTCCATCGTGCGTTCGAAGCCGCGCATGAAAGCTCTGCTCCAGCAGACCGAGAACCTGAATCTGCAATCGACGCAGAACTCGCCCGCGTCCAAGATGCAGACTCCATCGCTGCTCGAACGGATTGCGAATCGCGGCGATCTGAAAGCGCTCCGCCACCCGCAGCAGCGCTCTGAGAACCACAGGAAACATGTGCGTATGCTTGTGGCTGTCCAGATGAGTCGGCCGTATACCACCCTCCAGCAGTCGCATTACCTGAGCACTCGCCTCGCGCTCGATGTCGGCTTCGTCCAGTCTGCCGAGCAGAGCCGACCGCGCGAAACCGCTTAGAGAAGGCCGCAGCGAGCGGCGATCCGGTCCGAGCAGCGTCAGAATCTGCTCCGGAGAGCAAAGCGGTCTCCCGTCCGTAAGAACGACGTGACAGCCTACACCGAGACCCGGAAGCTCTTGTGCGATCGTGACCGCATCCGCAAACGCATCACCATTCGCCATCAGCGTTGCGGAGGAGAGCGCACCGGCTCGATAGAGCTCAGCGATCGCACGGTTGACTCCGCGCGTGAGTCCAAAGTCATCTGCGTTGACGATAAGGCGCGAAGTCAAGCTTCAATAGCCTCTGGCGGCTCGGAAGGGGAGTGGTGGGCAGTGAGGGACTCGAACCCCCGACATCCTGCTTGTAAGGCAGGCGCTCTAACCAACTGAGCTAACCGCCCGATCCTAGCTCTGCACCTCAGTGTAGACAGCGCATGCTGGATTCAGCAAGTTCAAGAGGTTCGCGACGGTGCCAGGGCAGCGGAAGATGTGGGAGGATTGTCTGTGAAAGGTTTACGGGAACTCGCATGCGCACCAACGATTTACAACGATGGTTGAGTTCATCACTGCTCCTGTTGCTGGCATTCACCGGCGCTTCGCGGGCGCAGGTCGGCGCGCCGCCAACGCAGCCGATCCGCAGTTACATCGATGGCGCCTGGAACGTGCTGTCGCGATCCATGCAGGAGTGTTCGTCGCTCAAAGACGTGAAGGTGACGACGGCTCCCGTGCTCTATCTGCCTGCCGATGTGCCCACGCCACCCGCCGTTGCAGCCCTTCATGCCAGCTGCGGCGTTCAGGTCGAGCATCTGCCGCGCGTAATCACCCACCTTGGCCGGGTAATGCCGCAGGAGCTTCCGCGGCCTGGTCTGCTCTATCTGCCAAACCGCTATGTTGTGCCGGGCGGCCGTTTCAACGAGATGTACGGCTGGGACAGCTACTTTATCCTGCTCGGCCTCACGCTCGATGCGCGAGCTGACCACGCCGCACTTGCACGCGGCATGGTCGAAAACTTTATCTATGAGATTGAGCACTATGGCGCTCTTCTCAACGCGAATCGAACCTACTTTCTTACGCGCTCGCAGCCGCCTCTGCTTGCCGAGATGATTCGCGAGGTTCACAACCAGGGTGGCGAGGCTAACCCCGCGGCTTCGCGCGTCTGGCTCGGTCAAGCCTATGCCGCCGCCCAACGCGACTACGCGCTCTGGACCTCTCCCATGCATCGCGCCGGAGCCACTGGACTCGCACGGTACTTCGATATCGGCGAAGGCCCGGTGCTCGAGATGGCCGATGACTCCAGCTACTACCCGGACGCGATCCGATGGATGCTGGTGCATCGTGAGGCGGGAGCGCAGTACCTCGTCGCCGCGGCCAAGGGTGATGCGGCCAGCTGCGACCAGGCGCTGACGCCCGTCTGCCGTCATGCCGAAGTCGACGGTATGCGCCTAACGCGTGAGTTCTATCGCGGCGACCGCGCCATGCGCGAGTCCGGCTTCGACACCAGCTTCCGCTTTGGCGCCTTCAGCGGGTCGACGCATCAGTTCGCGCCTGTCTGCTTGAATAGCCTGCTTTACCGTTACGAAATCGACATGGCGGACTTTGCCAAGGAGTTGCAGCGACCGCGCGAAGAGCTGGTATGGCGTGCACGAGCGAAAGCACGGCAGGCCGCAATGAACCGGTATCTCTGGTCTGCCGCAAAGGGTGCGTTCGTCGACTACAACTTTGTCACGCAACAGCAGTCCGCGTATCTCTACGCGACCGTCTTCTATCCGCTGTGGGCAGGGCTCGCCACGCAGGAGCAGGAGGCACGCATAGAAAAACACCTGCCGGAACTGGAGATGAAGTATGGCCTGGCAATGAGTGGCGAGCAGACCGGCATGCAGTGGGACCGGCCCTTCGAGTGGGCTCCCGTGGTCTGGTTTGCCGAGGAGGGTCTCAGCGCCACAGGCTTTGCCGCGGATGCTACCCGGCTTGCGGGCAAGTTTCGCGCGGTGGTTGAAAGCAACTACGCCAGGGACGGCACGATTCGCGAGAAATACGACGTCTCCACCGGCTCCGCGGAGGTTCGCCTCGCCGCCGGCTACAAGGCAAACGGCTTGGGCTTTGGATGGACCAACGGTGTCTATCTGCGGCTTACACCTACTAACGCGAAGGCTCAAGCGATCGGCCGATGAGCAGCAGCACCGGCGCCGGGCCGCAATCCTTGGTAAGAAGCGATCCAATTTCCGTATGGTGGGTGAGCTGATCAGCTGTTGAGATGCGGGAGATGGCTGTCACCGGCGTAGCGCTATCCATTCCTGACGCGATCAGCTCCTGGGCGAGCCGCTCGAGATTTGGTCCCGGCATGTAGAGGACCAGCGTCGCATCCGCCGGGAGCGGGCCTTGCCACACCGGCTGTGGATCCGGATCGAGTTCGGCCTTGTTCGCGGCGTAGTGCGCCGTCGCCAGGATGAGCTTGGACGCGCTGGTTCGGTCCGTGAGCGGTCGTTGCAAGATGGCAGCAGCGGCAAACGCCGCGGTAATACCTGGAACAATCTCCAGCGGAATCTTCGCTTGCCGCAATGCATTGATCTCTTCGCGGGCGCGTCCGAAGACCAGCGGATCGCCCGACTTCAACCGCACAACGGACTGCCCCGCACGCGCAGCCGAGATGATAAGCGTATTGCTCTCAGCCTGTGTAACGCGCGCTCTGCCGCAGCGCTTGCCGACCGGCGTCACCACGGCTGCCGGGTTCGCAAGCGCGAGCACCTCGGCGGAGATCAGGCCGTCGGGAAAGATATGCGTCGCCGTGCTCAGCAGCTGATGCGCCCGCATTGTCAGCAGGGAAGCATCGCCCGGACCCGCGCCGACCAGGTACACATGACCGGGCTGTGCCGGCTCCTTCAAGGTTCAGGTTCCAGGGATGGCCCGGATTCGGGCACAGTTCTAGGATTGGTGCGGGCATGATTGCGCGCGATGGTACGCGAGGGGCACGCGTCATACGCACACACATCGCGGCTGGCCAGGGTGTGCAGCAGCTCCTTGCGTGCCTCGTTCAGCGGTTCAAGCTGCAGCACCTCGCGGCGAAGATTTCCTAGCTCCATCAGCCAGTCACCGGTGTCTAGCGGCAGCAGCGCGTTGATCTCCTTGCGCAGCCGCTGCGCCAGTGCGGGCGAGTTGCCGGCCGTCGAGATCGCAATCAGCAGATCGCCGCGGCGCACCACGGAAGGAAAGTAATAGTCACAGAAGGGCGGATCATCGACAGCGTTGACCAGCACACCGGCCGCCTCTGCCTCGGCAAAGACAGCGCGGTTGACCGCGGCATCATCAGTTGCCGCGACAGCCAGAAAGGCACCCTGGATGTCACCGTGCTGGTAGGGACGTTCGTGCAGCTCAATCTCGCCGCCTTCGGCCAACTCGCGCACACGGGCACAGACTCGCGGCGCCACAACCTTCACTTGGGCCTGCGCCGCACGCAGCGACTCAATCTTGCTTTCGGCGAGATAGCCTGCGCCGATCACTACCGTGGGCCGTGCCGTCAGCTTCAGGAATAAAGGAAAAAGACTCATCGTATTGCCTCAGGCATCCGGCGCCGGATGTCCGTTCGGCGGCGCGTCGCGCTCGACCGGTGGCGGCAACTTGTCCGGCGTTGTTCCAGTAAGTTGTGCGCGCAGCTGCTCATCCGGCGTCCGGCCGAAGTAGCTCCGCAGATCTTCACCATCCATCCTGGCGCCAAGATATCCGCGCAGCAGACGCTCCACCGCAGCCGGCACTTCGTCCGCAGGTGCGCGATACCCAAGCGGCCGCGCCGTTCTCGCGTTTCGGCCCACGGCTCCGCCAACGCAGAAGAAGAAGGCATCCACACTCACACCATTCTTCTTAATCTTCTTGCCCTCCAGACCGATATCCGCGATCCAGTGCTGGCCGCAGGAGTTCGTGCAGCCCGTCACGTGCAGCTTGATCTGTTGATCGAAGCCCGGCAGCCGATCTTCCATCTCGTCTACCAGCCATTTCGAGAACGCCTTTGTCTCGGCAATAGCCAGCTTGCAGAACTCTGTCCCCGTGCAGGCAATCGCACCCCGCCAGAACGGCGTTACGTCGACGTGGATGTCGATTTCCTTCAACGCCGCGACCAACGCCTGCACCTTAGCATTGGGAACGTTGACGAGCAGGATGTTCTGCATAATCGTCGTCCGCAACTCGCCCGAACCGAACTCCTCCGCCATCTCCGCCAGGCGCAGCAACTGATCGCCCGTGAGCCGGCCCCGCAGCACGGAGGCGCCGACTGCTGAAAGCCCCGCCTGCCGCTGTGCCGCTACGCCAACGTGATCGCGATAGACGTCATCTGGAATCGTTTCTCCAGTGCCGTCTGCAGGCAGCGCTTCCAGGGAATAGCCAAGCTTCTCTTCCAGCGCCGCCAGAAAACTCTCCGCTGTCCATCCATGCCGCATAAAGAGGTACTTGATGCGGGCGCGTGTGCGATTCTCGCGCAGTTCGCTCTGCTCCTTGAAGATGCGGCAGGTCGCCTCGCATACCGCGTACGCCTGGTCTTCGCGAATGAAAGCTGGAATCAGAACGGCAATGTGTGGCTCGGTCGAAAGTCCGCCGCCGATCCGCAGGGCATAGCCCATATCCTCTTTGCCAGCCGCACTAATCTTGCGCAGCGCGGTCAAGGATAGATCGTTGATCTCCGGGTACGAGCACCACAGCGGGCATCCCGTCGCAGAGATCTTGAACTTGCGCGGCAGATTATAGAACTCCGGGTTCGCCGTTAGCTTGTGCGCGATCTCCTTCGCCAGCGGGCTGGCGTCGTGCACCTCATGTCCGTCCAGCCCGGCCAGCGGGCATCCCGTTACATTCCGCACCACATCGCCGCATGCACCCTTTGGCGAGAGACCCACAGCTGTCAGTGCATCCACAACCTCCACCAGAGACTCGATCGTAAGCCAGTGCAGCTGAATATTCTGCCGCGTCGTGATGTCCGCCAGATTTCGTGCGTATCTCTTCGTCAGATCCGCGATCACGCGCAGCTGAGCGCTCGTCAGCATCCCGTTCGGCAGGCCGATGCGCATCATGAAGTATTCGGTCGCTTTGCCTTCACCACCGGTGCCGCCGGTTACACCAACGCCATCCCCTTGCGTGTAGACGCCCCACCACTTGAAGTAGAGCGCTGCCCACTCCGGCAGCACGGCCGCGCGGCCTTCTCTGGCAAAGGCGCGAACCTCGTCCCACGCATTCCACGGGTTCTTCTCGAGCTTCAGGCGTTCTGATCTCTGGGCCTTGGTTTCCTTTACAGGTGCGGTGTTCAAGGCAGGTGCAGGGGCGTCAGGCATAAATCATCATTTCCTTTGTAGTGGAGACGGGAACGCCCATGAGATTCTCATGGGCGCGGCAGCAGGCTCTGAATTCACAGAAACAAGATTAGTACGTCATCCCCAGAGCAACGTCCGCGCGTGGTCAGGACAACAGGTCCATGCGATTTGGTCGAAGAGCAGCACTTTCTTAACGCTACGGAACGCGCGTGAGCACGTCAAGGCGTCCTGTTCGCCCCATGCACGATCGCCTACAGCTTATATGCCTTGCGCACCAGCGTATCCGTCAGTGCGTGTATGACCTCAAGGGCCTCCTGCTCCTCGATCCGGCCCTCCGCGACGAGCCTGGCAAGAAAAGAAGCATCGACTCGCCGGGCAACGTCATGCCGGGCAGGAATTGACAGAAAAGCGCGCGTATCGTCATTGAACCCGACCGTGTTGTAGAAGCCTGCTGTCTCCGTCGCCTGCTCGCGAAAGCGCATCATGCCCTCAGGCGAATCATGGAACCACCACGCCGGCCCTAGATACACGGCAGGATAGTGGCCAGCCAGCGGCGCCAGCTCGCGCGTGTACGTTGTCTCGTCCAGCGTGAACAGAATCAGCGTTAGGCGGCTGTCGTTGCCGAACTTCGCCAGCAGCGGCTGCAGCGCGCGCACATACTCTGTGGGCGACGGGATATCCGCGCCCTTGTCCCGCCCGAATCGAGCATAGAGTGCCGCGTTATGGTTCCGTACGGAGCCCGGATGAAGTTGCATGGTAAGCCCGTCATCTACGCTCATTGCAGCCATCTCGGTCAGCATCTGTGCCTGAAACAGCACTGCATCCGCCTGGTTGAAGCTGCCCAGGAAAATACGCGCAAAAAGATCCTCCGCCTCCCGCAACGAGAGATCCGCAGTCCGTGCGGTGAGATGGCCGTGATCAGTTGCAGTGGCTCCATTCTCCTTGAAGAACGCGCGACGATCTCGCAGGGCCTTCAGATAGCCCTGCCATTGGGTAACATCCTCCCCCGTCAGCTCGCCCAGTCGTACCAGGTTGTCGTGAAAGCCAGTAAATTCTGCGTCGATGACGGGATCGGGCCTGAATGTGGGCAGCACTCGCCCCTGCCATCCGGAGTCTCGGATGGCTCTGTGGTGCTCGAGTGTATCGAGCGGCGAGTCCGTCGTACTCAGCACCGCTAGACGAAATGCCTCGTAGAGCGCCCGCGGCAGGAAGCCTGGCTCCTTCAGACGCGCTGCAATGTGCTCATAGATTGCGTCTGCATTCTCCGCGCAGAGCCGCTCCCTGATCCCGAAAAGCTCCGAGAAGGAGGTGTCCAGCCACAAGCGTGTCGGCGTTCCGCGAAAGAGAAAATAGTTCTTCGCGAAGATCTGCCATACCTCGCGTGGATCCGCCTCCGCGGCTCGTCCCTGGGCGTCTGGAATCCCAAGCGTCTCAAGCGG
This sequence comes from uncultured Acidobacteriaceae bacterium, assembly GCA_964246835.1. Taxonomy (GTDB): domain Bacteria; phylum Acidobacteriota; class Terriglobia; order Terriglobales; family Acidobacteriaceae; genus Edaphobacter. The sequence goes on along the minus strand of CAXTRT010000011.1, from coordinate 17,357 downwards.
TATGCCCTGCGAGTAGAGCATCCGGAAGATGTAATGATCCGGCTGGATGAGCAGCTCCGTCGGATTCGGAAAGGGCTTGTTCTCCGCAAACCAGGCAGCGCTGGTATGCCCATGGGGCGAGAGCAGTGGAAGCTCTCGCACAGAGTCAAAGAGACGTCGCGCGATAGTGCGCGTGCTGGGCTCAGCGGGGAAGAGCCGATCAGGGTGCAGCAGGGAAGAAGACGTGCTTTTCGTCAAGGTCATAGACGCGAATCAGACTAGCACCGCATTGGATGTCGGAGAGAACGTCCGATGTGCGTCGCAGGCATCGCCGGTGTTCGCAGCAAGAGAAGAGCGCCGATGCCGGCGCTCTTCTCTTGGACAAGCTTACTGCGGTCTACGGAATGTAGTACCGCATCCCGGTGAAGAACATGTTGTTGATCGCGGTTCGGCCCGCATAGGTCGGCGGAACACCAGTGCCGCTGGTTACACCATCCCACGAGGTCTTCGTGAGATAGCTGTAGACACCCTGATATTGTAGGCGGCCAAACTTCGGGCTGCTCACAATGCGATAGGTGAAGCCCACCGTCCCTTCGACAATGTCCTTCGTTACCGCCGCGCAGTTTGCAGGTGCATCGGATCCGGAGGTTCCGCTTACCGTTACCGCAACCTCAGTGTTGCAACCACTCAGATTGAGTGTGATCGGAGCGTAGCCTACAAATGCATTCGCTGCGTTCCGGTAGACCGTACGCTGGGCATACTCCGCGCCGGCATATCCGTAGACATCCAGCTTCCTTGTCGGGTGTGTTTCGAGCGAGAACAGACCATGGTAGTTGCGAATTGGAGCCAGCGTGCCGTCCGGATGCACTGTAACGTCAGGCAGCTGAGACGAGCCGTAGCGGCCCGTACCCGTTCCGCCCATAATGCTGCCTGCAATGTCGACATACTTGCTGATCGAGACGCGCGCATTACCGACGACGCCACCGCCAAGCTTGGTGTCATTCACCCCCTTGTTGCTGAAGGTCACTCCCGCGCCGGTGGTTGGATTGGTGGTCAGGATCGGGTAGTAGCGGTCGCGGAAGAAGCGAGCGACTCCCCCGAGCTCAAAGTGGCTGTGCGGCGTGTCGAACACCACCTTCGCCAGCATATCCGGCGCGACGTTGTTCGTTGGGGTCTGGTTGAAGGCGTTGAACAGACCACCATTTTGACCAAGTGAGCCATAAAAGAAGTTGGTTGGCGCATTGGCTGCGGTAAAATTCGTGATCTGCGCTTGCTCGAGCGCGACTGCTACCGTCAAGCCGTTCGCCGATCCCGGCGCGCCCAGCTTCTGCGAGATACGCAGACCCGGCTGGCGTTCCCAGTTGAAGCCGACGTGGTATTGGGAATCGATGGTGTTTGGCAGCTTTTCGGTTCGGTTATCTGTGGCATGGCCGGTTTCGGTGATCAAGGACCACATCTGGCCGCCCGTCACCGTCAAGCCGGATTGTGTAGCAGCCTGGCCCCATATCTGCCGCTGACGGAAGGTAAAGCTGTTGGATTGGTTTCCGTTTGAGGTTGTTCCGGCGGAGAGGAAGTCACCCTCAAAGTAGCCGGAGAGCTTGAAGTTTCCGGCATTGCCGCTGATCAGAGCGCCGAGTCGACTCTGCCGGCCGGAGAGGTTGAACTCCGAGACATGCGCCTCGTTCGCACCGTTGTACGGTGTCGTGTTGAACGGCGTGTTGATGTCCGAGTTGATCGACCGCGTACGCACCACACCTTCGAGCGCGAAGAAGGCTACCGGCATGATGGTCACGCCCTTGTAGTGAATCGTCGTCGGCGACTCGATCTTCTCGTTCAGATCGCGCGTTGTAGTGACCAGCGTAGCCGCCAAGCCGGAGTTCGCTAGCTTCAGGTCGCCGAGATCGCTCGAGAGCGTATCGATCTTTGTCTGATTCGTCTGGATCGTCTGCGCCAGCGTCTGAGCCTGCTGATTGGCCTGTGCCGCGCTTGCACTGGCGGTCGAAGCGTCCGCTGTCGCATCGGCGATCCGCTTATCCTTGTCGGCCAGTTGCTGCCGCATCTGGTCGAGCTGAGCCTGCTGATTCACCATCAACTCGCGCAACTCACGCAGCTCGCGTGTCGTGGCGCTCTCCACAGGAGCTTTACGCGCCGTCGATCGCCGTTTCGTGGGTCTCTTCTTCGACGTAGCAGCCGAGCGATCCGTAGTCACCACAGTGGTCTTCGTCGTATCCGGCGAAGTCTTTTTCGTGGTGGTCGTTGTGCTCAGCTGCGCCGGGACCGATATGGTAGACATCACCATAAGGGCCGCCATGGTCGCTTGAACTTGCTTCGTCATGGAACCTCTCAAAGATATTTCTGAACAAGGCGAAAAGGCGAGGTGGAGCCCGGATAAGGGTTTGGTCCTCGGCTGCTCTGCTCTTTGCGATCATCCTCCCAGAGTCGTATGAATGGTTGAAGAATTCATGCTTTATTCCGCCGAGGAGGTAACTCTTTGCACACCCGGGTTTAGCAACTTTCGTGCCTTCCGTGCGGCAGAGAAAAGATCGGTACGATACCGTAAGCCTATGAATTGTTATCGATTGGCTGCGCTCCATGGAGCGATCGCCGGCGCACTGGTGTCAGGAGCGTACGCCCAGGCTCCGAAGCTGATTCCTATGCCGCGCGAGTTGCACGCCTCCTCGGATCGTCCTGTGCTCTCCGGCATCCGCGTCGTCTGCTCCGGGTGTTCGGCGGAAGACCAGTTCACCGCCAGCGATTTGACCCAGACGCTCACCCAACGCGGCGCAGGCCCCGGCACCGGCGCTGACGTCGTCAGCATTCAGCTCGTCCACACCAGCGGTGTAAGCCTGCCGGTCGGCTTCGACGAAGCCATGCGCGCTGAAGGCTACCGCATCGAGCCCACGGCAACCGGTCTGACCGTGACTGGCGCGACCACGGAAGGTCTCTTCTACGGCGCACAGACCGTGAAGCAGCTCATTGAGACCACCAATGGCCACGTTACCCTGCACGCCGCCAGCATTAAGGACTGGCCGGCCATGCATTATCGCGGCCTCGACGACGATCTCTCGCGCGGTCCGGTTCCCACCCTCGACTTTCAGAAGAAGATGATCCGCACGCTTGCCGAGTACAAGATCAATCTCTACTCGCCCTACTTCGAACAGACCATGCAGTATGCCGGCAATCCGCTGCCGGGCTTTCCGAATGGGAGCATGAGCGCCGCGGACGTCCGCACCCTGGTCGCCTTCGCCCGGCAGTATCACATCACCCTCATTCCCGAGCAGGAGGCCTTCGGCCACCTTCACCATACACTTGTGTGGGAGCAGTACAAGGACCTTGCCGAGACACCGCACGGCGCCGTTCTCGCCCCCGCTCAGCCCGGCTCGCTCGCGCTCATCAAGCAGTGGTTTACCGAGCTCGCCGCCCTCTATCCCGGGCCGTTTCTCCACATCGGCTCCGATGAGACGGTCGATCTCGGCCTCGGCCAAACCAAGGCCGACGTCGACGCGCGCGGACTGGGCGCACCCTATCTCGATTTCATGCAGCGCATCGTCACCGCGCTCGAGCCGCTGCATCGCAAACTCCTCTTTTGGGGCGACATCGCGCTGAACTCTCCCGATCTCGTCAAGGCCATGCCGCAGAGCTTTAAGGACTCAACCATCGCCGTCTCCTGGGAGTACAACCCGCACCCCGAAGGCTTCGAAAAATACATCGCGCCCTTCACCAAGACTGGGTATGAGACCTGGGTCGCTCCCGGCGTAAATAACTGGTCGCGCGTGTATCCCAACTACACAATGGGCCTTGCCAACATCCAGCTCTTCGTTCGCGACGGCCAGCGATTGGGAGCCGATGGCGCTCTGAATACTATCTGGAACGACGACGGCGAGGGCCTCTTCAATCAGGATTGGTACGGCATTCTCTACGGCGCAGCGGCCTCCTGGCAGAAGGGAACCAGTTCCATTCCTGACTTCGAGCAGGCCTACGCGCAGGTCTTTCACGGCGACGCCACCGGCAAACTCAATCAAGCGCAGCTCGAGATCATGGCCGCGCACACTCTGCTCAAAGAGCAGGCCAAGACCGGCGATGGCTCCGATGGCCTTTTCTGGATCGATCCCTGGTCGCGCGACGGCATCACCTATGCTGATAAGATTCGCCCTTACACACATGACGTTCGCCTGCACGCGGAGCGAGCCCTGACCCTGATCGCCGAGGCCCGCGCCGCCGCCCCTGCGCCTGTCGCCACCTTCACCGCCACGCCCGGCATGGCGCCTGTCTATAACCCGGCAAACGCCTATCCATCCGCAACCACATCGTTGCGCGAGACCGAGGCCATCGACGCTCTCGAGCTCGGCGCGCGCCGCATGGACTTTCTCTGCCTCAAGTTCCAGCTCTCTGACGAGATGCGCCTCAGCTACGCCAATGCCCTCGCCGGCCAGGACAGCGCCCGGACCAGCACCGACAAGAAGGTTCGTGCCACCGTCACGCACGAACTTGGCGAGATCAACAACGCCGCCAACGGCCGCATCGAAGACATCCGCGACGGCTACTCCATGCTGCGCGACCTCTATGAGCAGGCTTGGTTACAGTCCAACCGGCCCTACGCGCTGCGCCCCGTGCTCGAGCACTACGACTACACGGTCGCCCTTTGGCTTGCGCGCGCCGACAAGGTCCGAGCTGCGCAGCGGCAGTGGAGCGACACCAAAACCCTTCCCTCCGCCGCCGAGATCGGCATCCCACCGGCACCTGCAGGGATCCAGTAATGCAGACCCTCACCGCTCGCCATCTCATCACCGGCGTCGGCCTCATCGAGTATCCCGTGCTCCATCTTGACGACCAAGGCCGCGTCACCGAAATTGAAAGTGATCCCTCCATTTGCAGCGAGGACACGCTTTCCACGGGTCTCTTCGATGTGCACACGCACGGCTGCGCCGGTCATGACGTCATGGACGCCGATCCCGCCGCCCTGCCTGCCATTCAGCGCTTTCTCGCCACCCGCGGCGTCACGCACTATCTGCCTACCACCGTCACCGCTTCTATTGACGCCACCATTCGCGCTCTCGAGCGCCTCGCCGCCGCAATCGAATACGCCACTACTGCCGTTACAGATCGAGAGCATCCGCAGGCGCAGCCGCTCGGCATCCACCTTGAAGGCCCCTTCGTCTCACACACGAAGCGCGGCGTCCATCCACCGGCGCACATCCTCGCTCCCAGCATCGCTGTCTTCGATCGCCTCTGGCGCGCCGCCCGCGGCCACATTCGCGTGCTCACCATTGCGCCCGAAGAGCCCGGTGCCCTCGACCTGGTCGAGTATGCCACCGCGCTCGGCGTTCGCGTTTCCATCGGCCACAGCAATGCCCTTGCATCCGAAGCACGCGCCGCCATCGCCGCCGGTGCCGTTAGCGCCACGCACACCTTCAACGCCATGCGCGCGCTCGACCATCGCGAGCCCGGCATCCTGGGCGTAGTGCTCGATGACGAGAATCTCTTCGCCGAGCTCATCTGCGACGGCGTCCATGTCGCCCCCGAGGTCGTCCGTCTCTGGCTCAAAGCGAAAGGTCCGGAGCGCGGCATCCTGATTACGGATAGCATGGCCGCCGCCGGTATGCCCGAAGGCGAATACACCCTCGGCGGCATGCCCGTCACCGTTGCCGGTGGAGTCTGTCTCGCCGACGGCGTCCTCGCCGGCTCCGTTCTCACCCTCGATAAAGCCATCGCTAACTTCCGGGCCATGACCGGCGCGGCCCTCGCCACCACCGTCCGCCTTGCCTCCACCAACCCCGCCAACATGACCGGCTTCGATCAAATCGGAGATGTCCGCGTCGGCTCCTTCGCTGACTTGAATCGCTATCACAGTGACGGCAGCCTGCGGCAGACGTATATCCGTGGTGTCCTCGTCCCAGCGCATGTCTAACCGAAAGTGCGCAGTCAATTTGTAACGCTCAGAGTTCGTTGAGGTGCAGGTGCCCCCACAGTTTTCCGCAGCTCTGTTCCTCGCCCGCGTGTTCTCACTTGGCATGGCGCTTCCCACGCGCCTGTCCCGCATCGATCTCACCATCGTCGCCGCCTATCTCGTCGGCATCACCCTCTTCGGGCTGCGCTTCCGGAAGGCGGCCGGCAAATCCGGAGCGGACGCCCGTTCTCTCCGCGCCTATTTTCTTGCAAACCAGACCATCCCCTGGTGGGCTATCGCTCTCTCCATCGTCTCCGCCGAGACCAGTACCCTCACCATCATCAGCGTCCCCGGCATCGCCTTTGCCGGCGACATGGGTTTCCTGCAGATCGTCTTTGGTTACATGCTCGGACGCGTCGTCGTCGCGTTGCTCTTTCTGCCGCGCTACTTCGCCGGCCGCATGCTAACCGCATATCAGCTCATCGATCAGCGTTTCGGCCATACCCTGCATAAGACCACCTCCATCCTCTTCCTCTTCACCCGTGCCGCCGCGGAGGGTGTGCGCGTCTTCGCTATCTCGATCGTCGTCGGCATCGCCATCGGCATTGGAGACACGCTCTCGATCGGCCTCATCAGCGCACTGACACTCCTCTACACCTTCGAGGGAGGCATGACAGCCGTTGTCTGGACCGATGTCGTGCAGATGGCCATCTACATCGCCGGAACCGTCATCGCCATGGCCACGCTCGGCACGCACGTGACGGGCGGCTGGGCGACAATCCATTACGTAGGCGTCGCAGCAGGCAAGTTCCACATGCTGCACTTCACCTTCAACCTTTCCGAGAGCTACACCTTCTGGGCCGGTCTCTTCGGAGGCGCCTTCCTCACCATGGCCTCGCATGGCACCGACCAGCTCATGGTGCAGCGCATGCTAGCTGCCCGCAACCTGCGCGAAAGCCGCCTCGCCCTGCTCAGCTCCGGCGTCATTGTCCTGCTGCAATTCACGCTTTTCCTGCTGATCGGCATCGGCCTCTTCGTCTTCTACGCTCAGCATCCGCAAGCGTTCAGCAGCGGTGACCGCATCTTTCCCACGTTCATCGTCCAGCAGATGCCGCGCGGCATCGCCGGCCTGCTCATCGCCGCTATCCTTGCCGCCGCCATGTCCAATCTCTCGGCCGCCCTCAACTCGCTTTCATCCACCACAGTCGTAGACCTCTGGATGAGTTGGCGCCCCGATGCCGGAGACAACGAACGCGAGCGCATCGCACGCGGCTCGACGATCTTTTGGGCCGTCGTTCTCTTCGCCATTGCGATCTACGCCGTCCACGCCGGCGGCAAGGGCCACGTCGTCGAGATTGGCCTGTCCATTGCCTCGGTCGCGTACGGCGCGCTGCTCGGCGTCTTCCTCCTCGGCACCCTCAACCCGCGCGCCACACAGACCGGAGCCATCGTCGGCATGGTCCTTGGCTTCCTTACCAACCTCACACTCTGGCAACACCCCGGAGCCCTCATGCTCGGTTCGTCAGCACTCGGCCACATCATGATCCCCCACATCGCCTTCACCTGGTATGTCCTCATCGGCTCTACCATCACCTTCGCCGCCGGCAGCCTCGCCAGCCTTATCCTCGGCAGACAGTCACGCCCTCGAAGCACGACCGCAATCCTCTTTCTACTTGTCATTCTGAGCGGAGCGAAGAACCCCCGTATCTTGCTCGCACAGGCACCCACGCCTCCAGCCACGCAAACCCGACTCGACTTCTCCGCCATCGACCACCTTATGGCCGATGCTCTCACCGCCAAAAAACTCCCCGGAGCCGTCATCCAGATCGGCCACAGCGGCCACATCGTCTTCGAGAAGGCTTACGGCAACCGCGCCGAGGATCCCACCATCGAGCCCATGACGACAGACACTATCTTCGACATGGCCTCGCTCACCAAGTGCCTCGCCACCGCCACCGCCGTCATGCAGCTCTATGAGGCAGGCAAGTTGCAGTTCGACGATCCTATCGCCAAATACCTGCCGGAGTTCGCCACCGCAGGAGACGCAGCCGGCAAGCCCGACCCGCGTCGGACACAAGTCACCCTCCGCATGCTCCTCACCCACACCTCCGGTGAAGCCCCGGACGTTGACCTAAGAGATCCCTGGGGGCTTACTGCACCCGATAAAGCCGAAGGCATCCACCGCGCCCTCACCACGCCACTCCAGAACACACCCGGCAGCCTCTTCCGCTACTCCGACATCAACTTCATCCTTCTGGGTCATCTCGTCGAAGTTCTTTCCGGCCAGCCGCTCGAGACCTACACCGCCGAGCACATCTTCCGGCCGCTCGGCATGAACGATACTGGCTACAATCCCTTCGAGAAGACCTGCGGCCCCGTGGTGCGCGTGGGCGCCAATACAGAACCCGGCCCGCAGCCTTGCGGCTACATCCGCGTCGCCTGTCCGCCCGGTACATGGAGCCCATTCGCACTTGCTCCAAACACCGCCCCGACCACCCACGATGCCGAACTCACCCCCGCCACTAACCCCGACTTTGACCGCATGCTCCGCGGCACCGTCCACGACCCCACCACCCGCCGCATGGGTGGCGTCGCCGGGCAGGCCGGTGTCTTTTCGACCACGCACGACATCGGCCTCTACGCGCAGGCGCTGCTCGATCGCCTCGCCGGCCGCCCCAGCACCTTTCCACTCAAGCAATCGACTCTCGAGCTGATGACCTCACCCGAGCAGCCCGGCCACACCGCCGCCGACCTCGCCCAAATCCCCGCCAACATACCCGTCACCTACCCCAGCCGCAAGGGCCACGACGTTCGCGGCTTCGGCTGGGACATCGACACCGCGTACTCCCGCCCGCGCGGCGTCGTATTTCCCATCGGCAGCTTCGGCCATACCGGCTACACCGGCACCACACTCTGGATGGACCCCCGCTCCGACACCTACGTCGTACTGCTCGCGAACGCCGTCCACCCCCGCGACAAACGAGGCTCCATCTCCGGTCTGCGCGGTGACGTTGCCTCCGCCGCCGCCCGCGCCCTGAACCTCTACCCTGAACGCGCCACCGCCACCGCCGCGCCGCCTCCCACGCACGCCACCAGCGTCCAAACGGGTATAGACGTTCTCGAATCTACCAACTTTGCCGCCCTCCGCGAGGCCGCCGCCCGCCATAACGGCCATCTCCGCCTCGGCCTGCTCACCAACCAGACCGGCCTCGACCACACCGGCCGCCGCACCATCGACATCCTCGCCACCGACGCCAAAAAAGCCGTCCCAGGCCTCGATCTCGTCCGTCTCTTCTCCCCCGAGCACGGCATCGCTGGCGCTAAGGACTCGACCGACATTGCTAACTCTACCGATGCCGCTACCAACCTCCCTATACGCTCCCTTTATGGTCCCCATGACGCCGACCGCCGCCCCCAGCCCGCTGACCTCAAAGACCTCGACGCCGTTATCATCGATCTGCAGGACGCCGGCTGCCGCTTCTACACCTACGAGTCCGTCCTCGGCTACTTTCTTGAAGCCCTCACCCAAATGCGGAATCAGTCCTCTCCCAATCACGCCACCGAACTCATCGTCCTCGACCGCCCCGCCCTTACCAACGGCCTTGCCATCAACGGCCCTGTCTCCGACCCCGGCCTTGAAAGCTACACCGACTACATGCCTCTCGCTGCCGGCCATGGCATGACTCTCGGTGAACTCGCCCGCTTCTTCAACGGCGAAAAGCATCTCGGCGCCGCGCTCACCGTTGTCCCCATCACCGGCTGGCAGCGCGCCAGCTTCTACGACGAGACCGGCATCCCTTGGGTGAACCCCAGCCCCAACCTCCGCACCGAGACCGCCGCCATCCTCTATCCAGGCTTCGGCTTCCTCGAAATGACCAACCTCTCCGTCGGCCGCGGCTCTCCCACGCCCTTTGAAGTCTTCGGCGCAGGCAGCAGCCCCACACAGCCTGCCTGGTTTGAGGCCGCCGCCGTAGCCGAATACCTCAATACCCGCGGCGTCCCGGGCGTCCGCTTTGAAACCACTACCATCGCCATCGCAGACGACGCCAATCACTACCCGTTCCATGGCCAGAGCATCGCCGCCGTCCGTCCCGTCCTCACCGACCGCAGCGCCGTCAACGCCTCTCTCCTCGGTATCGAGATCCTCGCCGCTCTACATCACCTCTACCCGCAGCAGTTCGCCCTCGCCAAGGCCGCCCGCCTTGTCGCCAACGCCGATACCATGGCCGCCCTTGATCGCGGCGAGGCTCCCACCGCAATCGTCGCCCGTTGGCAGCCAAGGCTCGACGACTTCCGCACGCGCCGCGCCCTCTATCTCCTGTATCCCTGATCAAACTTCCGGCGCGAGCCGGACTCTTCTGCAAAACCCATGACCACCTGGCTACCCGCATAGGCGAAATTCATCGTCACCTCACATGAATTGCAGCGAAGATACAGTTTGCATCGTGTTCGGAAGGACTCTCCCCGTATGCCTCGAACAAACTTCCACCTGCAGCTGAACGCCCTGAAAGACAAGCTGCTCGCCATGGCCGCGCTCTCGCAGCAGGCGCTTGAGTTCTCGCTGGAGGCCTATCTGACCGGCGACATGGGCCTGTGCGCCCACGTCCGCGAGATCGAGATGGCTATCAACGCCGCCGAGCGCAGCGTCGATGAGATGGCCTACGACCTCCTCGCCATGCAGCAGCCCATGGCCATCGATCTCCGCTTCATTCTTTCCGTTATTAAAATCAACGGTGATCTTGAGCGCATCGGCGACCAGGCCACCAACATCGCCGACCGCGCCGAAGGCCTGCGCGACCTGCCGCAGATCTCTCTCCCCATCGACATTCCAGACATGGGCGACAAAGTACGCGTCATGATCCGCCGCGCCATCCAGGCCCTGCTTGAGGCCGACGCCAAGCTCGCCGAGACCGTCCTTACCCTTGACGACGAGATCGACGACATGAACAAGCATGTACAGCGCGAACTCGTCGAGGTCATGCAGCAACACCCCGTCGTCAGTCACCAGGCGCTCAACGCGATCATCATCTCGCGCAATCTGGAGCGAGCCGCCGACCACGCCACCAACATCGCGGAAGATGTCATCTTCTGGGTGCGCGGCTCCGACGTCCGCCACCAGTTCTCGCTCGCCGAAGCCGAGTAGCGCCACACATCATTGACAAGCCAGCCGGCCGCGCCTACCTTTTTGACCAATCCCGCATTTTCAATCTTGAGAGGCCCTGCATGGTTCGTTCGTCGCTCCTTCTCCTCGCTCTCTTTACAGCGACAGTCTGGTCTCAGAGCGCCGCAGGCCAGCAATCCAGCGCCTCTGGGGCGAGCGATACTCCCCTCTCGAACGAGCGTCCGCGCATGCCGAAGCTCACTGTTGAAGCAAGCGGAACGACGAATCGCCTCCAGGCAGTCAGCCCTGTCAGCCGGGACATCGTCTGGGCCAGCGGCGTCGGCGGAACCTATGTTCGCACCCTCAATGGCGGCGCCACCTGGAAGGTCGGAGTCGTCCCCGGCGCGGAGACCCTCCAGTTCCGCGACGTGCAGGGCGTAAGCGATCGCGTCGCATATCTGCTCTCCGCAGGTACCGGAACGGACTCGCGTATCTACAAGACCGAAGACGGCGGCGAGTCCTGGACGCTGCAGTTCCAGAACCAGGATCCGAACGCCTTCTACGACTGCTTTGCCTTCTGGACGCCGGAGCGCGGCCTCACCACCAGCGACTCCGTGAACGGCCGCTTTCCCGCGATCCGCACAGTCAACGGCCGCACCTGGCAGGACATTGGCAATCATCTTCCAACAGCCCTTCCCGGCGAGGCCTCCTTCGCCGCCAGCGGCACCTGCGTTGCCACCCAGGGCAGAAGCCGCGCCTGGATCGCAACCGGCGGCTCAGCAACGGCACGCATCCTTGCCACCATGGATGGCGGCGACAAGTGGGCCGCCTACCCCGTCCCTATCATCCAGGGCACGCCAACCTCCGGCGTCATCAGCGTGGACTTCCGCGACGGCGAACATGGCATCCTCGGCGGCGGTGAGCTCGTTGCGCCCACTGTCTTCGCCGATACGATAGCTCGCTCGCGCGACGGCGGCAAGACATGGCTGCTGGCCAGCCGCACGCCCTTTCCCGGAGCCGTCTACGGTCTGAGCTATGTTCGCTTCGTGCATCGCCTCGATGACGAGCGAGATGCGGAAGAGAGCAGCGCAACCGCAAACCGCTTCCATGACGAAGATCCAAGCCTCTATCGATCCGTCGTCGCCACCGGTCCCAGCGGCGCGGCGTACACGCCGGATGAAGGCGATACTTGGCTCCTTCTACCTGGAGTGACCAACTACTGGGCGGTCGCGTTTGCTAGCCCGGATGCAGGCTGGCTCGTCGGCACCGAGGGCCGAATCTTGAAGATCTCGTTCTGAAAACTACCAAGCCAAAGCGCCATGGCTCCTTTGCTTTTTATCTCGTAGGGATCTGCTGTTGTCCCACCCTGCAAGCTCTGGGCCGTCGTCCACTTTGCCCACTCTCCGCCAGCCGCGTATGCTGAAAACGTCTTCTGGAGGCGCAACAGCAGGTGAGCACCAACCTCGAACTTCCTCGTTTTTCCCTTGGCATTGGTGATCGTTTCGCCCATCAGGCAGAGGCCCAGCTCGTCGCCTGCAAGCTCGCTCTTGAGCAGGGCGTCGAAGTCGTTCCGGTCTGGAACAAGTCGAATCGCGAGCACACCATCATCGGCAGCGAGCCCTCACAAACCCGCGCCGCCGCGGATGCTGCCGTTCTTGCTCTTGGTTGGAAGCACCCCTACTTTCTCGACGCTGACCACATCAATCTCAAGACGGTTGACCGCTTCCTCGAACCCTGCGACTTCTTCACCATCGATGTTGCTGACCTTATCGGCCAGCCAGCCTCGCCGGAGTCGGTCGACGCCTTTCTCGGCCGGCATCCCGAGCTCCTCGGCGACGTTCGCATCCCCGGCATCGAGGAGCCCTTCCGCACGGATCAAACACTGGTCCGCCGCGTGGCCGATACCTTCCTCGCGGCCGTAAAGGACGCCGGCGTCATCTATCGCTCGCTCTCCGAGCGCAAGGGCATCGGCCGCTTCGTCCCCGAGATCTCCATGGACGAAACCGATCGTCCTCAGACACCCGTTGAGCTCCTCATCATTCTCGCGGCCATAGCCGATGAGCAGATCCCCATCCAGACCATCGCCCCCAAGTTCACCGGCCGCTTCAATAAGGGCGTCGACTACGTTGGCGACCTCGCGCAGTTCGCGCGGGAGTTCAACGAGGACCTTGCCGCCATCGCCTTCGCCGTCCAGACTTATGGCCTGCCTGCGAATCTCAAACTCAGCGTGCACTCGGGTTCGGACAAGTTCTCGATCTATCCGGCCATCCACGAAGCGATTACCCGTACCGGTGTAGGCGTTCATCTGAAAACGGCCGGCACCACGTGGCTCGAAGAGCTCATCGGCCTTGCTGAAGCCGGCTATGACGGTCTGGCGCTCGCAAAGGATATCTACGCTAAAGCCTTCGCGCACGCCGCGGACCTCACCAAACCCTATGCCACCGTGATTGAGATAGATTCAGCGCAGCTCCCGTTACCGGAGCTTGTCGACGCCTGGTCGAGCGACCAGTACACGCGCGCGCTGCGTCACAACCAGACCGATCCGGCCTACAACCCAAGCTTTCGCCAGCTTCTCCACGTCGGCTTTAAGGTCGCTGCCTCTATGGGCGATCAGTACCGTCGCGCGCTCGACACATACCGCGCCGTCATCGCAAAGAACGTCACAGCGAACCTTTTTGAACGCCACATAAGGCCGGTCTTCCTTGGACAGTAACGCGCCAGCAGCTCCGCACCCCGTACCCACCCGGTTCCTCTTCATCGTGATGGGGGTCACCGGTTCGGGTAAGACCACCATCGGCTCTCTCCTCGCCGGAAAGGCAGGCATCGTCTTCGCGGACGCTGACGACTATCATCCCGAGGCCAACAAGCAGAAGATGGCTGCCGGACATCCGCTTGATGATGCCGATCGCCAGCCGTGGCTGGTGGCTCTGAATGGTCTGCTCCTGCACTGGCAGGACTCCGGACAGGGCGGCGTGCTGGCCTGCTCCGCCCTTAAAGAAAGCTATCGCGTCACGCTAACCGCCGGTCTTCCGCCGTCGGCCGTTCACTTCATCCTGCTGGAGCTCTCGAAAGAGCTGCTCCTCGAGCGCCTCAAGGCTCGGCATCACGAGTTCATGAATCCGGACCTGCTCGACAGCCAGCTCGCCACGCTTGAAGCTCCTTCGGACGAGACCACACTCAAGGTCAACAACGATCGTGAGCCGGATGCCGTGGTCATCGAGATCCTCGCCCGAACCGCAGAGCAAGCGAGCCAGACAGCCGCAAAGGAACGCGATGCCTCATCCACTCTTTGATCTGGCAGGAAAGACGGCTCTGGTTATCGGGGGCACCTCCGGCATCGGTCTTGCCATGGCGCTTGGTCTTGCCGAGGCCGGAGCCGACGTCGTCGCCAGCTCTCGCCGGCAGGATCAGGTTGCCTCCGCCGCTGAGGCTATCGAGAAGCTCGGCCGCCGCAGTCTCCGCGTGACCAGTGATGTCGTTGACCGCAGCTCGCTCGAAGCCCTGCTCGCCAAAACGCTTGCCGCCTTTAGCAAAGTCGACATCCTCATCAACTGCGCCGGCAAGATCAAACGCGCGCCGACCCTCGACTTTCCGGAAGAGCTCTGGGATGACATCATGGACACGAATGTGACTGGCACCCTGCGCGCCTGTCAGATCGTTGGGCGTCACATGCTCGAGCGCGGCTACGGCCGCATCATCAACATCGCCTCGATTAATACCTTCGTGTCACTGAAGGAAGTTGCCGCGTACGCCGCTAGCAAGGCCGCCGTTGGCGCTCTCACCAAAAGTCTAGCCGTCGAATGGAGCGCGCGGGGCGTCACCGTCAACGCCATCGCCCCGGGCGTCTTCCGCACCGCTCTGAACGCCGATCTGCTCGACAACAGCGAACGCGGCAAGGAGTTGCGCCTTCGCACACCCATGAATCGTTTCGGGCGCACAGAAGAGCTTGTGGGCGCGGCCATCTATCTTGCGAGTGACGCGGCCTCGTTCGTTACAGGCGAGATTCTGGTTGTTGACGGCGGCTTTCTGGCAAGCGGCGTCAACCAGTAGTTCCTGTCCAATTTGTTCTAATCCGTGTCTCCGCCGAGAATGCGGGTCAGGTCGCCCGGCCTTTCGCGGTCGACCGGGCGATCAACACCGCTGAGTATGCCGCGCCGAAGCCGTTGTCGATATTCACGACGGAGACGTTCGGCGAACATGAGTTAAGCATGCCGAGAAGTGCGCTAACCCCAGCGAAAGAGGCCCCGTATCCGACAGAAGTAGGCACTGCCAGCACCGGAACGGCCACCAAACCGCCCACAACCGACGGCAAAGCGCCTTCCATACCAGCGCAGACGACTACAGCATCGGCCTCGACCAGCTGTTCCCGCACGCCTAGCAGCCGTGGAAGTCCTGCAACACCAACATCATAGAGCCGTGTTACAGCGCATCCAAACAGCTCGGCGGTCACCGCGGCCTCTTCCGCGACTGGTAGATCACTCGTACCCGCACACAGCACTGCGACTCGTCCTACAAGCGCGGAAGCAGGCCTTTGCTGCAGTGCAACTGTCCGTGCCTGCACATTGTAAGTTGCTGCTGGAATAAGGGTTAGCACAGCATTCGCCGTCTCTTGCGAGGCTCGCGTAGCGAGCACATCCTGGCCGGACGCCGCCATCCTGGCAAAGATCTGTGCGGTCTGCACCGGCTGCTTGCCTTCGGCGTAGATCACTTCGGGAAGGCCTACGCGAAGACTGCGATGGTGGTCGATACGCGCATCGCCGATGTCTTCAAAGGGAAGATCAGCAAGCCTATCTAATGCAAGTGATGGGCTTACGTCGCCACGTTCCACAGAGGAAAGTAAATCGAGAAGAGCATTCTTACGCATGGCTGGCGGTGGTGATGGCTGTGACTGGAAGAAGAGAGTTCATGGAGCCGGACCGATATCCTTGAGTATCGAGGGTGACGAAGGTGAAACCCAATGCTTTGATTGAGTTAGATATTGTATCCAGAAGTTCAAGATCAAGGGCGCGGGGAAGGTCATCACGGGCGATTTCGATGCGGGCCAGGGTATCGTGGTGTCGTACTCTGACCTGACTAAATCCCATGGAATGAAGCAGATCTTCGGCTTGCTCCACCTGGGATAAGCGCTCCACGGTCACTGGCAGACCGTAGGCAAGGCGCGAGGACAGGCATGCGCTCGCCGGTTTGTCATGTACGGGAAGCCCTGCATTATGTGCGAGTTGCCGGATCTCCAGCTTCGAGAGGTTTGCAGTTACGAGAGGTGCAATGACGTGGTGATTCGTGGCCGCGGTCTGACCAGGACGGTGATCTCCGCGATCATCAGTGTTCATTCCAAAAGCGATAGCGTCAAAGTGCAGCTGCTTGCGGAGGGTTTCCATGCGAGTGAAGAGCTCGTCCTTACAGTGGAAGCATCGATTGGCATCGTTCTGACGGTATTTGGGGTCTGAAAGCTCGTTTGTATGCAGAATTTGTACCGGAATCTGCATGGTTCCGCAGAGGTAGAGGGCGCTTCGGAGCTCTTTTCGCGGAAGTGATGCGGAGTCTGCGATGACGGCGAGCATGCGATCGCCGAGAATGCGATGCGCGGCAAAGGAGAGGAAGGCTGAGTCCGTTCCGCCCGAGTACGCCACCATCAGCGAGCCGCAGGTGCGAAGCGCGTCATCAAGCAGAGCGGATTTTGCAGCGAGGTCCATAGGCAGATTGTACGAGCTTCTATACGATGCTGACGACCGCCGGATGGCAGCGGTTACGAGACCCTTTGAAGGTCCGGCAGAGAGGACTATGCCCTGATGCGATCAGTAACTCGGGCGTTTGAAGCTGGCGAGGTGGTCGATGGCGTCCTTGGCGCGGCTGCGGAGCTGGACCAGTTCGGATTCGGGTTTTTTGTGGAGGGTGCGGTAGGGCATCTGCATGCGGAAGTTCTTGCCGAGGGTGGGCTCGTTGCGCTCGAGGAAGGTCCAGTAGAGAGCGGTAAAGGGGCAGGCGTCGTCGGTGAGGGTCTTCTTGGGGTCGTACTGGCAGTGGCCGCAGAAGTTGGACATGCGATTGATGTAGGCGGCGCCGGAGACGTAGGGCTTGGTGGCGGTGAGACCGCCGTCGGCATAGGTGGCCATGCCAAGGACGTTGGGCTCGACGACCCAGTCGTAGGCGTCGACGTAGCCAAACCAGAACCAGTCGGTGAGCTCGCGGGGGGAGAAGCCGCAGAGGTTGGCGAGGTTGGAGAGGACCATGAGGCGGGTAATGTGGTGCGACCAGCCGTGATCGACGACCTGCTGGACACAGGTGTCAAGGCAATGAAGGCCGGATTTCACGCCCCAATAGGCGGCGGGGAGGGGAAGGTTGGCGCCGAGGGCGGAGGGGGTGGCGCCGACGTAGGGATCTGGGACGGCG
>CAXTRT010000010.1:0-93813 GCA_964246835.1 uncultured Acidobacteriaceae bacterium | reverse complement strand
ATGCGGGGATCTCTCCGCTGCGCTTCGCTTCGGTCGAGATGACGGCTCTCTTTATTGTGGTTGGCGAGGCCGGACGGGAATAGGCGACGGCTACGGCGTTCGAGTTTGGGGGCAGGTCTGGGGAGAGCTCTTGCGGGCGGGGGCGCTGCTCGCGGGGGGCGTCGATGAGGCGATAGCCGTCGGTCTGCTCGTGCAGGTGACGCATAAACTCGCGCCAGCCGAGGAGCTGGCGGATGAAGCCCTCGGCGCTGGCGAGCGGGACGGCACCTTCGGCCGCAGCGGCGGCGACGTCCTGGACGAGGGTGAGGGGCAGCATGCGTGCGAGGTTGAGCAAGGGCGAGGTCTGGGAGTGGAAGAGCTGCTGCTCGTCGTCGCGCATGGCGTCTTCAAAGGGGCCGAAGAAGGGAAGCAGTTCCTTGAGGGCGAACTGCCAGAGGGCGTCGGAGCCGGTTTGGGTGCAGGGCAGGTTGAAGTTCTCGATGGAGCCGAAGTGGTGGCCGTAGTGCTGCGCGACATAGGCGACGACCTCTTCGGTAAGGGCGTCGGGTGGGAAGAGGGGCGGGCGCGGAATGGGGACTTCGCCCTTGTAGGGGTTGCGGTTGTCGGGATCATAGGAGAACTTGCCGCCGACGGGCTTGCCATGTTCCATGAGGATGCCGGTTTTCTTGCGCATGGCGCGGTAGAAGCGATCCATGACGTAGCTCTTGCCTTGGCGCCAGTCGCCGTAGACGCCGGTGAAGTCTTCGGTCTGGGAGAGCCAGGTGGTGTCCGATACCTGCTGGAGCTTGAGGCCGCCGGCGACGGCGGTGGCGAGGTCGAGGCGGAGCTCGCGCTCGGCGGGCTGCATGACGGTGAGGGTGGGGACGGCGTGCCGGGTCTGGAGCTCCAGCAGACCCTGACCGTGGCTGCCGGGGGTGAAGTGGTAGAGGACGCTGACACCGCGGGCGGCCTGCTCGAGCGCGAAGTGGCGCATGTTGCTGATGAGGAGGACGAGCTTCTTCTTGTGGTACGGGCGGCGGAGCGCCTTGGCGGTGGATTCGACGATGACGATGCCGGTGTCGGCGGCGGGCTGCTCAGTGAGCGGACCGGTGCTGTCGGTGAAACGGTCGTAGGGGACGAAGATCCAGCGCCGGTTAGAGAGATCCGTTTTGCTTGGGCGGTGGGCTTTGATCTGTTGCTCGAAACGCGGCATGAGGCTCACTGTAGCGGTTTGGGGAGCAGAGTGCTGTGCGGGTTTTGGCAAGGCGGGCGGGTGCGGGGCGGAAGGATGACGTGGTGAAGGTTGTGTGCAGCTGGTACGACAATGGCAGATTCCCGCAAGATCCTGTTTGGAAACTACCAAGTTACGGCTTTAGCAAAGTAATCAATTGCAGTGATGAATACAGGCGTCTCTCCGCTATGCGAGACGATGGTGCTGTCTTTCTCCGGTCGAGATGACGGCTTTGTTGGAGTTTACTCATCAAGTTCTGAGATCCGTAGGCTGCTGCTGAACTTTTAAGGCCCTTAGCTGACGCTGAATCAGACAGGACTTGTCGTACAGGAGGTATTATGGGCCCACACTGATTAAGCTCTCGACATTACAGCTATCGGATACTCCTCATTGTTAAAACATTTGTGTTTTACCCTCTGCTGCGCCCTGATGCTGCCCGCCTTTCAAGCTCATGCAACCGAAGCGATCAAAGTGCCTATGACGGCGGAGCACTGGCGACCGCTGGGCGCAGACAGCATGGGACCCAAAGCCGAGCTCGAGTTCCTCAAGAAGGAAGGTTTTCCGCAAGGGCTGCTCATGGCAAAGGCCGGCACCACGGAGCTGACGGACATAACCTTCCGCACGGGTACGATCGAATACGACTACAAAGCTCTTGCCGCCGACATGCCCGGAATCCAGTTCCGTAACCGCGGCCCTGAAGGCAAGCAGGACGGCGAAGAGGTCTACCTGCGCATGTTCGGCGAGTGCCGGGCGTCGAACGACTGCATTCAATACGTTCCAGTCATTCATGGGTTCATGCTCTGGGACGTGTATCCGCAGTACCAGAGGCAGGCTTTCGTGCTCGATGGCTGGAACCATGTCCGGCTTGTGGTGTCTGCCAATCGTCTCAATGCCTACATCAACTACCAGGCTGCGCCGGCGCTCGCGATCGGCCATCTTGAAAGCGGCTCCACGGAAGGCTCAATCAGGTTGCGCGGTCCAGCCGTGTTCGCCAACCTCATCATCACCCCGAATGAGACGGATGGTCTTCCTGCGGAGTCCTTGCCCGATCCTGCCGCGAAGGATCCAAGCATGGTTCGGCATTGGCAGATCTCGGCCCTTGCTCCTCTGCCCAGCCCTAGAACTCCTTCCTACTCCCAGATGCCCACCAATCCCGGCGCCTGGAAGCAGCTTGACGCCGACTATGGTGGTCTCCTCAGTCTGAACCGCCAGTACTTCGCCTCCGATGATCCCCCGGCGATCAGCTGGCTACGATTCAACGTCCAGGCTGCGCAGACCGGGACGAGGCATGTCTCGCTGGGCTGGCTTGGCGAGGTCTGGGTCTTTGTGAATGGGCAGCTCGTTACGCAAGGAAAGAATTTTTACTATCCCGAAGGGGAGCGGCGCGACCCGGACGGACGGCTTTCGCTCGAGAACGGATCCTTTGACATTCCGCTCAAGGAAGGAAAGAACGAAGTCGCTATCGCCCTTTTCGCCGCTGTGCACGATGACCTCCGACCTCGCACGCGATACGGCTGGGGTCTGGTGTTGCGCTTTGCCGACGCACACGGACTGAACTTTGTTAAGTAGCCGATAGGGCGTCGTGGATCAGAGATTTTGCACTCCCGGGATGGCAGCCGCAGGACTCGCGGAGGATGAGCGAGACGGGGAGGCGTGTGCGAACGCGCGCCGGAAGGGAGTCGCCCTTGATGCGTTGAAGCAGGAGCCGGGCGGCAGTGCGTCCGAGCTCGTCGGCTGGCTGGCTGATTGCCGTGACGGACGGGCTGATCAGCGTGTAGAAGTCCACGTCGTCGAAGCCGACCAGGGCCAGATCGCTGCCGGTCTCGAGACCAAGCTCTCTAAGGGTCTCGATGACCCAGATGGTTGAGGCGTTGTTGGTGGTGAAGAGTGCGTGTGGCCGGCTGCGGGAGCGGAACAGGGAGGCGAGGGCGGACTTGGGGTCCTTCTCGTTAGAGAGATGCAGCGTCTGCGTGTAGGGCAGGTTGGCGTCTCGCAGCTGCGCCTCGTAGCCGGCGATGCGCTCCCTGATGGTTCGCAGATGCGAGTTCTTGGCGACGCAGAGAACTCGTTTGCAGCCATGCGACAGAAGATGCTCGACAGCCATGCGAGCCCCGGCTTCGTTTTCAACCCCGACCGAGTCTGTTTTTGCGACCTCAAGGGGGCGATCGATGGTGACAAGGGGAACGCCATCTTGGGCAACGACCTTCAGGTTGCGATTGCGGCTATCGACTGGCACGAGAAGGATGCCGTCGACGGGATGATGGGTCATCTGCTCGATTTGCGCGGCTTCGATGGCGGTGTTCTCATTGGATGCTGCCAGCCAGACGAGATAGCCTTCGGCGCGCGCGGCCTCCTGCACGGCGTGGCTGACGACGGAGAAGAACCTGTCGGCCAGATCGGGAACGATGAGACCGATGGAGCGGGAGAGCTGGCCATTGAGAACGCGCGCGGCGTGGTTGGGTTGGTACCTGAGCTGGCGGATGGCCGCGCGCACTCGCTTGGCGGTCTCCTCCGCGACGTACGGATGCTGGTTGATAACGCGGGAGACGGTCATGGCTCCGACGTTGGCGGCTCGCGCGACATCCTCAAGGGTTGCTTTTTTCATGGGTGAGGACCTGTTGATCTGCTGACGCTCAGGGTAGCTGATTGGACGATGTGCTGACACATAGGCGATTGCTCTGGCACGTTTTTTCAGAATTGCTTGACAGCGAATTGATCGACGGCGTACAAGGTGTGCATTCTGATAGCGCAATCATATGAAGTCTTTTGCGGATTGCTGTGAGGATGGTCCGGACGGTCGTGTACGAGCGGGTGATCTCAGGCGTGGTCTGACACCCCGGCCGGCAAGGGCAAATTTACTTTGGGAGCAGGCAGATGATGAAGCAGAGACAGCGATCGGCACGCATTCACAGACAGCGAAAGCCTGGGCGAAGTGGCGTGGCGGGGCTGGTGGGTGCGTGCGCGGCACTGGCAGCTCCTCTGGTGACTCCTCTGGGAGTGCAGGGTCAGACGATGAAGGCGCCGGACATCACCAAGACGCCGACGTTGTATGTGGTTCCGTATGCCCACCTGGATACGCAGTGGCGATGGGAGTTTCCGCAGACCATCAGCGAGTTTCTGCTGAAGACGATGCGAGTGAACTTCGATTACATCGATCGGTATCCGCATTACGTCTTCAACTGGAGCGGCGCAAATCGCTACCGGCTGATGAAGGAGTACTACCCGGCGGACTATGCGCGGATGACGCAGTATGTGGCGGCTGGACGCTGGTTTCCGGCCGGGTCCTCGGTGGAAGAAGGAGACGTGAATCTGCCGAGCGCAGAGGGAATCTTTCGGCAGATTCTGTACGGCAATGAGTACTTCCGGAAGGACTTTGGCAAGGCCAGCGACGAGTACATGCTGCCGGACTGCTTCGGGTTTCCGGCGTCGCTGCCGAGCATTCTGGCGCACTCCGGCGTGAAGGGATTTTCGACGCAGAAGCTGAACGCGGCGTGGCAGCCGGCACCGAAGATTGGCGGTCCAGACTCGCCCGAGCAGACGCCGGAGGGCATTCCGTTCAACGTCGGGCTGTGGACGGGGCCGGACGGCAAGAGTGTTCTCAGTGCGCTGAATCCGGGTGGGTATGGGAGCAATACCTACACGGATATCTCCAAAGAGCCGGGGCCGCCGCCGGCGCAGCCGCAGCTTACGCCAGAGCAGCGGGCGAAGCTCACGCCGCAGCAGCTGCGGGTTCTGAACCGTTCGCGCGAGCAGGAGCAGGACTGGGTCAAGCGGATCGATATCGACGGTAAGGCGACGGGAGTGTTTGCGGACTACCACTACGTGGGGACCGGCGATATTGGTGGAGCGACGCAGGAGTCGACCGTTAAGCTGCTGGAGGCGATCGTGACCAAGAGCGACACGGTGCTGCCGTCGCTGCAGCGGGTTGGATCCGCGGAGAAGCCGGAGGCGGCGTCCGCACCGGTGCGGGTGGGCGAGGGTCCCGTGCATGTGGTAGAGGCGTCGGCCGATCAGATGTTCAAGGACATTAAGACGGCGATGACGTCGCGGATGCCGACGTACACGGGCGACCTGGAGCTGATTAACCACTCGGCGGGATCGCTGACCTCACAGGCGTACCACAAGCGCTGGGTGATGAAGAATGAGCTACTGGCCGATGCGGCGGAGAAGACTTCGATCGCGGCGGCGTGGTTGGGTGCGCGGCCGTATCCGCAGAAGCAGATCAACGATACATGGATGCTGGCGCTGGGTGGGCACTTCCACGATACGGGTGCGGGCACGGCGACGCCACGGGCGTACCAGTTTGCGTGGAACGACGACATCATCGTGGCGAATGAGTTTGGCGGGGTGTTTGAAGATGCAACCAAGGCGGTAGCGTCGGGGCTGAACACCCAGACGAAGGGAACGCCGCTGGTGGTCTTCAATCCGCTGAATGTAGCGCGCGAGGACGTCGTTGATGCGAAGGTTGATTTTCCGCAGGGCATGCCGCGCGCGGTGAGCGTTCGCGATCCAGAGGGCAAGATGGTGCCGTCGCAGATCAGTGGGGGCAAGGTGCTGTTTGTGGCGAAGGTGCCATCGGTCGGCTATTCCGTGTTTGATGTATCGGCTGCCGAGGCATCGGAAGCGGCTGCACCATCCACGCTGAAGGTGACGGAGAGTTCGCTTGAGAACGCGCGCTATCGCGTGCGGCTGAACCAGGCCGGCGATGTTTCAAGCATCTACGACAAGCAGATCGCGAAGGAGCTGTTGTCGGCTCCGATTCGCCTGGCGCTCTCGACCGACAGACCGAAGCAGTGGCCGGCGTGGAATATGGACTTCGATCAGGAGCAGGCAGCGCCGCGCGCGTTTGTTGGCGGGCCAGCGCAGATTCGCATCAAGGAAGACGGTCCGGTGCGGGTGTCGGTCGAGGTGACACGCTTGACCGAGGACTCGAAGTACGTACAGACGGTGAGTCTCTCGGCTGGCGACGCGGGCAATCGCGTGGAGTTCTCGAATGCGATCGATTGGAAGACGCTGGCGGCAAACCTGAAGGCGACGTTTCCGCTGAGCGCCAGCAATGAGAACGCGACGTATAACTGGGAGGTTGGCACGATTCAGCGGCCGAATGCGCAGGAGCGGCAGTTTGAGGTCGCATCGCATCGCTGGATCGATCTGACGGACAAGAGCGGCAGCTTCGGCACGACGCTGCTGACGGATATGAAGAACGGCTCGGACAAGCCGAATGACAACACGCTGCGGCTGACGCTGCTGCGCTCCCCGGGCATTCAGCCGGCGCAGGACGGACGCCAGCCGGGCTATACGGACCAGGCGAATCAGGACTGGGGGCATCATGAGTTTACGTTCGGCGTGGCCGGGCATGCGGGGGACTGGCGCAAGGCGGAGACGGACTGGCAGGCGTATCGGTTAAACGATCCGATGACCGCGTTTACGACGGTCGCGCATCCGGGCCGGCTGGGCAAGAGCTTTTCCCTGGTTCACCTGAACAGCACCCGCGTGCGGCTGCTGGCGATGAAGAAGGCAGAGGCGAGCGATGAGATTGTTCTGCGGATGGTGGAGCTGGACGGGCGTCCGGCACAGAATGTGCGGGTCTCGTTTGCCGCGCCGGTGACTGCCGCGCGAGAGATCAACGCGCAGGAGCAGCCGGTTGGATCGGCCACGGTGAGCGGCGGCGCGCTCACCACATCGTTTACGGCGTACCAGCCGCGCAGCTTCGCTCTGCGGCTGGGCAGCGCGCCGGTGAAGGTTGCGCCGGTTCACTCACAGCCGGTGGCGCTGACGTACGATCTCGCAGCGGCCAGTAATGACGACACGAAAACTGTAGGCGGCGGCTTTGACGGCAAGGGCAATGCGCTGCCGGCGGAGATGCTTCCAGCGCAGATGACGTATCACGGCGTGCGGTTTGATCTGGCTGCGGCAAAGACGGGAACGCCGAATGCGGTAGTCGCGCGCGGGCAGACGATTGCGCTGCCGGCGGGCAAGCACAATCGTATTTACGTGCTGGCCGCGGCTACGGGAGGGGACCAGACTGCAAGCTTCACCGCCGGCGGCTCGCGGGCTGACTTGACGATCCAGGACTGGGGCGGCTTTATCGGCCAGTGGGATACTCGGCTGTGGAAGGAACCAGCGCGGCGGGACTGGGCGATCTCGGCCGGCCATGCGGCGTGGCCGCCGACTGATGAGCAGCAGCGCGAACGCTACTCATCGCCGCGGTATCCGGAGGATTATCTCAGCCTCGACACGGGCTATGTGAAGCGGGCCGATGTGGCCTGGTACGCCTCGCACCATCACACGGCGGAGGGGCTCAACCAGCCGTATGCCTACTCCTACCTGTTTGCGTATCCGATTGAGACCACCGGAAATGTGCAGACGCTGACGCTTCCAGACAACGACAAGATACGGATTCTTGCTGTCTCCGTAGCGGAGGAAGATCCGACACTCACGCCGGCACAACCGCTCTATGACACGCTAGGCCGCAGCGAACCGACGCAGGCTACCACGGCAAACCTGCGCTGATATGCAAAAGCAAGTAGATCGGGTTGGTGCATTTTCTCCGGATGCTGTGCCGCTGTTCGAGCGCACTGAAAGCCATTTTTGAGAGAACTGGCATACATTGAAGGGACCACCGAGATACCTTCACGAGAGATGTGCTAGCTCTGAGGACTATGGCTGCAGGCGAGTGATGCCGGCATGACGGAGATCGGCGAGGGTGGGATAGCCGTTGACGGCCATCAGCAGGTCGGATTCGGCTAGCAGGCAGCGGAGGACGTGGATGACGCCGGCGGTTCCGTCGAGCGCTAGGCCGTAAACGTAAGGGCGGCCGATGCCGACGGCGGTTGCGCCCATGGCGAGGGCTTTGGCGATGTCGGTTCCGGAGCGGATGCCGGAGTCGAAGAGAATTGGCGCGGTGCCGGCGGCTTCGACTACGGCAGGGAGCAGATCGATGGCAGCTATGCCTCCGTTGGCCTGGCGGCCGCCGTGGTTGGAGCAGTAGATGGCGTCGGCACCGGCGTCGATGGCGCGCCTGGCGTCGTCGGGGTGACAGATGCCTTTGAGGATTAGCGGAAGTTTGGTCAGAGAGCGAAGCCAGGGGAGGTCGGCCCAGGTGAGGACCTTGCCGAAGGTCGTGGCCCAGTGGCGGATGGCTGCGGGGAGATCGTCCTGGGGCGGTTTGGCGAGTGCGGCGCGGAAGTGGGGGTCGGAGAAGTAGTTTTCAAGCACGTGGCCGCGCAGCTGAGGGAAGTTGGCGCTGTTGAGATCGCGCGGCCGCCAGCCGGTGACCCAGGTATCGAGCGTGACTACGATGCCTTTGTAGCCGGCGGCCTCGGCGCGGTGCACCAGGCTTTCGGCGACGGCCTGGTCTTTGGGGATGTAGAGCTGGAAGAAGTGTGGTGAATCACCGCATGCCGCGGCCACAGCTTCAAGCGGATCGTTGGCCAGCGTGGAGGCGATCATGGGAACTCCCGTTGCGGCGGAGGCGCTAGCGGTGGCGAGGTCACCATGGCCATCCGGCGTGCAGAGGCCGATGACGCCGATGGGGCTGAGAAAGATGGGTGTGGGAAGCTTCAGGCCGAAGAGATCGATCGAGAGATCGCGGATGGAGCAGTCGACCAGCATGCGCGGGACCAGACCCCAATGGCGGAAGGCTCTTGCATTCTGACGCTGGGTGAACTCGTCACCGCACCCGCCCTGCACGTAGGAGATGACGGACTGGGAAAGGGCGGCTGCGGCCTTCCGTTCGAGGAGCTTGAAGTTGACAGGAAGCTTAGGAACGATGCCGCGAAGACCGGCGTTATAGATCTCGTTCTGATAGGCGCCAAAGGGCTGCACGGCCATGTTGTTTACTCTTGTATGTTGCTGAAACCGGCAAAGACAAAGCAGATCCCTACAGAATGACAACAAAAGAACTGGGATGCCGACTCTAGGACTTTGTGGGTGCTTCCTTGAGTACGGCGGAGATGGCCAGAGCGCTTGCGATACAGCCGATGATGGCTCCGCAGATTGTCTTGAAGAGAACGGCGGAGCGGAAGCTGATGTCGGCCGGAAAGACGCGGGGAAGCAGGAAGCTGTTGCAGGCCCAAATGAGGAAGGCAAGGACAACGCCAGCGATGAGCGACCGGACGTAGAGATTGCCCGGCTTCACTGGAGGTGAGGTGATGGGGGCTGGTGGTAGCACGCCCGCGCGGCGGCGTCTGCGGGTGAGCAGGGAAGGGATCAGGATGCTGAGAGAGACGACGAGAAAGGTCTGACCGATGCTGTCCATGACCAGGCCTTTAGGGCCGGCGATGGGAATGAGCGAGCGGCCGTGAAAGACCGCAAAGCCGCCCAGCGCGTTCAGGACGCCGTTGCAGATGGCGCTTGAGGTGGTTTCCGTCGCTAGATATTTAGAAAGCTTGTCGTCCATTGTGTCGCTCTCGCCACGGCTGACCCACGCCGGTTTGTCTTACTGGATGGGGCAGCCGTGATTCTTATCAAGAAGCAGTTCTGTTGCGTGTGTCCTGTAGTTAGAAGGCAAGCTCCAGACCGAAGCTGATCTGGCGCGGGATGCCAGCGGTCTTGAAGGCCAAAGGACCGGTCAACTGCCCGGGGCCGTTTGGCCGGAAGCCCTTCAAATTGTAGGGTCCGTTCAACAGGTCGACCGTACCCGCCGGTGTGGGGACGAGGGCAGAGTTGGTCAAGCCTGCGGCATTGGTGGTGGCTGTCGAGGGAAAGATATTCTGCACGCTGGTGAAGTTGGTGTGGTTTAGCACGTTAGAGGCCTGCGCGATGGCTTGGAGGCGAACGCCGGAGTCGCGCTTGAGGAAGATGTTGCGCGAGATACGGAGGTCGAAGTCCTTGTAGCCGGGACCACTTCCTAGGTTACGGCCTTCACCGAATGGGCGTGCCTCATTCGGATGCGCTCCCCCGGTTCCATTTACGTTCGCAAGTGCGGGAACCAGCATTGTGAAGGGCACGCCGTCGCGCAGGAAGACGATAGGAGAGATTATGAAGTCCGAGTACAGCAGGGATGTCCAGCTCTGCCCGCTGCGATGCTCAGGGCTGGTATACACCGCGTTTGCGACGAAGCTGTTTTTGATGTTGAAGGACGAGATGGATCGGTCAAGGTTCAGCAAGCCCGGCCGCAGGGGCGCACTCTGTGAGCTGAAGTCGCTTGTGTTATCGATGGCTTTGCTCCAGGTGTAGTTGGCTTGGAACTGCAAGCCGTGGCCGTAGCGCTTGCTCAGCGACGCGGTCATGGCGTTGTAGTTGGAGTGGCCATCGGAGGTGGTGACGTTATTCTGAACGATGTTTGAGTTCAAGGTTCCCTGGGTCGAACCGGGCTTAGGGGTGTAGAACGGGCCGATAAAGGGATCAACGGGGAGCGCGGTGTTCTGGATGTAGTTGCCCTCCTGGATCTCCTGGATGTGGACACCCGCGTAGTGGAGATAGCTGACCTCAAGCGAGAGGCTGGGAGCGAGCTGCTGTGCGACGCTGGCGCTGGTCTGAATGGAGTACTGCGATTTAAAGTTCGGCGCCACGGTGAAGAAGGCACCACCCTGCTGGGTGGGCCCTGCCGGCATGATGGGATGACCAACGACGGCAGCATACTGATCTGGAGATAGCCCAGGGTTTGGGTTGGCTGGGGTGGCAAGGGTGCGCTCGGCTGTTCCAACTCCGACAAGCTGCGGGATGTTCGCAGGCGCAGTCAAGGCGTTCGCATAGATGTGAGTGCCGTCGCCGCTGAGATTGGTCGAGGTAAACGGCACGATGAAGGGCAAAGGTGCTGTAAACAGGCCGCCGCTGGCCCGCACTACCGTTTTGCCGTCACCAAATGGATCCCAAGCCACGCCTAGACGCGGTGAGCCAAAGTAGCTGGTAGGGTATCCGTTCGGCTCCGGGTCGATATCCAGTCGGCCGCCGTAGTTCAACGTCAGACGCTGCGAGATCTTCCAGGAGTCCTGGGCGTACAAGCCCGCGGGATTGGTGGTTGCATTGTACTGTCCGTTTCCGAGGCCTTGCAGCACGGCCAGGGGCAGGCCGGCAACGTACAGCTGCGAGCCGGTCAGATTGGTTGAGGCTGGACTTGCTGCTCCATACCCATTGATCTGATTGAATTGTGTCAGCAACGGTACTGCAGCCGCCGGTAGGTTTGCTGCGGCGATGGTAGAAAGCGGGATCGCCCCATCGAAGTACTGATACTGGCCGCCGAACAGAAACGCCTGATTGACGTTGTACTGGACCGGGCGATAGGAGAACCCAAACTTCAGATTGTGCGCGCCTTTAGTTAAGGCAAGGTCGTCGTCGAACTGGTATTGATTCTGTCTTTGGTTATAAGGGAAATCAAAAGGCGTTCCCACGATGCCAAGGCTGCCCAGATCGAACTCGGCTCCGCCATGGGGCGTGTTCGACGTCACACTATTCTGTGGGACCACCTGGATGCGTACCGTGTTGACCAGATTGGGGCTGAAGACGTGATTCCAGGAGCCGGTGATGGTCTGGTCGCCTCCGACGAGGTTCACCGAGGTGTAGCGCGGCACACCGCCTGCCCCGATGACGCTGTTGGTTTCGCGGGTGAGCGAGAACCGCAGACTGATGGAGTTGGCCTGATTAGGTTGGTAATCGAGGCGGCTGACCCAGTTGTTGTAACGGCCGTTTTGGTTAGGCGCTGCCTGCGGCGCGCCGCTGTTCGCATTGCCATCGAAGGTGCCGCTGTTGGGCGTGATCAGGGCGCTATAAAGAGGATCGCGGATGGGCGTGAATACGCTTGAGGCTAGAAGGCCTTGACCAAGGGGTGCTATTGGACCACCGGTCTGGGCCAGCTGCGTGAGGTAGCAGAGTTGTGTTACAGGCGCCGGGCAGGATGTTCCGTTGAAGCCGTTGGTCTGCGCGTTGAGGCCCTGCGCTGCTGCGGTATCAATCAGGTTTACTGTGACTGCGCTGTCGAGCTTCTGCCGCTCGTAGGAGGTGAAGAAGAAGAGCTTGTCCTTCTTGATCGGGCCACCGACTGAACCGCCAAAGATGGCGCTTTGCTCAAAAGGTCTGGTGCCGGCGGTGGGGCCGAAGCTGTTGAAGTAGTTCACAGCATCGGTCGAGTGATTGTGGAAGTAGCCGAAGGCGCTGCCATGATACTTGTTTGTGCCGCTGCGGGTGATGACGTTGATTGCCGATCCGACGGTGAAGCCGAACTCCGCATCGAAGCCGTTGCGATTAACCTGAAACTCTTGTACAGAGTCCTGAGGCACGTGCGGAACGCGCTGCGCACCCGAACCCGCATCATTTTCACCGCCATCTATGGTGAACAGGTTCTGACGCCCATTGCCGCCACCGATCGAAAATCCCGAGGCCTGATAGCCAGTGCCGAGAGCTGCATCCTGCGCCTGCGGCGCGGCGGAATCAGTTACTCCCGGCACGGTGTAGATGGTCGCAGCGTAGTTCCGGGAAAGGTTGGGAAGATTGATCTCTTGGCGGCTGTCGATCGTGTTCGCCTGTTGCACCTGCGCGGTGTCAATGAGCGGTGTTGAGTTTCCATTGACTTCGACGGTGGTGGAGGAGCCGATCTTCAGGTGGGCGTCGTACTCCACTACCTGTCCGACCGTGACCTCCAGTTCCTGCACGACCAGCTTGTTGAAACCTGCGCCCTCGACCTCGATCTTGTATGTTCCCGGGTTCAGGGTTGGGATCTGATAGGCTCCATCGGGCGAGGTCGTGACCGTCCTAGTTACGCCTGTGGCGGGGTTCGTCACCGTTACCGTGGCGTTCGGGATTAGGGCGCCTTGTGCGTCGGCTACGGTTCCGCGGATTGTTCCCGTGGCGTAGCCGGTCTGCCCCCAGGCGGGTGGAACGAGCGAAACACCAACAATCAGAAAGAGTGAAAACCATCGGCTCACGCTTGCACATTCGAGCCATGCTTTCGCGTTCTTAGAGTTACTTTCTTGAATTGTTGCAGCCGACCACTTTAAGTTCATAGTTTTCCCGATTTCCATTTCGTTTGCAGTTTCATGGATTGCACAGCTGTACTGCGTTGCGAGGCACTTTCATCCGAAAGTCTGTCCGGAATGCTGTACTTCTGCTTTGGAGCGTTACGCGACTTGCGAGGCTCTTCATCGCGTTTTCTTCGATCGTTCGACTGCGGTCCGATTTCTAGCACGTGAGCCGGTTGTTCACTTTCGCGGAGCTATCAAACGCGTTTACTAACCGAGCGGTAAGATATACACACGGTACCGCACCTGTCACCTTCTTTTTCAAGTGCCGCCAAATTTTGATCTTTTCAGGCACATCCGCGGGTACACGAGCACGCCCGCCTGAGGGTGTGACGTGCTTGTCATAATCGCCATCTTTAGCCAAGTCAGGAGTAACGTTATCCCCGAAGAGTGGATGCTTCGCTGAAGCCTTCTCTGCTGACCGCCGTCGCCGGGTTTAGCCGGAGAACGAATGAAGCTGGTTTGTCTCGGGTGTAAAGAGCAGAGACTTTGCGTGCAGGGGCAAACTGTTTCTTCTTGCTAATTGACCGAGCAGTCATGTAGAAAGTGTCCGGGTACGGCTCGGCGGAATTCTGCGCGCGATCGATCTCGGATCGAGATGTGTAGTTGGCTGTGGGTCCCCGTGAGGGAAGATCATGTCATTGTTGGAAGCGGAGAAGACGACGCAGGCGGGCGCCTCGAACGACGGGGATGCGGCATCGATTGACCAGTTACGCGCGGCGTTTGACGTGCAGCGCCGGGCCTTCGCGGCGGATCGCCAGCCGAGTCTGGCCGTGCGGCGGGAGCGACTTGAGCGCATCATCCCCATGATGCTCGACAACCGCGAGCGCATCGGCGCGGCGCTGACCGCGGACTTCGGCGTGCATCCCTCTGCCGCTACGGAAGCGCTTGAGGTGCTGGCGGTCTCGAAGCGTGCCGAGTACGCGCTGGCTCACCTCGAAGACTGGATGCGGCCGATGCCGCGCGAGGTAGACGCCGCGTATGTGGGCGTTCTGCGCGCCTTTGTGAAGAGCCAGCCGAAGGGTGTCGTCGGCAATATCGTTCCGTGGAACTTTCCGTTTGAGATCGGCATTGGTCCCCTGGTGGATATGCTCGCGGCGGGGAACCGGGTGATGCTAAAGCCATCGGAGTTTACGCCTGCCTGCGCTGTGCTGATGCAGGAGATGGTGTCCGCAACCTTTGCGCCCGATCTTGTATATGTGGCCGTGGGCGGACTTGATCTGGCGCGCGCGTTTACGGCGATGCCGTGGGATCACCTGCTTTACACGGGGAGCTCGAATGTGGGGCGGCAGGTGATGGCGGCCGCAGCCCAGAATCTTACGCCGGTAACGCTGGAGCTGGGCGGCAAGTGTCCGGCCATTCTGCTGCCGGGCAGCGTTACACCCGAGACGGTCGGCAACGTGATCGGGGTGAAGATGATCAAGAACGGGCAGATGTGCGTCTCGGTCGATCACTGCTTTGTGCCGCGCGCGGACCTGGATTTGTTTGCCCAGATTGCGACGGGCTTTATGGCGCAGGCCGCACCCGGCTACTCCCGATCGGCGGAGTGCACCGGCATCATCTCGGATCGCCACATGAACCGGATATCCGGCCTGTTGGCGGAGGCGAAGCAGCGTGGAGCGCGGGTTGTGACGCTTGAGGAAGAAGGCGGAGCCGAACCAGGCAGCCGCCAAATGCCGATTTCGCTCGTGCTCGATCCGGCTGCCGACCTGCGCATTATGCAAGAGGAGATCTTTGGGCCGATCGTGCCGGTGGTGCCCTATGACGCGGTCGACGACGTGATTGACCGCATCAATGGGGGCGACAGTCCGCTGGGAGTGTATGTCTTCGGCGACGATGTTGCGACGATCGATCATATTCTGGCGGAGACGGTTTCGGGCGGC
Organism: uncultured Acidobacteriaceae bacterium; assembly: GCA_964246835.1. Lineage (GTDB taxonomy): Bacteria > Acidobacteriota > Terriglobia > Terriglobales > Acidobacteriaceae > Edaphobacter. The sequence goes on along the minus strand of CAXTRT010000010.1, from coordinate 78,763 downwards.
GCGGCGGTGAACGCGGCGGCGATCCAGGCTGGACTGAAGGCGCTAGGCTTTGGCGGCGTCGGCATGAGCGGAATGGGCCGTCACCACGGCGAGGATGGCTTCCGGGAGTTCTCGAACCAGCGTGGCGTGGTTGTCCGGGGCGAGGGGCCGCACTTTGACGCGTTTGTCTCGCCGTCCAAGCAGACGGCGGAGCTAATTGGAGAGACTCCGGCGGGTTAATGCGTTTTCTTTAGGGCACACGATGCTGCAGGGGATGCGAAAGCATATCCCCTGCGGGATAACAATCATAAAACGACGCAGATCTCCTTCGGGGATACTAACCAGAGTTCCCTTCGGTAACGACAAGCAAAATGCGGGTGAAGGCAACACAAAAAGGTCATCCTCCGCTGCGCGAAGGATGACAACTTAGGTGGAGATAAGCTCAGCCTGCAAGGCGGCCCAGGACCTCTGTGCGGAAGCCGGCGAGCCGGCCGCCGTCCACGATGATGGTCTGGCCGGTGATGTAGCGGCTTTGGTCGCTGGCGAGGAAGTGATAGACGCCTACCAGGTCGTCGATCTGGGCGATGCGACCGAGCGCGGAGAGATTTTTGGCGAGCGCGTTGAGGATGTGGTCGGGCGGCAGCATCGGCGTTTTGACCGGCCCGGGGGCGACCGCGTTGCAGCGAATGCCGCGCCTGCCTAACTCCACGGCGGCGGTTTTGGTCATGCTGATGAGCGCGGCTTTGGTGGCGCTGTAGTCGAAGAATCCCTCGTTCTGCTGCAGGCCGGCGACCGAGGCGGTGTTGATGATGGAGCCGCCGTCCTTCATGTGCGCCGGGCCGTACTTGAGAATGTAGTAGGTACCGTAGAGGTTCAGATTGACGACACCGTCGAAGATATCTTCGTCGGAGTCGGTGAGGTGCTTGCCGTTGCCGGGTTTACCCGCGTTGTGGATGATGACGTCGAGCTTGCCCACCGCGGCCTCTGCCTGGTTGAAGGCGTCAATCACTTTGTCACGATCGGTGACGTCGACTTTGAGGAAGACAGCTCCGCCTTCGAGTATGGCCGGCTGGGGCTGCTGCACGTCGGCGATAACGACGTGGGCGCCTTCCTGGAGGCAGCGCTGGACGGTTCCGAGGCCGATGCCGGAGGCGCCGCCGGTGATGAAGATCGACATGCCGCGAAGGCTGAAAGGTGCTGGAGTTTCCACGAGAGTTCTCCTGGTGTGGCGCGTGCGGGATCAGTAGTTAGGCAGGCTGGTGAAGGCAGTGACGGGCGGCATGGCATTAGGGTCGGCGATGATGTCGATCAGCACGGAGTCGTCGGCGGAAAGCGCTGCCTGGATCACGGCGGCGATGTCCTGCGCGCGATCGAGGCGTCTGCCTTTAATCCCGCAGGCCTCGGCGATGGCTGCGTGGTCCACGGGGCAGAAGTCGCAGACGTTGGTGTGGCGACCGAGGCCGGCGTCCTCAGCGTGCTTCTGGTAGCCGAGGACTGCGTTGTTCATGACGGCTACGACCACCTTGACACCGTGACGCTTGGCGGTCTCGAGCTCCGCCCAGACGTGGCCAAAGCCACCGTCGCCGACGACGCAGAAGACGGGCCGCTCCGGGCTGCCGATCTTTGCGCCCATGGCCAGCGGGAAGCCCCAGCCAAGGCCAGCCTGACCGCGCGGCGTGATGAAGCGGCGATCGAGCTTGGCGGTGAGATAGTTGGCGATCCAGATGGAGGAGAAGCTCGCGTCCGCTACTACGATGTGATTAGGGGAGAGCTGCTTTTCGAGCTCGGCCATGAAGCGTTCCGGGCGGATCGGCGACTTGTCTGAGTGCGTGACCTCGGCGATCTCTTCCTGGTGTTGCGCCTTCGCTGCCGCGATGGTGCTCATAATGCCGGCGCGCGCGGATTGCCGTTTGCTGAGATCCTGGGCGGCCATGGCGGTGTGCAGGGCGCGCAGGGTTAGCCGGGCGTCGCCCACGAGGCGCACGGCTTCATAGTTGCGGCCGATCTCGAGTGGGTCGATGTCGATGTGGATGTATGTCGCGCCGGCTGGCAGCAGCTTCCAGGAGTCGGTGCCATTTTGGTTGGTGCGATTGCCGACTAGAAGGATGACATCCGCGTCCGTTACCAGAGGCTTGACGAACTTGGCCATGCCGCGCGTCGCCATGTAGTAGCCGATAACGCCCATCGAGAGCGGATGCGTTTCATCGACGCTGCCCTTGCCCATGGTGCTGGTGGCAACCGGGAGATGAGCGAACTCCTGCAGGGCACGCAGCTCTTTTTGCGCTCGCGATCCGAGGACGCCGCCGCCGGCGTAGACGATGGGCGCTTTGGCCTGGGCGAGCAGCTCCGCGGCGAGAGCGATGCGCGTGTCTTCGGGCTGGGTGCGGTCGAGGGGATAGCGGCCGAGGGAGAGAGCGCGGGGAGAGACAGGCCGTTGCTCGGCCTCAAACAGAAGCTCCATGGAGACCAGCAGGACGGCCGGTCCGGGACGCCCGCTGGCGGCCGCGGTGAAGGCCATGTCCACGTAATCCTCGATACGGTCGGCGGTGGTGACGCGCCGCGTCCACTTGGAGACGCCCTCAAAGAGGGCCATCTGATCGAGCTCCTGAAAGGCGTTCCGATCGCGGGTGCCCGGACCGACATCCTGCACCAGAGCGACGATCGGCACGGAGGCGGAGAGGCACTCAGCGAGACCGGGGACGAGCAGGGTGGCGGCGGGCCCATTTTGGGCCGTGACAACGGGGACCCGGCCAGTGGCGCGCGCGTATCCATCGGCCATGTAGGTGCCGGCGTTCTCCTGTCGGTAGCCGATCTGGCGGATGCCTAGATCGTCCGCGGCCATGGTCAGGCCGGGCGGGTTGCTCTGTCCGAAGAGGTATTCGACGCCGTGCCGCTTCAGCGCCTGGGCGAAGCGTTGCGGCGGCCGCAGCAGATGTGTGTCACTCATGATTGCCTACCCTCTTCCGTTTCTTTAATCTTTGACCGTGAATCGCGGCTGCTGTGCAGCCCCATGGTTGTTGAAGCCTGCTCGTGTGCACAAGGGAAACTCAGGGCGTGATCAGGACCTTGCCGTGATCGTTTGGCTTGCCGAGCTTCTCGAACATCGCGGGTGCGTCGTCAAGGCTGACGGTGTCGGTCACGAGGCCATCGACCGTGACGCGGCCGGCACTCAGCATGCGCTCGACGAAGTGGAAGTCGCTTGGAACGTAGGCGAAGGGGAAGGTGATGCGCAGGCGCTTGAGAGCGGCTGAGAGCACGGTGAAGCTCTCCGGCTGCATGCCCGTGCCGACCATGACGAGTTGCGTGTAGGAGGGAGCCATGGCAATCAGCTTGGCGATCATCGGGCGGCCGACGCACTCGAAGATGGCGGTGGGCTTGCGACCTGTCTGTTGCTCGAATGCAACTACGGGATCAGCGTGCTGCGCGGCGTCGATGACGAGATCCGCACCGGCGCTCCGTGTGCGTGCGATGCGTGCCGGCACCATCTCGCTGATGGCGATGTCTCCGGCGCCGAAGAACCTGGCCCACTTGGCTACGGACAGGCCGATGACGCCGGCGCCAATGATGAGAACGCTGGCTCCGGGCTTGATCTCCGCGGTCCGCCAGGCGTTCAGGCCGACGGCGAGCGGCTCGATGGTGGCGGCGTCGTTATCGCTGAGGATGTCAGGAATCTTGATCGCCAGGCCAGCCATGCAGGTGGAGTACTCGGCAAAGGCGCCGGGCATTCTGGGATCGAAGCCCTGCGCGATGATGGCGCTGCACTGGGCGTAGAGGCCTGCGCTGCACTCCGGGCAGGCGCCGCAGGGTCTGGCCGGCACGGCGGTGAGCCGATCGCCAATCTTCCAGCCATCGCTGCCTGGACCAACCTCGACGACCTCGCCCGAGTACTCGTGTCCGAGCACGCTGCGAGGCTGCAACATGCCGGGGACTTCAACGGCGTGCAGATCGGAGCCGCAGATACCGCAGGCCTTGACCTTGAAGACCAACCCGCCGGGGCCCGCGCTGGGCATGGGAACCTCCGCGACCTGCAGGGGCTTGCCGATTTCGAGAAACTGCAATGCTTTCATGATTCCTTCTTCCTGGTCTTTCGGGGAGCGGTCTTGCTGACCGGCATCGCCGCGGGTTGTTCCTGTCCTGGTATGGGCGAGCGCTTGCGCTCTGCGCTGCCGGTTCAAGCGCGTCCGGAACACAATTACTGACCCAGCGGTAAGGTATAGGCGGGCACGTGTCTTGCGCAAGAGGATTGCGCAGTTTCCTCGATCTACCGGTCCGGCAGGCTGACTGGCTGCCCGGTTTTGGCGTTGACAGGGCAGGTCCGAACACTGTGTGATACGCAGACACAATGAGCGAGACGCTGCCCCGCAGACCCATTCCCCGCAACAAGGTCGACGACTATACGCAAGAGGCCGCACAGGTGCGGCACGCGTTCCTAGCGGAAGAGACTGGCGCGGAGCTGACCCACGTCTCGAAGTTCTCGTTTGATCCGTCTCTGCTGCCGGGGAATATTGAAAACTTTATTGGCGTCGCGCAGGTGCCGATCGGTCTTGCAGGACCGCTGCGTATGACGGGGGAGCACGCCCGCGGTGACTTTTACGTTCCCATGGCGACCACCGAAGGCACACTGGTGGCCAGCTACAACCGCGGCATGCGTCTGCTGACCGAGTGCGGCGGCGTGACGACGACGGTGGTCAAGCACACCATGCAGCGATCGCCGGTGTTTGAGTTTGCGAATGCGCTCGAGGCTCGTAAGTTTAGCGAGTGGGTGAAAGCGCACTACGCAGAGATCAGGCAGGCGGCTGAGGCGACGACGCGCTCGGGCAAGCTGGTACGTGTCACTCCTTTTATCGTAGGACGGCTCCTCTATCTGCGGTTTGATTACACCACCGGCGATGCTGCCGGGCAGAACATGGTCGGTAAAGCAACGCTGGCGGCTTGCCAATGGATGGTCGCGGCGCACCCGGATTCTCCGCGCTTCCTGCTTTCGGGAAACATCGATACCGACAAGAAGCACTCGCAGCTGAACACGCTGCTAACGCGCGGAAAGCGGGTAGTAGCGGAGATTGTGATCAGGCGGGATCGCCTGCAGAGCATCATGGGTGTGGATACGGCCGATCTGTTTCACATGCGGCAGATCTCGCAGGCCGGCGCTTTCTTTGCGGGTTCGGCGAACAACGGGGCTCACTCGGCGAACGGTCTCGCGGCAATGTTTATCGCGACCGGGCAGGATGCCGCGAACATTGCCGAATCGCATGCGGCAGTTGTTTACGCGCAGCTGCAGCCGGATGGTGACCTGTACTGGTCGATTACGATTCCGTCGCTGATCGTCGCCACGGTTGGCGGCGGGACCGGGCTGCCTACACAAAAGGAGTGCCTGCATCTGCTGGGCTGCTACGGCAACGGCAAGTCGGATAAGCTGGCGGAGATCTGCGCCGGCGTAGCGCTGGCGGGGGACCTTTCGCTGAGCAGCGCGATTCTTCGCGGTGATTGGGTCTCGAGCCATGATCGGCTGGGGCGAAATCGGCCGGAGAGTTTTTGATTCTTTGTTCTACGTTTCTGTTTTTGTTTCTTTAAGTTTTTGTTCTCTGAGCATAGGGCATTGAGCTAGAGCTGCTGCTTGCTGAGCGGGTTAAAGAGGTAGAGGAGAGTCATGAATTCGTCGACGTTCAGCACTGTTAATCCCGCGAGCGGTGAGCCGATCGAGAGCTTCAGTACGTTTACGGCTGCAGAGACGGAGCGCAGATTGAGTCTGGCCGAGAGCGGCTTTCGGGACTTTCGCATGCTGTCTGTGCATCGCCGCGCCGATCTGCTGGCAGGCTTTGCCGCGGGCCTGCGGCGGAATCGTGAGGTGCTTGCCGCGACCGTCACGGCGGAGATGGGCAAGATTATCGCCGAGGCGGAGGCCGAGGTGGAGAAGTGCGCCCGCACGACGGAATGGTTTGCCGAGCATGGGCCGCGCATGCTGGCCGACGAGGCCGCGCCCACGGGCCGGTCGCAGGCCTACATCTCGTATTTGCCGATGGGACCGATCCTGGCTGTGATGCCGTGGAACTTTCCGCTGTGGCAGGTGGTGCGCTTCTGCGTGCCTACGCTGCTGGCGGGAAACACGGTGCTGGTGAAGCACTCGCCGAATACGCAGCGCAGTTCGCTGGAGTTGGAGCGGGTGTTTCTTGAAGCAGGCTTTCCCGAAGGCGTGCTGCAGAATTTGATCTTGAATGTGGAGGATGTCGCCGGCGTGATCGCGGACCGACGCGTTCAGGGAGTTTCTGTAACCGGCAGTGTTCGCGCCGGATCGGCGGTTGCGGCGGAGGCCGGCAGGCACATCAAGAAGAGCGTGCTGGAGTTAGGCGGCTCGGATGCTTTCATTGTGCTGAAAGACGCTGACGTCCCGCGAGCAGTGGCGGCTGCGGTGCGCGGCCGCTTCAGCAATGCGGGTCAGGTGTGCCTGGCGGCGAAGCGCTTTCTGCTAGCGGAGGAGATCGCCGATCGCTTCGAGGAGGAGTTTGTTGCGGCGGCTGAAGCGCTCACGATGGGCGATCCCACGGACCGCACTAATCGTATTGGACCGATCGCGCGCGGCGACCTGCGCGTGGAACTGGACTGGCAGGTGCAGGCGAGTGTTGCCGCCGGCGCGAGGGTGATGTGCGGTGGAAGGCCGGCCGAGGGTAAGGGCTTTTTCTATCCGCCAACCGTGCTTAGCGGCGTAACGCAGGGTATGCCGGTCTTCGACGACGAGACCTTTGGGCCGGTGGCGGCTCTGACCCGCGTTCGCGATGCTGAAGCGGCCGTGATCGCGGCAAACGCGAGCCAGTACGGTCTGAGCGCCAATCTCTGGACGAGTGATGTCGCGCTTGCCCGCGAGATGGCGCGTGCGCTCGAGACCGGAGGTGTTTTCATCAACGGAGTCACGGCATCCGACCCACGCGTGCCGGTGGGCGGCGTGAAGCAGAGCGGCTACGGCCGCGAGCTCTCGCACTTTGGCGCGCATGCGTTTGTGAATGTGCAGACGGTGTGGATTGAAGATCTTGCGGCAAGTGCAGGTTAGGCGGATTTACGAGCGTGTATTGCCGGTACGAGCACACTGCAGGTCTTTTCACTTTGCAAGACGGAGAAGCCGTCTTACTTCGATCGAGATGACGTTTGTATACCAAACGAAGGCTACTTCAGTCGAACAGAACTACCTGGCGGATGGCCTCGCCGCGCGCTAGGCGATCGAAGCCGGCGTTAATTTCATCGAGTTTAAGCCGATGCGTGAGCAGGCGTTCGACGGGCAGCAGGCCAGCACGATAAAGAGCGATATAGCGGGGAAGATCGCGCGAGGGAACCGCCGAGCCCATGTAGGAGCCCTTGATGGTGCGCTCTTCGGCGACGATGGTGAGGGCGGGGATGCTGAGCATGCGGCCGGGCGCCGGCAGACCGACGGTGACGGTGGTGCCGCCGCGGCGTGTGGCAGCGTAGGCCTGGGCGAAGACGGTCTCACTGCCGACGGACTCGATGGCGAAGTTTACACCGCCGCCTGAGAGATCGCGCAGGGCTTCAATCAGGTTTGGGTCCCGCGCGTTCAGGCAATGGTAGGCACCCAGGTCGCGCGCTAAAGCGAGTTTCTCTTCGCTCAGATCGACAGCGAGGAGCGGGTAGGCGCCGCTCGCCCGGGCACCCAGCAGGGCGGCCATACCGACCCCTCCCAGACCGAAGATCGCGACGCTCTCGCCAGCGGAGAGGCGGGCGGTATTCACGACGGCGCCGACGCCGGTCATGACGGCACAGCCGAACAGCGCGGCGATCTCTGGCGACAGGTCACGCTCGACACGGACGGCGGAGCGGGCCGAGGTGACGCAGAACTCCGCAAAGGCGGAGACGCCGAGGTGATGATGAAGCCTCTCGCCGCCTGCGCCTCTCAGCCGCCGGCCGCCGCCGAGCAGATCGCCGGCGGTGTTCGCGCGGGCTCCCGGCTCGCACAGGGCGGCGCGGCCCGCAGCACAGGGGGCACACTGGCCACAGGGAGGCACGAAGGAGAAGATCACGGAGTCGCCGACATCGAGGCCTACCACTCCGAGTCCCAGCTCGACGATGGTGCCCGCGGCCTCATGACCCAGGACCATCGGCAGCGGGCGCTGGCGTGAGCCGTCGATGACCGAGAGGTCGGAATGGCAGAGCCCGGCGGCTGTGATGCGAACGCAGATCTCCCCGCGTTCCGGAGGCGCAAGGTCCACATGCTCGATCGAGAGCGGGCGCGAATCCGCGTACGGCGCTACGAGTCCGCTCTGGCGCAGGACCGCAGCTCTGATCTTCATGAGGGCTGCTCTGCAGACATGTCCGAGGGCATGGTGATTGCCGCGAGAGCCGTTCGCAGCTGTGGTGTGAGGGGAGCCGGGCGGCGGCCGATGCGATCGACAAAGACGTGCACAAACCAGCCTTCGGCAGCGGCCTGCGTGACGCCGATGCGGAATAGACCGATGCCATAGCGAACGCTGCTGCGACCGAGGTGCTCCACGCGCAGGCCGGCGTCGATCGTCTCTGGGAATGCGAGCTCGGAGATGTACTTGCAATGCGACTCGGCACAGACGCCAATCAGCGGACCGGCCTGAAAGTCGAGCGATGCGGCACGAATCAGAAATTCGTTGATGATGGTGTCGAAGTAGCTGTAGTACTGGACGTTGTTGACGTGGCCGTAGACGTCATTGTCACTCCAGCGCGTGGCGATCTGCGAGTGGTGCCGGTAGTCTGCGCGTTCCGTCATGAAGGCGAATCCAGAGGTGGAGAGAGGCAAGAACGAAGACGAGGCGAGACGGCGCGTGACAACGACCGGCCTAATGCGATACTTTACCGCTCGGTAAGGAGCGCATGCAAACAAGCTCTCTCTTTGATCTTCGAGGCCGTGTCGCCATCGTGACCGGCGGCTCGGTTGGCCTGGGGCGGCAGATGGCGGAGGGGCTGGCGGAGGCCGGTGCCCACCTGGTGCTTTGCGCGCGAAAGCAGGAGCGCTGTCAGCAGACGGCGGAGGAGCTTCGATCGCTAGGTGTCGAGGTCCTAGCGCTTGGCTGCGACGTGAAGGATCCCGGCAGCGTGGGTGCGGTTGTCGAAGCCGCGACGCAGCACTTCGGGCGGATCGATGTGCTGGTCAATAATGCCGGCACCAGCTGGGGTGCGCTCGCTGAAGAGATGACAGTGGCGCAATGGAACAAGGTGATCGAGACGAACCTTACCGGGACCTTCCTCTTCTCGCAGGCAGCCGGCAAGGTGATGATCGCGCAGGGGCGCGGGGCGATCCTGAATATCGCGTCGATTGCCGGCCTGCGGGGTACGTGGGATGAGATGGAAGCCATAGGCTACACGGCCAGCAAGGGCGGCGTGATCGCGTTTACGCGCGATTTGGCGACGAAGTGGGCGAGGTATGGCGTGCGCGTGAATGCGATCGCGCCCGGCTGGTTTCCGAGCGACATGTCGCAGAAGGTGATTGAGCAGCAACGAGAGAAGCTGCTGGCCTCGATCCCGCTGGGCCGTTTTGGCGGACCGGACGACCTGAAGGGAGCTGCGCTGTTTCTCGCTTCAGATGCCTCTGCCTTTGTTACCGGGCAGATTCTTTCAGTAGATGGCGGCCAGTCCGCCTGATCCCCAGCTGCATGATCCGCGGGAGTTACATATTTTCGATCATCCTGGTGGCGAACTCACTGGTCTTTGCCTTGGTGGCGCCCTGCATCTGGCGCTCGAAGTCGTAGGTGACATACTTCTGCTGGATGGTCTTTTCGAGTGAGGACTCGATCAGCAGCGCTGCCTCGTGCCAGCCGAGAAAGTTGAAGAGCATGACGCCCGACAGGATGACGGAGCCGGGATTGATGACATCCTTGTCGGCGTACTTGGGCGCGGTGCCGTGGGTGGCTTCAAAGACGGCGTAACCGTCGCCGATGTTCCCGCCCGGCGCGATACCGAGACCGCCTACCTGGGCGGCGGCTGCATCCGATACGTAATCGCCATTCAGGTTGGTGGTCGCGAGCACGCTGTAATCGGAGGGTCGGATGACGATCTGCTGGAAGATGGAGTCGGCGATGCGGTCGTTGATCAGAACCTTGTCCTTCCACTGGCCGTTGCCGTGGGACGCGCCGATGCTAGCCAGGACATCCTCGACCTCCTTCACGACCGATTCGCCGAACTCAGGCGGCGCAAACTCGATGCCGGGCTCGATAAGGGCGGCATTCTGCTGGGCGGAGAGGCCGGGCGTCTGTTCGAGGTTGCCGAGGATCCAGCTTTCGCGCTCGGTGATGGTCTGCGCGCGGAACTCCTGGATGGCAACCTCATAGCCCCACTCGCGGAAGGCACCCTCGGTGAACTTCTGGATGTTTCCTTTGTGGACGAGGGTGACGACTTTGCGCGACTCTTTGAGGGCGAACTCGATGGCCGCGCGGACGAGCCGCTTGGACCCGGTGATGGAGATCGGCTTGACGCCGACACCGGAGTCGAGGCGGATCTTCTTCTTGGTGCCCTTCAACATATCGTCGTTGATGAAGGCGATGAACTTCGCGGCTTCGGGCGTGCCTTCGCGGAACTCGATACCCGCGTAGATGTCTTCGGTGTTCTCGCGAAAGATGACGACGTTGAGCTTTTCGGGGTGCTTGACCGAGCTGGGCACACCGGCGTAATAGCGTACGGGACGCACGCACTGATAGAGATCCATAAGCTGACGAAGCGCGACGTTGAGCGATCGAATGCCGCCGCCGACCGGTGTGGTGAGCGGCCCCTTGATGGAGACGCGAAAGTCGAGGGTGGCCTTCACGGTATCTTCAGGCAGCCAGTCCTGCGACTTGCGATAGGACTTCTCGCCTGCGAGCACTTCGTACCACTGCACGGCACGTTCGTTGCCGTAGGCCTTCTCGACCGCGGAGTCGAACACGCGCTGTGAGGCGCGCCAGATGTCGCGGCCGATGCCATCGCCTTCGATGAACGGGATGATGGGGCGGTTGGGCACGATGTAGCGACCGTCGTGGTACTCGATCGGCTGACCATCTACGGGAACAGGAATACCGTTGTAGCTCGTCTGCATGGTCAAAAGCTCCGGAAGAGAAGTAAGTTCAGTCGGCGAACCATAGCATTTGCGGAATTGGCATGGCAAGCATAAAGTGACCATGCGTTCACAAAGCAGCGGGCGGTCTGCTACACTCAGCGGCCTCCCCAAAGGAGCACCTATGACGCAGATGGAACTGAGTGAAATTGCGGAAGAAAAGATGTGCGATCCGAGTGTCACAAGCTGTATCGTTAGCAGCTTTGGCGCGGATCAGAATGGCGATTCGGTCGTCGAGCAGCGGCATCGCGACGGGCGAACTCTGGCGCTTACGTGGCATGACCGGGGCGACTTTCGGCGATGCATTGTGCTGGGTGGCGAGGCTCTCGCGCAGCCGGTGGCGCAGCTGGATCTCTGCGAGAATAAGACAGTTCGAATGCAGATCTATGAGCCCTGTCGCGTGACCATTTCGCAGGAAGAGGGTTTTCTGTGTCTAAGCCGGTAGACGACAGAATCAGGCACGTACGCGTTGTCTGAGTGGTGCATTCCTAGGAATGCCTCCGTGCCGGCCGCACTGCTGCGCAAGGCTGCTTTACTGAAGGTCATATCTACTGAAGTTCCAGAAGAGGATTCGATGCTAACGGTTCAGCGACACGCAGACGTTCTTGAGTTAGTGCTTGATACACCACCGGTGAATGCGCTTAGCGCCGCGGTGCGCAAGGAGCTGTACCAAGCCATCGAGGCAAGTGCGGCGGACTCGGCGATCCGGGCCATTATTGTCCGAGGCGCGGGAAAGCTGTTTTCGGGGGGAGCCGATATTACGGAGTTCGGTCATGCCTTGGTTGACCCATGGCTGCCCGAACTGGTCGATAGAGTTGAGGCAAGTGAGAAGCCGGTGATTGCGGCGATTCATGGGACGTGCTTTGGCGGCGGACTCGAGCTGGCGCTCGCCTGTCACTACCGTGTCGCTGCGCCCTCCGCAAAGCTAGGGCTGCCGGAGGTGAAGCTGGGTCTGCTGCCGGGCGCGGGAGGAACGCAGCGGCTGCCGCGGGTGGTTGGAGCGCAGGCGGCGCTCGAGATGATTGTCAGCGGCGAGCCTGTGTCGGCTGCGAGAGCCGCCGAGATGGGGCTCGTCGACAAGGTGGTTGAGGAGCAGGCGCTGGCCGCGGAGGCGATCGCGTTTGCTCGGAAGGCGCAGGGCGTTCGCCGGACCGGAGAGCGAACTGTCGCCACCGATGCGGGTCTATTCGAGCGGTTTGCCAAGGAGAACGCTCGTAAGATCAAGGGGCTGGATGCGCCTGCGGCGTGCATTGAAGCGATCAAGGCAGCGACTGAACTGCCGCTGCGCGCAGGTCTGACGCTCGAACAGAGGCTCTTCGAGACGCTGATGCGGGGGGAGCAGTCGCAGGGGCTGCGGCATATCTTCTTTGCCGAACGGGCCGCGGCAAAGGTGACCGACCTGCCCAAGGGGACGGCGCTGCGAGCGATCGCCAGAGTCGGCGTGATCGGCGCAGGCACAATGGGCGGCGGGATCTCCATGAACTTTCTTTCGGCCGGCATTCCCGTCACCCTGGTTGAGACAGCGGCGGAGGCACTCGATCGCGGGGTCGCGGTGATGCGGCGAAACTACGAGGCAAGCGCGGCGAAGGGGCGGCTGACGCCAGGGCAGGTCGAGCAGGCGATGGGTCTGCTCTCGCCGACGCTGGAGTTTGCGGCGTTGGCGGAGTGCGACCTGGTCATTGAGGCCGTGTACGAGAACATGGAGGTCAAGCAGGAGATCTTCCGGCGTCTTGATGCGGTTGCGAAACCCGGAGCCATGCTGGCCTCGAATACAAGCTATCTCAGCATTGATACCCTGGCCGCCTGTACGGCTCGGCCTCAGGACGTGCTTGGAACGCACTTTTTTTCTCCGGCGAATGTGATGAAGCTGGTGGAGGTGGTGCGCGGCACGCAGACGGCGCCGGACGCGCTGGCGACGGCGATGGATCTGGCGCGCCGGATTCGGAAGGTACCGGTGGTTGCCGGCGTCTGTTATGGGTTTATTGGAAATCGCATGCTGATGCCGCGGCAGGATGAGGCGACCGCGCTGCTGCTCGAGGGCGCGACGCCCGAGCAGATCGATCGCGTGCATACGGCGTTCGGTATGCCCATGGGACCGTTTCAGATGTCCGATCTTGCAGGGGTGGATATCGGCTGGCATCGCGACATGAGCCGCGTCGAGAGCATCAGCGATGCGTTGTGCGCGGAGGGCCGCTGGGGCCAGAAGACAAAGGCCGGCTACTACGACTACGACGAGAGCCGCCGGCCTACGCCGTCGCCTGTGACCATGGAGATCCTTCGGCGCTTCCGCGAACAGGCTGGATGTGTGCCGCGACCGATCACGGACGAGGAGATCGTCGCGCGCACGCTCTACACCATGGTCAATGAGGGCGCGAAGATTCTGGAAGAGGGCATTGCTCAGCGAGCCTCGGACATCGATGTTGTGTGGGTCTTCGGCTATGGCTGGCCGGCGGTGAAGGGTGGGCCGATGTTCTGGGCGGATGCGATTGGTCTCAAGACTGTGGTTGACGGTCTCACAAAGTATGGCGATGCGCTTGGTGCGGAGTTTAAGATCTCCGCGCTGCTGAGAGAGCGGGCGGATTTAGGGCAGAAGCTGGATCGCTGAGGGTCTCTCTCACACCACCGCGGAGCCTGTGCGTTCAGGGACGCACAAGCTCCGCCACAGGTTTTCCTTCGTACTGGGTGCGCAGATTTTTCTTCAGCACCTTGCCGGTGCCGGTTTTGGGCAAAGACTCCACGAATTGAACGCTCTTCGGACACTTGTAATGGCTGAGTGTGGAGCGGCTGAAGTCGATCAATTCCTGCTCGGTCACGATAGCCTCGGCTTTCAGGACGACGAGCGCCTTGGGCACCTCGCCCCATCGCTCGTCGGAGACCGGGATGACTGCGATCTCGAGAATGGCGGGGTGGGCCAGCATGGCTTTTTCTACTTCGAGCGAGGAGATATTCTCTCCGCCGCTGACGATGATGTCCTTCTTGCGATCGACGATCAGCACGTAGCCGTGACTGTCCAGGGTGGCCATGTCTCCGGTGTGGAACCAGCCTCCGCGCAGAGCCTCCGCGGAGAGTTCCGGCTGGTTCCAGTAGCCTTTCATGATGCCGTCGCCGCGTGCGATCAGCTCCCCGAAGACCTCGCCATCTTCGGCAAGCCACTCGCCGTCAGGACCGACGATGTGCATCTCAACGCCGGGCATGGCGTAGCCGGTCATGGCCTGCCGGACGTACCGGTTCTCGGCATCAAGGGCGAGCTCGGGTTTCATGGGAGAGATGGAGAGCACGGGCGAGGTCTCAGTGAGGCCGTAGCCGGCGAAGCAGGTGCAGCCGAAGGCCTGTTCCACCTCACGAATCAGGGTGGGTGAGGAGGCCGCTCCGCCGATCACAATGCGCTCCAGACTGCTCATATCGAACTCAGTCCGCCGCGGGTGATTCACAAGAACGGTGGCCATAAATGGCACGGCGTTGAAGTAATTGACGCGTTCCGTCTCGATGAAGCGGAAGATCGCGACTGGATCAAAGGTATCCACCATCACGTGTTTGCCGCCCAGCATGGTTAGGAAGTGCGCTATGCCCCAGCCATTGGCGTGAAACAGGGGAATGGTGTGCATCTCGACCGCCCCGTTCCTGACGGTCAGATTGATGCTGGCGTGCAGAGCGTGCAGGTAGATGTTGCGATTCGTCAGCATAACGCCTTTAGGCTGCGCGCTGGTGCCGCTGGTGTAGAAGATCTCGGCGACCGCATCCTCATCGATCAGGCTGATATCGCAGCGATATGCGTCGGCGGCGTCGATCCATTCATCGTAATTCTGTTGCAGGAGCCAGTCGGCTTCGACTGCGCCCTCAAGCTGGCAGAAGATGCGAACGGATGGCACCGCATGACGGAAGGATTCAACCAGCGGCAGGAACTGCTTATCGATGAAGAGAACGCTGGCTCCGGAGTCGTTGAGGACAAACTGGAGTTCGCTGGCGGCGAGCCGGATGTTGAGCGGTAGAAGCACGGCGCCTGCCTCGAGCACACCGAAGTAGGCTTCGAGCAGCCGATGCGAGTTCGTTCCGAGAAAGGCCACTCGCTCGCCGGGCTGAACGCCGATCTGGCGCAGCGCCCCTGCGAGCTGGGCCGCACGATCGCCGAACTGCCGATAGGTGAAGCGCTCTCCTCGAGAGACAACAGCTGTCCGGCTGGCGTACTGGCGCTCCGCATGGCGGAGAAATCGTAAAGGGGAGAGAGGAACATTCATTGCTTATGCCTTGAGTCGTACTCTACCGTCCTCGCGGTAAGATACTCGCAGCAGCTTGCTGCTGTCATCTCAATTCTCAAGAACAGGGGTCATATGAAGGTTGAATGGATGCCGCATTTGTCTTCGACAGCTCACCCTGTAGGGCAATAGAGTAGGTTTCTGCATTTTCACGCGGCGCTTTTCGCGCCCACATAGGATCGCCATGACCGCAACGCTTGTCTCTGAGACCACAGTGTCCGACCCTACTCTGCTCAGCGTGGAGTCAATGATCGGCGGCGCATCGCACATCACGCAATCCGGGCGGTATGGCACGGTCTGGAATCCCGCGACCGGCCAACCGCACGCACGCGTGAACTTTGCAAGCAGCGCCGATGTCGATCTCGCGGTGGAAGTAGCCAAGGCCGCCTTTCCCGGCTGGCGCGCGACAGCCTTGGTGAAGCGGGCCGAGATTCTCTTCCGCTTTCGCAACCTGATCGATGTGAACCGGGAGCACCTTGCGCGGATTCTTTCGACCGAGAACGGCAAGACGCTGGCCGATGCGCGCGGCGAGATCGCCCGCGGGCTTGAGAACGTGGAGTTCGCCTGCGGGATTCCGGCGCTACTCCGTGGCGGCTTTACGGAGCAGGTCAGCAACGGTGTGGACGTGTATCAGATTCGTCAGCCGCTTGGCGTGGTCGCGGGTATTACGCCGTTTAATTTCCCCGCTATGGTGCCGATGTGGATGCTGGCCAACGCCATTGCCTGCGGAAATACGTTTCTGCTAAAGCCGTCCGAAAAGGTGCCATCGGCTGGTTTGTATCTTGCCGAATTGGCTCAGCAGGCGGGGCTGCCCGCGGGTGTGCTGAATGTGTTGCAGGGCGACAAGATTACCGTCGATCGGCTGCTGGCGCACCCCGACATCAAGGCCGTCAGCTTCGTCGGGTCCACGCCCGTGGCCCGCTTTGTCTATGAGACGGGCACACGCAATGGCAAGCGCGTACAGGCGCTGGGCGGCGCCAAGAATCACATGCTGGTGCTGCCTGACGCCGATACCGATGCGGCTGCCGATGCGGCCGTCTCCGCCGGGTACGGGGCGGCGGGGCAGCGCTGCATGGCGATTTCGGTGGTGGTTGCTGTCGGTGCCGCGGCGGAGCCTCTGGTGATCGCAATCCGGCAGCGCATCGCGGCGATCAAGGTCGGACCGGGGCTCGATGCTGCATCGGAGATGGGACCGCTGATCACGCGCGAGCATCGCGACCGCGTCGCCTCTTACCTTGACTCCGCGCGCGAGCAGGGCGCGACCGTCGCAGTTGATGGCCGAACGAACCCTGCGACGGACGGAGCAGGATTTTTTCTCGGCGCCTCGCTCGTTGATCATGTGCGGCCGGAGACGCGATGCTATACCGATGAGATCTTCGGCCCGGTGCTCTCGGTTGTGCGCACGGAGACCTATGCCGAAGCGCTGCAACTAATCAATGACAATCCTTACGGGAACGGCGCGGCCATCTTCACGCGCGACGGCGGCGCTGCGCGGCGATTCCAGTTTGAGGTGGAGGCGGGTATGGTCGGCGTCAACGTTCCGCTGCCCGTGCCGGTTGCCAGCTATAGCTTTGGCGGATGGAAGTCCTCGCTCTTCGGCGACCTGCACATGTACGGGCCGGAAGGCATCCAGTTTTACACCCGCGCGAAGATCGTCACCAGCCGCTGGCCTGACCTTGCAAGCAGCAAAGTCGACCTGGGATTTCCGCAGACGAAATAAGCAGACCGGCAACCTTGTGTTGCAAAGTGACTTTGGAGGACCGTGTGTGAGCTCTGAGATTCGTATGCCGTCGCTGCTGAAGATCGGTGGCGGAGCCTTCGCGGAGGCAGCCGCTGTGGTGCTTCGGTTAAACGCAAAGCGGCCCCTGGTGGTGACGGATCCGTTCATGATGAAGGCGGGGCTGGCCGCACGCTTGCAGAAGCAGATCCACGATGCGAGCCTGAGCTGTGAGATCTTCCACGAGACATTGCCGGACCCGACGACGACGATTGTTGAAGACGGAGTTCGCGTCTTTGTGGCGGGCGGGCACGACAGCCTGGTAAGCCTGGGCGGGGGAAGTCCGATTGATACGGCAAAGGCGATCGGCATGCTGGTGGGAAATGGCGGCAGAGTTCGTGACTTCAAGGCACCGCATGTGCCTCCGCTCGCCGGCCCAGTGCACATCGCGATCCCAACGACGGCCGGCACGGGATCGGAGGTCACGCGCTTCACCGTGATCACCGATGTGGAGACCGACGAGAAGATGCTGGTGGCGGGTGATGTGCTTCTGCCGACCGCCGCCATCATCGACTACGAGCTGACCCTGAGCATGCCGGCGCGGCTAACTGCGGATACGGGTACGGACTCATTGACGCACGCGATCGAGGCCTATGTGAGCCGGCGCGCGAACCCGTTTACGGACGCGCTCGCGCTTGCAGCCATGCGGACGATCTGGCGGGAGCTTCCGCGCAGCTTCCACGAGCCAGGCAACCGAAGCGCTCGCGAGGCCATGATGCTGGCGGCCACGCAGGCGGGCGTGGCATTTTCAAACGCCAGCGTAGCTCTGGTGCACGGGATGAGCCGGCCAATCGGCGCGCACTTTCATGTGCCGCACGGGCTGTCGAATGCCATGCTGCTGCCGGCTGTCACGGCGTTTTCCGCGGAGGCGGCGCTCGGCCGATATGCGGAGTGTGCGCGCACTATGGGCATCGCGGCGGCAGGGGATTCGGATGCTATGGCCGCCGACCAGCTGATTGAAGGCCTGTACGGCCGCAACGCCGAGCTGCAGGTTCCTTCGCCCAAGCAGTTCGGGATCGATTACAAGCGCTATCTGGCCCTAATTCCTACGATGACAGCGCAGGCACTCTCCTCCGGCTCGCCGCAGAACAATCCGCGGATCCCGACCGCGGAGGAAGTTGAGACACTCTATCGCCAGGTGTGGCAGTAGAGCGCGTCATCCTTTTTTTACCGGGAGAATTGCAGCGCGCCGTCGTTCATCTTGCCGTAGCGCAGATCTATAATGTCGCGGGGATAGTTCTGGCGCAGCGACCAGGGCTTGTCCAGCCCCTGCTTGGGCAACAGTGCAAGCTCCCGCTGGACGTAACCAGCGGAGAAGTCCATGAGCGGCTTTTCTCCTATGGAGCCATTCACGCGAGGCACAGCGCTCTTCCAGCCGTGGCGATCCATGTAGTTGATCACGCGGCAGACGTACCGGCTGGTGAGTTCTGCCTTAAGCGTCCATGAGGCATTGGTGTAGCCGATGGTGAGCGCGAAGTTGGGAATGCCGCTAAACATCGTGCCCCGGTAGTTGTAGGTCTTCGCCAGATCGACGCGTTCGCCGTCGACAAAAATGGTGACGCCGCTGAGCAGCTGCAGCTTGAGACCCGTTGCGGTCACGATAAGGTCGGCAGGAAGCTCTTTACCGGAGGCGAGCTTGATCCCGGTCTCGGTGAAGCGCTCGATCGTGTCGGTCACGATGGATGCATCGCCCTTGCGAATGGTCTGGAAGAGATCGCCGTCGGGAACCAGGCAGATTCGCTGATCCCATGGCTTGTAGCGCGGCGTGAGGTGGGTGACGTCATAGTCGGCGCCGAGATAGGCCTGCGCGCCCGCTAGGATGGCCGCGCTAACCTTGGCGGGCTTACTGCGCGAGAGCTTGTAGAAATACATGCCCAAAAGGATGTTTCTGAAGCGGACGATTCGCGAAGCCACTTTGGCGGGCAGCCACCGTTGCAAGCGGCTCACCAGCGGATCCGCGCCGGGCCGCGCGATGATGTAGGTCGGCGATCGTTGCAGCATGGTGACGTGCGCCGCGGTCTTGGCCATGGACGGGACCAGCGTGACGGCTGTAGCGCCGCTGCCGATGATGACGACCTGCTTGCCGGTGTAGTCCAGATCCGCGGGCCACTGCTGCGGATGAACGACGCGGCCGCGAAATTGATCGGCGCCGGCGAACTCCGGCATGTGGCCCTGGGTGTAGTTGTAGTAGCCCGTGCACATGAAGAGAAACGAGCAGGTCAGCATGTTGCGCTCGCCCGTGGTTCCGGCCTGCATCTCCACCGTCCATAAGGACTCCTCGGTCGACCACCGCACCTGACCGACACGCTGGTTGTAACGGATGTGGCGGTCGATGCCATACTCAGTTGCCGTGTCCTTGAGGTAGTTCAGAATGCTCGAGCCGTCGGCGATGGACTTCTCCTCCGTCCAGGGCCGGAAGGAGAACCCCATCGTCTGCATGTCTGAGTCGGAGCGGATGCCGGGATACTTGAAGAGATCCCATGTTCCGCCGAGGGCCTCGCGGCCTTCAAGGATGAGGTAGGTCTTCTTTGGGCAGTGCCTCTGCAGGCTATGGGCGGCACTGATGCCGGAGAGTCCGGCCCCTACGATCAATACGTCGAAATGTTCCGTCATGAAAGCCCCGTTGTGCGTTGACGAGAGAGACCGGGTCTTGACCTGATCCGAACTCTAACTGACTGCCCGGTCAACTAGCGCTTCATCATAACCGATTCAGAACAGGATTGGATACGTAGACTTCTCTCGCGGGCCTTCTCCGAATCGATGAAGTGAAACGTACCTTCTGGCGACAGCTACGCAGGCTCTCGGGGCTGGCTTTACCTCTACGTACGCTGTGTTCTGCCCGCTTAGCGGCTATCTCGTGGACGGGTCTCGCGCAAGGCCATGTTCGTCCTTGCAGTCGTGTTTTGGATTGGCGATCTTCTCGTGCGGTCCTGCGATGACGCCGCTCGGCATGGGATGGCGCGTACTGTCGTCGGCGTCGGCTTGGTCGCTGACTAGGCCTGAGAGGCGAGCTGCAGCTCCTCAACACCGGCTGGCGCACTATAGCTTTGCACGTCTTCCGGAGTTACCTCTTCAAGCCGTTCAGGATTCCACGCAGGGTTGCGATCTTTGTCGATGATCGCGGCCCGCACGCCCTCGGCGAAGTCGTGGCCGCGAAGACACGCCTGCGCGATGCGAAACTCCTGCTGCAGGCAAAAAGCGAGATCGTTCCACTTGCGCCCGTTGCGCAGAGCCGTGAACGTGACCTTGAGTGAGGTCGGCGACTTCTTCTTCAAGTCCTCTAGGGCGGCCTGAGCTTCCGGGTCCGCATGGCGGGCCAAAGCCGCCAGGATCTCTTCAACTGTGTGCGCGCTAAAGCAATCCTTGATCCAGGCTCGAAGGGGGGCCGAAGGCGTCTGCGGAGATGGCGAGGCGTAGCGCAGGAGTGAGGCTTCGAGTGCGGCGGCGTCGGCGCATGTCTCGAGCTCTGCCGTGAGCGCAGCCAGGGACCCGGTTGGGACGATGAGGTCGGCAAGACGGCAGTAGAGCGCGTCCGCCGCGCCGATCCGATTGCCAGTGAGGCCGAGATAGATGCCGAACTCACCGGGCGCGGTTCCTAGAAGAAAGGTGCCGCCCACATCGGGGATGAAGCCAATAGCGGTCTCAGGCATGGCGAGCTGCGAACGCTCCGTGACGATGCGGTGCGAGCCGTGTGCCGAAATGCCGATGCCGCCTCCCATGACGATGCCGTCCATGAGGGCGACGTAAGGCTTTGGATAGCGGGAGATGAGATAGTTGAGGCGGTACTCGCTGCGGAAGAAGTCGATGGCCAGGCTGGGATGGCCGGAGACGACGGCCTGATACATGGCGCGGATGTCGCCGCCGGCGCACAGGCCTCGCTCTCCCGCACCATCGAGCATAACGAAGTGAATAGCGGGATCGGCCGCCCATGCAGTCAGCGCGGCGGAGATAACTGCGACCATCTCGGATGTCAACGCGTTGATCGCGCCCGGCCGGTTGAGGGTGATCCTGCCGCAGGCTCCCTCACTCCACACTAGAACATCGCTCATCGTGTCACTCTGCAGCGAGAGAATCTCATTGCGCGATCACCTGTCTTCCTGCTTCTTTGCTGCTGCGGACTTGGGCGCCCATACCTTGCGTACCGGTGCCTGGCTTTCGTCTGCGACCGGCGTAGCTGGGGCCAGGGCAGGGACTGCAGTGGATTGGGATAAATCCTGTTCTCCCGGACCTGCCCGGTCGAGCGCAGCTGGTTTTGCGACTACCACGGCTGACTTTGGCGCCCAGGCCTTGCGAGCCAACGTGATTTCGCTGGCTGGGGGCGTTGCTGGATCGGGCACCGCAACCTGTACTTCCGCTACCGAGGGGGATTGTGCGGGGGCGGTTGACGCGGGGCGAGTTGCGGGCGGCTCCGGCTCTGCTCCGTTTTCTGACGACGGCTCTGGCGCAGCCGCGCGTTTCGGTTGCCAGCTCTTGCGGCTTGGTGCGGGAGTTGTTGCTGGTGAAGCCTCGTCAAGAGGCTCCATCCCGGCGGTGATCCCAGGTTGAAGATGGTCAGCTATAGCTACGGACGGCATGGCGAGAGCAACAGGCTGCCTATGGTCCGCTACGGAAGCTGCCGGCTGCTGCTGCGGTGCCGGCGTTTTGTTTGGTACGGCGAATCGCTCGGGCGACCGTCGTTGCACGCCTTCGAGCAGCAGTTCCGCGACATCCTTAATCACAAGCGGCTCTGCACCCTCTGTCGGCGTGCTGCCGAGCATGCTCTTGCAGAAGGGGCAGCCCACGGCAAGCACACGCTCCTCCGCGCCCGCGAGACTCTGCTCGACCTCGCGCAGGCGATTGCTGGCGATGCGCTCCTCACCCGGCTCTTCTTCCTTCCAGAACTGGGCACCGCCCGCGCCGCAGCAGAAGCCATTCTCGCGATTACGCGGTAGCTCCACGAGACTGTTGTTCAAGATATTTAGCACATTGCGCGGAGCGTCGTAGACACCGTTGTGGCGGCCAAGATAGCAGGGATCGTGATAGGCCACGGTGGCCGTTCCTTGATCGGCGACCAGCCGGCCCTCGGCGACGAGCGACTCTAGGTATTCGGTGTGATGCACGACCTTGTAGTCGCCGCCTAGCTGCGCGTACTCCTTGCCGACTGCGTTCATGCAGTGCGGGCAGGTCGCGACGATCAGCTTGGGCTTGATCTCGTTCAGCGTGGCGACGTTCTGATCGGCAAGCTGGCGATAGAGGTACTCGTTGCCGGAGCGGCGCGCAGTGTCTCCGGTGCAGCACTCGCGCTTGCCCAAGACCGCGAAGTCGACTTTGGCATGGTTCAGCAGCTGCACGAAGGCACGCGCGGTCTTCTGCGACTGAGGATCGTAGCTTGCCGCGCAGCCGACCCAGAAAAGCACGTCCGGCTCCGGGTTTTCCTCGGTCGTCTTGACCGCCAGGCCCTCGGCCCAGTCCATGCGCTTCTCATGGTTGATGCCCCACGGATTCTTAGCGCGTTCCATGCCGCGGAAGGCGGTCTGCAGCTGCACAGGGAACTCTCCCTGGATCATGACCTGCTCGCGGCGAATGTCGACGATGTCGAGCATCGGCTCATCGCCCACGGGACAGACATCGATGCAGGCGCCACAGGTGGTGCAGGCCCATGCGGCCTCCGGCGAGAGCGCGAAGGTGAGCAAAGGGTGCGGGCTGGGTGCGCCACTCTCAAAGCTGGGCTGGTGCTTGCTGAGCTCGTTCAGCTCCATGCGCTTGTTGATCTCAAGTGCGGACGGGCTTAGAGCCTTGCCGGTCGCGGTCGCGGGGCAGACGTCCTGGCATCGGTTGCACTGGATGCAGGCGTAGGCATCGAGCAGGCGCGGCCACGCCAGGTCCTCGAGCTTGCTCGCGCCCAGCTTCGGCTCTTCCGCCTCCATGTCGAGCACCAACGCGGGCAGCACACCCGTGGGCACATCGCGGGCGACGACGTACTTCGCGGGTGCCATGAAGATATGAACGTGTTTGGAGTATGGAAAGTAGGCGAGAAAGGCGAGCACACTGCCGAGTGCGCCCCAGTAACCAAAGGTGCGCCAGGCCACAGCGTTTTGGGGCGTGAACAGATGCGAGAGCAGCGTGGCGAACGGCGCGAAGTGGTCGGGCCCATCAAGCGCCAGCTTTGCGCCCGCGCCGATCGCGCGGCTGCCCACGTGAAACAGGATGAAAGTTGAGACGATGATCGAATCGCGCGTGATGTACTGCTGCTTGACGTCTTTATGCAGCAGCGTTCGCTCGTTGAAGATGAAGTCGCGGCGGCTGGGCAGCAGAAAGCGCCGGATCACCAGGGCGATGACGCCGACGATGACAAGCGCGCTGAGAACATCCGCCAGCAGAACGTAGATGTTGCCGGCGATGCCGAGCGACTGAAACGAAAGCGGGACATACCCATCTATGGCATCGACCAGATTGACCAGCAGGTAGAACACGAAGCCGTAAAAAATGAGCGAGTGAAAGAAGCTGATCCAGGGGCGCTTGCGGAAGGTGCGGCTCTGAGTGAGTGTAGTTACGAGGGCAGACCAGAGCCGTCGCGAAAACTGATTGAAGCGCGCGTCCGTATCGCTGCGCCCCCGGAGTATGCGACGGTAAAGCCGATAAAAGCCGTGCGCTCCCAGCGTTCCCATGATGATGGCGAAGACCGCGAAGAGAAGTTTCTGCGAGAGTGAGAGCATCGGGTACCGGGCCGTTTGGTCAAGCGTTAGCGCGATTAATGCGTGTTCTTCAACTCGCGAATGAGTGCAGGCACAATCTCATTCACATCACCGACCACGCCATAGTCGGTCTCCTTGAAGATCGGCGCCTCGGAGTCTTTGTTGATGGCGACAATGAGCTTGCTCTTGCCCATGCCGGAGAGATGCTGGACCGCGCCTGAGATGCCGATGGCGAAGTAGACCTTGGGCTGCACGGTCTTTCCGGTCTGCCCCACCTGCTCGGTGTACGGCCGCCAGCCGGAGTCGACCACGGCGCGGGTTGCGCCGACGGCCCCGCCGAGCTGATCGGCGAGGCTTTCCACACAGGCCGCAAAGCCCTCCGGACTACCCACGCCACGGCCACCCGCGACAACAATGTCCGCGTCAGCGAGTGAGACGCGTTCTGTTTTCTCGGTCGTGCGTCCCGTGATGGCGACCCGCCGCTCGGGCAGGTTCAGATCGAGGTCATACTGCTCGGCTGCCACGGTATTCGGTTTTGCAGGCGAGAAGGCGCCGGGCTTGATCGTTACGACGATGACCTTGCCCTCGGCTGAGACACGCTCAGTCACGCGCGCGAGAAAGGTGTAGTGCTCGGCTTCGAGAGCGCCGCCGGCGTTCTTTAGGCTGATAGCATCTTCAATCAGCGGAGCGTCGAGCTTGACGGCGACGCGCGGGCTGAACTCGCGGCCGCTCCGGCTGCCGCCGATCAGGATGGTGTGGGCTTCGCCTTCGGTCGCGATCTGTGCGATCGCGCTCGCCCAAAGTTCGGCGTCGTACTCGGCCAGAATGGGGAGATCGGCAACTAGGACCTGATCGCCCAGCAAGGCAGCCTCTGCGGCGACTGCCGCAACCCCGCTGCCAAGAACGACCAGCGTTATAGGCCCTTCACGGCCGAGCTCGTGGGCCGCCTGCGTCATCTCATACGTACTTTTGCTCAGCTTGGCTGCGGCATGTTCAGCGACGACCAGGATCATTAGAGTACCCTCGCTTCGTTACGGAGAAGATGAACCAACTGCACGGCTGCTCCGTCTGCATTCTTGCCGTCGAGCAGCCTGCGTCTGCGTTCTTTGATCTGCACGCCCGCGCTTAGAACCTTCACCTTTGAGGCGACGCCAAAGCTCTCGATCGAGTCGCGCCGCAGCTCTTTGCGCTTGGCCTTCATGATATTCGGCAGCGTGGGATAGCGCGGCTCATTAAGTCCCTGCTGCGTTGTGACGACGGCCGGCAGAGACACCTGAAAGGACTCGCTGCCGGCATCTACATCGTGTTTGCCGGTGAGTTGCTGGCCGTCAAGCGTCAACGCGTTGGTCCACGTGGCCTGCGGCCAGCCCAGTCGCTCTGCTGTCGCCGCACCGAGCGCGTGGCTGTCCCAGTCCGCCTGCTGGCCGCCGCAGAAGACCAGGTCCACACCCTCATTTCTGGCCGTCTGAGCGATCACACTGCTGACCGCCATGACGTCGAGCGGCTCCGGTGTTTCGACCAGGATCGCGCGATCAACGCCCATGGCCAGCGCCGTTCGCAGCGCCTCTTCCGAGCGGGCGGCACCCACGGCCAGCGCAACCACCTCCACGTCGGAGCCGGCCTCACGCATCCGCAGCGCCTGCTCTACGCCATACTCGTCCATGCTGTCGACGACCAGCTTGCTGGCTGCCGTATCGATCTTGCCGTCCTTCACTTTGACGCTCTCTTCGGCGTCCAGCACCTGACGAATAACTGTGAGAATTCGCATCGTTCTTGACTCCCGGGGAGCTTATTTAGCCGGTTGTTTTCCGGTCGCCGCCAAGCTCACGCACCGTTGTACGGTGCATTCTCTACGGGCTACTAATTTACCCTGCGGTAGGATAGAGTAGCAAGCGCGGACGGAGACATCCCATGATTGCCACGGAACAGATTGAAGCAACCACGCATGCACCGCTTTCTCAGCTGAGCACGGAGGAGCAGCTGCTCCAGGAGTCCGTGCGCAAGTTCGCTCGAAAAGAGATTGCCCCGCTGGTCCGGGAGATGGACGAGGCGCAGAAGATGAGCCCGGTGCTCATCCGGCAGCTCTTTGACCAGGGATGGATGGGCATGGAGGTGCCGGATGAGTACGGCGGCGTCGGTGCATCCTTCTTTAGTGCGATCCTGGCTATTGAGGAGATCGCGGCGGTCGATCCTTCGGTAGCTGTCATGGTTGATGTGCAGAACACGCTTACCGTGAACGCGCTTTTGAATTGGGCGAACGAGACACAGAAGGCGAAGTATCTTCCGCGCGTCGCGACCGACCTGATCTGTTCCTACGCGCTCAGCGAAGCCGGCTCCGGCTCGGACGCGTTTGGACTGCGAACGACGGCGCGTGCGGACGGCGACAGCTTCATCCTTAACGGAAGCAAGCTCTGGATCTCAAGCGCCGGAGAGTCAGGACTCTTTATCGTCTTTACTACCGTCGATCCAGCTTTGGGCTACAAGGGCATCACGGCCTTCCTGGTCGAGCGGGACACCCCCGGATTTACGGTCGGCAAGAAGGAAGACAAGCTCGGGATTCGGGCGTCATCGACCTGCGAGCTGCTGTTCCAGGACTGCCGCGTTCCGGCCGAGAACATGCTGGGCGAGCTCGGGAAGGGCTATAAGATTGCAATCGAAACGCTGAACGAGGGGCGGATCGGAATTGCGGCGCAGATGCTCGGGCTGGCGCGCGGTGCGTGGGAGCACGCGGCGAAGTACACCCAGGAGCGCCGTCAGTTCGGCCGGCCCGTCGCTGAGTTTCAGGCGGTTCAGTTTTCGCTAGCGAAGATGGCGACCGAGATTGAGGCGTGTCGGCTGATGGTCTACGACGCAGCGCACCGCAAGATGGCGGGGCTGCCGTATGTCAAGCAGGCGGCAATGACGAAGTACTTCGTCTCGCAGGTTGCGGAGCATGTGGCTAGCGAATGTGTCGAATTGTTCGGCGGCTACGGCTTCGTCAAGGACTATCCAGTGGAGAAGCTCTATCGCGACGCGAAGATCGGCCGGATCTACGAAGGCACCTCGAATATGCAACTCGCCACGATTGCGAAGCAGGTTCTGGGCTAAGAGATCCTTATCGCTTTATCTTCCTTGCAGCGACATCAACATTCATCGGTCCGGATCACACGTAACTCGAGGCGAAAGCACAAGCGATGCCGGTGTGCAGCAACGGCATCGCTTGTGTGCCTACTTCTACAACCGCTGGCTCAGGCTTGTGTGGTGTACTGGCCGGCTTTGACCGTGGCCACAGAGATCTCACGGCCAGCTGCAATCGTGTTGAAGGGCTCGTGCTTTGCGAGACTGCGCAGGATAGCCGTCTGCGTATGCAGGGCGTCTCCCTCTACAGTTGCGCCAAGAATGCGTTCGGCCGCACGCTCGACCACACGGAACGAACGTGCGGCGTAGTACTGGGTCAGCTTTTCGGCCATTGGGTTCGCCTCCACCATCTTTTCTGTTCGCAGGATGGTGGACTCTAAGACAAGTGCCTCGGCAAAGATCTCTGCCAGGGCGCCCATAACCTCCTGCTGCTCTGAGAGCTCCTGCGCAAAGCGGTTGGAAGCCAGCCCGGCACAGAAGAGTGCGATCCGCTTCGCACTCACCAGCAGCCCTCGCTGAGAAGCCAGAGGGCCGTCGTGGTTCTCCTGCGTCAGCGGACCTGCTGTCAGCTCGCCCATCAGAGTCTGGATCGCCGATAAAAGTGGCAGAGTTCCGCCGGCGGCGCGCTTCATCACCCAACCAGTTGTGATCAGGCGATTGATCTCGTTGGTGCCTTCGAAGATCATGTTGATGCGTGAATCGCGGTAATTGCGCTCCGCGGGAAACTCTTCGACGTAGCCGTAGCCGCCGTGCAGCTGCAGCATCTGGCTGACGCAGCGGTCCAGCACCTCGGAGCCGACGAATTTCAGGATCGAGCACTCAGCCGCAAACTCCTCAATACGTTTTTGCACCTCCTGCGTATAAGTAGGAGAGTTCTTGTCGAGCTCGGCCAGGGCGACGTCGATCGAGCCAATGACGCGATAGACGGCGGACTCCAGAGCGTAGATATCCGCTGCGCTGTCGGCGATCTTCTCCTGCACCAAGCCGAACTCGGTGATGGGCTTCTTGAAGCCGACACGGTCCTTGGCGTAGCGCACGCCGTCGCGCAGGGCTTTGCGGGCTTGGCCGGCGACGATGGCGGCCAGCTTGTAGCGGCCAACGTTGAGTATGTTGAAGGCGATCTGATGACCCTTGCCGGCCTGGCCCAACAGGTTCTCAACCGGTACTTTGCAGTCGTTCAGGATCAGGGCGCAGGTGGAGGATCCACGAATCCCGAGCTTGTGCTCCTCGGGTCCGATCGTGAGACCGTCGGTACCGGCTTCGACGAGAAAGGCGGAGAACTTCTCGCCGTCGATCTTGGCGAAGATGGTGAAGAGATCGGCGAAGCCCGCGTTTGAGATCCACATCTTCTCGCCGTTGAGCAGATAGTGCTTGCCGTCCTCGCTGAGCGTGGCCTTGGCGCGAATGTTCATGGCATCGGAGCCGGCGGAGGACTCGGAAAGGGCGTACGCCGCGATCCACTCGCCCGAGGCCAACTTGGGAAGATACTTCGCCCGCAGGGCCGGGGTTCCATACCAGATTAGCGGCAGGGAGCCGATGCTCACGTGCGCGCTGAAGGTGACCGCGAAGCTTCCGAGAACGCTGAGATTCTGGGACACCAGCGCCGATGTGACCTTGTCGAGGTCTAAGCCGCCGTACTCCTCTGGAACATCAATGCCGAGCAGACCAAGATCGCCCAGCTCCCGCATGAGCCGGCGGCTGACGTCATACTGCTTGCTTTCGATCGCCTGCACCTGCGTCAGAATGTTCTCTTCGGCAAAGCGCGAGGTCATATCGGCGATCTGCGTCTGCTCCGGGGAGAGGTCTTCGAGCGTGAAGATGTCGCTGGGGGAGAGATCCTCAATCAGAAAGCTGCCACCGGTTACGCGCTTTACCGCACTCACTTCCATCTCTGCAATCATCACTGCCTCCTTGTGGGGCTACTGCTAGTTCTGCATATTTTCAAAGATGCCGGCGGCGCCCTGTCCGCCACCGACACACATGGTGACCATCCCGTACTTTGCTTTGCGACGCTTCATCTCGCGAGCCAGGGTCGCCGTGAGTTTGGCTCCGGTGCAGCCCAGCGGATGGCCGAGAGCGATTGCGCCGCCATTCACGTTGACCTTCTCCTGATCGATGCCAAGGACCTTGATCACGGCCAGCGACTGAGCGGCAAAAGCTTCGTTCAGCTCGATGAGATCAATGTCGCCAAGCGAGAGCCCGGCCATCTTCAGGGCTTTTGGAATGGCATAGATCGGCCCGATGCCCATCTCCTCCGGCAGACAGCCCGCGTAGGCGAAGGAGACGAAGCGCAGCAGGGGAGCTGCGCCGATCTCGCGCGCCCGCGTCTCGGACAGGATCACGGCCGCGGCCGCGCCATCGGAGGTCTGCGAGCTGTTGCCGGCGGTGACGACGCCCTTGGCGTGGAAGACGGCCCGCAGCTTGCCGAGCACGGGAAGCGAGGTATCTACCCGCGGGCCCTCATCTACCTTGAAGACAGTCTCATGGTTCTGGGTGGTGCCTTCGGCGTCGACCGTTGTAGTAGTCACTGGGACCGGTACGATCTCGTCGTCGAAGCGTCCATCGGAAGCAGCGGCGAGTGCTTTCTGATGGCTGGCCAGCGCAAACTGGTCCGACTCTTCGCGCGTGATGCCGTAGTGCCTGGCCACGCGCTCCGCCGTTAAGCCCATGGACATATAGGCGGATGGGTGATTGTCCATCAGCCAGGGATTGGCTGTGAATTTATTGCCGCTAAAGGGCAGGTGCGACATAGACTCCGCCCCGCCCGCAACGATCGCGTCGCCGCCACCGCCGCGAATGCGCTCCGCCGCCAGCGCGATAGTCTGCAGGCCGGAGGCGCAGAAGCGATTTACCGTCATGGCTGCCGCTTCGATTGGCAGGCCGGCACGCAACGAGATCAGCCGCGCCATGTTCTGGCCCTGCTCGGCTTCTGGCATGGCGCAGCCGATGATGACGTCCTCGATCTCCCTGGGATCGAGCTGCGGAACCCGCGCCACAGCCTCCTTCACTGCGATCGCGCCCAGGTCATCCGGGCGGGTGAAGCGAAGGGTGCCTTTGGGCGCTTTGCCAACCGCGGTTCGCACCGCACTTACAACAACTGCTTCTTTCATAGTGTTCCTTCTCATGCACGTCCCGCGACGGGGGTGATGATGACGTCTCGATCTAGTTCCGGAGCGGCTTACCGGTCTTCAACATGAAGGCAATGCGCTCGGTCGTCTTGGGCTCTCCGCAGAGGGAGACAAAGGCCTCTCGCTCGAGATCGAGCAGGTGCTGCTCACTCAGCAGGGTTCCGGGAGTGATATCGCCGCCGGTGAGGATGCGGGCGACGTGTGTGGCGATGGCGGCGTCGTGCTCGCTGATGTACTCGGCCTCGCGCAGCAGATAGACGCTCAGTTTGAGGGTCGCGAGCACGCTCGAGCCTGGCGCGGGAATATCGGTTCGCGGCGTGGGTGCGGTGTAGCCGGCACGCGCAAGCCGTATGGCCTGGAGCTTCGCATCGTGGAGCAGCCGGCCGCGGTTCATCGTGATCGTGTCGATCTCTTTAAGAAAACCCAGGTCGCGGGCGTCCGCGGCCGAGGTCGAGACCTTCGCCATGGCTATCGTCTCGAAGGCTGTTTTGATCGCCTCGATGCTCTCGGCCGAGTCACCGCGCGAGTCGGGTCTGAGCCTCGCGGCTTTGGCGGTGGCGCGCAGAATCAGCTCCTTGCACCCGCCGCCGCCCGGGATCAGGCCCACGCCTGTCTCAACCAGCCCGGTGTAAAGCTCAAGATGCGGCTGCCGTAGGGCCGCGTGCAGCGCAATCTCACAGCCGCCGCCCAAGCTGAGCCCCGCCGGTGCGGCAATGACGGGCCGCGGGCAGAACTTGACAGCCTGGGTCATGGCCTGGAACTGCCGCACGAACATATGGATTGTGTCCCACTTGCCGTCCTCTGCGGCCCGCTGAAGCTCTGTTAGATTAGCCCCCGCGGAGAAGTTCTGGACGTCAGTCGAGATGACGAAGCCGTCGAACTGGCGCACGGCGTTGCTGCCGGGCTGCAACTGCTCCCGAAGAAAAGTTATTGTGTCTTCACCCAGAGCGTTCATCTTTGAGTGCAGCTCGAAGCAGCCAATACCGTCGCCGAGATCGATCAGCGA
Organism: uncultured Acidobacteriaceae bacterium; assembly: GCA_964246835.1. Lineage (GTDB taxonomy): Bacteria > Acidobacteriota > Terriglobia > Terriglobales > Acidobacteriaceae > Edaphobacter. Next base: position 47,776 of record CAXTRT010000010.1, on the reverse strand, counting down.
CACACTGGAGTTTCCAGAGACGACGCCATGCGACTGGCGGTAGCTGGCGATGGTGGCAAGCTCGGCGGAGCGGGCGATGGGTTTGTACGATTTGGTTCGAAGATCGAAGAACTCCGCGCCGCCGTTGCGATACCAGGAGGTTCCACCGCTGGCCAGCAGCACCTCGACCGCCACGGGCACGGGCGAGCCGATCGCCCGCATGCGCTCCACGACCATGGGAACGCCGGCTGCGTCCCACAGTGCAAACGGCCCTAGCTCCCAGTTGAATCCGGCGATCATCGCGCGGTCGATATCAACCAGCGTCTCCGTCACCTCGCCGATGCGGTTAGCGGCGTAGGCCCAAAGCTCCGGAAGTGCCTGCCAATAGAAGCGTGCGACCTTGTCGGATGCAGGGTTGCCGGAGAGCAGGCTCTTCAGGCGCGCGGGAAGGGAAGCAGCGCTCTTCGCCTGGTCGATGCCGGGCAGCGACACCTTGGCCGCGGGCTTATAGTCAAGCGTGCGCGGGTCGAGCACGGAGCGGGTCTCTTTGCCGTCGGAGCCGCGCTCTTTTTTGTAGAAGCCCTGGCCGGTCTTGTCGCCGAGCCATTTGCGCTCGATCAACTCACTGACGACCGCGGGCAGCACCACGTCCGAACGCTCGTCGCTGGCACTAGCCGCGAAGTTGCGCGCCACGCTGCCCAGCACATCCAGACCCACCATATCGGTCAGGCGAAAGGTTCCCGTCTTCGGCCAGCCGATCGCCTCGCCCGTGAGCAGGTCGACCTCTTCTATAGTCAGCTCCTGCTCCTGCATGATCTTGAAGATGTTCAGCATGGAGAAGGTTCCGACTCGATTCGCGATGAAGTTTGGCACGTCGTTCGCCGGAACGACGGACTTCCCCAGTTGGCGGTCGACAAAGGCGGAGACGGACGCTACTGCCTCCGGGTCTGCCTCGGACGTCGTGATCAGCTCGAGCAGACGCATATGGCGGGGTGGATTGAAGAAGTGCGCGCCGAACCATCGCCGCCGAATGTCTGCCGGCAGCTGCTCGGCGATCTTCGCCACGGGCAGACCGCTGGTGTTGGTCGTTAGGATAGCGTTAGGGTGCAGGTATGGCACCAGTTTGCTCAGCAGAGTGCGTTTGATCTCCAGGTTTTCGGCGACTGCTTCGATGATCCAGTCACACTCCTTGAGCTTGGCGAGGTCATCCTCAAAGTTGCCCAAGCTGACCAGCTTGACTGCGCCAGCGGAGGCAAAGGCTGCGGGTTTGGAGGCCTTGAGCTTCAGCAACGCCTCGATGCCAAGGGCGTTCCGGCTCCCGGTGACCGAAACTATGTCCAGCAACAGAACGGGTAGACCGGCGTTGGCGACGTGCGCCGCAATGCGCGCGCCCATGGTTCCGGCACCCAGGACAGCCACGCGGCCGATGGTGTAGCGGCGGGGCGACGACTCCTCAAGAGACGGGGTCTGTTCCAGAGTGGCGGCGGATCCTGAGCCCATTGTGGTACTCCCTTCAACGCGGTCGAAGATCGCCCCGATCGCAGCGAGTGCTGAAGGCGAGCAGGAACCTCAAAGAGCTTACTTACCGCAGGGTCAAATAGTCAAGCAGCGATTCAGGCCGAAGCCGGTCCGGAAGAGGCGGGCTTCCAAACGCCCTTACTCTGCTTCGGTGAACTCAGGCGAGTTCAGCCCGCCGGTCATGATCCGGGTGAACTCCCGGGCAATCTCCTCGGGCCGCAGGTCGCCTCCCGGCTTATACCAAGTGCCGATCCAATTAATGGCGCCGGCTATTGCGAAGGAGACAAGCTTGGGATTTGAGTTCGCAATCGAACCGTCCTTCATGCCTGTCTTTACCAGATCCCGCATCGCGAGATCCATGCGGCGCTTCAGACTGCGCACTTCGCGTTGGCCCTCCGTGGACAGCTCGGAGTCGTCGACCATGGCGACGCAGCGGCCGAAATAGTGAGTAAGAACCGCCGTAGCGTAGGCATGGACATAGAGCTGGAGCCTAACCAAGCCCGTGCCTTCTTCCGAGCTCGACCGTCCCAGATGCGACTCAATCTCGGCGATCCCGGCGCGGTAGCACTCGACGAGAATCTCCTCTTTGTTGCGGAAATAATGATAGAGGGCTGGCTTTGTAACCTTCAGACGAGCCGCGAGCAAGACCATCGAGGTGTTCTGGTAGCCGCGCTCAAGAAACAGGTGCGCCGCCGTCTGGAGAACAGCATCCCGCTTCAGATCAGGGCTGCGCAGCCGAACCTGAAAGGCTTTCCAGGGCTCACGAACACTCTCTGTAGCAGTTCTTGAAGCCATGCGTGTGACCGGCGCCGCCTTCCTTGAGGCGGTTTCTGCGCCTGCACATTTTTATTGTAACCGGATGTGGTCGGGAGATAGTGGTACCCGTTTGCAAGCAGGCTCCGGCTGTGCCGGACTTATAAGAATAAGAAGAGGAAATGTTTTGCAGGTGAGCAGCATTCAGCAGATCGTACTCGTGGCTGGATGCAGGACACCGGTTCCAACTATGATGGCTGGGCGTAAACATCTTGAAAGCTCGAGCTCCAGACACTGACCAGGCGGCGAATTTACGACGTTAAGGCGCCCCAACGGCAACCATTTTGGCACTAGACGTGGGAGCCCCTGGCAATCCGTTGTAAGCAATTAAGAGTATGGAGGCGCGGGTCGGGATCGAACCGACGCATAAAGGTTTTGCAGACCTCTCCCTTACCACTTGGGTACCGCGCCTTTGAGGGTGCTGCCGCGATTGCCGCGAATGGGCTCCGGAGAGAGTTCCGGAGGGGCAAGGGCTTGATTGGAGCGGGAGACCGGGGTCGAACCGGCGACATCTTCCTTGGCAAGGAAGCACTCTACCACTGAGCTACTCCCGCTCGTTACTGCGAGTATAGCGGTGAGTGTGTGTGGGGTCAACGGAACGTCGGAGTGGCCCGGTTCTCATCGTGAGTGTGCCGTCGCTCATTCTTGTAGCGGGATCAAGAGAAACTCGCGCGAACAAGCAAGGAAGGCCCTTCTCTCTGCATCCATAAAAGAAGAGTAAGTCTTTGCTGGAGAACGAGAACGCATGGGAACGATCGAATCCATACAGCAGAAGCAGCAGTGGCAGGCGTTGCTGGACTCGGCGGGTGAGGGGATTTGGGGGCTGAACCTCGAGGGGATTTGTACGTTCGTGAACCGGATGGCGATGCGAGCCTTCGGATTTACCGCGGAGGAGATGGTCGGACGGAAGATGCACGAGTTGGTTCACCATCACTATCCAGACGGACGGCTGTATCCGACTGAGGAGTGCTCGATTACGGAGATCCTTCGAGGCAAGAAGCCATTCCGCGGGCAGTTGGACACGATGTTCCGCAAGGATGGCAGCTCGTTTCTGGCGGAGGTCTCGGCTCAGCCGGTGATGCTCGAGGACGAGGTGACCGGAGTTGTGGTGACGTTCCGGGATGTCTCTGATCTACACCGGGAGCGGCAGGAGCTGGAGCGGGCCTATACGGAAGCGGCCAAGCGAACGGCGGAGCTCGATGCTGTAATCGAGAGTATGCCGCATGGGGTATACGTCGCGACGCTCGATGGATCGCCGGTGAGGGTGAATCAGCGGGCGAAGGCGATGAAAGGCGATCCGTTTCCGGCGGGTCTGAAGACTTTGGAGAACGCGCTGCGTGGAGAGTCTTCAAGCGACTTAATTGAGGAGAATGGGCGATGGCTGCGCAGCACGGGTGCTCCCATTCTGCTGAACGGCGAGCTGATTGGCGGCGTCGCGGTGAACAGCGATGTAACGCAGATGCGGCTGCAGGATGAGGCGATGCGGCGGAGCGAGAAGCTGGCGGCAGTGGGTCAGCTCGCCAGCTCCATTGCGCACGAGATCAACAATCCATTGGAATCAATCACAAACCTGCTGTATCTGATCCGTCAGGCTGATTCGATGGGGGAGGTGCAGGAGTACGCCACGATGGCGCAGACGGAGCTGGCGAGGGTGACGGAGATCACGCTGCAGACACTGCGATTTCATCGTCAGCAAAGCAAGGCGACTGCAGTAGATGTAGCGGAGCTCTCCCGGGCGGTGATGGCGCTCTACACAGGCCGGCTGCTAGTGCGGGGCGTGACGCTGGAGTGGAAGATACAGCCGGCGCTGAAGGTATGGGCTCTGGAGGGCGAGATACGGCAAGTACTGAATAATCTGGTTCGAAACGCTCTCGACGCCATGAGTGGGGGAGGGAAGCTTTCAATTCGGGTCCATCCGCAGCGAGACTTGAGCGGGGGTGATGCTGTGCCGCGGGACGGTGTGCGACTGACGATTGCGGACACTGGCGAGGGGATTAGTCCACGCATCGCTGACCGGCTCTTTGAGCCCTTCCAAACGACAAAGGAGAGCACCGGGACGGGACTGGGTTTGTGGGTAAGCCGCGGCATTGTGGAGAAGCATGGCGGGCGCATTCGCACGAGGACGCAGACCGGGGAGCGGCATGGAACAGTATTTTCCGTCTGGCTGCCGGTGAATGGTGGGGCTACTCTGACGAGTCAACAGACGGACTAACCGGGATGCGCGGACCCACCGTCAGATTCTTGCGGTGGCGGATGATGTGCGGTGTGATGAGCAGGACCAGTTCGCTTGTATTGACCTCGCGGAGCTTATCCGCAGTCGCGGTCTGGAAGCCGGGAAGCTCCGAGATGCCGGGAATGCCGCTGACCGCAGCGGACTCGGTCTTCGAGAGACTAGACATCATGAGGGCGGTCTGACCCTCGGCGACGGTGACATCGGAGGCGAACTGGCGGCTGGCGAGGACGGGAATATTATTCAGGGCCGACCCGGCAAGAGCCTCGATCTTGAGATCCAGGTGCATGGTGATGTTGCCTGAGGTCTGGACATTGGGTGTGGCCTTGAGAGTGAGGCCTAGATCCTCGTATTGAATCTGCGGGATGGTAGTGCCGGTGTTTGAGCCAAGGTATTGGTTGAGCAGGCTTGAGACGCTCACGCCGTTGATGGTTGCGCCAGCGAGTGCGGAGGAGTTGGTGCCGGAGAGACCGGTCGAGTAGGTGGATGTGGTGATCGGGTAGCGGGTGCCCGAGCGAAAGACGGCCGGCTGGCGATCGGAGACGCGCAGCTGGAGGCTGTCGAGGGTGCGGGTGTCGGAGGTATTGAGGGCAAAGTTTACGCTTGCGGGACCGGCTGTGATGCCGCTCAGGGCGAGGCCCTTGCCGAAGAAGCCGACGGTATCCGTGAGCAGTGAACTCTGAGCCAGGCCGGCTTGTATGAGGAAGACAGCTTCGTAGATCAGGCGTGTGCTGGAGTCGGCCCCGGCGGGAATGACGAGCGCGCCCTGGGCGATGGCCTGGTCGACTGCGGACTGATTTGCGGTGACGATGGACTGCGCCGCACTGGCGACGTTATAGACGCCGTACTGCTGCGGAATATTCGGACCCAGGTTGCGCTGGCGCGTGGTGTCGACCGCATAAACACGGAGATCAAAGGTGACCTCGGCTGTGCCATCCAGCAGGTCGAGAAGGGTGCGATTGAGGGCATCGAGCGTGCTTGCCGGGGCGCGCAGGGTGATGTTGCTCGCGGTGTTCTGCATGCTAAGTTGCTTGACGTCGAAGACCTGGCGAATGACGTTGGTGACCTCGCCCATCTGCTGGGGGGTGAGGCCCGGTGTGTAGAGGGTCTCTTGATACAGATGCTCGAGGCGCGTGCGATTGGCAACGGTGTCGGTGGCGAGAAGGACGCTGCCAGTATCGAGCGGTACGGCAAAGAGACGGCCCATGCTCAGGATGAGCGGGATGGCCTGGGCGGCCGTTGCGTCGTCCAGATCGAAGCGGATCCCCTGCGGCGTGGCGGCCGGCGTTACGGAATCGTCGAAGGCGGCGCGTAGGCCGAAGCGGCTGAGGACCTCCTTTACGGCGCTTTGGACGTCAGTGTGAAGATGAAAGCTCTGGCGGGAGCTGTTCGGCCGTGGAACGATGGGGCCAGCGAGATCGTCCGTGCCGTCCGAGACGGTCGCCGCGGTTGTGGAATCGGCTTGAGCCGATGCATTGAAGGCCGACTGAAAGGCGGGCGGCGCGGCGACGGATGGATCGTGCTGCGCGATGATGGCGTTTTGCGGATCGAGAGCGCGCGCCTGTGTGAGCAGGCCATCGGCCTCTGTCGCATGGCCGAGCAGGCGCGCGGTGCCGGCCTGCTGCACCAGAGCCGTGACCCGGTGCTCAAGGGCCAGGGCGGCGGCAACCCGGTAGTCGGGTACGGTTGGGTCGAGCTGCTCGGCGTGAGTGAAGGCAGCCTGCGCGTCGGCGAGGCGGTTGGCATCAAGCAGCTTCGCACCGGTGATGTACTCGTTGCGGGCGGTCTCGGATCTACGGGCGGTGACGCGATTGGAGACCGGCGGCGCAGGCGGCACCAAGGCTGCCGGAGAGGCAGTCGCCTGAGCCAACCCGGGGGATGGCATGGAGAGCGCCAGCAGGGCGAAGGCGGCGAAACGCAGGTTGGCTAAGAACACAAGCATGGGGAGTGGCCAGATCCAGCTGGGCGGAGTTCCGTGCGCGAGTGGCATAGGGTACGCACGATCTGCCGGCTTACCGGGCAGGATAGAGATTGGACGAAGGCCGGGCGCTATCGGACACCGGAGATGCTTTGAACCTTGGGCTGCAGGCGTTCGCGGAGCTGTGGGCGCTCGCTGACGGGAGGGCGGCGCATGCCGTTGCGAATGCCGGTACGGATCTGGGCGGAGTCCATTTCAAGCTCGGCGAGAAGACGGGACAGGGTGTTGCGATGCATGTCCAGCTCCTCGGCCGCCTTGCACTGATTGCCTTTATGCTGCGCCAGGACTTCGAGGACGAAGCGCTTTTTGAACTGCTTGACAGCGTCTGTGTAGGTAACGCCGGAGCTGTGCATCTGTGTGACGAGGCTTTGAAGTTCGCGCTTCACGATGGGTATGTCCTCTCACTTCCTCCCACTGCCGGGGAGGTTCAAGGACATTGAACACCATCCCCGGGGTTTGATCCAGCAGGAAACTATGTGCTACGGGTGGGCGAGCGTGCCCGAGTGAAGAGAGTGGATCGCGGCAGCCACCCGAGTCTGGAGATCGGCGGGGGCGAGCAGGGCAGCAGCATGGGCTATTTGCAGCAGGAGCGGAGCCACGCGGGAGCCTTGCAGCCACAGCTGCGGGGGCAGGAAGGTGATGCAGCCCATGAGGATAGCGGCGCCAAGCAGGCTGGCACGGGCGAGACCGAAGAGGGCGCCGGCGAGCCGGTCGAACAGGCCCAGGCCGATGAGGTGGGCGGCGGAGCGGACAAGCCGGCCGACCAGCAGGACACCAAGGGTCACAGCGAACGCAAGTAGCAGGAAAGCGGCAATGCCGGCAGAGGTGGACTGCGGGATCCAGCGGGCGAGCCAGACGGCCAGCGCGGTGTAGTTCCAAGCGGCGACAAGAATGCCGGCGAGCAGGGCAAGGAGGGCGAAGAGCTCGCGGATGAGGCCGCGCAGGAGGCCGCGGACGACCGACCAGAGGGCGATCGCGACGATGAGCCAGTCGAAAGGGGTAAAGGTGCTCAGGAGCACGGTTACAGAGCTGATGTCCAGGAGAAAGAAGAGCGGCATAGCCGTCACGGGAGCCTCCATGGCGACGCGCCTCCCTGTGCAGGATTGGAGAAAAGGCTCGGCATGAGCGCGATGAGAGTCATAGGTAGAGGCAGGTTTCTCGACTCCGCTCGGAATGACAATGAAAATGCGTGCCTCTACGTGTTCAGCGAGGTGCGGCCAGTGAGGAGATGGAAGGCTTCGAGGTACTTGGCGCGGGTGTTGGCGATGATGTCTTCGGGGAGAGCGGGTGCGGGAGGCTGTTTATTCCAGCGGATAGATTCGAGATAGTCACGGACGTACTGCTTGTCGAAGGAGGGCTGCGGGCCGCCGGGGGCGTACTCGGCTGCGGGCCAGTAGCGCGAGCTATCCGGGGTGAGCACCTCGTCGGCGAGGAGGATCTGCGGTTCGCCATCAGCACCGGTCACGGTGCCGAACTCAAATTTTGTGTCAGCCAGGAGCAAGCCTTTGGTGGCGGCGTGCGCGGTGGCACGTTTATAGATCGCTATGGTGAGCGTGCGGAGCTGGTCGGCCGCTCGGGGGCCGATGCGGGCGATCATGTCGTCGAAGGAGATGTTTTCGTCGTGGCCGAGATGGTTCTTGGCAGCGGGGGTGAAGAGCGGCTCAGGGAGTTGGTCGGACTCGCGCAGGCCAGAGGGTAAGGGGATGCCACAGACCTGTCCCGTCGCGAGATAGTCTTTCCATCCAGAGCCGGAGAGGTAACCGCGCACGACGCACTCGACCGGAAACATCCGTGCCTTATGGACGAGCATGGAGCGGCCGTCGAGCTGGGCGGAAAAGGGCTGGAACTCCGGCGGAAGCGATGCGACTGAGGCGGAGAGCAGATGATTCGGAACGATGGACGCCAGATGATCGAACCAAAAGAGCGAGAGCTGGGTGAGGATGCGGCCTTTGTCGGGGATGCCGGAGCCGAGGATGCAGTCGAACGCGGAGATACGGTCGGTTGCAATGAAGAGCAGGGTGTCGTCGCCGGCGGCGTAGATGTCGCGGACCTTACCGGTGACGAGCGGGAGCTGGTCGCCGAGGCGGGTTTCAAGAAGCGCAGGCGGAAGCGTGGTGGAATCGGGCATCAGGATGACGGTATCACCGGTGCTGCATGTGAGCGAGAGCGGGGGAGAGCGCGCCGCGGGGGATGAGGTAGTCGAGCTCGGTTCCGGAGGGCGGAGCGGCTGGATCGGCGCTGAGCGGAGGACAATGGACGGTGATATGGGCCGTCACGGGATGGATGGTGGCTGCGGTGTCCATTGTGCGGCACTGGCTGTCATAGAGGCGAGCTCCCACGAAGGACCGGCGAAGGAAGTGAACACCCGCGGGCTTGTAGAAGAGGGCGAAGTCAGCCCCGCCATTCTGATGAAGGCCGCTTGACCAGGGGAGGAGCTCCAGAAAGTAATCACCGCCGGCCGAGCGGATCAGAGGCTCTGTGCGCGAGAAAAGAGCCGACGCCGGGCCGACAACGCTGCTTGAGAAGAGCGGCAGCGTAAGAATGGTTCCAATAACAGCGGTGAAGGCACGTGGCCGGACGAGGCTGAAGAACGCGATGCAGAGCTCGTAGGCGAAGAGGCGGATCCAGAAGAGAGACGCATTGAGGTGGAGGCTGGTGGTCTCCCAGCGGAAGATTGTGTTAAGAAGTGCTGGTATGAGAAGCATGGCAAGAAGCAGGAAGAGCCGGCGACGGAGCGGCGGACTGCATCGCGGCACAAGCAGACGAAGCAGGATCGCTACAAAGACGAGGCCGCCAAGCGCGATGTACGTGAAAGCCATGCTGCTGTGAGTGTAGGGCGCGAAGGCCTACGCGACCGCGCGGCGGGAGCTTGTGGCGCGCCGGTTAGCGAGGTTGACGGAGACGATCTTTGAGACGCCGGGCTCCTGCATGGTGACGCCGTAGATGACGTCGGCCTGAGCCATGGTGCGTTTGGAGTGTGTGATGACGATGAACTGTGTCGTCGAGCTCATCTCGTCAATCATCTTGGCGAAGCGGCCGACGTTGGTCTCATCAAGTGGTGCGTCGACCTCGTCCAGTATGCAGAAGGGCGCAGGCTGGAACTGGAAGATACCGACCAGTAGCGAGAGCGCGGTGAGGGCCTTTTCGCCGCCGGAGAGAAGGAGGATGCTCTGGAGCTTCTTGCCCGGCGGCGAGGCGACGATGTCGATGCCGGACTCGGCGGAGTTCTCGGTATCGGTGAGCTTCATGAGAGCCTGGCCGCCGCCGAAAAGCTTGGTGAAGGTGAGGGAGAAGTTGTCGTTTATGACCTTGAAGGCCTCGTCGAACTTGATGCGCGATACATCGTCGATCTCCTTGATGGAGGCCTGGGTGTTCTCGATGGAGTCGAGGAGGTCTTTGCGCTGCGTGTCGAGAAAGGCGTGGCGCTCGGTGGTCTCGTTGTATTCCTCAAGCGCCATCATGTTGACCGGGCCCATGGCCTCGAGCTTGCCTTTGAGAGTGCGGGACTCTTCCTCCTGCGCTGCGAGGGCGTCGCCCGCGATAAGCGGAATGGAGGCGTCTTCACGCAGGCCTGCGGGATCGGCACCCAGATCGTTGAGGCAGGTGGCGTTGATGTGCTCGGTGTCGGAGGAGAGTCTGGCGGCTTGCGCGGAGAGCTGCGCGCGCTGCTCACGCAGAGCCTCAGTTTCGCCGCGGAGTGCGCGAAGACGACCGTCTAGCTCAGCGAGGCTGGCGCGGAGATCGCGAGCTTCCGCGGTGAGCCGCGCGCCTTCGGCGATGGCGACGGCTTTGGCTTTGGCGAGTTCGCTCGACTGGGCGGCCAGAGTGGAGTTCTCTTCTTCCCGGCGTGAGCGCTCGGCGGCTGCCGTTGCGAGCTGGGAGTCGATCTGCTGGAGTCGGTTCTGCTGCGCCTGCAGGAGACGGTTCGTCTGGTCGAAGTTGGCCTGGGCGTTGCGGCGCCGCTCCTCGATACCGGCAGCGGTGGCCGCCGCGGCTGCGGCTGCGGCTTGTAGCTGCTCCCGCTGCGCGCGATGGTCCGCGACCTGTTGCTGCAGCTCGGTGAGCGAGGCTTCAAGAGCCTGGTGCTCACGGTCGGCGGCTTCGGCTTCGGATCGCTTGCGGGCAACGAGATCGGTCTTTGCATTGCGCTGGTCGCGGTTGCGTTCGGACGAAAGCTGCCAGTCTTGCAGGCGGCGCTCGATGCGCTGGGACTCGGAGTCCATCTGGCGCAGCGCGGCGCCGGAGTTGGCGGCCTCGCGCTCGGCCTCGCGACGTTCATTGGTCTTGGCATCGATGGCGGAGCTGGCCTTGGCAATCTCGCGGGCAAGCGTAGCGGTCGCGATGTCTGTCTGCGAGAGATCGGCCTTAATCGCGGCGGCTTTGGTGGAGAGATCGCGCAGATCGCGCTTGAGCGCGAGCGGACCGCTGGCGGTAGTGCGGCCGGCCGTGACGGTAAGCGCGTGGAAGGTCTCGCCGGTGGGCGTTAGGAACCACGCCTCGGGGTGCTGCAGGGAGAGCTCGCGGGCCTGCGTAGCGTCCGTCGCGACGTAGCCGTTACGCAGCTTGGGAAGCAGCATCTGGAGAGAGTCGGCGAAGCCGTTCAGGACGCGAACGCAGTCGCGTAGTGGAACGATACCTTCGGCTTGCGGCCGGTTGATCTCGTCCGCGGTGATCGCGGCATCGGGGTGTTCGGGCGGATGGACAAAGAAGGTGGCACGGCCGGTGACGTCGGATCGTAGAAGACGAATGCCCTGATCCGCGGCCTCCCAGCCTTTGACGACTACAAAGTTGAGCTCTTCGCGGAGGAACTCATCGACGACGGCGCCATGTTGGCCTTCGACCTCGAGGAAGTCGGCGAGAGTGCCGACGGGCGCGAGATCTTCGGTCTGAGCCTGCGGAGCTCTTCGGGCAGTGCGGAAGATATTTTTAACGGTGTCGGTGGAATAGCTGTGATCGCGGATGAGGCCTTCAAGCGAGCTGCGACGGCCATTGAGCGAGGCCAGTTCGCTGCGGAGCTGGTCGCCGCGATGTTTCGAATCGGACTCCTGCTTGCGGCGGGATTCAGTCTCGAGGCGAAGAGTGGCGATCTCGGCCTCCAGGCGGGCGACGCGTTCTGTGACGGACTCGAACGACAGGCGCACCTGGCCGCGCTGCATGCCGAGGTGCGAGAGCTCTTCGCGGGCGACCTCGGATTCGTGCGTCAGGCGTTCGGCTTCCTGATTCAGGCCGGCAAGCGAAGCTTCGGCCTGCGCGATCTCATTGCGGGTCTGATTGACGCGCTGCATGAGCTGCAAGGCGCTGCGGCGGCTTTGCTCGGCCAGGTGCTCGACGTTCTGAACCGCACGGACGGCGTTGGCGGCCTCGGTCTGCTGGCGCTGGGCGGCATCGCGGGCGATGGTCGACTCTGTATTCGCCCCTTTGAGGAAGCTCGTATGCTGCTCAAGCTCGCCGGCAAGCTGGGCGAGCTGCTCGCGAGCGGCGGTGAGCTCGCCGGAGCCGGCTTCAAGACGGGTTGTGAGGTCGGCGATGCGGTCCGTGTTCGCAGCGGCGCGGGCGTTCACGCGTTCGAGCTCGACGGCGGTCTGGCTGGCGGTTGCGTTGGCCTCGCGGAGAAGGCCGTCCAGCGTATAGCCGCGCTGGACGCCTTCAGTGTGCTGCACATCGAGGGCATCGAGTGTCGCGGCTCGCTCGTCGATAGAAAGAGTGTGGCCGGCGATGGTGGTGTTGGCGGCTGCGAGATCGGTGTCGAGCTGAGCCATGCGGCTGCGAAGGGCGATGCGCAATTTGCCGCGCAGTTCGTCGCGCAGTTGCCCATAGCGCTCGGCCTTGGCGGCCTGCCGCTTGAGCGTGCCCATCTGCCGCGTGACCTCGTCGAAGATGTCGTTGACACGCGAGAGATTTTGTCTGGCGGCTTCGAGGCGAAGCTCTGCAAGACGCTTCTTGGTCTTGAAGCGCGTGATGCCAGCAGCCTCTTCAATGATCGAGCGCCGATCGTGCGGCTTCGAGCTGAGCAGCTGGCCAATGCGCTCCTGGCCGATGATGGCGTAGCTCTCACCGCCAAGGCCGGTGCCCATGAAGATGTCCTGGATGTCGCGAAGACGGCAGATTTTGCCATTCAGCAGGTACTCGGAGTCGCCGGTGCGGAAGAGACGGCGGGTTACTGTGATCTCGCCGGCACGGACCGGGGCGCGATTGAACTTGCGGCGGCGGATCTTGAGGACGACATCTTCAGACGCGGCCGCGTCTCCTACGGCGGACTGGTCTGGTTGCTCAATGCCGGTCTCCGCTGCCTCGCTGTCTAGGATGACACCGGGCTGAGCTTCAAGCACGGCCTCCTCGGTCTCCGCGGCGATCTGCTCGCGCAGCTTCGTCTCATCCCAGTCGGTCGGGGATGTCACACTGTGTGCAGGATCTCGGTCTGAGAGGACGAGCTCGGGGCCGTCCTGGTGCAGCGGCGCGCCGTCGTACACCTCGGGGTCGACCAGCGTCAGCGAGACCTCCGCCATGCCAGTAGGCTTGCGATCGCGGGTGCCGGCAAAGATGACGTCCTCCATTTTGAGGCCGCGCAGGCTCTTGGCCGACTGCTCACCGAGCACCCAGGTGATGGCGTCGGAGATGTTGGATTTGCCACAGCCGTTAGGACCGACGACGGCAGCGATGCCTTCGCCCGGCAGCTGCACCTCCGTGCGGTCGCAGAACGACTTGAAACCGAGGATCTGAATCTTCTTGAGCTTGAGCATGTGAGGCTGTCTCCGGCGAACAATCCTTCGTCCTACTTAGAGGAGGCGCTCGTCACCATCAAGTTTAGAGGCCGGTGTGCGCAGGATCAACAACCTACTCGCAACCTGTTGTGGATAAGGACGACGGAACCCAACAAATGGGCTGGATGTGAAGGTCGTCGGCATGCTACGTATTGCAGTAACTCGCAGTTTATGACTGATGAACAGGGAAATCGTTTCTGGCGCTCATGTCGCGCCGTCGCAAATTCTGAGCCGTGACTTTTACTAAACCTCTCAGGGCCTCGGAATCAGAGCGCGATTGCCGGAGTGGCATGTGCTCTCTATAATCCGCATCATCCCGTGAATTCTGGTGGAGTTTACGAACTCTAGCCAGCAGATCGACTCGTAAAGTGCGGAGTTTTAAGAAACGTCACGGGAACTGCTGACGCTAAGGGATGATGTTGCACTATGATGTCTCTGTCTCCGAGTGCATTTGGAGCAGAAGATCGCGGATAGTTGATTTTTTGAGGAGTGTTGAATGAAGAAGGCAGTGGTTGCGTCTCTTCTGGCGGTCGCCAGTGTGGCTCCTGGAGCGCATTTCGCGTTCTCCCAGCAGCAGGTAAATCTCGGTTCCGGTGCGCAGCAGCCTGCGGCAGGCGGTGCAGCGGGCGGACAGGTGCAGATGGCGCAGGCGGAGTACAACGACTACACCGCTGCCATTAACCAATCGACTCCTCAGACGAAAGCGCCTGCGCTCGAGGCCTATCTGACGAAGTATCCGCAGAGCTCGGTCAAAAGCGATGTGCTGCAGCAGCTGATGGTCGCGTACAGCTCGTTTGACCCGGTCAAGACGCTCGATGCGGCGGATCGCCTGTTGCAGGTGGATCCGAACAACCTGCGGGCAATTACGCTCGAAGTGTACTTCCGCAAGGCTTCGGCCGATCAGCTGACGGATGCGACAGCGAAGCAGGCGGCGCTCGATAAGGCGGCGGACTACGCGCAGAAGGGTCTGGCGGCGACGAAGCCGAAGGATATGAGCGATGCCGACTTCAAGACCTTGCAGACGAACGCCAACCCGATCTTCTATAGCGCGATCGGAACCGCGGCGCTGAATAAAAAGGACACTGCGACGGCGATCACAAACTTCAAGCAGGAACTGGCGGCTGTTCCCGTCGACCAGACAACCAAGCCTGGACCGATCCTGCAGGACACCTACTTCCTGGGTCTTGCCTATCTGCAGTCCACGCCACCTGATTACATCAACTGCACATTCTATGTGTCGCGTTTCACGGCATACGCCCCAGAGCCCTATAAGAGCCAGATGGCGCCGACCGCGCAGTATTGCTACAAGAAGTACCACGGCAACGCTGAAGGGTATGAGAAGGTCACCACGGCCGCGACTTCGAACCTGAATCCGCCATCGGACTTCACGATCACACCAGCTCCGAAGGCTTCAGATATCGCGCACCAGACGGTTGCATCGACCTCCGACCTGGGAACGCTCGCACTGAGCGATAAGGAGTTCATCCTGCAGAACGGAACATCGGAGGATGCGGAGAAGGTCTGGGCCACGGTGAAGGGCAAGACGGTCGAGATCCCCGATGCCACGGTGATCACGGCGACCGACTCCATGCTGACGGTTGCGGTTTCTGACGATGCCGTGCAATCGAAGACGGCGGACTTCACCTTCAACACAAAGGAGCCGCTCAAAACGGTTCCAACTGTCGGGGCGAAGGTGACGCTGACAGGAACCTACGCCTCCTACAGCCAGGGTGGAAGTGCAACGGCTCCCACGGCGGCGGCTGCTCCTGCCTCTGCGACCAGCACGCCCGCGAGCACGGATGCGTCGGCTTCCACGACCACGACAGCGCCCGCTGCTCCTGCTGCCGCCACACCGGCACCGGCTACGGCTGCACCTGCATCGGCTCCCGGACCGTTGATGATCATCATGAGTGATGCTGCTGTGGTGGCCAAGGCTCCGGCGAGACGAACGACTACGACACGGACGCCTACCCGGCGGCGCTAGGCTCGCACGCCGTTCAGCCCGTTGATTATAGAAAGCGGATCCTTCGGGATCCGCTTTCTATTCTGGAGCAGCTTTCCACAGGACATTGCTGAAAAGATGGCCCACTTAGGAAGGCGCGTAGCTCGTTGGTGGCATAGATTTGAGCGGCGTGCAGGCGAAAGATCAATGCATGATCTCTCTTCGCTTTCGAGCCTTGCTCCTACCTGCCTTGATCCTAGGGATTGCGTTACCTACCGCGCCACACGCCGGCGCACAAACTGCAGCAAGCCTGCACGGGCGCGCTACAGACGCGAACGGAAAACCTCTTGCGAATGCTGTCGTGCAGCTTGTCTCCAACCAGACGGCCCATGGCGGGCACTCATGGCGATACACGCTGATCGGTGATTCGCTGGGAAAATTCAGCCAGGAGGGCTTAGCGCCGGGAGCCTATCTGGTGATGTTGTTTACCGACGGCAAGGGTACGGACATTCTGCGCAGCGTGCAGCTGAAAGCGGGCGACGCACGGGCACTCGATCTGACGTTGGCACCTACCGTGCAGACGGCAGGCGCTTCGTCGACGGACGAGAGGCGCAGGATGCGAGTGTCAATGAGATAACGCCGCAGACAGCGGAGCAGAGCCTCTGGGCCGCGGCGTTCGCATGGCTGGCACAGCTATAACGCGCTATTCGCCGAGCATGATGCGGCGAATCGCCGAGGCACGGCCGGTGAGGCCGTCGCAGGTGATCAGAGCGGCGCAGAGCTTGGGATTACCCTTCGCGGCTTCGAACTTGGCGGGCATGCCGGTGAGAAAGCGGTTAAGCACAAGCTCACGCTCGACGCCGATCACGGAGTCGTACGGGCCCGACATGCCGACATCGGTCTGAAAGGCCGTGCCTTCGTGCAAAAGGCGCTCGTCTGCAGTTGGAATGTGCGTGTGGGTGCCGAGGACAGCCGTGACACGGCCGTCGAGGTACCAGCCGAGCGCAACCTTTTCGCTCGAGGCCTCAGCGTGAATATCAACAAGGATGACCTTGGCGGCGGACTCAGCTTCGATCTGGCGCAAGAGCTCGTCGGCCTTGCGGAAGGGGTCGTCGCAGGAACTCATAAAGACGCGCCCCTGAAGGTTGATAATGGCATAGGGTTGCCCGGAGACGAGTGTGCCCTGGTAGAGCCCGAAGCCGGGTGTGCTGGCGGCGTAATTCGCCGGGCGAAGGATGCGTCGGTTGCGCTCGTGCGAATCCGCGGAAACCTTCATGTACTCGAAGATCTCGCGCTTGTCCCAGATGTGATTTCCGGTTGTAATGACATGCGCGCCGAGATCGAAGAGCTCCTCCGCGATGCCCGGAGTGATACCGAAACCACCGGCGGCATTCTCTCCGTTGACGACGAGCAGGTCGACTGCGTGGCCTTCGAGGAGATGAGGTAGATGTTCGCGGACGATGTGGCGGCCGGCCGAGCCGAAAACATCGCCGACAAAGAGGATATTCATCAGACGCGAGGGTAGCATTTTGCGTGCCTGCCTCGCTCGATCAGGAGATGAAGCTGCTGCGCTTGGGAGCGAATCTGTAACGGTATGTGGTAGCTTGCTTCACATGGCACAGAGTGGGCGGTTCGGTCTGAGTGTGCGGGTGCTGCGAGTGCTGGCAAGCGAGCCGGAGGCCATGCACACCTCGACGGCAATTGCAGAGGCGCTCGGTGAGAGCGCGGTGATGGTGCGGCGCACGTTTCTGCTGTTGCAAAAGGCCGGGTTGATCGTGCAGCGCAAAGGGCCGAGCGGCGGCGCAAAGCTGAAGCTCCCGGCAAAGCAGATCGGGATGGGTCAAGTCTACGCAGCAGCGGAAGGGGACTGGATCTCGTTTGGCGATGACGACTCGACGGCGCTGGCAAGCCTGGAGAAACGGCTGCGTAAGGACGTGCTTGAGACGATGAATGGCACAACTCTGGCGCAGGTCACAAAGCGTGCCGCGAAGGGCTGAATGTCTTGATATCTAAATGAAAGAGGCTCCTTTGGGAGCCTCTTTCTCGTGTTGTGAACTTACTCAGCCACGCGGGTCTGCGGGCGCAGGAGCGGGAAGAGGATGACATCGCGAATGGACTTTGCACCGGTAAGGATCATGGTAAGGCGATCGATGCCGATGCCTTCTCCACCGGTTGGCGGCAGGCCATAGCCGAGCGCGCGGACGTAGTCCTCATCCATGGCGTGCGCTTCGTCATCCCCGCGCTCGCGCTGCTTGAGCTGATCTTCGAAGCGCTTGCGCTGCTCGACAGGATCGTTGAGCTCGGAGAAGGCGTTGCCGACCTCGAAGCCGCCGATGTAGAACTCAAAGCGTTCGACCCAGTCCGGCTCGTCGGGCTTTTGCTTCGAGAGCGGCGAGACCGCGAGGGGGAAGTCGTATATGATGGTGGGCTGGATGAGGTGGGGCTCGGCGACATGCTCAAAGAGACTTGCTACGCTCTTACCATAAGAATTACCAATCGCGTTATCTTTGTCAGTGTTATGGCTACCAAATGCTAATGCAAATAGGCTTGTTCTTACATCATCTTCATTCCAGCGATCACTTTCTTCAGTGGCTCTAAGAAAATAATCCTGAAAGCTGGCTGCACTAGACAAGTCTGAGAGTTCGGGCTTCAATCCAAAATGATCTGGCCAATATCTAACAATCGCTTCGCGCATGGAAAGTCTGCGCCACTTTGATAGATCAATTTCGTTGCCAAGAAAGTTCGTGTTTGAGATGCCATTTACTTCTGTAGCCACAAAGGTTACAAGCTCCTCGGTGAGGTCCATCAGGTCGTGATAGTTGGCGTAGGCCTGGTAGAACTCGAGCATAGTGAACTCGGGATTATGGCGGGTGCTGACGCCTTCGTTGCGGAAGTTGCGGTTGATCTCGTAGACGCGGTCGAGGCCGCCGACGACGAGGCGCTTGAGATAGAGCTCGGGGGCGATGCGGAGCGAGAGGTCGAGGTCGAGCGCGTTGTGGTGCGTCTTGAAAGGCCGCGCCGCGGCGCCACCGGCGATGGTGTGCATCATTGGCGTCTCCACTTCGAGATAGCCGCGTTCATCGAAGAAGCGACGAAGGGCGCGGAGAATTGCGGCTCGCTTGACGAAGACCTCGCGCACGTTGAGCGGCTCGTCGGAGTCGGTACTGGTTGCCGGCTGCGTACTAGGGGGAACTACGGGTCTCTCCACTGCGGTGCCTTGTGCCTCCGGTCGAGATGACAACTCAATAGACGGCAAGTGAAGCGCATCCGGTACGGCGCTCGCGGTTGTAATCGATGGCTGTGATGTTTCCTGCTTGACCGTGGCGCCGGTGTTCATGAAGAGGTCGACGTAGCGCTGGCGATAGCGAAGCTCCGTATCTTCAAGGCCATGGTACTTGTCCGGCAGGGCGAGCATGGCTTTGGACAGAAAGGTGAGGGTCTCGACGTGCACGGTAAGCTCGCCGGTGCGGGTACGGAAGAGATAGCCATCCACACCGATGTGGTCGCCGAGATCGAGCAGCTTGTAGATGGCGAACGCCGTCTCGCCAACATTATCTTTGCGGACGTAGATCTGCAGGCGTTCGCCGCCCTGCTGCAGTTGGGCGAAGCCAGCCTTGCCTTGCAGGCGGATCGCCATCAGGCGCCCCGCGATGGCGACGTGGATCCGTCGTGCTTCGAGCTCTTCGCCGGTGGAGGCGTCGTATTGCGCCCGCAGCTTCGGGATCTCGGCCGTGAAGGCGAAGTGATTCGGATAACGGGCAGCGGCGGGGAGGATCCCGGACTGAGCCACGAGCGCGGCGATCTGGTTCAATTTTTCCTGCCGTAGCGCGTAAAGATTTTCTTCAAACTCGGATTCAAACAAAGTGGAGAGTCCTTGGTGCGCGGCGAGGCGCGTTTGTGGTCTAGGGCTGTTTAGAAAGGGCCGTGCGCCTGGGCGCGCTGGAGTATGGCCTCAAAGACAGAGGCACGTTTGGCGTAGGCCGCTCGCATGCAGTTCTTGTCGGTCCCGCAACGCTCGCGTTCCTTGACCCAGGCGCGTTGGGAGTCGATCAAGTTGGCACGATCAGAGGGAGCGATCAAACGAAGGCTGATCTCATATAGAGTATCGAGGCGCGCATCGGTTTGGAGCAGAAAGGGATCGGCGCAGAGGGCGCGCTCGTTGGTCGAGGCTGCTTTGCTGCAGTCAATCGGCATGGCCGACGCGATTTGTGAGCAGCCGAGAACGAGCAGCGGGGCGGAGATGAGGCGGAGGCGGGTCGTCAAGGGTGTGATCTCCTGGCTGCGGTGGCCGCTGGGCCTTCCGCAGCAGACGAGTTCCAGAGTATCGTGCTGCGGTCTGAATGTCAGCGCGGGCCTTCCGGCCGGACGTCGTGATGTAATGGAGCCGAGATGGCAGGCAAGAAGCAGGGCGGATCGCTGGGCGATCTAGTGAAGGCCGAGTCGATGATTCAGCTGGCGATCGCGCTGCCGGCCGGATGCGTGATCGGCTGGCTGGTGGGGGAGTGGCTGGACAAGCACTTTCACCAGACATGGATGGGAGTGGCGGGCATTGTTCTGGGCGCGATCGCAGGATTCTTTCAGATCTTCCTGACGGCGTCGCGCTATCTGAAGCGTGGCGACTGATGCGGACGCTGGAGAGCTTTTCAGACAAGGACTTCCGCCGGACGATTCTCCGAGCGCTGCGGCTGGTGGCCATCGGAACGGTCGTCGGCGTGCCGCTGGCGTCATGGAAGGGCGGGTGGCAGAGTGCGGCGCTGCTGGCTGTCGGGGCGGTGATCTCGGGCTCAGGGTTGTGGGAGTGGCTGCGGCTGATGACGGCGGTGATGGCGCGCATGGATGTGGGAGAGAAGGCTCGGCCGCTGGCTCCAGTAATGATCGGTTTCTTCCTGCGGCTGTTTGGGACGGTGGCTCTTCTGTATGTTAGCCTTAAATATCTGGACGGCTCTGTGTACGCCTTGGCGGCTGGTCTCGGACTGGGTGTCTTTGCGCTCACGGTCGAGGGGCTTCGGTTACTGCAGGCCTGGACGGTTTAGGCACTTCGAGCGCGTTCCAGACCTACGATCATGCCGACACAGTTATTGTTTACACGAGTTCTGAACGCTCATCTTGCCGGTCCGGTGGACGCGCTGCTGAGTGCGCTGCATGTGCAGCCAAAGTACCCGCAGGCGCCGATTACGAACGCCTTTGCGATGGAGCTTCTGGTCTTTCTGCTGCTGCTTGCCTACTTTCTGCTGGTGCGCATTAGCCTGAGTGTGGAGCGGCCGGGCGGCGTGCAGCATCTGGCGGAGATGACGCACGAGTTTGTCAACGAGCAGGGCGAGCAGATCATCGGGCATGGCTCCGAGCGCTTCACCGGCTATCTGACGGCGCTGTTTCTGTTCATCCTGGTCAGCAATCTGATGGGGCTGATTCCGGGGCTGGAGTCGCCGACGGCGGATGTCGTGGTGCCACTGGGGTTTGCGCTTGTCACATTCATCTACTATCACTTTCACGGTATCCGGGCGAATGGCTTTGGGTATATCAAGCAGTTCCTGGGGCCGGTTTGGTGGATCTCGCCGCTGCTGTTTCCGATCGAGATTATCTCGCATTGCGCGCGTGTGCTGTCGTTGACGGTTCGACTGTATGCCAATATGTTTGCCGGTGATCTGCTGACGATTGCGTTCTTCTCGCTGGTGCCGATCGGCATTCCGCTGGTGTTTCTCGGTCTGCATCTGGGAGTTGCGGTGATTCAGGCGTATGTCTTCTTTCTGCTGGCGGCGATCTATCTGTCACTGGCGGTTGCGCACGATCATTAGAATTTGAGTTTGCCGAGGGGTTGTCCTCCCGCCTCCTGGTATGCGGTACCGCTGTGAGCGTGAGGGGGTCAGCCTGGTGAACCTCAACCACCCACTGACGGCGGATCTCAGGGAGCGAAGGAGTTTTCCATGAAGATGCTGCAATATGTGTTTATGTCTCTCGCCGTTCTGCTGCTGGCCTCACCGGCGTTCGCGCAGGATGCGGCCGCCAACGCGGGCAGCCAATGGGTTCCGCTGGCTGCCGGTCTGGGCATGGCGCTGGCCGCGGGTCTATGCGGTCTCGGACAGGGCCGTGCGACGGCCTCGGCTGCCGAGGCGCTGGCTCGCAACCCGGGCGCTCGTCCTGGAATCTTTATCTTTCTGATTCTCGGTCTGGCGTTTATCGAGTCGTTGGCGCTGTTTACGTTCGTCATTATCTTCCTCAAGGTGAAGTAGTTTTCGTTGCTTGGACATAACAGCAAGGCCCTTCGCATCGCGAAGGGCCTTGCTGTTATGGGGTACCCTCTCCCCCCCGGGTACTTTGGGCGGAAAGTCTTCGATTCAGGTGAGTTAGAGCACTCTGAGTTCGTCCTGGAAGTAGGACCAAGCTAACCTCAGCAGCTGAAGCCGCATTGCATACAAGGCTTATGGCATGGCTGAAAGCCATGCCCTTAACAAAGGGCGGCGAATCAGAGTGTCCTTCACCCGCTCCGGTTTTTTGCTGCGATCGTGCAGAGGCACAGCTCCGTAGAAGTGTGCGCGGGATGAGATTCCTGATGTAGTGGGAACGGTGGTCGGTGAGGACTTACTGGTTCAACTATAGCTGGGGGTTAATGGAGGTTGCGCCAACGTGTAGAGGAGTTTCTTCGGAGATCGCGAGATTATGGGAGAGGGTGTCTTGTATATGTCGTCGCTAACATCCGGGTGGTCCGGGCAGACAGCAGGTTCCTCGCTGCGCTCGGAATGGAAGAAAGAACGGCAAGGCGAGATTCGCAGGTTCGTCTGGGAGGTACATCCCAAACTCATTTGCTTTAGCGGCTGTTGGGTTGGTCTGAGGCGGTGATCGTGCAGGTGGCCGGTTGCGAGGTGCAGGTGTCCGCCTGGTTCTGGGCGCTGGCGGATTGGGCGAGGCCGAGGGCTTTGGCGGGGAGGATGCCGAGCAGGAGAGTGGCGAGCGCGGCGAGGGCGAGGCCGATAGCGGCGGGCACGGGGACGGCGGGGATGGACACGGTAGTGGGGACAGCGGGACGGGGAAGGGTGCTGCCGGCGGCTGGTGCGTGGTTGGCCTGGAGATCCTGGGAGTATTGAACGTCCTGTGAGTTTTGGACGAGCTGGGCGGGGCGGGCGTACATGGCGGCGAGCAGGCGCAGGTAGTAGAAGCAGGCTATGCCGGAGTTGAGCAGGCCGATGACGGCGAGCCAGACCCGGCCGGCGTGCAGGGCTGCGGCGAAGACGTAGAACTTGCCGAAGAAGCCGCCGGTGAAGGGGATGCCGATGAGTGAGAGCAGGAAGAAGGCAAACAGGGCAGTGAGGATTAGGCGCTTCGAGGCCATGCCGGTGAAGTCTTCGATGGTGCGCGCGGTCTCGTCGTAGCCGGTGAGCTGGGTGATGACGGCGAAGGCACCGACGTTCATGGCGGCGTAGGCGGCGGTGTAGAAGCAGGCGGCGGCGATGCCATCGGCCGGGAAGGCGGTGAAGGCGACGAGCAGATAACCGGCATGGGCGATGGAGGAGTAGGCGAGCATGCGCTTGACGTCTCGCTGGAGCAGAGCGCCGAGGTTGCCGATCGACATGGAGAGGACGGCGAGGACCCAGATGAGGGCGGCCCAGCGGTGCTCCATGGCGGGGAAGCCGCCAAAGAGAATGCGGAGGAGGACGGCGAAGGCGGCAGCCTTGGGCGCGGTGGACATGAGGCCGACGACGGGGGAGGGTGCGCCCTGGTAGACGTCGGGGGTCCAGACATGGAAGGGCGCGGCGGAGACCTTGAAGCCGAGGCCGATGAGGATCATAGCGACGGCGAGGAAGGCGAGCGTGGGGGTGCGGGTAATGGCGATGCCCTGCGCGACGGCGAGGATGTTGGTGGAGCCGGTGGCGCCGAAGACGAGCGCGATGCCGTAGAGGAAGAAGGCGGTGGCGAAGCTGCCGAGCAGGAAGTACTTGATCGAGCTCTCGGACGCGGTGGCCTGGCCTTTGCGGAAGCCGGCCATGATGTAGGTAGCGATGGAGGAGATCTCAAGGCCGATGAAGACCATGAGGAGCTCGACGGAGCTGGTCATGAGCATCATGCCGACGGCGCCGAAGAGGGTGAGGGCGTAGTACTCGCCGGAGTAGGTGCCGTGACCGTCGAAGTAGTCGAGCGAGCCGAGCAGCGTAACGAGGACGACGGCGGCGATGAGCAGATGGAAGAAGACGGAGAAGGCGTCTGCCTGGATGGTGTTGTAGAAGGCGTGGAGGACGCCGAACTGGAGCTGATACCAGCTGGCGGTGGCGGCGGCGACGGTGCCGGCGATGGCGAGCCAGCCGAGTGGTTTGCGGGAGGCGCCGGGGGCGAGGAGGGGCTCGACCAGCATGATGAGAACGCCGACGAGGGTGAGGACGATCTCCGGCAGGAGAGCGAGGATGTTGGGTGACATTTTACTGGCTCGTCTCCGGGAAGATGGTCGAAGCAGGAGAGTTTTTCCCTGTGCTGAGAAGGATGGACATAAAGGGGCTGAGAACATTGGCTGGCATGATTAGCGTACTACCAGGATACGTGGCATAGCTGTTCCACTTGGGACGGAGTTCAGGGCCGAGTTTACGACCGGCGCGCGCCGAGACCTCACGGCACCATCTGCAGGAGCAAATGCGGGGATCTCTCCACTCCTCCCTCGATTCGCTGCGCTCACTCGGGGTCTGGTCGAGATGACGGCAGTTATTTCGGATGCGGGAGCAGATGCGACGGAGGCAGTAGGAAAGCTCGAATCGGCGGGCTGCGGCTGGGGCAGGGCGCGGGCGAGGTGGACGCCGACGGGATCGATGGTACGCATGAGACCGGGGGAGGCGAGGCCGAGGAGGAGGAAGGTGGCGGCAAGCGGCCAGAGGGCGAGGTGCTCGCGGACGACGAGATCGGGGGCTTCGACCTCGACCGAGCGGAAGCCGAGCTCGCCGTAGAAGACGCGCTGGATCATGGAGAGCATATAGGCGGCGGAGAGGATGACGCCGGTGGTGCCGACGACGGTCCAGAAGACGTGGTGGGCGAAGACGGACTTCATGGCACCGGAGAGGATGAGGAACTCGCCAACGAAGTTATTGAGCATGGGCAGGCCGACGACGGAGAGGCCCATGAGGACGAAGAAGGTGACCATCCAGGGGAGACGCGCGGCGAGGCCGCCGAAGTCGCGCATGTCGTAGCTGCCGAAGCGCTCATAGAGGAAGCCGAGGAGGAGGAAGAGGGCAGCGCCGGAGAGGCTTTCGGAGACGATGTGGAAGATGGCTCCGTCGAGGCCGGAGATGGTGAAGGAGAAGGCGCCGAGGGTGATGAAGGAGAGCGCGCCGAGGGTGGCGAAGGCGGCGAAGCGCTTGAGATCGTTCTGCACGAGGGCGAGCAGGGCGCCGTAGACAATGCCGATGGCGCCGAGGGCGATCATGAGCGGGGCGATGTGGCGGGACTGCTCCGGAAAGATACCGAAGGAGAAGCGGAGGATGGAGTAGAGGCCGAGCTTGCCGGTGAGGACCATGACGGCGGCGGTGGGGGCTTCGGCGATGGCGTCTGTGAGCCAGCCGTGGAGGGGAAAGATGGGGACCTTGACGGCGAAGGCGAGGAGGAAGGCGAGGGAGGCGAGCCAGAGGGCCGAGTTGTTGGTGGAGATGCCGTGCTGCTCGGCGAGATGGGCGAGGCGGGGGAGGTCAAAGGTGCCGGTGCGGGCGTAGAGCCACAACATGCCGACGAGCAGGACGGCCGACGGGATGAAGGTGTAGAGGAAGTACTTGATGGCGGCGCGGCGGCGGTTGTGGGTGCGGCCGAAGGTGGCGATCAGGATGGTCATGGGAACGAGTGAGAGCTCCCAATAGGCGTAGTAGAGGAAGAGATCGAGGGCGGTGAAGACACCGAGCATGGCGACCTGCTGGAGCAGGAAGAGGACGTAGAAGGTCTTGCGGCGGTCGGCGATGGTGTTCCAGCTGGCGAGGACGCCGAGTGGGGCGAGCAGGCCGGTGAGCACCACGAGGCTCATCGAGAGGCCGTCGACGCCGAGGTGGAAGCGGATGGCGGGCGAGGGGATCCAGGCGACGTTGGTCTCAAACTGGAAGGCGGGGTGCGCGGCGGAGACGTCAAAGTATGCGGGCAGGTGGAGGGTGAGGAGGAAGGTGAGGAGGGTGACGGCGAGCGCGCCCCACTGCATGGTCCGGCCGCGATCGGGGAGCATAGCGAGGACGATGGCTCCGACGAGCGGGGTGAAGGTGATGAGCGGCAGGATGGCGTGGTCGAGGTTCATTGTCCGATACCGTTTCGAGAACTTTGTGGTGGCGCTGGTAAAGCAGGTCCTCCGCCTGCAGCGAAGGATGACACTTCATTTAGTGGAGCAGGAGGGTTCGGCCGAAGAGCATGACGGCGATGACGGCGGCGGCTCCGAGGGCGAGCCAGCCGGCGTAGGAGCGGATGTTTCCGGACTGGATGCGGCGGGTGAGATCGCTGAGGCCGCGGGTGCCGGCACCGGCACCGGCACCGAAGCCGCCGACCAGGCCCTTGTCGAAGAAGAGGCCGAGGATGAGGCGGGAGAAGGCAAGTAGCGGGGTGACGATGGCGAAGCTATAGAACTCGTCGACGTAGAACTTGTTCTCGACGAGGCGGTAGAGAGCGGGGGAGCGGCGGGTGAGAGCGGCGGCGGTGCCGGGCTTGCGATAGTAGAACTGCCAGGCGAGGCCGAAGCCGGCGAGGGCGACGAGGGTAGAGATGGCGGCGAGGCCGAGTTCGGTGGAGTGCGAGACCTGGTCGGCGTTGAGGGCGCTTCCGGCAACTGCGGTAGAGGCGAAGACGGGGTCGAGGAAGTGCTCGATCTCGTTGTGGCCGCCGAGGGCTGCGGGGATGCCGACCCAGCCGCCGACGACGGAGAGGATGGCGAGGATGACGAGGGGGCCGA
Organism: uncultured Acidobacteriaceae bacterium; assembly: GCA_964246835.1. GTDB lineage: Bacteria > Acidobacteriota > Terriglobia > Terriglobales > Acidobacteriaceae > Edaphobacter. The sequence continues at coordinate 21,664 of CAXTRT010000010.1, read as the reverse complement.
GCATGACCCAGGGGGACTCGTGGACGCCGTGGTGTGACGCGACCTGGGCTTCGTCGTGCTCGTCGGCGCCGGGATGGGCGTCGGCGTGGGGCTGGCCAAGGGTGTGCTCGTCGAAGCGAGCGGGGCCGAAGAAGGTCTTGAACCAGAGCCGGAACATGTAGAAGGAGGTCATGCCGGCAGTGACGAGGCCGACGAGCCAGAGGAGCTTGCCGATCGGGTTGGGGCTGGTGAAGGTCTGGTAGAGGATCTCGTCCTTCGAGAAGAAGCCGGCGAGCGGCGGGATGCCAGCGATGGCGACGACGCCGGCGGTCATGGTCCAGAAGGTGATGGGGATGCGCTTGCGCAGGCCGCTCATGAGGCGCATGTCCTGCTCACCCGAGAGGGCGTGGATGACGGAGCCGGCGGCGAGGAAGAGCAGGGCCTTGAAAAAGGCGTGGGTGAGCAGATGGAAGATGGCGGCGGAGTAGGCGGCGACGCCGCAGGCGAGGAACATGTAGCCGAGCTGCGAGACGGTAGAGTAGGCGAGGACGCGCTTGATGTCGTGCTGCACGAGGCCGATCGAGGCGGCGAAGATGGCGGTGGCGGCGCCGATGAGGGCGACGACGGCGAGGGCGTAGGGGCTGCGGTCGAAGAGCACATGCGCGCGGGCGACCATGTAGATGCCGGCAGTGACCATGGTGGCGGCGTGGATGAGGGCGGAGACGGGGGTGGGGCCTTCCATGGCGTCGGGCAGCCAGACGTAGAGGGGGATCTGGGCGGACTTGCCGGCGGCGCCGACGACGAGAAGAAGCGCGATGGCGGTGAGGAAGCCTCCATGCTGGGTGCTTCGGGCGATGGCGGGGAAGACGGTGGCGAAGTCGAGTGAGCCGAAGTGGGCGATCAGGAGAAACATGGCGAGGAGGAAGCCGAAGTCGCCGATGCGGTTGACGATGAAAGCTTTCTTACCGGCGTTGGCGGCGGAGTCTTTCTTAAAGTAGAAGCCGATGAGTAGGTAGGAGGCGAGGCCGACGCCCTCCCAGCCGACGAAGAGGAGGAGGAAGCTCGATGAGAGGACAAGGACGAGCATGAAGAACATGAAGAGGTTGAGGTAGGCGAAGAAGCGCCAATACCCGTCCTCATGCGCCATGTAGCCGGCGGAGTAGAGATGGATAAGGAAGCCGACGCCGGTGACAACGCCGAGCATCATGAGGGTGAGGTGGTCAACCGTAAAGGCGAAGTTGACGGTGAAGCCGGTGATGGCGATCCATGGGCGGCTGATGGCGTTGAGAACGAGAGGAGCGCCGGAGGTCAGCATGGTGGACCAGAGCCAGGCAACGAGGGCGGCGGGGATGGCGGTGAAGAGCAGGGCGATGCCGGTGACTGCGGCGCGGGGCAGCCTGCGGCCTAGGGTTCCGTTGATGAGGAAGCCCGCGAAGGGGAGGAGCGGGATCCACCAGAGAGTTGAGGCAGGCATCAGTTTGGGTCTCGCAGCTTCTGTTTAGAGCTTCATCAGGTTGATTTGGTCGACGTTGAGGGTCTTGCGGGCGCGGAAGATGGCGATGATGATGGCGAGGCCGACGGCGGCCTCCGCGGCGGCGACGACCATAACGAAGAAGACGAAGATCTGGCCCTGGACGCGGTTCCACATGTGGGCGAAGGCGACGAAGGTCAGGTTGACGGCGTTGAGCATGAGCTCGATCGACATGAAGATGGAGATGATGTTGCGCTTGACGAGGAAGGCGCCGACGCCGGTCGAGAACAGCAGGGCCGCGAGGATGAGGTACCAGGCAATAGGGACGACGGGGGCCATTGCTTACTGCTCCTTCCGGGCGAGGACCACGGCGCCGAGGATGGCGACGAGGATCAGGACGCTGGTGACTTCAAAGGGGAGCAGCAGATCACGAAAGAGGACGGTGCTGATCTCGGAGATGTTGCTGACGGCGGCGTTGAGGTGGCCGCCGAGATGAGCGAGGCCGAGGTTGCCGCGTTCGGAGAGAAAGACGAAGCTGAGCAGGCAGAAGATGGCTGCGGCGCCCGGGAAGCCGGCGATGTAAGCGGCCTTGCTGCCGGTGGTGCGCTCTTCTTCCCCGGCGTTTAGAAGCATGATGACGAAGACGAAGAGCACCATGATGGCGCCCGAGTAGACGATGACCTGGGCCGCGGCGAGGAACTCCGCGCCGAGCGACCAGTAGAGGACGGCGAGCGACATCATGACGACGACCAGGGAGAGGGCGCTGTTGATGGGATGCCGCTGCAGCAGCAGGTTGATAGCGCCAGCCGCGGCGAGCAAGCCGAAGATGATGAAGAGTGCGAGTTGCATGATGGTGCGTTTCGTCTTTCTTGCTGGCTGTCTTTTCTGCTGGCTTAAGGAGTGATGCGTTCCTGCTGATTGTAAAGCAGGATGGTGGCACGGCGGGGTGGAGTGCATACTATTCGGAAGGAGACCGTTATGGCGACCGCATCTTCTGTTTCTCCGCTGATCACGATGAAGGAGTATCTCGCTTCGAGCTATGAGCCGGACCTTGAGTTTGTCGATGGCGTGCTGGAGGAGAAAAACATGGGGGAATGGGAGCACGGCTTTTTGCAGGCGGCGATGAGTGCGTGGTTCTTTAACCATCGCGATGAGTGGAAGATCAACGTTGTGACAGAGTATCGGACGCGGACATCAAAGACGCGCGTGCGGCTGCCGGATATTTGCGTGGTGCGGCAGGATAGGCCGGTGGAGCGTGTGGGAGTCACGGCACCTCTGCTATGTATCGAGATCCTGTCGCCAGAAGATCGGCCGGGACGGGTGATGAAGCGGCTGGACGACTTCGTGGCAATGGGCGCGGAGAACCTTTGGATCCTTGATCCGAGTGACCGGTCCGCGTCGACGTACACGCGATTCGGCATGAAGCCGGTGGCTGGCAATCGGCTGCAGGTGCCGGACTCGCCGATCTACCTGGATGTGGCCGAGACCTTTGCCACGTTGGACGAGCCGCGTTAGGTTGGATTCTGATTCATCCCTGAGAGTATGACCAAGCTAACCTCTGCGGCTGAAGCCGCATTGCAGCGAACGCTTGTAGCATGGCTGAGCCATGCCCTTAGTGTCACTCAGAAACTATCCGGAAACTTTCCTGGTGTGCTGTCTTGAAGCAAAAACCACAACAGCAAGACGAAATGCGGGGATCTCTCCGCTGCGACTAGCGATAAGGCCGCTCGTCTTCGGTCGAGATGACGGCTTCCTTATGGGTTAGGAAACAGGTCAGATGGACGATTGCTGGTCTATGTCGTCTTTCCGCTGAGCGCATAGGCGAGCGCGGTGACGAGGATGTTGACCATGGCGACGGGCAGGAGGAACTTCCAGCCGAAGCCCATCAGCTGGTCGTAGCGGAAGCGCGGGACGGTGGCTCGGACCCAGATGAAGAGCAGAAGAAAGAACAAAATCTTCGCGACGAACCAGACGATCGGCAGGACAGCGTTGAAGAAGGCGTTGTTCAGAAAGCCGTCGAAGGTGTGGCCGAAGGCGCTGGACGCGCCGCCGAAGAAGAGCAGCGTGGCGACGCAGGAGACGGTGATCATGTTGGCGTACTCGGCCATGAAGAACATGGCGAACTTCATCGAGGAGTACTCGGTGTGGTAGCCGGCGACGAGCTCGGACTCGGCTTCGGGGAGGTCGAAGGGGGCTCGGTTGGTCTCGGCGTAGGCGGCGAGCAGATAGATGATGAAGGCGACGGTCTGGAAGCCGCCGAAGACGTTCCAGGAGAGCATGCCGTGCGCGGACTGCGAGCCGACGATATCGCGCAGGCGGAGTGAGCCGGCGCGGAGGACGACGCCGACGAGTGAGAGGCCGAGGGCGAGCTCGTAGGAGATCATCTGCGAGGTGGCGCGCAGGCTGCCGAGCAGGGCGAATTTGTTATTGGAGCTCCAGCCGGAGAGCGCGATGCCGTAGACGCCGATGGACGTAATGCCAAGGATGACGAGCAGGCCGATGTTGATGTCGGAGATGTCGAACATGTCGACGCCGGCGATGCGGTAGGGGGCGCCGAAGGGGACGACAGAGATGGAGACAAGAGCGCAGACGAGCGCGATCATGGGCGCGGCGATGAAGAGCGGGCGCTCGGCGGCGATGGGCAGGAGATCTTCCTTGAGGAAGAGCTTTATGCCATCAGCGAGCGGCTGCAGGAGGCCGAAGGGGCCGACTCGGCTGGGCCCCCAGCGGTTCTGCATGCGGCCGAGGACTTTGCGTTCGAGCAGAACGGTGTAGGCGACGGCGGTGAGGGTGAGGACGAAGACGACGAGGATCTTCAAGATGCTGAGGAGGAGGAAGGTGATAAAGGGGCTGAGATGGGGCACGGGGTGTGGTGACTCCTCTACGTCGCGTGTCGGCCTGAAAGTGTAGTGGCGTGCTTAGGATAACTGAGTCGGCCGATGAGGTAGAAGAGGGCGCAGTTGAAAGCCAAACCGAAGGCCATTTGCGCTATGTCGGTGGCGAAGGCGGATTGCGGGAGCCGTATATGCAGCAGCTGCCAGGGCACTGTGAGGACGAGAAGCGGGATGAAGCCGTAGCCGAACTCGTCATGAACGATGAGGCCGAAGGCGAGCGCCGCTGCGACACACAGCAGATATGACCCTATGACGAAAAGAAGTCTTCGGTTTATTCTTCGCCGGCTGAGAGTAATTGTTGCTGCGATCTCGGCAGCGAGGATGCCGAGGGGGACGGACTCGAGCGGGTTGAGGAGATCAGAGAGGCTCATGGCTGGAGCTCCGACATGTGTTGCCGCCCGGAGCGACGTACGGGGATCCTTCGCTGCGCTCAGGATGACAATCCTTCTACAGGGTGCGGCACACTTGGAATGCTTCAAGAGTGCCGCATGTCCTTGGGTTTAGAGATCAGTCGGCGGCGGTTTGGTTGAGTTGCTCGGTTCGGCGACCTTCGTAGGCCTGCAGGTCAGTCAGCATGGTGGAGTAGCGGCCTAGGGTGCCGGAGGTGAAGAGGGAGTCGTTGGCCGGGAGGACGAGGTCGCGACGGGGTGCGGCGGCCTGGATCTGGACGAGCTCGGCCGGCGGCGAGAGGTGCTGGTCGTTGCCGGAGAGGAGCTGCAGGCGGAGAAGATCATAGCCGGGGACGAGGCGCTGGATCTCGTCGAGGATGGCGGAAGGGTCGAAGGGGCTGACGCGCGGCTCGAGGTTGTTGGCGGTGAGCCAGACAGCGTGGCGGTCGGCCTCGCCGGACTGCGCGCCGCGGGTCTGGCCCATGTCGGCGCGAAGGCCTTTGCCGAAGGGGATGAGCGAGGGGATGTGCGCGCCCATCTTGTCCGCGATGCGAACGATCATCTCGAAGTCCGAGCGGACGCCGGCGCGGTCTCCAGCCTTGTTGACCTGCTGCAGATCGCCGTAGCTGTTGGTGACGGAGCCGGACTTCTCGTAGAGGTTGGCGGCGGGAAGGATGACGTCGGCGAGCGCGGCGGTTTCGGTGAGGAACATCTCCTGCACGACGACGAAGGTGTTCTTGAGCGCGGCGGGATCGACGCCGTAGCGGGCGACCGGGTTGGCGCCGACGACGAAGAGGGCGGAGAGCTCGCCGCGGGCGGCGGCGTCGAAGATCTCAAGCAGATCAAAGCCGGGGGCGGTGAGATCTGCCCCATTCTTGGGGGTGGGGTATTCGGCGAAGGCGGCGGGCGAGGTGACGGGGGTATAGCCGGGAAGCATGTCCGGAAGCAGGCCCATGTCGGCGGCGCCGCGACTGTTGACGTAGTCCGAGAGCAGGGCGAACTTGGTGTTGGGCAGGGTGAGGCTGAACTCGATCAGGGTTGCGAGGGCGCGACCGCGGAGCTCGGAGCCGATGAGGATGAGGAGAGACTCTTCGCCGCGGAGAGCGTCGCGAAAGCTGGCGAGCTTGGTGTGGTCTCCGCCCTCAAGGGCGCTTGAAGCGGACGCTTCGTCGCCGGCGAGGTAGCTGGCGAAGGCGTCATAGCCGAAGGGCGCGAGCTGGACGAAGGCCTTGGCCTGGCGGCGCAGCTTGATCTCGTCGGAGTTGGCGACGTAGAGCCGGGCGCGGTTGATGCGGACGTCGGTGCGGAGGTTCCAGGCGGTGAGGGGGTTCTGGTTGGAGGGATCGCCGCCGACGAGAAGGATCGCGGGGGCGGTCTGATTATCACGTTGCGAGGCGGCGCGGGCGCCCTTGCCGGCGAGCGCACGGGCGAAGGTGACGTAGTCGGCGGTGCGGTGGTGATCGATGTTGTTGGTGCCGAGGACGGTACGGGCGAACTTCTGCAGCAGGTAGGCCTCTTCGTTGGTGAGGCGGTTGCCGCCGACGACGCCGATTGATTTGCCGCCGCGGGTGTCGCGGAGCTCGCGAAGCTTTTTGCCGACGTGGTCGAGTGCGGCCTCCCAGGTGACGGGCTTGAGCACGCCGTCGGGCTGGCGGACGAGCGGTTTGGTGAGGCGGTCTTCGTGGTTGGCGAAGTCGAAGGCGTAGCGGCCCTTGTTGCAGAGGAAGTCACCGTTGATACCGCTTTTGTCACGATTATCGCCGCGCATGATCTCGGTGCCGCCGGTGGTGGCGCGGACGCCGAGGGTGGTCTTGCATCCGTCGCCGCAGTGGGTGCAGATGGTGGCGACGTGGTTCATCTCCCAGGGCCGGGTCTTATAGCGGTAGGTGCCGGAGGTGAGGGCGCCGACGGGGCAGGCATCGATGCACATGCCGCACTGCTCGCAGTCGAGGTGGGCGAGGTCGTCGGGGGACTCGGAGGCAGGAACGTTGGGCGCGATGATGGAGGATGAGCCGCGGTTCTGGATGCCGAGCGCGAAGATGTCCATGCCTTCGCCGCACATGCGGACGCAGCGATAGCAGAGGATGCAGCGCGGGCGATCGAAGTAGACGACCGGCGACCACTTCTGCTCTTCGCGATGGTTCTTGGGTTCGGCATAGAAGCTGTCGGCCGCGCCGTACTTGAAGGTCATGTCCTGCAGCTCGCACTGGCCGCCAGCGTCGCAGACGGGGCAGTCGAGCGGATGGTTGCCGAGCAGGAGTTGCAGGGTGGACTTGCGGGCCTGCGCGATCTCGGGCGTCTCGGTCTGGATGACCATGCCCTCGGCGACGGGGGTGGTGCAGGCGGTCTGAAGCTTGGGCATCTTCTCGATGCGGACGACGCACATGCGGCAGGCGGCCTGGAGCGAGAGGCCGGGGTAGTAGCAGAAGGCCGGGATCTCGATGCCGGAGGCTTTGCAGGCGTCGATGAGGAGGGTGCCGGCGGGGGCGGTGAGCTGCTTACCATCTACGGTGAAGGTTACGTTGGGCATGGGGTCCTTAGGCTAATAGCTTCTCACTATCCTGGGGTGTGCGTTTTTACTTCCGGAAGTTCAACTGTGAGCCACTCTACGATGTAGTGGGTCTGGGTGCGAGCGGGATCAAACTCCGCAAAATCTACGCTTGTAGAAACATCCAAAGGAGCGGGTAATCCGCGCTCCGCGATGTCCTCAAGCTGAATAGTCATTCCCTGGATTAGGCTTCTGCGGGCCTCATTGGAACTGCTACCAGCTCCGACAGCATTGGGAATATCCAGCGCGAAGGCACCCCAATTATCATCTGCCGCCCTTTCTAATACCACCAAGTAAGTACGATTCATAGCGGAAGCTCACCTTGTTGTTCAACTATTGCTTTTTGTGCGGTACGAAGCACCTCTAAACTCATGGGAACGTCCAGCCTTCGTTCATCTTCAATAATTTCCTGAATCGTGACGATATTGATCTTGTCGTAAGTCCTGCCCATCTGCTGATGAACGAACACTCCACCAAGCTTCGCTTCGGCCAGCATTGGTTTTGTAGGCTCTTCCAGCGTAAGAAGGAAAGACATGGCAGCCTCGGTTTTCTCCATATCGCCGCGAAGTTTCGCGACGTCCCCACGGCCTACTCCACCGGATTTGACCTGGAAAATTATCTTGGCGTTCTCAACTTTGCCGATTAGGAAATACGCGAGTCCATCGATCCCGCCATCGGCACCCTTTTTGTCGTTGACGATAGCTCTGTTGTTGGTGAATGTGAGGATCGCCCACTTCTCGAATTCCTTCCTGAGACGGTCGTCCTTCTTGTTGGCCAATGCCGTTGCTGACTGAACATCTTTTGGGAGTCCGGTCAATGTAATGTTCGCCAAAGCGGGAGCGCCGTATACCTCCTCCAAACGCTTGAGAACCAGTGAGATTGACTGGTAGGTGATGTCTATGCCGATCCATTTCAATCCCAGTTGTTGCGCGGCCACAACCGTTGTTCCACAGCCGCAATAAGCATCCAGCACAACTGAATCGGGATTTGTAGCCGCTTCCAAAATGCGAGTCAGTAGTGCGAGAGGTTTCTGCGTTCGAAAGCCTTGCGTCTCTGGCTGGTTTCCGCGAAGGGCGGGAATGTCCCACACGTCCCGCATTCCAACTTCCGTGTAATACCCGCCTGCATCCTCAAAGATCTCAATGTTTTTGAAACCATATTTGTGAGAAATATAGGATTTCTCCTTCTTGGGATGGAAGATGTAGTCTTTGCCCTTCACATAAAAGAAGACTACATCGTGCTTTTTGCCAAACCATCTCTTGCTCATGCCTCCAGTCTTGTAGTACCAGACGATCTCATTGCGGAAGTCACCGCCAGGTGTGGAGCAAAATATCCCATCTACCAGTATTTTCAGGTAATGGCTTGCAGTGGGATCGCAGTGCAGAAAGAATGAGCCATTAGGCTTGAGAACCCTGTGTATCTCAGTGATGCGTAGGGCGATGCTGATAATGTACGCAAGCAAAGAGCCTTCGCCAAGAACAAGTCTCAGTCCTTTGATAAGCTCGACCGTTTTCGGGTGGAAACGCCCCATGTCGTTGGCAATGACTTCGGCAAAGCCCATGATTGCCTTGTCGTCCCATGTCCATGTGTCGATAAAGCTCTGCGCCTGTGCTTTATCCTCATCGCCAATGTTGTTGTAAATCTGGTAGTAATTCCGTTTTGAATTAAACGGTGGGTCGATGTAGCAGACATCAACGGACTCGGAGGCAATATGCTTCCTGAGGACATCGAGATTGTCTCCGTAGAACAGCTTGTTCGTCATCTAAACTGTTTCCTCGATGTGCGGGTTGGCTATCAGTGCGCTCCCGCCATCTCCAATTCTCCCACCGACTGGATCTTAATGAGTGGTGTGCCGGCGCGTTTGCCTTCGATATAGTCCTCGAACTCTTTGCGGAACTTTTTAACGAAGGCGATGGTTGGCATGGCGGCGGCGTCGCCGAGCGGGCAGAAAGTGCGGCCCATCATGTTTTCGGCGAGGTACTGGACGTTGTCGACATCCTTGCGTGAGCCGCCGCCGTCGTAGACGCGCTGCAGGGTCTTCTTGATCCAGTCCGTACCTTCGCGGCAGGGGATGCACCAGCCGCAACTCTCGTGCTGGTAGAACTTGATGGTGCGGAGGGCGAACTCGACGATGGAGACGGTTTCGTCGAGGACCACGATGCCGCCCGACCCGAGCATGGTGCCGGCCTTGCCCATCTGGTCGAAATCGAGGCCGACGTCGATCTCGTCGGCGGTGAGGACGGGGCAAGAGGAGCCGCCGGGGACGACGGCCTTGAGGGCTCTACCGCCCTTGATGCCACCGGCGACCTCGTAGATGGCCTTGCGGAGCGAGTAGCCCATGGGGAGCTCGTAGATGCCGGGGCGCTCGACGTGGCCGGAGATGCCGAAGAGGCGGGTGCCGCCATTGCGTTCCGAGCCGAGCTTGGCATAGGCCTCGCCGCCCATGAGCAGGATGTGCGGGGCGGCGGCGATGGTCTCGGCGTTGTTGATGACAGTGGGGCCGCCGTAGAGGCCGACGACAGCGGGGAAGGGCGGCTTGATGCGCGGAATGCCGCGCTTGCCTTCGAGCGACTCCATGAGGGCGGACTCTTCGCCCACCTCGTAGGCGCCGGCGCCGGTCTGGGTGATGATGTCGAAGTCAACGCCTTCGCGGCCGAAGATGTTCTTGCCGAGATAGCCTTTGGCGTAGGCGTCGGCGACGGCCTTTTCGACGATTTTGAGCAGATAGCGGTACTCGCCGCGCAGGTAGATGAAGCCCATCTTCGCGCCGATGGCGAGGCCGGCGATCATGGTGCCTTCGATGACGGCGTGCGGATCGTGCAGGAAGATAACGTGATCCTTGCAGGTGCCGGGCTCGGACTCATCGCCGTTGACGAGGACGTACTTGGGCTTTTCGGACTGCTTGGGGACAAACGACCACTTCATGCCGGTGGGAAAGCCGGCGCCTCCACGGCCGCGCAGGCCGGAGGCCTTCATGGTGTTGATGATCCATTCGGGACCCTGGTCGATGGCCATCTGCGCGGCCTTGTAGCCGTCGAGCTCGACATACTTCTCGATCTCGGCGGCGCCCTGGCCGAAGCGGCGACTGATGACCTTGACCTCTTCGGGGTGTGAGACAAGTGTTGGCATCTACTTCACGTCCTTTCCCTGTCCGGTGCGATAGGTGTCCAGAATCTGGTCGACTTTGACGGGGGTGAGGTCGTCGTGAAAGTCGTAGTTGACCTGCATGGCGGGGGCCCAGCAGCAGGCACCGATGCACTCGACTTCTTCGAGCGAGAAGAGGCCATCTTTGCTGGTTTGTTTATGCCCGATGCCGAGGGTGGCTTTGCAATGGTCGAGGATCTCATAGCCGCCGCGCAGCATGCAGGAGATGTTGGTGCAGACCTGCACGTTGTACCTGCCGGCGGGCTCGGTGCGCAGCATGGAGTAGTAGCTGAGGACGTTGCGCACATCGAGCTCGAAGAGGTCGAGGCGGGCGGCGAGCTCGTGTACGACGGCATCCGAGACGTAGCCGATCTCGTCCTGCGCGTAGAGCAGCATGGGTACGAGGGCGGAGCGCTTGATTGGGTAGATCGTGACGAGATGGTCGAAGCGAGCGGCGAGCTCCGGGGAGAAGATCGTGTTAGCGACTATGCTCATGAAATCCTGGTGCTCCGAAGTGTGCGAGACTAAAGGTTTTGCCGGGTTTCTACTTTGACAACTCGTTAATGGAGAATCATAAGATCTTCGTGGATTTCTTTCCGGAAGGCGATCATATCTCGGCTCATATCGTTTCGCAGAGCAAGCATCTCGCGGTTGATATCTATACGGAGCGAGGTCATCTCGGCTCTGAGGGATTCTGCGAGCCGGTCCACTTTGTCATTCAGCCTGTTAATGTCCGAGCGGTTGGATAGCCAGGCGAGCAAGACAGTAAGGGTCGGGATGCCGATGCTGAGATAGAACTGCGTATTGTTCATTCTTCTTGCCCCCTTTCTTATGGTGCCATCATCTCTCGCGCCAGCCGTTCGGCGGCCATGTCCATCTCTTCCGTGACTCCATCCAGTTTAGCTGTTCCATCCTCTTCAAGTGAAAAGGTTTTCGCGTGTCCATCGGAATCCGTGGCGGCATTGTGCGTGAAGCGCAACCAGCGGGTATCGACGCGGAGGAGGATCTCGTCGGGACCGACTTCGACGACGGCGTGGTGCGGGCTGGAGAGGCCGTGGGCGGCGGTGTAGGCGCGGAGGAGGGAGGCCCAGGAGGTCCAGAGTTCACGATGGAGAGGTTCGATCACTGTGGGCTACTAACCCCGGGCTGAGATCGGAACTCAGCTTCACAGTAATCTCGCCCGACCCTCATAGCTTGTGGAGTGTCTTCAAAGTCAAAAGTTCTTGTTGAACCATCATCAAGTTGCAAATGCAGCTTGTTGTTTGGATCGTGAGCAGAGAGAAGAATCAGTGTTGCACAAGGACCAGATGGACCTTGCATAACTTCATCTCCATTTGCTTGCGTCTCCCATCGCAACCTTTCAGGAGGCACAATGGAGGAGGAAGCCGCAGTGGGTTCTCCAGCTTTGTCTTTGATCTCCGAACTACGGGATACTTCCCCTTCTCCCTTTGAATCAGACGGAGAAACTTCCGAAGTACCTTTTGGAGGCACTTCGGTGGATACCGGAGGATTTACTTGTAAGCGTTCCGACGATGCATTGTTCACAGCGCGATCGGGTGCAGGAACTTCTATTCGTGCGTACATAACCTCTGCTGCTAGGTTTTTGGGGATGCTCTCTGTCGTTTTGAGATCGACTATCCACTCAGCATTTACCTCTTGTGGGACTACCGTCGGAAGCACTTTGGTCTGAGAACTAACCAGCCAGCAATTGGAACCCTCAGCTTTGCATAATGGGTATTGGACCGCTATCCAGATCGTGTTCTCTACGTCCGCATGCATTTCTAAGAGGCGAGAACTAGGCTTATAACGACTTTTCACAACGGAGATCGCTTTTTTCTCTCCGTCATCGTCTCGCTTCGAAAATGTACCGATAAGAAAAATGCATAGAACCACTATTCCCAACCCGATACCGAAGATGGCTGGACCAGAAAGCTTTTTCTTACCTAGCATCGCGAATAGTTTCTCCTCATCTAGCGGTCGATCTCTCCGAGGACGATGTCGATCGAGCCGATGACGGCGACGACGTCGGCGAGCTGGCGGCCTTTGCACATGGTTTCTAGGGCCTGGAGGGTGGCGAAGCTGGGATTGCGCATGTGGACGCGGTAGGGCTTGGCGGTGCCGTCTGAGACGACGTAGTAGCCCATCTCACCGCGCGGGGATTCGATGGCCTGGAAGACCTCTCCGGCGGGGACGGCGAAGCCCTCGGTGACGATCTTGAAGTGATGGATCATGGACTCCATCTGGGTCTTCATCTGTTCGCGGTCGGGGAGAACGATCTTGGGAGCGTCGGCGACGATGCGGCCGGCGGGCATGCCGTCGAGCGCCTGTTGGGCGATCTTGACGGACTCGCGCAACTCCTGCATGCGGACGACGTAGCGGGCCCAGACGTCGCCGACGTCCGATACGGGCACCTTGAAGTTGAACTTCTCGTAGCCGGAGTAGGGCATGTCGCGGCGGAGGTCCCAGTCGACGCCGGAGGCGCGGAGCGGGGGGCCGGTGACGCCGAGAGCGATGGCATCGGCGGCGGAGAGATGGCCTACGCCCTTGAGGCGGCCCATCCAGATGGGGTTGCCGGTGAGCAGGTTCTCGTACTGGTCGATGCGGGCGGGCATGATGTCGAGGAAGTCCTGCACCTGCTTGTAGAAGTCAAGCGGCGGCTCGACCGAAAGGCCGCCGATGCGGAAGTAGGAGCTCATCATGCGCTGGCCGGAGACGTTCTCGTAGATGCGGGAGACACCTTCACGCTCGCGCCAGCAGTAGAGGAAGATGGTGAGCGCGCCGATGTCCATGGCGTGGGTGCCGAGCCAGACCAGGTGCGAGGAGATGCGGGTAAGCTCGTTCAACAGAACGCGGAGGTATTGGGCGCGCTCGGGGATCTCGAGGCCGAGCAGCTTCTCGACCGCCAGGCAGTAGCAGAGGTTGTTCGACATCGGCGAGAGATAGTCGATGCGGTCGGTGAGGGGCACGACCTGCTGGTAGAACTTGGCCTCGCAGGTCTTCTCGATACCGGTGTGCAGGTAGCCGATGTCGGGCGCGAGCGAGACGACGACCTCGCCGTCGACCTCGAGGACGACGCGCAGGACGCCATGGGTCGAGGGGTGCTGCGGACCCATATTGATGATCATGGTCTGGTCGGAGACGGCGTCCTGGCCTTCGTGGCCGCGGCCGGCACTGGCGATGACGTCTTCGACGCCGGGGGTGATCATGTCTTCAGCAGCGATAGGTGCCATGAGAGCATTTCTCCTGATGCTGTGCGCTTTTCGATTGCAGTGAAGGCCATTTTCCTTGAGAAAAAATGGCACAGACGAATGTGGCCCGGGGGACACCTTCAGGAGAAATGCTTAGCGGTAGCCCTCCACGGGGTAGTCCTTGCGGAGCGGATGCCCTTCCCAGTCGGTGGGCATCATGATGCGGGTGAGGCCGGGATGGCCGCCGAAGTGAACGCCGAAGAGGTCGAAGACCTCGCGCTCGTAAAAGTTGGCGGAGGGCCAGACGGGCGTGATGGAGTCGACCGAGGCGTCTTCGCCGTCTAGCCGCACGGCGAGGCGGACGCGCTGCTTGAGCGTGTGCGACAGGACGTGGTAGGTGATCTGGAAGCGCGGCTCGGACGGATACCAGTCGACGGCGGTGACGTCTTCGAGGAAGTTGTAACCGGCCTGCTTGACGGCCTCTCCGGCCTGGCGAAGGTTCTCGCGCGCGACGGTGACGGTGAGTTCGTTGCGGTCGAACTTGGCGTCAGCAGCGAGGGCGGTGAGCGCCTGCATGGCGCGGTGATCGGGGTGGGCTTCCGCGACAGCCTGAACGCCGCGGATGGCGGACGAGGGTTCGTACATGGCTAAAGATCTCCCTTGTCGTTGGCCCAGTCGAGAACGCCTTTCTTCCAGACGTAGAAGAGGCCGACGGCGACGAAGCCGAGATAGACGAACATCTCCCAGAAGCCGAACATGCGGGAGCCGGTGATGGCCGGGAGGCGGCGGAAGATGACCGCCCAGGGAAGCATGAAGACGGCTTCGACGTCGAAGAGGATGAAGAGCATCGCCACCATGTAGAAACGGACCGAGAAGCGGCCGCGCGCATCGCCGATGGCGTCCATGCCGCACTCGTAGACGCCGGCTTTGGTGCGGGAGTTCTTATGCTTGCCGATGAAGAACGAGCCGCCAACCATGCCGACGGCCATCCCGAGAGCTACCAGGATCTGCAGCACCAGCGGGAGATAGTTCCAGATATAGGGGTAGCTTTGCATGCCTAGCACTGAGCTTAGGTTTGGCTCTGGCGGGTGTCAAGGAGCGTCCGGCGGCTGCTTGCGCCCGGTCGAGATTCGAGGCGATCCGGTGAAGCCAATCGGTGTACGTGCCACGATGAATACGGGGATCTCTCCGCTACGACGAGCGATGAGGCTGCTCGTCTCCGGTCGAGATGACGGCGTGTGAGGTATTGAAGATGACCTACAGCAGGCCTTTGTACCAGCCCAGGATCTCCTCGCCGTAGAGGGCGGCGAGCAGGCCGCCGGCGGCGAGGAAGCTGCCCAGCGGCACGCGGCTGCGGCCATCAGCGCGGCGGGCGGCGAGAAGGGCGACGGCATAGATTCCGCCGGCGATGACGCCCAGGAACAGGGCGAGGATCGAGGGCGAGAAGCCGAGGAAGGCGGCGATCATGGCCAGCAGCTTGACGTCGCCGAGACCCATACCGGGCCGGCCGCGGACGAGCTTGTAGAGCGCTCGAACGCCGAGCAGGAGAAGGGCGGCGGCGGCGGTGGCGAGCAGGCGGCCGCCGATGAGAGCTTCGGGGCCGGTCATGAAGAGGTTGCCGTGTTCGACGACGTTGCCGGGACTCGAGAGATGGATGTGATGGTTGCTGAGGCGGATCTGGTCGTCGGTCGGCCCGAGCAGGATGGCCTGGCAGCAGACGAGGAAGAAGGCGGCCGCGATGCCGCCGAAGGTGAAGGCGTTGGGCAGCGTTTGGGTCTGCCAGTCCATGACGAGCAGGCCGAGCAGCAGGAAGCCGAGGACGGCGAGGGCGATCGTCTGGACGATGGCGGCGAGGAGGGTGTCGAGCGGCAAGGGAACGGATGCTGGCCGGAGCAGAAGGGGCGCGAGCCGGTGGGCGGCAAGAAGAAACCACAGCGCGAGGCCGAGTTCGACGAGCGGGTACTGCAGCGAGATGCGGGACCGGCAATCTCGGCAACGGCCACGCAGGAGGAGCCAGCTGAGCAGGGGAAGGTTGTCGAACCAGCGGATGGGGTGGCCGCAGGCAGGGCAGCGGGAGCGCGGGGCGACGATGCTTTCTCCGCGCGGGAGGCGGGCAATGCAGACGTTGAGGAAGCTGCCGAAGAGAAGGCCGAGAACGAAGGCGGCTAGGTCGAAGAGCAGCATCGCTCTTGAGTATAGTTTGCCGGTGGGTCTGATTTTTGCGGATCAGAACTCGCCGTGAATGCGGGCGGCGAAGATATCGACAGGGCCGCGGTCGCGGTTGAAGGCGGGGTTGGAGACGTGCTGGTAGTCGCCGGAGAGCCAGAAGGACTTCCGATAGTTGAGGCTGTAGAAGAGGTCGAGAGCCCGTTCAGAGCCCGGCGTGATCCGGCCGTCGCCGATGAAGCCGTCGATACCGCCCAGGCCCAGGTAAGCGATATGGGAGTTGGAGATCCAGCCGAGGTTGAGGCCGGCGCCGGCGACATCGCGCGAGCGGCGCCAGATGGAGCCGTTGCCGAGGACGCCGACGGCGACGGAACGGTCGGTTGAGGTGTAGGCGTCCACTTCGGTTTTGCCGTCGGAGATCATGGCACGGGAGAAGACACCGATGCCGCTGGCGAAGAACTGCTCGCCGAAGACGCCGATGCCGGTCTTGGTGTTCGGCCGGCGCACCCAGCAGAGATCGGGCGCGGTGGCGTTGTTCGAGCCGTAGTTGAAGCCTGGGCAGGTGGTGGCGTTCTTTGCCGGATCGGCACGGAAGACGTTGACGGCGTCGCTGAAGCGGCCGATGTTCTCGTTATTGCGATAGGCGAGAAGACGGAGGGTGCCGTCTTTGCCGCGGAGCTGGTGATGGTGCTCGAGCTCAACCTGGTCGCCGTAGAACTTGAGCAGCCGCCAATCGACCTTGAGCTGGTTGGGATCTCTGGGCGGCGTGATGCGGCCGTAGCGTACGGCCCATTTATCCCAGTAGAGCTCCGAGACAAAGCCCCAGGAGTAGCCGCGCGCGTCCGAGGCGAAGTCGTACGCGGTATAGGTGAGGAAGGCTAGATTGAAGATGCCCTGGCGTGGGTCGATGTCGAAGGCGTTTTTGTCGAAGAAGTCGAGGATGCTGAAGTTGCCGGCGACGACGACGAGCCGCCGGCTGTTGTAGGTGGTCCCGAGCTGGGTGGGTCCGGACTCTTTGACAACGGGGTCGCCGCCGAAGCTGAAGGTCTGCTTGAGGTAGTTGCGCGAGCGATAGAGGGTGGGGGTCTCGGCGCCGCCTTTCTGCAGCTCGAAGTCCTGGATGGCGCCGCCGAGGCCTTTGAGCTGGGAGAGCGGGCGCTCCGAGATGAGCTCGGGGACGAAGTAGACCTCACCGCCGCGCCAGAGCCGCGCGCCCAGATAAGCGGTCGCGGTGCCGGTGAAGCTCTGCTCCGGGGTGGGGAGGAGCGAGTTAATGCTGCCGTTCAGGTTGGTGTACGGGGCTGAAAAGGCCTTCTTTGTCGCGTAGATATAGGTGAACTGGCCGTAAGCGTTCCAGCGTTCGTTTTCAAGATTGTGCTCTCCACGCCTGGCCAGGAACTTCATGAAGGAGGGCTGCTCGTCGGGTATCGGGGCCGGGGCGGCATCCTGACCAGCGGCCATAGCAGCCGCCAGGCTGGCCGGGGCGGGGCTAAGGAGGTAGGTGTGTCGAGTCAGCGCGGTGGGCCACAGCTCCGCGGAGGGGATCGGGCTAAGTGCAGCCACGAGGGTTGGGACGGCAGGGATGTGGTCCGATTCAGTTATGGCAATGGGTGCTTCGGGGAGATCCGCGGGGGCGGCCGGGGTAGGAGTGAGGGCGTGTTCTGCTGATGCGAGACCTGCCCGTTGCTGCGCGACGACACGGGTGTGCGGCAACATGCAGAACAGCAAGAGGATGCAACGGCGCATCAGGGAAGTCTACCGGTTGAAGTCATGTAGATGGCGTTAAATTCGGGCGAGGCCGCGCCCGGTCTCAGGGCTGAGAGATCGCTGATTTTTATCGGATCGAAACTGCGGCACGGAGCTCACTTGCACTCAACCCGGCAGAGGCATTATGTTGTTCTTACACGGGAAAGGAGGATGATCCAGCCTATGAAATCTGACTGTAATAGTTGCATCAACGTTCGTGAGGTGACTGAGGCTTAGGGCATTTTGCTCTAGACCTGGTGGTTTTTCATCAGCAGTAGTCTTCCACCGAGGCCCATCCAAAAGCGGGTGCCCTCAGGTCAATCTCAACAGATCACCGCCAGACGGCTCGCAGCTCACTTCTGAGTGCGGGCCGTTTGCGTTCCGGCGTGTGAGCCCCGGAGAGAGATATCCATGAATCCTTTGGTGATTGCAGGCCGCGCCTTCCAATCGCGGCTGATTGTGGGAACGGGCAAGTATAAGGACGGGGCTGAGACGCAGGCTGCGCTTGAGGCCTCTGGCGCGGAGATGGTGACGGTTGCGGTTCGCCGGGTGAACCTTGATCGGACTTCCGAATCTTTGCTCGACTTCATCGATCCGCGGCGCTACTTCCTGCTGCCGAATACGGCCGGTTGCTACACGGCCGAGGAGGCGATTCGCGCGGCGCGGCTAGGCCGGGAGGTGGGACTTTCGGACTGGGTGAAGATCGAGGTGATCGGCGATCAGGCGACGCTGTATCCGGATGTGCAGGCGACGCTTGAGGCTACGAAGGTTTTGGTGAAAGAAGGCTTTACGGTTTTGCCGTATACCTCTGACGACATTGTGTTTGCGAAGCGGTTGATTGAGGTGGGCGCGGCGGCGGTGATGCCGTTGGGCGCGCCGATTGGGACCGGCGTTGGCGTGGCAAACAGCCATACGCTCCGCATGATGCGGGAGCTGATTACGGAGGTTCCGCTGATTGTGGATGCCGGGCTGGGGACGGCTTCGGACGCGGCGCTGGCCATGGAGATGGGCTTCGATGCGGTGCTGCTGAATACGGCAATTGCCGGGGCAGCCGATCCGATTCTGATGGCGGAGGCGATGCAGCATGGGGTGCTGGCGGGGCGGCAGGCGTTTCTGGCGGGCCGCATGCCGCGCAAGCTCTATGCCTCGGCGAGCTCTCCACTCGAAGGCGTCTCGCGCTGAGTCTCCGCGCAGTGTGCTGATGGAGGAGCGGGTGAGCCGGCGCGGGTGGGCGGGGATCCTTGCCAGTCTGTTTGTCTGGCTGCTGTCTGTGCCGGTGCTTGGGATGGCGATGCGCTCGAACGAAGCGGCGTTCGTTGTGCTGGCGCGGCGCGAGCCAGGCCGTGCTCACGGCAACATTGCCCTGCTTCACGCGAGCGCGGTGCTTTGGGGGCTTGGGTTTATCGGATTGCAGCTGCTGGCTCCGCTGCTTCTGGCGTTTACGCTGCGGGCTGCCTACCGGTTGCGGACGGC
Organism: uncultured Acidobacteriaceae bacterium; assembly: GCA_964246835.1. Taxonomy (GTDB): domain Bacteria; phylum Acidobacteriota; class Terriglobia; order Terriglobales; family Acidobacteriaceae; genus Edaphobacter. The sequence goes on along the minus strand of CAXTRT010000010.1, from coordinate 2,666 downwards.
GGTGTGTTTCACGATCAGCGCGGGGTGCGCGATGCTGCTGGACGGGCTGGGGCTTCTGGCGCTGCTGGTATGGATGGGGTTAACTCTGGGAGTTGGATAAGCCTCTGGAGTGTGCGCCCGGTTCCGATACACTCCGGGTATGCGGGTGTTTGGGATCGACTGCGGGACGGAGTACACGGGGTATGGCGTGGTCGAGATGGACTGCGGCGCCCGGCAGCCCAGGCTGCACCATCTGCTGGCCGGGACGATACGGCTCTCGAAGAAGGATCGGACGGCGCAGCGGCTGGCGCAGATCTATGCGGAGCTGACGGGCCTGATCGCTCTACACACGCCGGACGTGGTAGCGATTGAAGAGGTTTTCTTTTCGGCGAATGCAAAGTCGGCGTTGAAGCTGGGGCAGGTGCGCGGGGTGGCGATGCTGGCGGCGGCGAACCGCGGTGTAGAGGTGGTGGAGTATGCTCCGCTTTCGATCAAGAGCGCGGTGGTTGGGTATGGACTGGCGCAGAAGGAGCAGGTGCAGTTTATGGTGACGAGGCTGCTAGAGCTGGAGACAAAGCCGGACAGCCCGGATGCCGCGGACGCACTGGCGATTGCGATCTGCCATCTGCATACGGCGCAGACACTTGATCGACAGAGGCCGCATGGGGCGATTTAAATGTTCTGCAGGTTGGCCTGGTCTGGGTGCGATCTTTCTGCTAACTATCGGATGCGAAATCGGCTTTGCCCAGACGGCTTTGGCGACAGCGGATGAGGTCACGTTCGAGCGGGACTGGCCGGCGCAGGCGACGCCCTACTACCGGATTGCGGTGCGAGGCGATGGGAAGGGAACGGTCTCGACCTCGCGGGAGGCCGCGAATGAGGCCGTGACGGAGATTCATCTGTCGACCATGACACGCGACAAGCTGTTCGCGGTGGAGCCTGTGCTTGCGGGGTCGAGGGGGTGCGAAACGGGGACGAAGAAGCTGGCGCAGACGGGAAAGAAGACGTTGACGCTGCGGCGCGATGGAAGGACTGTGAGCTGCACGTTCAATTACTCGGACGATAAACGGGTGCAGGAGGCGGTGAACGAGTTTGGGGCGATCGAGATCACGGTGGAGGAGGGACCGAAGCTGGCGCATCTGCGTCGCTTCGATCGGCTGGGTCTGGATGCAGAGATCGGCAGCTTTATGGACGCAGTGAAGGCGGGGCGTGCGATCGAGCTGGGGAACATTGCCGAGGTGCTGCGGACGCTGGCGGGGGATGGGGAGTTGATGGAGCGGGTGCGGAATCGGGCGACGGATTTGCTGGCTATGGCGGATGCGGGAAGGTAAGGTGCAATCGGCCTGCCCGCGTGGCTAGGACTGATACTTACAGCAAGATCTTAGCCGTAGTACAAAATTAGAGGTATGCGGTCAAAGCGGGAGCCGCATGATAGCTTGGGTGATTTTGTCGGCATTGTGTGATTGCTTTCTACCTCCTTATAAACCAATTCACAAAAGGGTGCAATGCTACGCTTGAAGCAGCCCAACTATCCTGTATCTGCTGTGAACTGGCGCTCACTGCCTTCACCTGTGCGGTTTTGAAGTAGCCGAGATGCCGTTCTGTGCTTTTGATGGTGGTCGTCAGCACAAATCTTTGAAAGGAGGATATTGCCAAGGGAAAGTGAGGTTCAACATATTCTGTCGTTTTTTCCAGAGCTGGATTTTTAAGGATTTGCCTTAGTGCGCTTATTTCTTGTCCGTTCAGCTTACCTTCAAAGATGGTCAGTATGTTGACCGGTTTGGGCTCGTCTTGATGGCGGCGCTCGATATGAAAAGAGCCATCCTCCTGAAAAACAAAGTAATCCCGCTGGTGCGTGCCAGAGGAATCTATGTTTTCCTCGTTCGACCCACCTCTGGCAAGTAAACGGTTTAGATGTTTGTCGCTCTCATCTCTCACGATAGAAGGAGTGATCATCAATAAAAATAAGAAGAATCTATTTACCATACGGTATGACCTTTACCGATATAAGACTGGATCTCTTGATCTACAAGGAAGAGACGGTAGTTACATTGTAGTTGTGACATATCCTGCACTGCCGTCGACAAATTTCTGACAACTTCCGTCTACATAGCGATTGTTATTTACGCTTACGGTAGATACTGATCCATTAGGGTTTGTATATTTATAAATTTGTGGAGTGTTGGTTCCAGCAACGCAGGAACCGCCAAGGGGCAGACCCGCTGGTGGATGCGGTACGGTATCGCCAATTATGCAGTGTTGAAGGTCTTTAATGTCCCCCCAGCTAGCGGTTATTTAACCAGTCTTGGCGGTGTTATCACAGGAGACCATCTGGAGTGTGACGGGAAGAGAGAAAGGCAGAGGACTTAACCGGAGTCTCACTAACGGGACGACGACCAAGGACGCCGATCGCTTCTAAGCGGCTGGTTAGAGCGGTTGGCTGTTGGACTTGACGCTTTTTGCGAGCTTGACGATGGCGTCTGTGGTGGAGGCGACTTTGGAGGGGGCGGTGTTGGCGGAGGCGGTGTCGAGCTGCTCTTTGAGCTCGGTGGCGAGGGCGAGGAGTTTGGCGGCGTCGGCTTTGGCCTGGTCCTGGCGCTTCTGGCCGAGCTTAGCGAACTGCACGCGGCGCATGGCATCGGCGGGGTCTTCGACGGGCTGACTGTTGTGGACGGTGGGGGTGGGGC